>CAVTQE010000048.1:0-102968 GCA_963736755.1 uncultured delta proteobacterium | reverse complement strand
CAACGAACTTGGTGGCCAGATAACCTTTAGTTCAAGAACTCCCGGAGAAGGCTCTGTTTTTTGAGTAACTTTTCCCATCAAGGCAGCTTCTCCAGCTCAGACTTCTCCTGACACTGAAGCCAGCTCCGTTCTTACACCGTAGGTTTTCCCCCTTCCCCTCATGAATTCAATTCCATCCGGCGGAGTTTCCGCCATAAGGTGGTGCGGTGCCGTTACCCAGCTCGCCCCCGCAGTTGATCGATTTCCCTTGTGTTTTGCCAACACTTTAAGAATTGTCTCTTTTTCCATCTGGTTGAAAAGCCGTTCCACGGAGCCCATGGGGTTTTCCTGGTTTTGGGGTGTTCGAGAAAGATAAGAAGGAAGATGGTTTCTGCGAATTGTGTTCCCTCGACACATCACAAAGGCATGCTCGATAATATTTTCTAACTCTCGAACATTGCCAGGAAACTTGTAATTTTTAAGTACCTCCAGATAATTAGTAGACACCCCTTCAATGTTTCGGAAGGTTTTTTTGTTAAACTGGTTAATGAAATGTCGGATCAAATTAGGAATATCTTCCGGACGCTCCCCCGTAAAGGAGGGATTTCAAGTTTCACAACATTGAACCGGTAGTAAAGATCTCGGCGGAACGTTCCAACGGTTACCATGTGCTCTAAGTCGCGGTTTGATGCCGAAATTATCCGCACATCAACCTTTACCACATGAGTACCACCCAAAGGAGTAAATGCTTTCTCTTCCACCACCCGAAGAAGTTTTGCTTGGAGGGAAGGCGAAATATCTCCCACCTCGTCAAGAAAGAGTGTTCCCTGGTGGGCAAGCTGAAAGCGTCCAGGTTTATTTTGTTTGGCATCGGTGAAAGCTCCTTTTACATACCCAAAAAGTTCTGATTCTAAAAGATTTTCCGGCAAAGCAGCACAGTTTACAATTATAAATGGGTTGTTTTTTCGATAGCTCAAGTTATGAATCGCAGCGGCAAACAGTTCCTTTCCTGTACCACTTTCTCCTTGCAGGAGTACGGAGGCATCGGATCGGCTGAGGTCAGGCAAAATTTCAAAAATCTCCAATAACCGCTTATTATTCGAATAAATTCCTTGAAATGAATAAATCTGATGATCGCCCTCCAATTCATTATACTGGGAAGGAAGATCGCGTACGGTTATTATCCCACCGGAAAAAAGATTTTGACGATCCCGTAAGATTGAAAAACGAACTTCCACAGGAACTGCAGCGTGATCAGGACGTTTAATAAAGGACCGGTAATCAACAAATGACTCTCCTTGCTCAATCATTTTTTGGACTGGGCACCCTTCGGTACAGTTTGAGAGCGCGAGTATTTCGTAACAGTGCTTCCCCAATGCTTCTTTGCGGGGTATCCCGGTAAGGGAAACTGCTTTGGGGTTAAAATAGGTAATGCGGAAAGTATCGTCTATGATTAAAACTCCTTCTCCGATATTTTCCAGGACTTTAACCTCAGAAATGTTTAAGATTTGTGAGTGATCTTTTAAAGACAGTTTCATCTCGCCTGCACCTTATATGTTAGTTTTGAGCAGAAGAAAAAATTAATAGCAGGAACAATATTAACAGTATAAATTTTATTATACTATAAGTTAAGGCGGGAAACCAGAATCACTTTTTTGCTTCTCAACAAAATAAGTGGGTTTCCCGAATTGAATGGATCGGTAGATCAGCAACCGAAAACAAGAAGAAATTTTTTTGCGGTGTGAACGCCAATTACATGTCCGGCCATTCGATGTACGGCTCTTTAACATCTACCATGGCATTGACAATAATTTCGACTAATCCGGTATAAGCAATCCCGGTTTTTTCCCAGGCATTGTAATACGCCAACAGATCTCGGATGGCTCCTTTACAGTTAGAGCAAGGAGCGCACACCATTTTTTTGATACTCGGGTCAATGACATCCTGAAAAGCTTCGAGAATTTGCTTAAATTTCATCCGGGCAGAAATACTCGATCTCCAGTCCGGAAAATTGAGGGAAGGCATGATGGCAAAACCGCTTCCGCCACCGCAGCAGTAATTTTCCACTCCATGAGGTTCCATCTCACGAAACTGGGGGGCAATCTTTCTTAATATCCTTCTTTGTGGCTCAACGACGCCCATGAGTCTCACCATATTACAAGGGTCATGAAGCGTCACCGGAAAATCATTCTTACTAGGATCGAGCTTGATTTTCTCGTTGACTACAATATCTTCCAATATGGGCATACAGCTTTCCCGGGGAATATTGAGGTCACCAGTGAAAATGCGGTCGGCAATTACTGAAATAGCTTTGTGGGCGTGCCCGCATTCTCCCACCACAATCTTTTTGACCCCAAGATCCTTAGCAATCTGAGCGTGCCTCAATGCCACTCGTGCAAGCTGGACATCATCATACCACAGTCCATAATTGACCGCGTCGTACCCTACAATCTCACTCGATAAGGTATAGTCAATCCCAGCAGCGTCAAAAATGATCGCGAAAGCCATGGGGTTTTCCGGCCAGGCGAGGTACTCGCCGGCATTGTGGATGAGAAGAATTTCCGCTCCCTTTTTATCAATAGGCATCGTTATTCTTCGGCCAATTTTTTCCTCAATGTCGTCCTCCAAAAACTCAAGGGTGTCTGCGAAGGCCTGCTTGATCATGCCGGTGGAGGAACCCTTTTGCAGGTGTTGAACCGATCCCTTTGCGTGGAGCTCTTCCGGCGCTATTCCCATTTCCTGGCTAAACAGCTTTCGCAGCTCGTGGGTAATAAGCCCGTTGTCCACGCCGATAGGGCAGGTTTGAGCACATCTTCGACAGAGCGTGCATCGGTAAGCGAGCTCCGCCAGTCGCGCTACCGTCTTCCAGTTGAGTTCAATTTCATTGCCCGTCATTTTGAGGGAGAACTTACCTTGTTTTCTGATGTACTTATTGACAATGCGACGGAGAGCTTCAGCGCGGAATGTAGGCCGGTAAATTTCCTTCTTCCCGCTCGACACGTAGATAGGGCAAGCATCACTACAGGTCTGGCATTTGGCGCAGTATTCCAGGGAAAGCGTTAACGGCATAAGGAAAGTCCAGTTATTCTCTTTCGAGAGGAGCTTCCGTAAGCCATCAAGAAACTTATTGACCAGTTGTTCTTCCTCTTCCTTGCTCTTTGGTCGGGGAAGCTTCGATGGCCAGATGGCCATCAAGGTCACATTCGTATTTCCCCCTTACTTCATCGGTTAATGGCTTTAATGAAGGCTGGGATTCCGGGGTGTCATAAGGGTAGGGAAGCTTCATAAACTCTTCCGGGTTAAGCTCCACCAATTGTCCAGATGGTTTACTGATATCTTTTAAAGTAAGTTTATTTTCCTTCATTTATTCTACTCCCTTTGAAGCTGTCTCGCTCCACTTCGTACCGGTTTGAATATGAGGAGCTGACCAGTTCTGTGTATAGTTTAATGCTTTTGCTATCTTGGCCTCAAGCTGCTTCCTCTTAAATTAGGCTCGTCCTCAAAACGAACCTTATCCCACATAAAATATTTCATGAAAAAGTGGGTCATATGCGTGAAGGGCAGATAAATAAGAAAGAGAGAAAAAAGCGTAATGTACCAGGCGATGGTTTTACTCGGCGTTGCTGCCGCACTGAAGGTGATCAGTCCGCGAATATACTCTTGAACAACTGAAAAATGAGGATCAGCAGAACCCCAGGCGATGATGCCGCTTGCCAAAACAGCAAGGATAAAAAGAATATTGAAGTAGTCAGTGGGCGCTGTATAACCTTTTAAATCGGAAGTGGTCGCGCGCATTATGAGCAGCCCAACACATCCTATTGTCCCTAAGATCATCCCTGTCACTCCCACGACAACCGCCACAGACTGCAAGGCTTCAGCCACTCCACCTACCACCCCAAAAATTTTAAGCAACGCCCCCCCCACGAGAAGCGCAAGCCACCCAATCACCAGGTATGAGACCAAAATGGAAGGGGAAAGAAGCGTACCACATCTTCCGATTATGGTGGTAAAGTGCCCGGATAAACAGAATCTCCTGGGCCATAAAAACAATCTGGTTAAGGTAGTGTTTCCTACGAGGCTTCTTCCACCAGTCAATTTCTTCAAAATAGGAGCCATCCTTTTTTTCATGGGGAATAGGATAAAGCTCCCACCGGAGATGGATTGGCATTCTAACGTACTTGATCACTTTTGTCAGGATGCCGAAAATAAACACCAAAAAAGATATATAAGACAAGTAGTGTAACCAACTTAAGTTGCCCATTTATTCATTCCTCCTGATGCTATAAATAAAAGTTTTTTTGCCGTCTCTTTACCAAACTGGTTTTTTTGGTTTCTCCCCGATCCGTCCACCCTAAACTTTTCAATAATAAATTAACTGGCTGAAACATCTTACATTCCCAACAGAATTTCATTTTTTCATACCAATCGCGATGAGTCTTTCCTTGGCAGATAGTGCCATTGATAAACCAGCACAGATTTCCCGTGTTGAATTGCCAGGCTGGGCATTCTTCTCTTTTCCCATTCAAGGGTGTTGGCAATCAGCTTTTCTTTGGCATTCCATCCCAATTATTTCTCTCAGTCATTGATTAAGGCTCTGTATTTTTAACCCACGGGCTCACGCCCGTGGCACTAAAGATCAAAATCGAACTCAACTGCAGCTGGCCCTTTATCTATCTTCTCCTGAAATTCCACGTATCTTTTTATGACTTCTTCATTGATCCCTACGGTCGATGAGAAGAATCCTGGTGACCAAAATTCATTACGCCAATACATCTTTTTCACCCACGCAAAATCTCTTCGTATCTCTCGACTCGTATTGGCTTTAATTTTTCCTATAATTCCTGAAACCGAATATCTCGGCGGTATGATTATGATCAAATGCACATGATCTTCTTGAAGGCTGTATTTCTCGATCTCAACGTCTGGATGATGCTCCTGAACGTCATATAAATGCTTCTCTATGAATCTTTTCAAGTCCCCTTTCAATATCCTTTTTCGATACTTTGGGATCCAAACGATATGAAACTCGTGATGATATGCCCCATGTCCGCTCAGTCGTATTTCCATGATCTGAGCATATCACAATATCCCATCCTTTCATTTCCAGCCTTCGGCTGGAACGCTTTCACCCACGGGCTTACGCCCGTGGTCCTCAGCGTTTTTTTGATAGAATTTAAAATTTTATTAAGAGAAACCCTGATTTGATTATCCATTAGATTTTTGTGAAAAATTTCTTAGCAAAAAATGGTTCTTCCTAAATTTTTTATTTTAATCATGCTTTTAATTAAAATTTAAAGATAAAAATCAGTTACTCAGCTAATCTTTATCAGTTAATAAAGTTTATCTTTTCTTTTGTTATTAAGGAATAGTTTGATATTTTTTACATTTTATACTCCAATCTTCCATACACCTTCCTTTTTTATATAAAGGGATAAGGTTAGGGGGAATAAATTTATTCACTAATGGAGTAAAAAAATATTTATCGGGGTTTTGATAATCGGAATTTTTTAGACAAAATTACTTTGTGAGGTTGTCTTTTAATGAGTGAAATTTTACTTTCTGATTTTAAACCACCAGAGAATGAAAACAACAAAAAAGTATGCCCTCCTCATCGCTACGCTTGGCTTCTTTTCTCACCCCCTTTATGGGTTCTTCAGTAAATATTGCCCTTCCCGCTATCGGGAAGGAATTTTCAATGAACTCAGTCTTATTAAGCTGGATTACCACTGCTTATCTTTTAGCAGTGGCAACACTCCTGGTGCCTTTTGGAAGGATTGCGGACATTTATGGAAGAAAGAAGATTTTTACCGTGGGCATGCTGATTTTTTTAGTTTCCTCTTGTTTAACCGCATCGTCAACATCTGCCCAGGAGCTTATTGCCTTTAGAATTTTGCATGGAATCGGAAGTGCCATGCTCTTTAGTACCAGCGTAGCCATCCTCATCTCAGTATACCCCTCTGGGGAACGAGGGCGGGTTTTGGGGATAAATGTTGCTTCCGTTTATTTTGGACTTTCCGTTGGCCCTTTTTCGGAGGGTTGCTCACGGAATATTTCGGTTGGAGAAGTATCTTCCTTGCCGTAATACCCCTGGTCATAATAATAATTTACCTGATCTTCACCAAATTGAAAGGTGATTGGGCGGAAGCCAAAGGAGAGAAGTTTGATTTTGTCGGCGCACTTATCTATTGTTTTTCTATTGTCGCGATTATGTACGGATTTTCCCTTTTGCCTTCGGTCCTGGGTCTCGGGGTGGTATTAGGGGGAATTATTGGCATTGCGGCCTTCTTGCAATGGGAGATGAGGGTTGATTATCCAGTATTAGCGATTGGTATGTTGAGAAAAAATACTGTCCTTACATTTTCAAGTTTAGCCGCTTTCATCAATTATAGTGCGACTTTTGCCACGGGTTTTATTTTAAGCCTTTACCTGCAATATATAAAAGGGTTAAACCCTCATTATGCTGGCCTCGTTTTAATCTCCCAGCCTGTGGTGATGGCTTTGTTTTCTCCTTTTGCTGGCCGGCTCTCCGATCGGTTTGAGCCACGTATCATTGCCTCAAGCGGAATGGGATTGATCACCGTGGGGCTTTTCCTTTTTATTTTTCTGGGTGAGAAAACGACCTTAGGATTTATCATCACCACTTTAGTTTTGAGTGGATTGGGATTTGCTTTTTTTTCCTCCCCCAATACCAATGCGGTGATGGGTTCGGTGGAAAAAAGATTTTTCGGAATAGCATCAGGAATACTCGCAACCATGCGTTCAACCGGAATGATGTTCAGCATGGGAATCACCATGGTGATCTTTGCGCTTCATATTGGGCGGGTCGAGATTGCCCCTCCAATGTTACCCGCAGTTTTTAAAAAGCGTGCAAGTGATTTTTACCGTTCTTTACGATTCTTTCTCTTCGGAGGAATCTTTGCTTCTTTGGCAAGAGGTAGATGGGTTCGGTGGAAAAAAGTTTTTTCGGAGTAGCATCAGGAGTACTCGCAACCATGCGTTCAACCGGCATGATGTTCAGCATGGGAATCACCATGGTGATCTTTGCGCTTCACATTGGGCGGGTCGAAATCACCCCTCAATGTTACCCCCAGTTTTTAAAGAGCGTAAAAGTGATCTTTACGATCTTTACGGTTCTTTCTTTTGGAGGGATATTTGCTTCTCTGGCCAGAGGAAAGGGGGGGGCATTAAAAAGCTTTAAGAAAGGCCCTATGCTCAAAGAACAAAAGAATTTATTGGTCCAGTTTCCTGCGCCATGCCATACCAGGGTGAGGAGACCTATTACGGCATGGTTTATTTTCGAATGGAGAAACTCAGGATTTGCGACAAATTCTTTGCAAAGGTCACGCTTATTCGCCAGGTCGCTGCACATTGTTTCGCGCTGCGACCCGATATAGCAGTCACTTCCAATCACCACCTCATCACCACACAGAGTCGCTCACATAGGCTCCTAGAGCCATCCTGAAAACACGATCGCTAAACCGATACAACCCCATACCCTTGGACTCTATACCCTTTCAACTACCACTTTCATAACCATTTTAGTTGTTATGACAAACAACAAGTAATCTTTTCCAGTGAGGGATATTCTTGGTCGCTTTGCGACAAATGCAAGCAAGCCAGCATCTCAGCAGTTTTGAGAGCGATGGGTTGAGGATCAATCACCATAACACCAAGCTTCTCTTTGAGCCGATCAAAAGCGCCTGGTTTCAAAAAAAGCGAGATAAACGTACAGGCGATAACCAGGGCCTGGGCGCCTTCTTCAACCTGTTTTTGACCAATGCGAAGCAACTCGACCTCCAACTCTTCGGGAGTATAAAATTCTCCCATAGGAAGCGTTAAAGGCTTGCCAATCGCACGCATTGAGGTCAAGCGCTCATAGCAGCCTGCTTCTTTGATTGCCCGAATAAAAATTGGATTCAATTTTTCATTGACACTGATAACGCCATATCTACTGGCAAGTTGATAGACCAGATGATAGGTTGGCATACCTGCGCCCACTACTGGTATCCTGACTGTTCCCCGAACAGTCCTCAGCGCAAAGTCTCAGACGCCGTTAAGCACCAGGGCGTCGAAACCTTCTTTTTCCGCTTGCTTTGCGATGTCGGTTGCTGCTGGGATCAAAAGGTCAATATCGCCGGCTACTCTGATTGTACTGTTCTTTACCTCGAAGATAGCGGTATCGGTCCCTGGAGCAACAATGCGCTTATATTCTGCCTGTAAAACGCCTTTTGCCTCTTCAGGAATCTCGCCCTGGAAGAATAACTGCTAATCTCATGATGACCTCCTTGTTGGTTTTATTTTTCCTATTTTTTTTAAATTCTTTTTAAATCATCTACCGTTTTATAGAAGATTCTTTATTTTAAACGTACTGGTAATCTTTATGATAATGTAATGTACTGTTTCAGACAAATCAAGGGAAAAAGGTATTAGTTAGAGACGCCATATAATTGGCTCATTTGGGATCGGTTATATAATTTTTTTCAAAACCGAGTTGTTTTCTTAAGAGCTTCGATAGTTTCGTTTCCAAGGCTCACGTTTATGCATAAGATAGTCCCGCAGTGCCGCCTTGAGGGTATCTGCAGCTAACTGGGCGCAATGCTCGCTTTCTTTTGACATTCCTTCCAGATGATCAAGAATCATCTTCTGGTTGATCCTGAAAGCTTCCAGTACGCTTTTCCCACTCGCCAATTCGGTAGCCATGCTTCCCCGCCGCCAGGGTGGGGCCGCAGCCCTCCGTGAGAAATCTGGCCTCCAAAATCTTATCGTCTTTAATCCTCAAGAACATTTCTATGGTATCACCGCAGTTAGCGCCTACTTTTGCATATCCCTGGGAATTTTCTATGATTCCAAAATTGCGCGGGTTAAGCCAGCGGTCAATCACTTTTTCGGAATAGTGTTTTCGAGCATCCTCGATGATCTCAGCCTGGAGTTTTTCCAAAAGCTCTTTGTCCAAATATGATTCCATTGATTGCCGCCTCCTTAAGCTGAAAGCAAAAGGGCTGTTCCCACACTACTCTGTACAAACTGCCCGGGCATTTGTTCGGCGATTTCCATGGTGGCCTTCCAGCCGGTACAGTGCATCGGATAGATAAGGGTAGGATTTACCGCTTTGAGTTCTTTTAAGGTTTTGGGAATGATTGCTTCAAAGGCTTGTCCGCTTAAATGAAACCCACCAATTACAGCATATACTAAACCAATGCCGGTAATCTTTTGGGCATAACGAATAGTGTTAATAATACCGGAGTGAGCACATCCCGTAAGGATGACCAACCCTTTACCTTTAAGATGAATAACGAGTGTCTGGTCGTCCCAGATAAGGTCCCGTTCAATCTTCTCCGCCTCTACCCTATAAGCATTGGGAATCCCCTTTTCAAAATCAGTCGTTCTTTCAATCTCACCAGTCACCAGGACCAAACCCGATGCCAAAAGATAGGGAGATTTATTTTTTATGATCTGTGCCCTGGTTTTCTTCAGAACCTTTTCTTCAAGGGCAGGAAAGTGTATTCTTTCCCCATTCGAGAGGACAAGAAAACGGTTTTTTAAAAAAACATCCGGATGGACGATCACCGGCGCAGGTGTTGATTTAAGGTTTAGAAATCCTTTTAGCGCCCCATGATGGTCCATGTGCCCATGGCTTAATATTACTGCTTCAATCTCGTTAGGGTTTATCTCAAGTTCTTTCAGGTTATGGAGAACGCCAGTCGCTGACCAGCCAGCATCTAAGAGAAAACTGTGGGGTTTCCCGTTTTCAAATACTCTGACTAACAACGATAATCCGTGTTCTGCTATCAGGGGAGGAGCAATCTTTCCATTCTTATAGTGAGGACTTCTCTTGACCTTTTGGCTCGAAGAAATGAGTACATCAATATAATTGTCAATGAGGGTTACAACCTCTAACCTTTCTATTGCTTCGAGATCAACCATGCTTTAATTTTCCAAAAAAAATTCTTATTGCTTGCTGTGACTGATGTTGCCTCTTTTTAAAATCTTCTGTCCGCCTTCACCACATTAGCTTTTTCGGCTTTACCGGAAAGCCAACCGGTTCGTTCGGCTTTCGGACCGTCAAATTCGCGGGACATAAGGTTTTATATCCAAAAGAGGTGTACCGTCTATAATATCTACACCTTCGATAGAGAGTGTACGATCTTCTACCTTTACCAGCCTGACGACAGAGAAACCGACAGGATTTGGCCGCTTGGGCGCCCGGGTGGCGAAAACTCCCCGCATCGCGTCATCGAGAAAGGGTTTTACCGTTAAGGCGTAACCCTCGGAACGGTGAAAATGATAAAGCAAAATAATATGGGAAAAGCCCTCGAGATCGTTTAACCCCTCGGTATATTTTGGGTCAAGCATCACGGTTCCAGCGATACCCTGTGCCCCCGGAGATTGTATGGGCATTCCTTCCTTATCCTTAAAAGGAGAATGAATGACGCCGATAGGCGTATAGGTTATGGTCTCCATGGAATTATCTTCCTTGTATGGTTAATCCTTTCAGATAACGTTATTGTTGCAAAAGACAAGGCGCAACCTTTTTCCACAGTTTTTTTATTTCCGTTGCCGCCGGGCCAGCATCAAATTCAACTACTGTTTTGCCTGCTACCATGGCTTTGGTGACTATTGGATCATAGGGGGTCTCGCCAGCGACACTGATTCTATTTTTCTGACAATATTTTTTTATTTTTTCAGTATTCTCCCGGTTAATATCGCTTTTATTAATACAAACCATAGCCGAAACATCGAAGTGTTGGGTGTAAGTACAAGACTGGTGGCAATCGTAGTCTTGCCAGTACCTCCTTTTCCACTCGCAACTGATATTTTCATTTTTGAGCTTTCTTCTCTCTGATCAAAAAAATCAGGCAACCCTGACTCCCGCATTGGGACCGGGAGAAACATTATAGATATCCGTAATAGTGATGATCACAGCGCCTTTAGATTTCAGGGGAAGGTTCAATTTTTTTCCAATGTCGTCAATCCATTTTGCCGTTTCTTCAAACCGCTTTCCTGAAGTTTCTATGGTAGCGGTTCCTTTAATTTGATAGCCTTCAAGTTTATCCCAGATGGTGATTGCTATTTGGGGATTGTCTTTCAGATTTTTCAGCGTTTTATTGAAAAACTGGTCTGATATAAGAATGGTTTCATCATCGAGTATTTTTTTTGCATTCACGGGAACAACGTTAGCTATGCCTTCTTTGCTCGCTGTCGCCAACACAACCGTCTCTTGCTTTTCAAATATTTCTTTTATTCGCTGAGTTAGTTTCGCCATGGAGAACTCCTTTTTCCTGTTGTTCTTGTTTTTTTTGCGCCACACTATCCTATCGTCTTCCTCGACCCATACCCCCACCACCTTGGCCTCCACCCCTTCCGCGGACTACACCATTGTGGACCAAAACCATACCTACGTTTTTTGAAAACCCGGGCTCTTTTTTCATCGCCTCAATGACTCTGCTAATATTCATGAATGCCCCTGGGATAAGAATTTAACTTATGGAGTGGCAAAGTTGACCCCCGCCCCCGGTTGAACATAAACTTCGCTTCTCCATTTCTATTGCTATCTTTTCATCATCCGAAAAGATTTTACCGTAATTTCTTGGGGCTGTCAAAAGCTTCTGATTGTGCCGGGAAATTTTCCTTGCCATATTTTGCCATTTTGCTAAACTTAAAAAATATTTGCTCTGATAAATTAGTCATTGCAATCATGAGACACTTTTCATTTTCTTTCTAACCGTAAGAACAAAATGAATCAACTGACATTTAATGAAAAAGATCTTGGGCAAATGAAGGCTCTGGGAATCACAGAGAAAAAGGTTCGAGCCCACATTGCGATTTTTAAACGGGGAAGCTTTTTTCAAAAACTCATTCGCCCCTGCACTCTCGGTGACGGGATAATCAGCATTTCGGAAAAAGAAATCCCGCAATTGCTCAGGAAACACCAGGAGGGTGCCTACCAAGGAAGACTTCTCAAGTTTGTGCCTGCTTCAGGAGCGGCAAGCCGTATGTTTGATGTGCTGATGAAGTGCTTAAAAAGTGATTCGCGCGTGCACCGTAAGGAAATTATCCAGAGGGCTGGTGCTGGCGATCAAGAGGCTAAGGAAGTGCTTTCATTCGTGGATGGCATCAAGCGGTTTGCTTTTTATGATGACCTAAAAAGCGTGCTGGCCCGAACGGGATTAACGGTGGATGATTTATTAGCCCAATGTGAGTACAAGCACCTCATCGAGGCCTTAGTAACTGATCGCGGTCTTAACTATGCTAATCTTCCGAAAGGGCTACTCAAGTTTCACGCTTATCCTGAGGGTTGCCGGACGGCTTTAGAGGAACACTTGGTAGAGGCAATAGCGTATGTGCAAGACCAAGCAGGAATTTGCCGGATCCATTTTACGGTTTCTCCAGAACATCAAGAGCGATTCATGCACCATTTCGAAGCAGTGAGAGCGCACTATGAGACAAAATACCGCGTCCGCTTTCACGTAGATTTTTCAATCCAAAAACCTTCAACCAACACGATCGCTGTAGATATGAACAATGAACCTTTTCGGGAAAAAGATGGAAAACTCGTTTTTCGGCCCGGAGGACATGGCGCGCTGATTGAAAATTTAAATGATATCCAGGGAGATATAATTTACATAAAAAATATCGACAACATTGTTCCCGATCCTCTCAAAGGAGAAACCTTTCTCTGGAAAAAAATTTTAGGGGGACTCCTCATACAAATTCAGGAAAAAATTTTTACGTATTTAGAAGAAGCTTGAACGTCAGAAAGAAAACAAGGTAGTTGAAGAAGCCTTGGAGTTTGCCGAAAAACAGCTTTTTATCCCCCCCCCAGAGAAAAAGCTTGGGTCAAAAAACGAAATACGGGAGTTTCTTTTAAAAAAACTTAATCGTCCTATCCGGATCGGCGGCATGGTAAAAAATCAAGGTGAACCAGGAGGGGGACCGTTCTGGGTGCAAGGGGAAAATGGTTCTTTATCTCTCCAAACGGTGGAAAACGCCCAGGTTGATATGAAATCAGCTGAACAGCAAAAAATATGGAATACGGCAACGCATTTCAGCCCGGTAGATTTTGTCTGCGGAGTCCGGGATTATAAAGGAAATCCCTTTGACCTTAAGCGTTACGTAGACCAGGATGCAGTTTTTATTTCTCAAAAATCAAAAGATGGCCGAGCCTTAAAAGCCTTGGAACTTCCCGGCCTCTGGAACGGGGGCATGGCTGACTGGATTAGTCTTTTTGTTGAAGTTCCGCTGATTACTTTTAATCCGGTTAAAACCATCAATGACCTGCTTCGCAAGGAGCATCAACCCTAAATATTATTACTCTCCCTGCAAATATCCCAAGATTGACACAAACCTCTTTTTAGGGTATTAAAACACTCAAACCCCTCCATGCAACGCTTGAAAATAATTCTTAGCACAATAATCGAAGATTGATTCTGCTGGTGCGGAGAAGTTTTTAACAACATAATTGCTCAAACAGGGATTGAGTTGTATTACCAACAATATTGCGCAATTGAGAGGTGACCGATGAAACGTGCGCTTATTACCGGTATAACCGGCCAAGATGGCTCGTATCTCGCCGAACTGCTTCTTAAAAAGGGCTATGAAGTTCATGGTCTCATCCGGCGGGCCAGCACGTTTAATACTGAACGCATTGAACACATTTACCAAGACCCTCATGACCCTCAGGCGCGTATTTTTCTTCATTACGGAGATTTATCTGATGCTGGCCAGCTCACCAACCTCATCTATAATATCCAGCCCGATGAGGTCTATCACCTGGCGGCCCAGAGTCATGTGCGGGTGAGTTTCGATATCCCTGAATACACCGGTGATGTGGTGGGATTAGGCACCACCCGTATTTTGGAGGCACTACGCCGCAGTGGTTTAAAGTTACGTTTTTACCAGGCCTCGTCTTCTGAGATGTATGGCAATTCCCCGCCCCCGCAGAATGAGGAAACTCCCTTTACACCCCGAAGCCCCTATGCTGCGGCAAAAGTGTACGCTTTTCACATGGTAAAAAATTACCGCGAAGGATACGGGCTTTTTGCCACCAATGGGATTCTTTTTAACCACGAATCCCCCCGCCGGGGAGAAACATTCGTAACCCGGAAAATTACCCGCGCAGTTGCCCGCATCCGGTATGGGTTTAATGAAAGTCTTTACCTGGGCAATTTAGAAGCTCGGAGAGACTGGGGATACGCTCCTGATTATGTCGAGGCCATGTGGAAAATGTTACAGCTGGAGAAACCAGAAGATTTTGTGATCGCTACCGGTGAGAATCATTCAGTGCGTGAATTTTGCGAACGAGCTTTTCAAGAAGCTGGAATAGAAATCGCCTGGCGCGGACACGGAGTTGAAGAAGTGGGGATTCTTGCTGGTTTTAAAGGACCATTTTCACCATCATCTTCTGGCGTTGTTTTGCCTGCTGAAGGCTCAACCATTGTGCGCATAGATCCCCGGTACTTTCGCCCTACTGAAGTGGATAACTTACAGGGTGATGCCACAAAGGCCAGAAAGCTTCTTGGCTGGGAACCTAAAACAACGTTTAAAGAGTTAGTGAAGATTATGGTGCACGAAGATATCCAGGCGCTCATTAACCTTCAACGGTGCCAGGATGTTATCCACACTATCATTAAAAGAGAAAATAGTACGTAGCGATCGATTACTCCTCTAAAAAATTATTTTTTTTTTCTGAGGCCCTATGGAAAAAACATCCCGCATCTACATTGCCGGCCACAAGGGACTTGCTGGTTCAGCTATTCTCCGAAAGCTTCAGGCTGAAGGGTATACCAATCTCATCACCCGCACTCATGAAGCATTAAACCTGGAACGCCAGGGAGATGTTGAAGCTTTTTTTAAGGCAGAAACTCCGGAGTATGTTTTTCTTGCTGCCGCTAAAGTTGGAGGGATTTTGGCCAATAGCACCTTTCCCGCTGAATTTATCCATAAAAACTTAGCGATTCAAGCTCATGTAATTCATTCTTCATACCTCTATGGAGTCAAAAAACTCCTTTTTCTCGGAAGTTCCTGTGTTTATCCTAAGCACTGCCCCCAACCAATGAAAGAAGAATACCTTCTCTCTGGATTTCTGGAGCCTACCAACGAACCATACGCGATTGCCAAAATCGCTGGAATTAAAATGTGCCAATCATACAATCGCCAATATGGCACCAATTTTATCAGTGTGATGCCGACGAACCTTTACGGTCCACAGGATAACTTTGATCTGGAAACCTCTCATGTCTTACCCGCCCTCATACGAAAATTTCATCTCGCCAAATTAGCGGCCACAAACTGCTTCGAGGCTCTACAACAAGACGAATCCTCTTTCGGCCTCATCCCCTTGGACATTAAAACTTCTCTCGGTTTAACGGAAAAAACCACCATGAAAGAAACTAAGGCAAAACCAACAGTCGTGCTCTGGGGTTCGGGAACCCCGCGAAGAGAGTTCCTCCATGTGGATGATCTTGCTGATGCTTGCCTTTTCCTTATGAACAATTATGATGAAAGCGAGATTATCAATATTGGTGTTGGTAAAGATTTTACTATTCGCGAACTCGCTGAGGCGACTGCAAAGATCGTAGGATTTCAAGGAGAAGTCGTATGGGACACGTCCAAACCCGATGGGACACCACAGAAACTTCTTGATATCTCGCGACTCAACCAGCTTGGTTGGAAGGCAAAAATCAGCTTAGAACAGGGTATCGCCACAACCTATAGGTGGTATCGAGAATCAGTGTAATCAGTAACTATCTGATAAAACCAGTCGAGCTTTTTTTATTAATCTAAAGTTGATGAAGTCGTAAAAAATAGCAAACCAGACGGCACAGTAAAGCTTCAGATGCAAGGCGCGCAAATCCGACGGAATGAGGCGTACTTACCTGTACGCCGCAATGACTGAGGATGCAGCGCAACGCCGCAGATGGACTTTTTACGAAGCCGTCAAAGTTTACGGAGGACACGTGGTCTTAAACATAGGACTTGTTCTTGTATCCTATCTTATCGGTTCAATCCCCACGGGTTTACTTTTAGGCCGGGCTTTTGCCAAAATCGACATTCGGGAGTATGGAAGCCATAACATCGGCGCAACTAATGTTTACCGGAGCGCAGGAAAAACGCTGGGGGTATTAACTCTTTTGGGAGACACTTTGAAAGGCTTTTTGCCGGTTTACCTGGTATACACAATAACCGGATCAGAAACCTGGGCTTCTCTTTCTGCTTTAGCAACTTTTTTTGGGCATCTCTATCCCGTTTACCTTAAATTTTCTGGCGGAAAAGGAGTTGCAACCGGGCTTGGGGTCTTTTTGTTTTTGGCTCCTAAGGCGCTTATTTTCTGCCTCGGAATTTTTTGTATTGTTCTTGTATTATGTCGCTACGTTTCCCTCAGCTCCATGTCCGCTGCTCTTGCGTTGCCGCTGCTCATGATTTTTTCACCCCATCCCTACCCCCGGCTTTATAGTGCAACTGCTGCTCTTTTAGCCATTATGATTATTTTTCGGCACAAAGAAAATATCAAAAGAATTATTAAAGGCGAAGAACACAAAATCGGCGGTAAAAAGGCTAAAGTTTCTTAAGAAGTGATTGGTGATGGCGCATGGATTTTGGGACCCGTTTTGAAGGGCCTTTCTTTTTTGTGCTCCTTACATACGGCTTGTTATCCTCTTTTTCATTCACTTCACCTTTTTGATGTGAATAGTGAACTAATTCCATCTTAGCAAGAAATTCCGGGGAGGAAACTACCATACACCCTTCCAACGCACAGGAATAGCCTAAGTCACGATCAGAGGTAACCACTGTTATTTCGCCTTTTTTCTGAGCCGCGAGCCGTTTAATTACTTCATCTGCCTTCTCTCCGCGTCGGGAAAAAATGATTTCAATTCCCCCTTCCTTACCACGACGCTCAAAAATATCGCCTTCAGCCCAACCATCAAACACTACCGTAATCGCATGATGCTTAATTCGCTGATACGCTATAAGGCTGCGCAAAAGCATTGCCCGTCCTTTTTCCAAGTCTTTTTTTTCATGGCGCAGTAATTCCGGCGACTGGCGGATAACGTTATAGCCATCAATAATGAGGTGAAGGGCCATTATCCCCTCGTTTGCTGATGAGCGCTTTTTAAGTAAAAGTAAAAAGAAAGGGCAATAAAAAAAGTTATGAGACAGATTACCTGCGCGAGGGAGAAAAAATGACCCCAGAATTGTCCTCGTGGGTCGTCCCGAAAAAATTCAACAAAAACATCGAAAGGAAGAGTCGAAGATTAAATAAAGACAGGAGAGCTGCCCGGAAAATTTTGTGTGTTTCCGCCAAAAAATGAGAATAAGAAAAATAAGAAATAATCCCGGGATGAGTAAAGTTGCGTAGGATGGAGAGGAATGCCGGCAAGAGCAAGAGTTTTTGGATCAGTAAAGGTAACTGCCCAGGGAAGGTTGGTGGGCTTTCCATAACAACAGCCCGCGAAAAAACACCCGATCCTCCCGAAAGCTTGACCGAGCGCCATGTAGGGAGCAAGCACGTCGAATGTCTGCCAAAAAGAAAGTTTCTTTTTTTTAACTAAAGCCCATGCAATGGGAATGGCAAAGATTAAACCACCCTGAAAGACAAGTCCCCCTTCCCAGATTTTCACGATACTCAAAAGGTTCTCTTTGTAAAAAGAAAAGTTTTGGGCAACATAAAAAATCCGGGCACCGATAATCCCTGCCAAAACCGTATAAAAAACTAGGTCAAGAATAGCTTGGGGATCAAATCCCTTTCTGTTAGCTTCCTTTAAAGCAAGGCTTAAACCTACGAGTAATCCCAGGGCAACAAAAAGGCCGTAGGTATAAATCGTTAAAGGACCAACCTGACATAAAATCGGGTGCATACTCTCCTCACCATTTTTTGAAAAAAATTAAAACACCTAAAAGCACTGAACCAATGGTAATTGCGGAATCAGCAACATTGAATGCAGGCCAATGGAGGGAATAATAATGGACATCAATAAAATCAATGACCCCCCCTAAACGGATCCGATCGATGAGATTTCCGATGGCTCCTCCGATGATGAGTGCTATGCCCAAAGCTGGGGCATTTTGATTGGGCTTAAGTTTACAGTAAAAAAAACCCACAACTCCGATAGTAAGAAACGTAAAGAGGATAAAAAATGTTTTAAAATAAAGACCCTTAAACTCAGAAAGAATTCCAAAAGCCCCACCCGTGTTTTTAATATGGGTGATATGAAAAAAGTTTGGAATTACCTGGATAGACTGATAAAGGGAGACATTATGTTCTATCCAAGACTTGGATATCTGATCCAAGAATATAACCGTAAGAGAAACAGCAAGTAAAAAAATTACTTTGGCTTTCACATTCTTTTCCGCACCACGTGGTTTCTGCCAAAAAACTTTTAACCAGCCAAAACCTTTAAACAGCGTTCACAGATCGTGGGGTGATGAGGATTTTTCCCCACCGAATGATGATAATTCCAGCACCGTTCACATTTTTCGCCCGAGGCATTTCTTACTTTTACTTCAAGCTCCTTATCCTCCTGAACCACGTCCGTTTCTTCCAAGGTAACTTTCGAGACAATGAATAGGGTGGGAAGAAAAATCTCATAATCATGAAGAAGCTCAAACTGCTTACCCCGACCCGAGATAACAACTTCTGCTTCAAGCGAACTGCCGATCTCTCGTTTTCGCCGTGCGTCTTCTAAGATCTGGTTTACCTCTCCCCTAACAGTTAAAAGTTTTTCCCACCGGTCAGCCAATTCTACATCAATATACTTAGGGTTAACCGAAGGAAAGCGAGAAAGGTGCACGCTCTTCTCGTGTCCCCCTTTTATTGAGGGAAGGAAACCCCAAATCTCCTCAGTGGTAAAAGGGAGCACCGGAGCAAAAAGCTTGGTAAGCGCAAGAAGGATTTCATACAAAACAGTTTGAGCTGAACGCCGCAACCGGGAGTCAGGTTTTTCACAGTAAAGACGATCCTTAAGCACATCTAAATAAAACGCGCTCAAATCTACGACACAAAAATTATGGATCGTGTAGTAGACCTTATGAAATTCAAAGGATTCATAGGCATCAATAACTCTACTCAAGATGTGCTGTAATTTATGAAGCGCCCACCGGTCAATCTCCTCCAGTTCTTCATAGGCAACCCTGTCCCTATCCGGATTAAAGCCGTCCAGGTTTCCCAATAAGAATCTGCAGGTGTTTCGAAACCTCCGGTATGCTTCAGATAAGCGTTGAATTATTTCGGAAGAGATTCGTATATCTTCGCGATAATCTTCCGCTGCTACCCAGAGGCGAAGAACTTCCGCGCCAAATTTATTAATCACATCATTGGGGTGAATAACATTACCCAGGGTTTTGGACATCTTTTTCCCTTCCCCGTCAACCACAAATCCATGGGTAAGCACCGTCTTGTAAGGTGCCTTGGAGCGGGTCATCACTCCCGTTAAAAGCGCGCTATGAAACCATCCTCGATGCTGGTCGCTTCCTTCTAAGTAAAGGTCAACGGGGATCTCGATCCCCTCCCGTGCTTCCATCACCGCTGCCCAGCTAACCCCGGAATCAAACCACACATCCAAAATATCCATCTCTTTTTCAAAAGTGCTACAACCGCATTGTGGACACGTTGTCCCCGAAGGCATCAATTCTTCAGCGCTCCGAGAAAACCATGCATCCGCTCCTTCTTGAGCAAAACGGTCTGCAACCTTATCAATAATATTTTTTTTAGCTAAAGGGTGACGGCAGGAGGTGCAATAAAAAATAGCAATCGGAATCCCCCAAGACCTTTGGCGGGAAATGCACCAATCCGGTCGGTTTTCAACCATGCCGTAAATACGTTCTTCTCCCCAGTAAGGAATCCACGTTACCCTTTTTATCTCATCCAGAGCCTTATCGCGGAACCCGTCTTTATCCATGGCAACAAACCACTGTTCCGTGGCTCTAAAAATAATGGGTTCTTTACACCTCCAGCAATGAGGATAGGAATGAACAATTTCTTCTTCCTTAAGGAGCGCACCGGTTTCCTTCAGTTTTTGAACCACTGCCTTATTAGCTTTAAAAACATTCTGGCCGTTAAAAAATTCCACGTCCTCGGTAAACTTTCCTTCGTTATCAACCGGAGAGTAAATGTCTAAACCATACGTTAGACCGACATCATAGTCTTCTTGTCCATGTCCTGGAGCAGTATGGACACAGCCAGTGCCGGCATCCAAAGTAACGTGGTGACCCAAGATCAAAACCGAATCCCGCTCAATAAAAGGATGGCGGCACCTCAGGTTTTCGAGCGTGGTTCCGGAAAAGGTAGTAAGGACCTCATAAGCGTTAACGCCTAAGGTTTCCATAGTGCGTTTCAATAACCCCTCCGCCATAATAAAAACCTCATCCTTTGTCTTCACTGCCACATAGGCAAGGTCAGGATGTAAACAAATGGCCAGGTTTCCCGGTATGGTCCAGGGAGTCGTGGTCCAAATAATAACGGAAATATTTTTTTCTTTTTTTAATACGGGCAAAACTTCACTGATATCTGAAATCAGAGAAAACTTTACGTAAATAGAGGGGGACGTGTGGTCTTTATATTCGACCTCAGCTTCAGCAAGAGCGGTTTTACAGGTAAAACACCATTGGATCGGCTTTTTCCGACGGTAGATGCTGTCCTTTTCAACAAATTTTCCAAACTCGCGCACAATGGTTGCCTGGTAGTCAAACGACATGGTTAAATAGGGATTTTCCCAATCCCCAAAAACACCTAAGCGCTTGAACTCCTCGCGCTGGATCTGAACAAATTTTTCCGCATATTCCCGGCAACGTTTGCGAATTTCTAAAGGAGAAAGCCCTTTCTTTTTCGCGCCCAGGGTTTTATCCACTTCATGTTCAATCGGTAATCCATGACAATCCCAACCCGGAATGTAATTGACCTCGTAACCAGCCATGAATTTAGCTTTTACAATGATATCTTTTATAATTTTATTTAAGGCATGCCCCATATGGATATGCCCGTTCGCATAGGGTGGACCATCATGGAGAATATATTTACCCTGCTCACCCCGTGTTTGTTCAATAAGTTTATAAATACCCATTCTTTCCCATTTTGCTAAAATTTCCGGCTCTTTTTGGGAAAGATTCGCTTTTTGAGGAAATGCTGTTTTTGGAAGTTGAATAGTGGCTTTGTAGTCCATCGCTCAAACGTTTATCAATTAATAACTCTTTATTATTAACACTATTAAAAAGAAAATAGATTTAGAAGGTTAACACAGAAAGGCTTATTGTCAAGAAAAATCACTACTACAATTAGGCGGGGTCTTGACAAAAATAAAATCGGTTTTATTTTTTATCAAAAAGAAAAAATAAAAAATTATAAACCAAAAAGGAGGTGAATAGTTATGGCACTGATTCCTTGGAGAAGTTTAAGAGAGTGGGATCCCCTTGAGGAATGGGGTGGCGTTCAGGACCGCCTTAACCGTCTCTTTGAAGAAACTTTCGGACGGTATCCTGTAGGGGAAAGAGAAACCTTAGAACGGACCTGGTCTCCTGTCGTAGATATCTATGAAGAAAAGGATAGTATTATTGTGAAAGCTGAACTCCCGGGAATTAAAAAGGACGAGGTGTCTATCGAGATTAAAGACAATGTGCTGACGCTCTCGGGAGAAAGAAAACACGAGCAGGAAACAAAAAAGGAGAACTATCATAGGATTGAGCGGTTCTATGGAAAATTCAGCCGTTCTTTTACCTTACCCGAAACAGTCCAGGTTGAAAAAGTAAAAGCAAATTATAAAGACGGCGTCCTGGAAATCACCTTGCCCAAGGCTGAAGAAACAAAGCCGAAGGCAATTCCCATAAAAATTGAATAACCTGACAAAACAAGGGGGGATTGGGAGCTCTCCCCTTGTTTTCTCTTTCAAAAAGCAAATTAATCTTTTCCCTCCTCATAAAATTTAGCTTTTCACAATAAACATCATTTTTCATGAGAGCATCAGAGCACCCGGAATTTTAATTTTTTCTCATCACAGAAAAGTCGTTTTTAGATATCCTTCCCCAGTATCAGCGTCCTGATGAACTTTTTCACGATTGATGCCTTTGATATTTTTTCTCCACAACATCCTTGCTTCATCTCTGGTCGAGAAACGCGTTCAGCAGGGATTTATTGGACAGCAAGGATGGTTATGTGGTATTAAGTAAATCAAATTGAACATAAAAAATCGAGGATACCATGGAACTATATCCGGTAATAATGGCAGGAGGGTCAGGAACCAGGTTTTGGCCGGCAAGCCGTGTTCATTACCCGAAGCAGTTTCTAAACATCATCGGTTCCAGCACCATGGTGGAAGAAACCCTCAAAAGGGTAAAACCGCTCGCAGCAGAAGAGCATACCATTATTGTCAGCAATAAAGAGCACCATCAACTCCTGCATACCCTTCTGGGAGAAAATCGCTACATCATCCTGGAAGAGCCACTTGGCCGGAGCACTGCTCCCTGCATCGGGCTTGCGGCATTTTATTTAAAAAAACAAGGCATCCTTGACAAACCGATGGTAGTCCTGCCCGCAGATCACTTTATTGCTGAAGAAGAAACCTTCCGAAAAATTCTTTCGATTGGCTGTAAGTTGGCCCAGAAGGGTGACATTATTACTCTTGGTATCGTACCAACCCGGCCTGAGACTGGCTATGGGTATCTGGAGCGCGGTGAAGTAAAAAAGAAAATTGAAGGAGTTACTGTCTATGCCATCAAGCGGTTTGTCGAGAAGCCTGATCAAAAAACCGCTTTAGAATATTTGAATTCCGGAGAATATTTTTGGAACGGCGGTATCTTTATGTTTACACCGAAAACAATTCTCGAGGAAATAAAACTGCATCTTCCTTCTGTATATGCAGGACTGCAAAAAATTGAGGAAGCAATGGGCACAAGCAGGTACCAGAAAGTTTTATTGTCGGTTTATCAACACCTGCCTTCCCTTTCCATTGACTACGGCGTGATGGAAAAAACGAAACGCCCCGTGCTCACCCTCCCGGGAGATTTTGGATGGAGCGACGTGGGAAGTTGGGAATCGGTTTATGATTTAAGAAAAGAGGAAAGAGATAAAGAAAAAAATATAACCCAAGGGGATGTCATCCTTATCGATACTAAATCTTCCTTTGTATTCAGTCAGTCAGACAAGGTGGTTGTGGGATTAGGTATAAAAGATTTACTGATCGTTGATACTCAGGATGTTGTTTTAGTCGGGGACTTAAAAAAATCTCAGGACATAAGAAAAATCATCGAAGAGCTGAAGAAACGAGGGTTGCATCACATCCTCTAAAACACTGAAGGAAAGTTTATGGTCAATCCGTATATTTTTCGAGAATATGATATTCGAGGGGTGGCTGAACAAGATTTTCCTGATGAAATCACTTACACCCTCGGCAAAACGTTTGGAACCAATTTTCGTAGAAACAATATCCAAAGAGTAGTCGTCGGGAGAGACTGTCGGCTGAGTTCTCCCCGGCTGCACCAAGCGCTTTCAGAAGGCCTTCTTGACACCGGTTGTCATGTGATTGACCTCAGCATTATCCCCACCCCGCTTCTCTATTTTGCTCTTTTTAACTTAGAGGTTGACGGAGGGGTTATGATTACCGGAAGCCATAACCCTCCTGATAATAATGGGTTCAAAGTTTGTGTAGGTAAAGGCACTATTTTTGGAGAAGAAATTCAGAACTTACGAAAGCTGTTCGAAAAGGGCGATTTTGAATCCGGAAAAGGAACATTAGAATCACAGGACATTCGTGCACGGTATTTAAAAACCGTGAGTGCTTTTCTTAAAATGGGAAAACAAAAACGGAAGGTGATTATTGATTCCGGGAACGGAACTGCCGGGATAGCAGCCGGCCCGCTTTACCGGAGCTTAGGAGTCGAGGTAAGTGAACTCTTTAGCGAGATGGATGGAACTTTTCCTAACCACCACCCGGACCCCACTGTCCCGGCAAATCTAACGTCTTTAATTTCTAAAGTAAAAGAGCAGAAAGCAGACTTGGGGATCGGTTTTGATGGGGATGCCGATCGCATCGGCGTGGTTGATGAACAAGGAAAAATCATCTGGGGTGACCAATTGATGATCATTTTTTCCCGCGCAATCCTCGCTGAACTTCCGGGAGCGACTTTCGTTGCTGAGGTAAAATGCTCTCAGACCTTGTTTGATGATATCAAGAAACACGGGGGGAAGGCCATCATGTGGAAAGTAGGTCATTCGCTTATGAAAGCAAAACTTAAAGAAGAAAAAGCCCAACTGGCAGGAGAAATGAGCGGCCATATCTTTTTTGCGCATCGGTATTACGGATATGATGATGCTCTTTACGCGGGAGCGCGGCTTTTAGAAATCCTTTCTAGAACGGAGAAAAAATTATCCGAGCTTCTCGCGGATGTCCCCATAACAATCGTCACCCCAGAGATACGGACTGAATGCAGTGATGAGATAAAGTTTTTGGTGGTACAAAAATTAGTAGAAAAATTTAAAAGAGACTATCCCGTCATTGATGTTGATGGGGCGAGAATTTTATTTGACTCTGGATGGGGCTTAGTGAGAGCATCCAATACCCAACCAGTGCTTGTGCTTCGGTTTGAGGCTACGGATGAAAGGAATTTGGAGCACATTAAAACGATTGTTGAAAAAAGAGTAGCTGAGAGTATAAAGGAAGTAAAAGAAAAAAGATAATGGACTAATAACGAAATTAAAACGTAATACTTTAGAACACTGATGCCTACAATTCTTCAAAAGGAGGTTTCCTCATGAGTGGCCAAAACATTAATAAAGGGGTAACCATAACGTTTCTTGGCCATGCCTGCTTTAAACTGATATCACCTCATGGAACCACTATTCTGATAGATCCGTGGATAAAAGATAATCCACAAGCCCCCAAGGGAGCAGAGAATGTAGGAAAACTACATTACATTCTGGTTTCCCACGGACACGGTGATCATCTTGGGGATACGATCGAATTAGCCAAAAAAACTGGCGCTCCTGTTATCTCCATGCCTGAAATTGCTCACTATCTCATTCAGAAAGGTTTGAATCCTGAAAAAATCGTGGGGATGAATAAAGGGGGATCAGTGACCGCTACGGATATCCGCATCACCATGGTGCACGCTCTCCACAGCTCTTCCATGGTTGAAGGAAATCAAATTATTTATGGAGGAGAAGCAGCCGGTTTTATCATTCGGTTTGATAATGGTTTTACGGTTTACCACGCTGGAGACACGGGGGTCTTTGGAGATATGAAGATCATTAATGATCTCTATAAGCCTGCACTTGCCTTGCTCCCTATTGGAAGTCATTATGTGATGGGACCAGAAGAAGCGGTTTACGCTTGTGGGCTTTTAAAACCTCAGTATGTGATCCCCATGCACTATGGAACTTTTCCGGTTCTTTCAGGAACTCCGGAAAAATTTTTAGAATTGATGAAAAAATTTCCCGAGGTAAAGGTTCTGGTTATGACTCCAGGCGAGACCATTGATTAAATATACGGGATGCCCTTTATTACGCGCTCGATCTTTTTCTTATCTTCTGTAGAAAGGTTTAAGAACTTGACTCCCATGCCAGAAGGAAATTTCCCCGATGGGGTACTAATTTCTTTCTTTCGAATCCAAACAACCTCACAATTAACTTCCAGATCTTTTTCTCCGTTTGGAAGGTTAATTTTTACATGCAACCGGGTCCCCGAATCCATGGGGTGATCAGTCGGAATAAAAACTCCACCCACGCCGATATTACCAAGGTAGCTGTGAATCAAGGTATTACCCGAATTATATACAATCTTAAACTTTTTTGGGATTCGATCATCGACTCCTCGTCGGTCTTCGTCTGAATCAAAGAGCGCTTGGTTAACAACTGACCTTAAAATTCTAATCGTCTGCGAACCAAAGTTTGTACCACAATAAGGACATTGCCCTGCATCAGAAGGTATTGGTTTGGTGCAATAGGGACACCCAACAATTGATTTACTGTTTTTTTCTTTATCTCCCATTTTTATTTATCCTTTTTCTTTGTTTCCCCTGGTTATATAATTATTTAAATTAGTTTAATCAAAAACTAATTTTTACACTTTTTCTAACCTCAGTCAAGCAAGAACTTTTTTGGGGTTTCTCTTGAGTTTTATTGGGAATCTTTACAACATGTTAAAACTAATCAGTCTTTTTGGGTGGGGATTATCCTTCACCCCAATACTGCATTCGGAGTAAGCTTTCTCTACAGCAAGTACCTCCCGGACTATAAAATCTAAGGGGGATTTGTTATTAAAATAGGGGGAATTTCTTATTGCTTTATTCTACCGGATTGAGTATAGTGAAGGCAACATTGACCTTGTTGTGAAGGAGAATTTAGTGAAGGTATTATTGATTAATCCAAAGGTTCCGGAGAGTTTCTGGAGCTTTAAGTGGGCAGTTGATAAAATTTTATCATCTAATAAAAGAGTCCTCAATCCTCCTTTGGGATTAGCGACTGTGGCAGCCCTGTGTCCAAAGGATTGGGAAGTTGAAATTATTGACGAAAACATCGAGTCCATCCCCTTAGAACCTCAGGCTGACATCATTGGTGTTTGCGGGATGGGAGTGCAATTTAAGCGGCAAAAAGAGTTACTCACGTTTTATAAAAAGAAAGGCTTCTTTGTTGTTGCCGGCGGAAGCTATGCCTCATTATGCCCAGAGGCGTATGAATCTTTTACCGATACTGTGATAGCGGGTGAAGCTGAGTATATCTGGGGGGAGTTTTGTACCGATTTTGAACGAGGCAAGCCACAGAAATTATACAAAGAAACAGGAACTGTTGACCTGAATGATTCTCCGGTACCCCGTTTTGACCTCTTGAAGTTGGATAGCTACCAAAGAGTAAGTCTGCAGTTTTCTCGAGGGTGTCCGTATCGCTGCGAATTCTGTGACATTATCGTGATGTTTGGTCGTAAATTTCGCGCTAAATCACTTGAACAGATAGGCAACGAGTTGGACGTTCTCAGGAAACTCCATGCGGACAATGTTTTTTTTGTTGATGACAACTTGATCGGAAACAAGCGGGTCGCGAAAGAGCTACTTAAGTTCCTCAAAGACTACCAGCTCAAGCATGAATATCGGTTTCAGTTTGGGACCGAAGCTTCTTTAGATGTGGCCGATGATGAAGAGCTCCTTGAGCTTTTGCATACGGCGAATTTCGAATGGATTTTCATCGGGATCGAATCTCCGGATACCGAAAGCCTTAAAGAAACAAAAAAACTTCAGAATACCCGCCAGGATATACTCTCCTCAGTGAGAAAAATTTATTCCCATGGCATTGAAATCCTTGCCGGTTTTATCATTGGTTTTGATAATGACACCATGAAGACCTTTGATAAGCAGTACCGCTTTATCATGGACTCCGGCATTCAAACAGCGATGATCGGGCTTTTAACCGCTTTGCCGAAAACCCCTCTTTATGAACGACTGGGGAAAGAAGGAAGGCTTATTGCTGAGGCGGATAATGCCGACAATACGACACTCGGAACAAATTTTTTACCCAAACAGATGGGGTATGAGGAAATGGTAGATGGGTATCGTGGCCTTTACGATCGCCTGTTAAAAGATCGGAACATTGCTTTCCGAATCAAAAATAAAATCCGTTATCTCAGCAATCCCGTTCACAAAGTTCAGCAATATTCGTTGAGAGAAGCTTTGCAGATAATGAAAAATTTCTTTTTTCAGGGAATAATACCAGGGGGTTTTTCACGGGCCTTCCATTTTTTTCGATCACTACCTGTTTCCCGGCCGAAACTGATTCCGATTGTAGTCCATGACTGGATTGTTGGGTTAGCGATGCGAGATTACGTTGACCGCCAATTTGTTCAGGAATTTGAAAAAGTAAATAATTTAGCCAAGAGTTATCTGGGGCTCATCAAGAAAACTTTTCAGAATTATCTTGATCGTGGTGCTTTGGAGCTGAACTTGAGCCAAGTGCAAAATGCTGCTTCTAATCTTTCAATTTCGATGAAGGGATGGTTAGGCAAAGATTTCTTTATTCGCATTGACAAACATTTACAAAAAGTTCTCAAACACACAACCTCATCCATTACTCTCCATATCGAAGAGTTCCATGAAGCCCAGCGGAAGCATTTTAATAAGCTTCTGAAAAAACTCTCTCGGCATGGGGATAGAATTCATATTATCCTTCACGAAAAAGTAAGGAATATGGTTGAGGTGGACTCCTCAATTTTTAACCTCGTTCTCGAATCTTAAAAAGTTTTATTCTATCTGCGAATCAAAATCCCCTGATACCAAGTTGCATTCAAAAGCAGATCGAGGCGGCGACGAGGAATCGACGAGCGTACGTTTTATCGAGGAGTATGACGAGGAGACAACAAAGATATGCAAATGAAGGCGACTTGGTATGACAAAGCAGGAGAAGACATGGATAAGCGTAAAGGAAGGGCCTGGAAGTTCGGCGATGGAATCAGCACTGATCATATTGCTCCAGGGAGATTCTTTCATCTGCGGAGCAATCTCCCAGATTTAGCCAAACATGTGCTCGAAGATGCACGGCCGGAGTTTCCCTCAAATGTTAAGCCCGGCGATTTTGTGGTGGGAGGCAAAAATTTCGGCCAAGGATCGAGTCGTGAACATGCCCCCACCATCATTAAACTTGCAGGTGTAAGTGCCGTAGTTGCAAAAAGTGTTGCCCGTATTTTTTTTCGCAACTGTATTAACGTGGGACTTCCTGCGGTTATCGTAGATACTGATAAAATTGAAGACGGAGATGAACTCGAACTGGACTTAACTGCCGGAACGCTCCAGAATGTGACAAAAAATGAAACCCATACCTTCCCTCCCCTTCCCCAGGCCATGGCCAATATTCTCTCTGATGGTGGTTTGGTCGAGCACATCCAAAAACACGGAGACCTAAAACTCGATTAAACAAACCCCTCCGAAAAAATGTAGTCACGACTGACTGAATAAATTTTTTTCCGTCGTTCCTATTTACTGATGTTGCGTAGGGACAGGCTTAATTTATTTTGTGTGACCAGGAAGAGTTATCGTGGAACAGGTTCCAGAAGAACAAGACCGATTTTCTACGGGAGTTTGTTTTTTGTCTGAATTACCACGTGAGGTTACCGTGACCTTGCTCAGCACGCGTTCCAGGTTATCGGAGTCGCAGGTGGGACATTTAATTTCAACCAGATCGCCCTCTTTTATGGCTAATAATTCAAAAATGTTTTTGCATTCCTGGCAAATAAATTCATAAATAGGCATCCATATCCTCCATTTATTTTGTTTTTTTAGCTCTGGTTAAATTCCACTCTTCGGTAAAAGGATTCCTGCTCAACCCACAGCTCCGGTTTCCTTCCTGCCAAACCTTCCAGTATCTTATTTTGGCCTTTGCTTCCTGGTCAGTGAGCCCAAGAAGTCGCTTGACATCACTTTTGGTAATGCATCCCATGAAATATGCAAAATGAGTAAGGTCTTCCATCATTGCTTCAATGAGTTCCTCATCTTTATCCAAAAGACCCTTTTTAAGAAGAATGTTTTTTAACTCTTCAAGCCTTTTTTTACCATCATCAGGAATATGCACTTTCAAATTCCTCAAAATAAATATTGTCTTCCGGGGCCACGGGACTGTCTTTTTATTTATATTACAAATCGAGGAATTCTCCAAACATCAAAAATAAAGCTTTGGAAAAAGTCAACAAAATTAAATTCTTGATTGACAGGGGTGCTCTTTTTTGTTATTGATGATAAAATATTTTAAAATGTTTTCTTTCGTCATGGGCAAAAAACTTAAAGTCCTTTATAATAAGACAACCATTCTTAATCGGGTAAAAGATCTCGCGCAACAGATTTCCCAAGACTATCCATCAGGAGAACTCATTTTAGTAGGAGTTTTAAAAGGGGGATTTATCTTTCTTGCTGACTTAGTCCGGGCTTTAAAAATTCCCGTGCATATAGATTTTGTCCGTCTGGCTAGTTATGGAGCTTCAACGCATTCATCGGGAAAAGTAAAAATTCTTAAAGATTTAGAAACCTCCATAACCGGTAAAGATGTAATTATCGTGGAAGATATTATTGACACTGGGTTGACCCTTAAGTTTCTTAAACAAGAACTTACCAAGCGAAGGCCTCGGTCATTAAAAATCTGTGTTCTCCTCGATAAAAAATCCCGGCGCAAGGTTGAGATCTGGTTAGATTATGTCGGCATTACCATGGAGAAGGACTATTTTGTTGTGGGCTATGGGCTTGACTTTTCTGAACAGTACCGCCACTTGTCGGAAATTTTCTTTTTTGACCCTTGATTTTCTTCACCATAATTTTTTTAGATATCTATGGAAGTAAAAAGAATTAAATGGGCCATCATTTTCCTCCTTTCCGTATTTGTTATCGGAATCGGGGGTTATATGGTCATTGAAGGGTGGAATTTCTTTGATTCCCTTTATATGGTGGTTATTACTCTCGCTACGGTTGGATTTGGAGAAACCCATCCTTTAACTTTTCATGGACGCATTTTCACGATAGTGCTTATATTAGTTTGGGCAGGAATCGGCTTTTATGCCTTAAGTAGTATTATTCAACCTATAATTGAAGGTGAGATCCGAAAAGTACTGGGGAGAAAAAAATTGGAAAAAGAAATTAGAAATCTAAAAGATCATTATATTGTTTGTGGGTTTGGGAGGATGGGCAGTTATATCAGCCGGGAGCTAAGAAATGCATCAGTTCCTTATATTGTCATTGAAAAAGATGAGCACCTTCGTGAGAAGCTGGAACGAGAAAACTACCTTTATCTTTATGGGAATGCTTCTGAAGATGAGGTGTTGATTGAGGCGGGGGTAAAGAAGGCGCGCGGGTTAGTGGCAGTGGTGGCTTCCGATGCTGACAATGTCTATATAACACTGACCGCTCGTCAGCTGAACCCTAACCTCTTCATTCTCGCTCGGAGCACTAACGAGAGTTCCGAAAGGAAATTGCAGCAGGCAGGTGCTAATAAAGTCATTTCGCCTTACCAAATGGGAGCGGTACGCATGGTCCAGGCTATCCTGCGCCCGGCAGTAGTGGATTTTATTGAGATTGCCTTTCATGGCAAGAGCATGGAATTACAGTGTGAAGAGTTTCTGGTTAAACCGAACTCCAGCCTTGTGGGAAGCAGTTTGCAAGAAGCTGAAATTCGCAAGAATTTAGGGGTGATCATTGTTGCGATAAAAGAAACTTCCGGCAAGATGGTGTTTAATCCTTCGCGAGATGTGCGAATTAATGCGGGGGATACCTTGATTACCTTAGGGGAGAAAAAGGACCTTGTTCGGTTAGAAAAAATCCTTCAAACCTAAAAAAACACCTCATACCAAGTTGCATTCAAAAGCAGATCGAGGCGGCGACGAGGAATCGACGTCGAGGAGTATGACGAGGAGACAACAAAGATATGCAAATGAAGGCGACTTGGTATCATTCATTTTCCTGGGGTTTAGCTAAAAGACCCCGAATAAAAATTTCGCTTATCGCTTTAGCACAATCAATGGGGTTGTATTTCTTGATGGGAGAGAGAATCCAATAGCGAGCCATTTCATCTAACGCCCCATAAAAAGCTCGCTTCACAATACCGGGAGCAACATCATTCCGAAAAACCCCTTTTTCCTGACCCTCGCGAATTATCTCTCTTACTAAATTAATATACTCAGTGAAGCCCTTATTGACATATTCCCGCATGAACTTTGCGCTTTGTCTTAACTCCACTTGAATAACTTCGGCTAATTCCCGATTTTTTAGAATTCTATTAAGGTGACTCAAAGCAAAAATTCGCAACTTTTCAACGAGATCATTTGTTTTATTCATCTCCTCACGCATGGATTGGCAAATTTTCCCAACCTCTTCCTCAAAAAGGGAAATAAGCAGGTCATCTTTATTTTTAAAATAAAGGTAAATTGTGCCATCAGCTACATTTGCCTCTTTGGCAATCTCGGAAATTCGGGTGTTATAAAAACCCTTTTCTGCAAAAACCTTGAGCGCAGCCTTCAAAATCCGTTCGTGTTTATCCATGCCGCGGGGTAATTTTTCTTTCTCTTCTTCGTTGAAAATTTCTTGTTCCGCCATAGGTTTTGATCCTATCTAAGAATAGAAAGATAATGAATGAATATTCATTCAAATATTTATATTATTTGCTCGTATTCTGTCAAGCATTTTAAACTTTTTTCCTGGTGATTCACGAGCGTTTATGCAGCACGAACCAAGTTGGAATGAAAAATGTAAAGAATTCAAAGAGTGGTCAGGCTAACGGATGGGAGTCAAAATAAAATTTAAGGGAATTTTAAAAAATCTTGAGGAGGGGCATTAAACCAAAAAGGGAGACATAGCTTAAGCGTTCTGTCCAAAATTTTCTAAAAGATGGATGAGATGGGTCAGGGCTTGGTTGATCGGTAGGTCCAAATCAAACTCTTTCCCCTCTCGCAAAATTGCTCCGCTGATAAAGTCGATTTCAGTTTTTTTCTTATTCCGTATATCTTGAAGCATAGAAGAAACATTTTGGGCAGTAGCGTGACAAACGGTTTCAACTTTTTGGAGGTGATCAGGGTAAATAAGGTGAATCCCTTTTCGATCTACAACTGATTTTGCCTCATTTACTGCACGCCGCATAATCGCCCGGGTTTCTTCATAATCAAGCAATTCCCCGTTCCGCAGTCCCGTGATGCCCGTTAACGGATTGATCCCAACATTGATGAGAAGCTTACTCCAAAGCAACCCAGTAACGTCTTGAGTGATTTGTACGTTAATCCCGGCTGACTCAAAAAAAGCCTTTACCTTTTCTAATCGTGAGGTTTTGTTACCATCAAGTTCTCCGATCACTGTCTCTCCGGTTCCGGCATGACGAATATGTCCCAAGCCAAGAACAGTCGCTCCATGGGCCGTGGTGCCTGCCATCGTCTGCTTATGGCCCACAACCCTCACAATTTCTTCTACATTTCCGATGCCATTTTGCAAAGTAAGAACAACGGAATCAGGACCAACTAACGGCTTTGCTTTTAGAATTGCTTGAACCGTATCAAAAGCCTTAACAAATATGAGAATCAGATCGGCCTCTTTTATTTCCTCCGCCTCAGAAGTTATCAGAGGGAAAAAGCGATGTTCTCCGCTAATCCCTTCAACCTGGATTCCGTATTTTTTAATATGGTTGACTAAAGCAGAATGTTTTTCGAGAAGCCAGACCTCTTTTCCCGCCTTGCGAAGGAGGAATCCAAAGAGGCATCCCATGGCACCGGCACCAACAATCACTACTCGCATGATGTTTTCATTATACAAATATTAAGCGATTTTTTCTCTAATTTTTTTAACCTCAGCGTAAAGGTCGGTACAGTGTTCCCAAAGAAGCTAAGTTTTTTTGATCAGCCTCGATAACACGCTCATCATACGGAAGAAATCCGAGAACTTCGAAGTCGGGTAAAAGTTTTTTGATGAACTCTTTTTCTTCTTCGTTTCTCACTCGGTTTCCTACTGCGTAGACCTTGGAGATACCGATCTCTTCAGACAATTCCCGGATGCGATACGCTGTCTCCATGCTCCGTCTTCCGGGTTCAACCACGGTAATAAAAGCATTGACCGAAGAAGCTGTTGCCCTTCCCAAATGTTCTATCCCTGCTTCCATATCCATGACCACCACATCCTTTCGGTATAGGATGAGATGTTGAATGAGGGTCTTAAGCAAAACACTTTCCGGGCAGACACACCCTCCTCCTCCTTTTTTTACTCCCCCCATCACCATGAGCCGAATTCCATAATGCTCAACCCAAAGTTTTTCCGGGAGATCAGATACGGTAGGGTTCATTTTAAACATCGCCCCATACGAGCCGGGTTTGGCGCCAGTCCTTTCTTCAATCAGCTCACCCATTTTGGAGATCGGAATAATTTCCTCAGGTTTGGGAAACCTAAGCGTAGAGGCAAGGTTAGCATCGGGATCAGCATCAACTGCTAAAACCTGATACCCGGCATCAACATACGCCCTGCACAAGAGAGCAGAAAAAGTGGTTTTTCCAACCCCGCCTTTACCGGTGATTGCTATTTTCACGCTAATCTCTCTGGATAAACTTCCTTGCGATCTTCACCCCGTTAGAAATGCCCCGCTTGCCCTGTTAGATTTCAAATATCTAACAGGGTGAAGAAGCACGAGTTAACATTAGAGATCCTTACACTTTTCCACATAGGGTAAATGCCCCTGTGGAATCCTTCTAACGGGGTTCACCGAACATCATATCTTCTGGATTTTTACTGCACAGGCCTTGTATTCCGCTGTCTGGCTAATAGGATCGAACGCCGGATTGGTCAGCCAGTTAGCACAGGTTTCACGGAAATGAAAGGCCATCCAGACCATTCCCGGAGGAACCTGGTCAGTCAATCTGGCCTTGACCATCACCTCACCACGGCGGGAACTCACCCGAATCATCTCACCGCTTTCAATGCCCAAGACCATAGCATCAGATGGAGATATGTCGGCAGTCTCCTCTCCCAAGAGCTCATTCAGACCAGCAGCGCGACCCGTTTGGGTGCGAGTGTGATAGTGGTAAAGCCGCCGGCCCGTGCTCAGGACAAAAGGATAGTGCTTATCAGGAACCTCAGCGGGCGGAGTCCAGTCCGCAGGAACAAATTTTCCCAGACCGCATACGAAGCACCCATCCTTGTGCAAGGTAGAGGTACCGCAGTGGTTTACGTCGGGCACTGGCCATTGAAGACCATTTCCTTCCAGGCGTGAATACTTGATGCCGGTAAACTGTGGTCCAAGCTCGGAAATCTCATTGTCCCAGATGTCTTGCGCGCTGTCAGATGCCCAGTCATGCCCCATACGCTTGGCAATCTCCTTGAATATCCACCAATCTGGTTTCGAAATCCCAGGAGGTTCGCTAACCGCACGCACTCTGTTTACTCGCCGTTCACTGTTGGTGAAGGTTCCCTCTTTTTCACCCCAAGCGGCAGCAGGCAAGATGACATGGGCAAAACGGGTGGTTTCAGTGGGAAAAATATCCTGGCAAACCAAGAATTGGGCCGATGCAAGACATCGCTCTATGTGACTGATGTCTGGTTCGCTGTTAGCCATATTTTCGCCAAAAATATAAAAAGCCTTGATCCTGCCATCAAGTAGACCCTCCAGCATGGAAGGCATCATCATCCCTGGTTTTTCAGGCAACCTGTCGACACCCCATGCAGCCCTAAACTTGGCCTGGGCCTGCGGGTCGTCTACCTTCTGATAGCCGGGAAAAACATTAGGGAGCGCGCCCATATCGCAAGCGCCCTGCACGTTATTTTGCCCCCTCAAAGGATTCACTCCCCCGCACTCAAATCCCACATTCCCCAAGAGCATCTGGAGATTGGCACAGCTGACGAACGTTATTGACTCCGCAGGTGTGTTCGGTAATCCCCAGGGTATAAATAAGCATGGCCGGTTTTACCGATGCCAAACGTCTCGCTACCTGCCGAATCATTTCAGCGTCTACGCCACATATGCCGGCAGCGCGCTCGGGTGGATACTCCATAACCTTTGTTTTGAGTTCCTCAAAACCGGTGCAGCATGATTTTACATAGTCTTTATCATAAAGATTCTCGGTTATGAGAACATTCATGATCCCATTGAGAAAAGCAATGTCGCTTCCCACCTTAATCGGCACGTGGAGTGTTGCGCCCTCCGCAAGACCTGTGCGACGCGGATCAACAACGTAGAGTTCGGCGCCATTCATTACTGCGTTGTTTACAAAAGTAGCAGCAACCGGATGGGCTTCTGTCATATTAGAGCCAATAACAAAGAACATTTTGGCTTTGGCAAAGTCGGCGAATGAGTTGGTCATCGCACCCGAACCGAAACTTGTCGCCAGACCGGCGACGGTGGGAGCGTGTCAGGTTCGAGCGCAGTTATCGATGTTATTGGTGCCGATTACCGCGCGAAATAGTTTTTGCATCTGATAGGAATCTTCGTTAATGCTGCGGGAGGAACTAACACCTCCTATGGCATCAGAACCATGCTCGGCAATAATCTCCTTGAATTTGCTTACAATCAGAGTCAGTGCCTCATCCCACGATGCCTCACGGAATTGGCCGTTTTCCCTGATCAGTGGAGTTTTCAGCCTCTCGTCGGAGTAAAGGAAGTCATAACCGAATCGCCCTTTAACACACAACCGGCCTTGGTTGGGAGCACCGTCCTCAACCGCCGTCACTTTCGTGATCCTGCCGTCTTTGATGTGAAGCCACATCTGGCACCCCACTCCGCAATAAGGACATGTGGTACGAACTTTTTCCATCTCCCAGACACGACCCATACCTAATGCCTTCTTTTCTGTTAAGGCTCCGACCGGGCATGACTGCACGCACTGGCCACAAAAAACACAGGGGCTATCCCGAAGCCCGCGGTCATAGGCAGTTCCTACTCTTGTAGCAAAACCCCGTCCGATAAAATCAATCGCGTTCCATCCTTGTACTTCATTACAGGCAGCAACACAGCGCCCACAAAGAATACACTTGTTATAATCCCGGCCAATAAAAGGATTCGAGATATCAATCGGGTAGTGGTGCTGCTCCCCATCAAAGCGGCTTGACCGAACACCATACTGGTAAGCATAATTTTCGAGCTTGCAGGACCCGCTTTTTTCACAGGTCATACAAGCAAAGGGATGATCGGAAAGGAGGAGTTCCAGTACCAGCTTCCGTGCCTTCATTACCCGCGGCGTATCGGTCCGAACTACCATCCCTTGACTCACCGGATAAGAACAAGAAGGAACCAGGGTTCGGGCACCGTCTACCTCAACCACACAGATCCGGCAAGCGCTACTGGGCCGAAAATCTTTCTGATAACAAAGATGGGGGATCGAAATTCCTGCAGCTTTAGCTGCCTGAAGTACGGTTGATCCCTTTTCTACGGACACCTGTTTACCATCAATTGTTATGGTTACTTTGTCCATTGTCACCTCCTGAGTATTGAATATATCAAAAAGATTGTATGCGTAACCGATTCTCTCATTGATAAAAAATTAAATCACTTCGATAGATCACAGCGTAAACAACGCTTTGCTTCTTCACGAGCAGCTTCCTCAGAATATCCCACTTCAACCTCTGCAAAGCTTTTGATCCGTTCATGGGATAGAGTACATTGCACCGGAAGGCGTTTTTTCTCCTTCATTTCTTCTTCGTGGTAAGCGCTCACATGAGTAATATCCTGACGATTTTCACTCAGATCAACCCGAGAATGATCTCCTCGAAGAAACTTATGTATGCCAAACGCTGCCCTCCGTCCGGCCGCAATAGCATGAATAGCCATCCCGGGTCCGGAAACGCAGTCACCGCCAGCAAATACACCTGGTACATTAGTAGCCAGCGTGTTCTTATTCACAGTAAATGTTCCCCACTTAGTAATGGCAATAGCATTATCTGATGGCAAGAAAGAAGTATCGACTAGTTGGCCAATAGCAGGGATAATGGTATCTGCCTCTACCACGAATTCTGACCCCGGTATAGGTTCCGGTTTTCTTCGCCCGCTTGCATCCGGCTTCCCTAATTTCATCCGGACACACTGCATGCTCGTGGCTCGCCCATTATTCCCTATGATTTCGGTGGGGGCAACCAAAAAGTTAACCGTGATTCCTTCTTCTACCGCTTCATCGTACTCTTCTGGAGAAACCGGCATCTCTTCCCGGGAACGACGATAGTATACGTCAACCTTTTTTGCCCCAAGCCGGAGTGCTGATCGGGCTGCATCCATAGCAGTGTTTCCGCCTCCGATCACTGCCACCCGGTTTCCCACCTGAGCAGAATTTTTTAGTTTCACATCTCTAAGAAAATCTATCCCAAAATAGACACCTTTCAATCCTGCTTCTTCGCCGGGAATACCCATCTTTTGGCTCTTATGCGCTCCCACAGCAACAAATATTGCCTGGTAACCCAGAGCCTTAAGGTCATCAAGACTTCCTTTAATGGGAGTATTATATTTAATTTCTACTCCTGTTGCCTCAATATACTCAATCTCTTTTTTGATAACCTCTAAGGGCAAACGGAACTCGGGAACACCGACAGCAAGCATTCCACCCCCTACCGGTAAAGCTTCAAAAAGGGTAACCGGATATCCCATCTTAGCCAAGAAGAAGGCGCAGGTAAGCCCCGCCGGGCCAGCTCCGATTATGGCTACTTTTTCTTTTCGAGTCTTAGGAACCGCTCGAGGTAATTCTTTAACCTGATCAAAATACCAATCAGCTGCAAACCGCTTAAGCGAACGGATCGCTAAGGGGTCATCAATCTCCCCACGCCGGCACTTATACTCACAAGGATGATGGCAAATACGACCGCAGATGGCGACAAAGGGGTTTCTTTCTCGAATTAAATCTGCTGACTTGATATATTCCCCTTCCGCAATGTAGGCAATATAATTGGGCACATCAATTCCAGCAGGACAGGTATGCTGGCAAGGAGAAATAACAAGACCTTCACACACGCACGCTTCACACCTTTTTTCCTCAATATGGTCTTCATATTCCTTGCGAAAATATTTAATGGTAGAAAGAACAGGATTGGGGGCGGTCTGCCCTAAACCACAGAGGGCGGTATCTTTGATGATAGTCCCCATTTCTTCCAAGAGCTCGATATCATCTGGACGTCCTTTCCCTTGCGTAATACGTGTCAAAATTTCCAACATCCGTTGTGTCCCTATCCGGCAGGGAGTGCACTTGCCACAGGATTCTGTCTGGGTGAAGCTCAAAAAAAACCGCGCCACATCTACCATGCAGGTGGAATCATCCATCACGATCATTCCCCCTGAGCCCATCATGGAGCCAATACTGGTCAGTGATTCATAATCAATAGGGAGATCAAGATACTGGGACGGTACACAGCCTCCGGAAGGTCCTCCCATTTGTGCGGCTTTAAATTTTCGCCCCCGTAATATCCCACCACCGATGTCATAGACCACTTGCCGGGGCGTGGTTCCAATTGGGACTTCCACGAGCCCGGTATTATTGATTTTCCCGGTTAATGAGAATATCTTAGTTCCCTTGCTTTTGTCCGTCCCGATGGATGAAAACCAATCCGCACCATTAAGAATAATCGCCCGGATATTGGCATAGGTTTCAACGTTGTTAATATTGGTAGGTTTTCCCCATAACCCGGATACAGCCGGAAAAGGTGGCCGTGATCGAGGCATTCCCCGTTTTCCCTCGATAGAGGCGATTAATGCCGTCTCCTCTCCGCAGACAAAAGCACCAGCTCCTTCTTTGATTAAAATCTTAAATGAAAAATCTGTCCCTAATATCTTTTTTCCCAATAGACCCAATTCTTCAGCGTGGGAAATCGCAATTTTAAGGTTCCGAATCGCCAACGGATACTCAGCGCGGGCATAGATGTAACCGGATTCAGCACCAATTGCGTATGCAGCGATAAGCATTCCTTCAAGCACCAGATGGGGATTTCCCTCAAGAACACTTCGATCCATAAAGGCACCGGGGTCTCCTTCGTCCGCATTGCAGATCAGATATTTAGGATTACCTGGCGATTGAGCGGTAAAACGCCACTTTCTTCCAGTAGGAAATCCAGCTCCACCTCGCCCCCGTAAACCAGATTTCTCTACTTCTGTAATAACATCTTCTGAAGTCATTTGGGTGAGAACCTTAGCCAATCCTGCATAACCGTTGGTGGAAAGGTAATCTTCCCAGCTGGTGGGGTCAATACGACCGTTATCGGCCAAAACGATTCGAGTCTGTCTTTTATAAAAAGGAACTTCCTTTTCCAGGGGAGATTTTTGGTGGGTTTGGGAATCAACATACACCAAACGGTCAATTATTTCATTCTTGAGCACCGTCCGGGACACAATCTCAGGGACATCTTCCTTGGAAACTTTCTGATAAAAAATTCCCTCCGGATAGATCACTACCACCGGACCTTTCTCACAAAAACCCGGACACCCAGTTCCCTTTAGAATTGCCCTTGCAGTAGCCTTTTGGTGAATGAGTTCAGAGGTAAACGCCTGAATAACTTCCTCGCTTCCAAAGGCCTTACAGCCGGTCCCATCACAAACAGTTATTAATTGCTTGTCCTCGGATTTTGAACCAAGGACGGACTCTCTTACCTTTTCTAATTTTGCCGGGCTATCTATTCGTTCCAAAGGGATCTCCTTACTTATATTGTCTTAAAACTAATTCAATTTTTCGAGGATCCATGTTGCCAAAATAATTTTTGTCCACCATGATTACTGGAGACAGGGCACAGGCCCCAAAACACGCTACTGTCTCAAAAGTGAAGTTCATATCCAGAGTGCTCTGATCTTCTTCGATATCTAAATTTGATTTGATGGCTTTTATGACCTTCTGTGCCCCCCGGACATGGCAAGCGGTTCCTCGACAAGCTCTGACGATATGTCGCCCCCGGGGAGTTAAGTAGAATTGAGAATAGAATGTTATCACCCCGTAAATTCGACTAAGAGGCTCCCCCGTTTTTTCATGGATATACTGAAGCACCAGTTCAGGAAGATAGCCATACAGTTCTTGAGCTGCCTGAAGCAAAGGAATAAGCGAACCCTTAGTATTCTTTTTTTCTTCAATAATTGGATCTAACAAGGTGAGATCAATATCGCCCCCTCTGGTCTTTTCCATTACGTATCCTCTCGGTTGAAAATTTTTCAAACAGTCTGAGCCAAAAAAAATGGCCTTGCTTTCTCTTGGCAAAAAATTTACCAAAAGAATATAGGCCATTCCCAAAAAAAATTCAAACAAAATACAAATAATTTCGACTGATAAATACAACTTTTTAAGCTGACATTTGTCAGCTTAAATACTTTTCAATCGCCCGGGCTGCTTTTCGCCCCGCGCCCATCGCGAGAATAACCGTGGCTCCTCCGGTTACAATATCTCCACCAGCGTATACGCCTTTTAGGTTGGTTTCTCCGGTTTCCTCATTCGCCACGATGTATCCCCATTTGTTCAAAGCAAGGCCAGGCGTTGACGTGGGAAGGAGCGGGTTAGCATTTGTTCCCAATGACATGATCAGCGCATCAATGTCAATGGTAAACTCCGAGCCTTTTACCGCAATCGGTCTTCGCCTTCCTGAGGCGTCAGGTTCTCCCAGCTCCATTCTCAGACACTCCATCGCCTTAACGTTGCCCTTTTCGTCGCCGATGATTCTGATCGGATTGGTGAGAAACTTAAAAATTAATCCTTCTTCCTCGGCATGATGGACCTCTTCTGCCCTGGCAGGCATTTCATCTTTGGAGCGGCGGTAGACTAAATATACATCATCAGCGCCTAAACGAAGAGCGGTCCGAGCAGAATCCATGGCCACATTCCCTCCACCTACCACGGCAACATTTCTGCTTCTTTTTATCGGAGTGTCGTATTCGGGGAAGAGGTAGGCTTTCATAAGGTTAGAACGAGTTAAAAACTCATTGGCTGAGTAAACGCCGTTCAGGTTTTCGCCGGGGATATTCATAAACATCGGGCCGCCGGCACCAATTCCGATAAAGACCGCATCATATCCATTGCTTAATAATTCAGGAATGGTAAATAAGTTCCCAATGACGGCATTAACCCTAACTTCTACCCCCAAGCTTTTTACATAATCAACTTCTGCCTGTACAATCGCTTTAGGCAACCTAAACTCAGGGATGCCATATACCAAAACCCCTCCCGCCTTGTGAAGAGCCTCAAAAATGGTTACCCCAAAACCTACCTTGGCTAAATCAGCTGCTACGGTAAGGCCGGCTGGACCGGCCCCTATGATTGCAACTTTCTTGCCCCTGGGCGCTGGGTGAGGAGGTACTTGAACCATCTTATTTTCTCTTTCCCAGTCAGCGATAAACCGTTCCAAGCGGCCAACGGCCACCGGTTCATTTTTCTTCCCCAAAGTGCACTTGCTTTCGCATTGAACTTCCTGAGGACAAACCCTGCCACAGACAGCGGGAAGAGCGTTTTTTTCCTTCATCTTCCGGGCTGCTTCAACAAATTTACGCTCCGCAATAAGTGCAATAAAATCAGGAATATCTATTTCAACCGGACACCCTTCTACGCACGGCCGATTTTTGCATTGAATACACCGAGTTGCTTCTTCCACGGCCTGATCTTCCGAATATCCGAGAGGAACTTCCTTAAAATTTTTAACGCGCTCCTGCGGTGGTTGTTCCGGCATTTTGGTTTTGTTGGGTATAATTTTCCTTTTCGGTTTTTTCTCTTTGTCTTCCATGGGTATCTCCTCTTCAAATCATAACGTCGTTAACGCGATTTTCTCTTCCTCTTTATATTGATTCAACCGGCCCATAAGCAGATCGAAGTCAACTTTATGACCATCAAATTCCGGGCCGTGCACACAGGCAAACTTAGTCTCGGTTCCCACATTAACTCTACATACGCCACACATCCCGGTAGCATCGATCATGATGGGGTTAAGGCTCACAATGGTGGGAACGCCGAACGGCTCGGTTGTTTTCGCAACGAATTTCATCATGATGGTAGGGCCAATGGCTATGACCCGATCAATCTTCTCTTCCGCGAGGATTTGCTTTAAAACATCGGTAACCAACCCATGATGCCCTTTACTACCGTCATCAGTGGTGATTACCAGACGATGGCAGAAGGATTTCATCTCCTCTTCGAAAATAAGCAGGTCCTTATTCCTCGCTCCAACAATGCCAATTACTTGGTTTCCAGCCTGGAAGAGACCTCGGGTGACCGGATAAATAACCGCCGTCCCCACCCCGCCTCCGATACAGACAACTTTACCAAAGTTCTCAATTTCGGTATGCTTACCCAACGGCCCCACCAAATCTTCAATAACATCTCCCTCATTTAAACGACCAAGCAAAATGGTGGTTTTCCCAACTTCCTGAAAGACAATGGTAATTGTTCCTTTTTGTGGATCAAAATCATTGATGGTAAGAGGAATGCGTTCCCCTTTCTCGCCAATTTTGACGATTACAAACTGCCCGGGCCTTGCCTTTTTCGAGATATCCGGCGCTTCAATTCTCAAGAGCTTGATATCCTGACCCAAAACTTTTTTCTCTACGATCTTGAACATTTATAGCTCTCCTTTCTTTTTTTTATCTGGGGTAAAAATAAAGAATTTGCTATAGTCACTACCCTCTTTTGTCAGTCAAATGGAAGTGGAGTAGATAAATAACTATAACTCAAAAAATAAGTGTTAAATTTTTTAACTGCTTTTTATGAGGGGAGGTAAATTAAAAAGCAAAGCCTATGCCAATGAACTTAAATTTTACTAACTTATTAAAAAATAATGATATTTTATTTTCAACAAAAGGTTGGATAAAAAGCATCCACTTAAAAAACCTGTCATATTTTTTTCCAAGTTGTTAAACAAGTTGTAAAATTTTCCAACCGAATGTGTTCGTTGCCATACAAAAGATTAAACCAATGAACTGATTCTGCTGCTTCTTGACCGATCATAAGTCACGTCTCGTAGGAGAAGTTAAAAAGAACACTGGTTGAAGCTCATAATAGCCCAATCAATCTTTTTAAATTTTTTGAAAGCAGTAACTCTTTTTCTTCATTGCCCACTCGCAAAGAAAGAATTTTCTCTAATTCGGTCTTCATCGTTCCAAATGGGATATCTGAACCAAAAAGAATCCGTTCGGGACCAATTGTGTCAATAAACCTTTTTACCACTCCAGAACTAGCCAAGGAAGTGTCAAAATAAACATTCGGATATTTTTCGAAGGCTTCGAGAAAGTCTAACGGACTTCCTCCTAACATTCCCATATGAGGGATGATAAGCTTAAGGCTTTTGGTGCGTTTAACAAATATCTCCGTAAAAGCTAAATCCTCCTCAAAAATGATGGGGAGGTCAATACTCTCTGATGCCTCAATGAATTCATGCACCCCCGGATCTTCCAAAACCTCATAATTTGATGAGCAATCTTGGATTCCTCTTACCCAATGCCATTTCCCTCCATAAAAACCCTTCTCTTGGGGGATCGGCCTAAGATCTTCGGGGATATAATAATAAGGAATAAATTCTTCAATCCGCTGTGCTTCTAAAAGAAGGCTCTCATTTATACTTTCATCAGCAATGGCAGTGGAGGGGAAAGGAAAGATAACGATCTTTGCGACTCCACTTTGTTTTGCTTGCTGCAACAGCTCCTCAGTCGTAATATTTACTCCCATGAGCGTCACTGAAGGACCCCAGTGCGTGTGCGAATCAATAATGTGCATCAATACCCTCAAAATTAACGTTGCAGTGCTTAACGAAAAAAGTGTAGTGAACCCCGTTAGAAGGCTTTCACACGGGGAGTTTACCCCGTGCTTCTTCACCTCCTTAGATATTTGATATCTAACAGGGCAAGCAGGGCTTTTCTAACGGGGTGAAGCAATTCAACGTTTCTTTTTAAGAAAAAAATTACATTCTTGGAGAAGATTCCTTATGAGTTAAAAATTTCACTAAGAAGCCAAGACCAAGACCGATTCCCACCCCTAATACATTAGCGATTTCATCACCCCAAGAAGGAGTCCGGCCGGGGACAAAATGCTGCAACAGTTCCAGTATAGCTCCATATAACGAACCGAACCCTAAGGGAAGAAAAAAATTTAAAAAAAAACCAGAGAAAATCTTCAGAAGGCTTAAAAGAAACCCTAAAGGAATATAGAGCAAAATATGGATCGCCTTGTCCAAGTTCGGAATTTCTATTTTAAGCGGAGGAACCGCGGTCAATGATCCACCAGCGATAAATCCTAAGTAAAGAAGAATAAGAACAAAAGCAGTTTTATTTTTTCTATCCATATCAATCTTAGAATTTCGATGATGAAAAGAGGGGAAAACAAAACTGGTTGGACTCCATCTCTTTCCGGAAATTTAGCTTCGTTGATACTTCTGAATCTTTACGGAGGACTCGTTGAGGATCCGCTCGGCTAAATAATCAGGGTAACCATCTTCATAAATAATTTTGGTGATACCTGCACTGATAATCATTTTCATGCAGATACTGCAAGGCATGTTCGTGCAGTAAAGAAACGAGCCATTGATGCTTACCCCATGGTAAGCGGCCTGGATGATAATATTTTGTTCGGCGTGGAGACCCCGACACAGTTCGTGTCTTTCACCCGAAGGAATCTGTTCTTGTTCTCTCAAACACCCGGTATCCAAGCAATGGGGAAGCCCGGGAGGTGCACCATTGTAACCAGTTGCGAGAATCCGTTTATTTTTGACTAAAAGAGCGCCAACCTGGCGGCGTTTGCACGTTGAACGTTTCGCCACGAGTTTCGTAATCTCCATAAAATATTCATCCCAGGTTGGTCGCGGCATTGTTTTAATCCAAGATGTAGTTAGTGACTCCTAAACCAGTTCATTGGCAATGTTTCCCCAGTCGTGATTCAATTTCAGAAATTTTTTGAATCCGGCGAAGATGCCTTCCTCCCTCAAATTTTGTTTCTAACCAGACATGCAAAATTTTTCGGGCCAACTCCTCGTTTATAACATCTGCTCCCAGCCCCAACATATTACTATCATTATGCTTGCGGCTCATTTCTGCGGCAGAAACATCGTGACAGACAGCAGCGCGGACGCCAGGAAATTTATTGGCTACGATACACATCCCAATTCCTGACCCGCAGATAAGAATTCCTCGGTCATAGTCACCGTGAGAAACTTTTTCCGCGGCAAGCATGGCAAAATCTGGATAGTCCACCGAATCAGCAGAAAAAGTTCCCACATCAAGGAATTCGATTTTCCTCTCCTCAAGAAACTTTTTAAGCGAGTCTTTCAGCTGGTACCCTCGATGGTCACTGGCTAGGACAACTTTCATGGCAACAAACCGGTCTTATTCAAATTTTTTAAAAACCAGGCAGGCATTTGTCCCTCCAAACCCAAAAGAGTTAGAGAGCGCATAGGTAATGTTCCCTTCTCGAGCGTGATTCGGCACATAGTCCAAGTCACATTCCGGGTCACGAATCTCATAATTGATGGTGGGAGGGATAACACCGGTTTTTATTGCCAGTGCGGTAAAAATAGCCTCCATGCCTCCCGCAGCGCCAAGGGGATGGCCCGTCATGGATTTTGTGGAACTGACCATGAGCCGTTTACTATGCTCGTTAAAGACCTTTTTTATGGCAATGGTTTCGCAGAGATCATTAAAAGGAGTTGAAGTCCCATGAGCATTGATATAATTAATCTTCTCAGGAGCAACCTTAGCGTCCCGTAAGGCCACTTTCATGCACTGAGCTGCTCCTTCACCGCCCGGAGAAGGAGCGGTGATATGGTAAGCATCGCCATTGAGACCATACCCTACGATTTCACAGTAAATATTTGCTCCTCGCTTTTTTGCCAGTTCTAACTCTTCCAGAATAACGATCCCAGCCCCCTCAGCCATGACAAATCCATCCCGGCCTTTATCAAAAGGACGACTTGCCTTTTTGGGGTCATCATTGCGCGCAGAGGTTGCCTTCATATTACAAAAACCACTGAGCGCTAACGGGGTGATGGTAGCTTCCGTGCCGCCGGTAATCATCGCATCAGCGCACCCCTGTTGAATCACCTTAAACGCCTCTCCGATCGCATGAGTCCCGGAAGCGCAGGCGGTCACCACACAGGTGTTTGGTCCCTTAGCACCGCAAAAGATGGCAACCTGGCCAGGGGCCATATTAGGAATCATCATGGGAATCAAAAAGGGCGAGACCTTATCCTGGCCTTTTTCGAGAAGAATTTTATGGTTTTTTTCCAACGTCATCAGCCCCCCAAGGCCAGTCCCAATGATAACCCCGGTTCTCTCTGCATTGCCATTGCCTACAAAAAAAGTCGCATCGTCAAGAGCCATTTTTGTGGCGGCCACAGCATATTGGACAAAAAGATCAGTCCGCTTGATTTCCTTGTGCTCGAGAAACTCTTCGGGTTTAAACCCTCTTACTTCCCCGGCGATTCGAGAACGGTAGCCCGCGGCATCGAACTTGGTGATATAGTCGATGCCTGACTTTCCTTCGCAGATTGCCTTCCAGGTATTTTGTTTACCAATTCCTACCGGAGTTAAAGGACCTACTCCGGTTATGACAACTCTTCGCATGTGTGAACTGCACCTCCAAAATAATATTAAAGGCGTTCATTGATGTAATTGATCGCATCCTGGACCGTCGTTATTTTTTCAGCGTCCTCGTCCGGGATCTCTTGACCAAATTCTTCTTCCAAGGCCATTACCAACTCTACCAGATCAAGGGAGTCCGCTCCCAGATCATCCACAAAAGATGCCTCGGATTTTAATTCCTCTTCACTTACCCCGAGCTGTTCCATAATGATTGCCTTTACTTTTTTTTCAATGTCACTTGCCATCCTGCACCTCCTTCAATTAATTTCTTTACATATATAATCCACCATTTACATTTATCACCTGGCCGGTAATATAATTAGAAGCATCGGTTGCCAAAAAGAGAACCGCCTCAGCTATTTCTTCAGGGGTCCCCATCCGGCCCAAAGGTATATTGCTAATAAATCCTTCCCTGACCTTTTCAGGAAGAGTACGCGTCATGTCCGTTTCAATAAATCCTGGGGCTACGGCATTAACCATAATTCCCCGGGAGGCAAATTCCCGGGCTAAGGTTTTGGTAAAACCAATAATCCCCGCTTTGGAAGCCCCATAATTTGCCTGGCCAATGTTTCCTATTTGCCCGACCACCGAAGCAACACTAATTATCTTCCCTCCTCTTTGTTTTCCCATGTAACGAATAACAGCTTTTGAACAATTAAAAACGCTTTTAAGATTAATAGCGATAACCGCATCCCATTCCTCTTCTTTCATCCTCAAAAAAAGCCCGTCTCGGGTGATCCCGGCATTATTGACTAAAATATCAATCTGCCCAAAAGCATCAAAAACCGTTTTCCCCAGATTTTCCGCTTCCGAGAAATTGGAAACATCGACCTTAACCGCTAAGGACTTTCGTCCCAACAACGCAATCTCCTGAGCAGTCTCCTCAGCCTGCTTGTCGTTTATATCCGCAATGACGATCTGCGCACCGTTTTGAGCCAGGAGCAATCCGATCGCCCGCCCGATCCCCTGTGCTCCTCCGGTTATAATCGCCACCCTATCGTGAAGTCTTAATGCATCTCCTTCCATACCTTCTCCAATTTTTTGAGACTTTCGGTATCCTCCACATTACATCGTGTCGCTGACTTATCTATCTTTTTCACCAAACCGCTTAAAACCTTCCCCGGGCCGATTTCCACATACGTAGTAACTCCTCTTTCCCGCATTGCCACAACCGAATCCTCCCAGAGAACCGGATGCGTTACCTGCTTAATCAGAATTTCCTTCACCAAGCTGGCTTCCTGGTTTGGCATAGCTTCAACATTGGTAACCACAGGGTAAGCAAGCGGGGTTACCGTTACATCGTCCAAATAATCTTTTAACTTTTTTGCGGCTGGTTCCATGAGTGCACAGTGAAAAGGAGCGCTCACCGATAGCACCACTGTTTTCGGGGAACCTTTTTCTTTGGCTAAGACAATAGCCCGCTCAAGAGCTTTGGCCGCGCCGGAGATCACGATCTGGCCGGGACAATTAAAGTTAGCAGGGGTCATAACCTCCCCTTGGGCTGCTTCTTGACAGACCTCTTCAACCTGTTCTCGGCTTAAGCCCAAAACAGCAGCCATGCCGCCCTCTCCTTCCGGAACCGCCTCCTGCATAAACTGGCCGCGTTTCTGAACCGCCTTAACGCCATCGGAAAAACTAAAAGCTTTTGTCCCAACTAACGCCGAATATTCTCCCAGGCTATGTCCGGCCACATAATCCGGAGTTATCTCTAAGTTTTTTTCTATCACTCGGAGGCAGGCCATGCTTACTGTCAGTACCGCAGGCTGAGTATTGACCGTCAGGTTTAGTTCTGTTTCCGGGCCGTCAAAACAAAGGGAAGAAAGCTTAAACTGTAGCGCCTCGTCTGCCTCAGCAAATACTTCTCGTGCTTCTTTGAAATTATCACACAGGTTTTTTCCCATCCCCACAGTTTGAGCACCTTGCCCGGGAAAAATAAAAGCGATCTTACCCATCTCAGTCTCCCTGCTTATTTTCCTTTTCGAGCGTATTCTTTATTTAAATAGAGGCCGATGACATTCCTCTGAATTTGATTAGTGCCTTCATAAATCTGGAGAATCTTGGCATCCCGCATCATTTTTTCCACTGGGTATTCCCTCATGTATCCTGAGCCTCCAAACACCTGGACGGCATCGGTCGTTACCTTCATCGCCACATCACTGGCAAAGACCTTGGCCAGTGAGGACTCCTTGGAGATCTCTTTAGGAGCGGAATCAATGTAGCGCGCCACAGAATAAACTAAAGCTCGAGCCGCCTCAATTTGGATCGCCATATCAGCTAACAGATGCTGGACCGCCTGAAAAGAAATGATTGGTTTACCAAACTGCACCCGTTCACGGGCAAACCTTATCGCTTCTTCCATAGCTCCTTGAGCTAAACCAACGGCCTGAGAACCAATGCCCGGTCGGGATTTATCCAAGTTTCTCATCGTAATCAGAAATCCCATTCCTTCTTTTCCCAAAAGGTTTTCTTTGGGCACCACACAATCCTCAAAAAAGAGAGAGCAGGTGGCTGACGCTCTGATCCCCAGTTTCTTCTCCTTCTTCCCAAACGTAAACCCTTTCATCCCCTTTTCGAGGATAAAGGCACTCGCCCCCCGAGGACCTTTAGATTTATCAGTTAAGGCGATGACTACATACGTATCTGCCTCTTCTCCATTGGTAATCCATTGTTTGGTGCCATTGAGGATATAATGATCCCCTTCTTTTTTAGCAGTCGTTTGAATCCCTCCGGCATCACTTCCCGCATTAGGCTCGGTGAGCCCAAAGGCAGCCAATTTTTTTCCTGAAGCAATATCAGGAAGGTATTTTTGCTTTTGTTCCTCACTGCCATACATAATAATCGGGTAGGAGCCCAAACCATTACAGGCATAACTCACGGCTACTGCTGAGCAGATCCGGCTCAGTTGTTCGATCACCAGACATAAATCAAATACTCCTCCTCCAAACCCACCATATTCTTTGGGAATATAGACGCCGGATAATCCCGTTTCCCCCAAAATATTTAAAATTTCTCGAGGAAACTTTTCTTTTTCATCCAGTTCTGCCCGCACCGGTAGAACTTTCTCTTCGGCAATTCTTCGGGTCAGCTCCTGAATTTCTTTCTGCTCTTCGGTTAAGAAATAATCCATTGCTCACTCATCCCTCTATAGTTTGGTTGCTCAAGAAATTAAGATTCTTCTACCTTTAACACTTCACGATCTTTATAGTAGCCACAATGGGGACACGCATGATGAGGTGGTTTTTTTTCTCCACAATGGGAACACGCAATTAAGGAGGGAGCGCTCAGCCGGTCATGGGACCGCCGTTTTTTTCTTCGTGCGTTAGAATGTCTTTTCGGTGGTAGGGGCATACAATCCTCCGTTAGGTATTATTTTTTAAAAAAATCTTTTAAACCCGAAAGCCTTGGGTCAACAAATTCTTTATCCGAACACTGGCAGGTTTCCTGGTTTTTGTTTATCCCGCAATGGGAGCAAAGGCCCTTACAGTCCTCCCGGCAAAGCGGGTAAAAAGGCATAGCGAGAATTATCTGATGCTGGATAATCGCGTCAAGATCAATAACCTCTCCGTCATAGAACTCCTTATCTAAATCTTCCTTTTGGAGCTCCATCTCACCCGGAAGGTTTTTAAATTGAGCAGGAGATAAAGAAATATCAAATTCCGGGTTAAGCGAAAGCATAAAACGTTCTAAACACCGGCTACAGGATAGCTCAACTTTTAAGCTTATCTTCCCGGCTACGATGACCAAGGAATCTGAGCGAGAAAGGTGCAATCTTATAAGAGATCGGAGCAATAAATTTAAACTCCGAGCGTGTCTGATCCGGGAAAAGACCTTTCAGCCAGTCGACATCCCGCTCTCCCTGGACCAAAATTCCTTCTTTCGATATGTCTTCGACTCGATAATTCAAGCTTAAACCTTTTTTGTTGAGGTTTAAATTTATAAACGAATGCACTCTTTGTCAAGCAAAAAAAAGAAAAATTCTACTTTTTATTTTTTATCTTTTTAGAATTAACCACAGAAAATATTATTTTTTTTAAAACAGGTTGACAGTTTAAAAGAGGTTCTGATATGTTGTAAAGCTTCTTTGGCCCCTCTTAAAAAAACACAAATTTTTGAACTTATTTTCTGTCCTTTGTCTTAATAACCCAAAGACACTGCGCGGTGAAAAAATTTAGGACTTAAAGATTATTCGGTCAGATTATGAAATTTCCGGGAACAAAATTGAGAAATAGAATTTTAAACCTAATCTTAATCAGCATAAGTTTTTGCTTTTTTTGGTTTTTAATGGGTTGTGCTACCGCTCCTCACAAGTCAGCATCACCTTATAATCTCCCCTACCCCCCAAGTGTGGCGGAAACCTTTGAAAGTGCCGGACCTCCACCAGCAATGACGTTGCATCCAATTGACCAGTTAACAAATCCCATCGGTTTTCAGCACGGTAATATCCAAAAAATAAACAACCCCGTGGAAAACAATCATTATGTAGGCATCCTCCGTAACCTTGTCAATTACAATGGGGCCTTCCTGACTGAGTTATCCGTTTTTTACTATAACCCGATAAAAAATTTTGCCCTTTCCCTTTATTTCCAAAAAAATAATAAAAGCACTACTCCCAATTTTTACAACCTGGAATTTTACTCATATTGAGCAATTAGTTCGTCCTCAAGGTTTTAAATACCAAAAATTTCTTGCCCACGAATATTCTTGGGACGGCTACCAATATGCCTGTATTCTGAAAAATCTGTATAATAAAGGAGTGATCCAGAGTGATTTCCCTCTCATTTACAATTCCCCGGTTGAAACATTTATCCAGTATTTTCAAAATAAAGAAAATTTTATGAAAGCAGCCTTAGGCCGGGCAGAAACATACCGTCCCTTGATGACCTCCATCTTCAGAGAAAATGAAATTCCTGAAGATTTAGTATACCTTTCTTTAATTGAAAGCGGTTTTAATACTCATGCGTATTCCTCTGCCGGTGCTTGTGGTCCCTGGCAACTGATGAAAGGCACCGCTCGACGATATGGTCTCCGGGTAGATAAGTGGGTAGACGAAAGAAGAGATCCGGAAAAATCTACTCAGGCAGCAGTGAAATATTTAAAAGACTTATACACGATGTTCGGAGATTGGTATTTGGCTTTAACTGCCTATAATGCCGGAGAAGGAAAAGTTGCTGCAGCCATCCAAAGATATAACAGCACTGACCTATGGTATCTCCGTGAAAAAACTTATCTTAAACAAGAGAGCTGCGATTTTGTCCCCAAACTTTTAGCTGCAATCACGATTGGGAAACAGCCCGGAGAGTATGGATTTGCTGAACTCGACTCTTCTGCTCCGACTCCACCCTTAACAAAAGTCCACATCCCTTTCTCGACTGATTTAAAAATGATTGCTGCTATGGCTGAAATTTCTCTCTCCGAACTGAAACGGTACAACCCGGAACTCTGTTCCACGCGCACCCCCCCGGATAAAGAAGGGTATTGGATTAAAATACCGGAATCGAAAGAAGAAATTTTTGCGAAAAATTTTTCCCAAAACAAAGACAAACTCAAAAAAAGCTCGGCCACGTCGGTCACGGTCAGCGAGAAACACCGTGTCAAACCCGGGGAGATCTTTAGGCTACGATTGCCCAAAAATACAATACCACCGTGAAGCAACTCATGAAGCTCAATGGGATTAAAAATCCCCGCGCCCTTCGTCCCGGTCAAACCTTACGGGTTCCAACGTCCTAGTTGTTTGAAATGCCTCAACTGGTTTAAGGGGTCAAATAATTCTCTTTTCAGTGTTAGGAGAACAGGATTATCAGGGACAACCAACCCTGCAAATAGAAACCAAATCTCACGAAAAATCCCCACCACGTGATCAAAGCAGGACCTCATTGCTTTTTCTTATCCGCCGGCAAGCACAAGCGTTATAGAAATCTCATCCCCATCCTGAACTGGTTTAACCAGTTCATCAGGATAAGCGCTTTTGTGGTTGAGATAGATTTCAATCCCATTGAGCACTCTTCCCTTTTTATCAAACAAAACTCCCTTCACGCCTGGGAACCGTTGCATGAAACTTTTTAGACAATCCTCAACCGTAGTGCCCTCAACCTCAACCGCTGATAAACCATCGGTTACCTGTCGGTAAAGCAGAGGAATGTTAATTTTTACACTCACCCTTCCTCCTTGACCACAATTCGACCATCAAAAAATTGAGAGAAAAACCCTTTTTCTATCTTTGATAGCGCCCCATTAATTGCCCTTGAGCCACAATATGTCCTTCCATCGCTTTCAATAAGTGAGCTTTAGTCAATCCGGGTTCACTATCTAATACTTTATCGAGAGCGTAAAGTTTAAAATAATACCGGTGAGTTCCCCGCGGAGGACACGGTCCTCCGTAGCCAATCATCCGGAAATCATTGGTTCCTTGTTGCGCACCATTTTCGATGGTCTTGTGTGGCGGTATGTTTTCAGGAAGTTCTTTTATCGTGGGAGGTATGTTGTAGATAACCCAATGAACCCATGTCCCCACCGGAGCATCCGGATCATCACTGATTAAAGCAAGGCTCTTTGTATTCATTGGCACGGCATCCCATGCCAAAGGTGGAGATATATTGGCACCATCGCAGGTATACTTTTTAGGAATCATGTCTCCCTCATTAAAAGCACTGCTCTTTATTTTTAGTTCCATAGCTTCCCCTCCTATTGTAGTGAGGTTAGATAAAACCATTACACAAAAAATAAAACAAGAAGTAACCAAAAACAAAGTAAGCATCCTTCTTTTCATGGCCTTACTCCCCTTATAAAACGTGGGTTGGCTTTTTCCCTCATTCGTCATAGATTATAATATTTCAAGGAGTTAGAAGCAAGAAAAATTTCGGTCGAATTCTCGAAAAAGGAGACGTACGTGCTTAAGCTTAGACCCCCTTTCACCAGGATCATAAATCAATTTCGTAAAGAAATAAGCTTTTCTCTTTTCTTTCGAAAAAACAATTGTTATAAATAAGTTTCTGAATTAATAATCCTCCAACGACTCAAGCGAATATTTTTTTGCCCTCTAAAGGTTAACTATGAAAGTAATCTTGTTAGGAACCGGAGGAACTATTCCCACCCTTCGCCGCAGCCTTCCTGCTTTAGCGTTGCAGCGGGATGGAGATATTTTGCTTTTTGACTGCGGAGAGGGCACCCAGGTACAGATTGTTCGGGCTTCTCTAAGCCCCGGCAAACTTTTTGCCATCTTCCTGAGCCACTTGCATGGCGACCATGTCACTGGCCTTCCTGGTCTCCTCATGACCATCATGCATCAAGCGCGGGAAAAACCCCTTCGCATTTTTGGGCCTCCGGGCATCAGAGAGTATATCAACCTGATTCGAAAATGCTTAGGGTTCAACCCTCCTTATGTTCTTGACATCCGTGAGCTCACTGAAGGCAATTTTTTTTCCGGCCCCGGCTTTTGGATGGAGGCGGTTGCCGTTGACCATAAACCCCATACGCTTGCCTTTTCTTTAGTAGAAGAACCACGACCAGGAAGGTTTTTTCCGGAAAAAGCAAAGGAACTGGGCATTCCTGAAGGCCCTTTGTTTGGCAAGCTTCAGCGGGGCGAAACCATAACATTAGCCGATGGGCGGGAGATTACCCCTTCGATGGTTATGAGCCCCCCCCGGAAAGGCCGGAAGTTTGTTTACGCGACTGATACGCGGCCCTGTCCCCAAGTGATTAAACTTGCCTATGAAGCAGACCTTTTAGTGCATGAAGGGATGTTTGCTCATGACATGGAGGAGGAAGCGAAAATAAAAGGCCATTCTACCTGCGCTCAGGCCGCCCGTATAGCGAGCGAAGCCAAGGTCAAAAATTTAGTCATTACCCATATCAGCACTCGTTACCAGCGGACGGATGAGCTGCTTTACGAAGCTCGAAGTGTCTTTCCCAGGACCGTTATTGGACAGGATTTGATGGAGTTTGAAATACCCGTGCATAAGGAATAAAAATTTGCTCTTATACCAAGTTGCATTCAAAAGCAGATCGAGGCGGCGACGAGGAATCGACGTCGAGGAGTATGACGAGGAGACAACAAAGATATGCAAATGAAGGCGACTTGGTATTAGATGAGCAGAGGGTAATGAGCGCCGCGACCATACCCTTCCCTTTGCGCGAGAATATCCAGGTGAAGGGTAGCAATGTTTTCTACATCTAAGGGGACAGGAGTGCCAATGAACTCAATGTCAACCGCTTTGAGATATTTTTGGCAGGCTTTGCAGACTTCAAGTCGGTATTGTTTTTCATTCTCGACATAAAGATACGTGACCCCTTCCTCCTCTTCGTTTCCACAAAACGGGCACATAAGAAAAGGGAACGGCCATTCTGTGCCACAGTAAACACAAAAAAGATGCCTTGACCATTTTCCCTCCGGGATCGCTGCGATGGGTGGAATTTTTCCACAAATAGGGCAATACCCCTTTCCCCAGAGTGTTACATCAATCACTGCTCGTAAATTTTCGGCTAAATATTCATAAAAAGGCTTCAGGGACTCAGTCAAAAGAAAGAAGAGAAGCGTAGGGTCACCCAGTTCTTCTTTTTTCCCCGTTGGTGAGGGAATTTCCCCATCCCACATCGCTTTGATGGTCTTTCCAACATCGAGGTTGCCTTTTTTAATAAAGGAGTGTAACTTTCCTGCAGTATCAGGATTTTTTTCGTGGCTTATCTGAAGAAGCGTGCGAAAAAAAATTTCTAACGCCCCACTATCCAACTCAATAGCGCTCTTATCCAGAACAGGGAATCCTGCTTTGAATTTTGTTTGCACTTCCTGTTCATCAAAGACTACAGGGAGAGCTTTAAGCGACTGGTAAAACTCCTCTTTGGCAATAAAAATTTTTTCATAAAAAGCGAGCAGGTTTCTGTACGCGGGTTTTTCGCGTTTGATTTGTTCCATGCGGGCCAATTTCGTTTTCAAGTCACCGGCCATTCCTATTTGTTCCAATCCCTTAAAAACTGCACCAGGAGCCGCACCCCAAAGCCGCTTGCGCCCTTTGGTATATAGGGTTTATCTTTTTCATACCAGGTCGGCCCGGCGATATCCATATGGACCCATGGGGTATCGTTCACAAATTTTTTCAGAAACATTCCTCCGGTAATAGTTCCGGCAGCCCGGGTACCCACATTCTTAAAATCCGCAATATCACTTTTGAGGTAATCAAAGTATTCTTCCCAGAGAGGAAGTTCCCATACTTTTTCGCCGGTCTTTTCGCCGGCTGATTTAACGGAGTTCAACAAGGAAGCATCGTTTCCCATAATCCCGGCAACATAGTCTCCTAAAGCGATTATGCACGCTCCGGTCAGCGTGGCTAAATCAACAATAGCTTTCGGTTTATACCTTTTGGCATAGGTCAAGGCATCGGCCAGGATTAATCGTCCTTCCGCGTCCGTGCTGATTACTTCAATGGTCTGACCCGACAGAGACGTGAGAACATCTCCGGGTTTATACGCTTTTCCTCCCGGCAGATTTTCCGTGGCCGGAATAATCCCCACTAAATTTAAAGGAAGTTTCATTTGGGCTACTGCCTGCATGGTTCCCATCACCACAGCTCCCCCAGCCATATCATCTTTCATTTGCTCCATTTTGTCAGGAGGCTTAAGAGAAATGCCGCCGCTATCAAAGGTAATCCCTTTTCCGATGATGACCAGAGGAGGTCCAAAATTTCGGCTGGCAATGTATTCTAAAATAATAATCTTCGCTGGTTCCCGGCTTCCTTGAGCAACCGCCAGAAAGGCGCCCATTCCCATTTTCTGAGCCTGTTCTTCGGTAATGACCCGGCACTGTAACGTGTTGTTCTTGGCAATCGTCTGCGCGTGGTGAGCTAACATAGCGGGCGTCTTTTTATTGGCTGGTAAGGACACCAAATCACGAGCAATATATACGGCTTCCCTGAGAATAGTTACCTGACGCAAGACCATCTCTATTATCTTGGTCCTGTCTTTTTTGTGCGAGACAATCACACATTCATCAACTTCTTTTATTTTTTCCCTTCCCGTGGTTATCAGGTCCCGGAACTGATAAACCCCCAAACTTCCTCCGGTTAGAAATGCTTCCAGCAGTTCAGACACTGAAAATCCTTTGGCGTCAAGAAGGTCTTCGGGGAGATGGATTGTCTTTATTCCTAAATCTCGCACGTACTGAAAAGCTTTACCCCCGGCTCCGCGCATGACATCAAGGTCAAACTTTTCCTTCTTTCCCAATCCCACCAAAACGATTCTCTTGGCAGATAGTGTTCCTTGGGAATAAAGCATGAAAGTTTTATATCGTTCCCCAAGAAAATCTCCGCTCGTGAGAAGATTTTTAATCAATCCTTTCGTGGCTCTGTTTATAACATCAAGCGGTCCTTGCAATGTCTTCGTGTCTTCAAAAACAGGGAGAACAAGCACCTCGGCTTTTTCGGAGGTAATAGCGCCGACTTTCGATTTAAATTTAATCGCCATGGGTCCTTCCTTTCTATAAAGCCCGCAAAAATTCTGGCCGCAACTGCGCAGGATTTTTTAAAGCGTAATCTATCTCCCTAAGAAGCTTTTCTTTATCGTGATTAAGCGTCGCCTTGATGGCAAGATAGTTAGAAGCATGGTTACTGCGAAAAATACACTTATCTAAGTGGAAGTGCTCAATCATAGTACGAAGCTCATTGAGAATTTCCAGTTTGTCCATCATCTCCCAGTCCTTCCCCAGACAACGGTAAAAGTATCGGTTATCATCCTCAAGCATAAGGGTTAAGGCGGAAAGATACTGAGGATTGATCGCTGAACAAACTCGTGCGGTTTCAATCGCATGGCGCTCGCTTCCCTTTTTCCCGGCGAGGCCAAGAATAACGGTTGCTGAAAGCACAAAGCCGGCATCAATAGCTTTTTTAGCACTGGTAATCAGTTCTTGCGCCGTTGCTCCCTTTTTTATTTTGACGAGCAGCTCATCATCGCCAGTCTCAATACCAAAGTATAACATCTGGAGGCCGGCCTTGCGGATCCTTTGGAGGTCTTCTTTTGATTTTTCCAGAAGATTAGCCGGACCAGCATAAGCGCTTACCCGTTCCAGGGCAGGAAACTTTTCGTAAAGGAAGTTTAAAATCTGGAGCATATAATCCGTATCAATGGCCAGGGCATCCCCATCCGCAAGGAATATCCTGCTTGCCCCGCGACATGATAGAGCCATTTCCAAAATATCAGACTTAAGGTCTTCCCAAGGACGGATGCGAAATTTTTTTGTCCTATAGGCGATACAAAAAGCGCACCGATTGTGGGAACACCCTAACGTTGCCTGAAAAATAAGCGAATCCGCTTCACTCGGCGGACGATATAAGGGCATATCATAGTACATGGTTGCATCCTTTCTGTAAGTTCACTTTTTCTTTAAAACCGTTATCAGATCACTATAGCTCAGGCAATTTAAAATATCGGTTTTCTCCAGCCAACCTCTCCGCGCCACCGAAAGCCCAAGCTCAAGGTATTCCATCTGATCAAGTCTGTGGGCATCGGTTCCGATGGTAAGTTTTGCTCCCTTGTCTTTCGCTGCCCGAGAATAAATATCGTTAAGGTCAAGTTTCTGCGGATAAGCGTTAATCTCAAGGGCGGTATTGGTTCGCGCTGCTTCCTCAAACACCATTTCCAGGTTGACAGCGTAAGCATCACGCTCTCCGATAAGACGTCCGGTGGGATGAGCAATACCGTGAACCCGGGGTGACGCATGGCTTTAATCATTCGGTTCGTTAATGTTTTTTCGTCCTGTTTAAAGCCACTATGGATAGACGCAATAACAACATCAAGCTTCCTGAGTAACTCATCAGGATAATCTAGACCGCCGTCATTGGTGATATCAACCTCGGACCCACAGAGCACTTTAACCTTTTTGCTTTTCCGATTAATTTTTTGAATTGCCGAAATTTTTTCCTCCATCCGGGCAAGCGACAATCCTCCGGCTATTTTAAGAGACTGAGAATGATCACAGATCGCTACCCATTCAAGCCCCATGGCCTCGGCCTTTTCTGCAATCTCCTCCAGGGTTGCGGTCCCATCACTATAGTAGAGAATGGACATGGAAGTCTCCCCGAACATCCCTGTGTTCCACTAAATGCGGAAGTTTTCCTTCCAGTGCTGCTTCAATTTCACCTCGATCTTCCCTAAGTTCCGGAGGGATAAAAGGCAACCCAACCGAAGCGTAAACCTCCTGTTCATCCTTTCCGCCGATTTTTTTCTCGCCCCGAAATATTCCGTATTCATTTATTTTCAGTCCCTTCGCGACTGCCAGTTCCCGAAGCCGGATATTATGAGCTTTGGAGCCGGTAAAATAGCAAAGCGCTGCTCCAAAACAATCCGGTTCTACCACGCGGAGATCTACTTGAATACCTCCCCGCGCCCGAATGCTTGATTTTGTTCTTCCTTTGGCCTGGACTGTTTCCACCAAAGAGAAGGTGGGTAAAAAAATCCATTACCTTTTCCGGTTGAGGAGAAACTGATCAATATGTCTATGTCCTTAATGGTTTCCCGTTGGCGGCGGACACTTCCTGCCACACTCATTTGTTTTACTTCTTTTAATTTTTTAAGTTCGCCCGTTATTTCCCGGGAAAGAGTAAGCATGGTGCTCAGCAGCACCCGCGCTAACTTCTGACGGTAAAGCGCGATCCCTTTCAGAATATTTTCTTCGGTCTTGGCCTTTATTCCTGGCAAGTCCTTGCAGCTTGTGCGCTTGAGCCAATCCTTCCAGCTGATCTATGCTTTCAACTCTTAACTCATCGTAAAGCATTTTAACCGTTCGGGGGCCGAGTCCCGGAATCGTGACGATTTCCATTAACCCCTCTGGTATCTCTTTTTTCAACTCCTCATATTTTTGGAGAGTTCCGGTCGTGATGATTTCAGTAATTTTTTGGGATAGGTCCTTCCCGATTCCGGGAAGGGTATCCAGTTCGTTGCGCTGCGCAATTAAAGCAATATCTTCAGCTAAGTTTTCAATATTCTGAGCAGCCTTCTGGTAAGCGCGGATACGAAAAGGGTTCTCCCCTTTTATCTCCAGCATATCCGCTATTCTTTTTAAAAACAGTGGCCACTTCCTGGTTTTTCATGGATTGCGACCTTTATAGTTGGTAAGTTATTTTAAAATTTACCATAGCTGAAAATTAGGTTCAAGTTTTGTTGTTAGCGAATTTAACCGAAAAAGAAAGACCGTTAGAGCTAGATATTTTTCACGCTGCAACGAAGTCAAGAATATAGTGAACCCCGTTAGAAGGATGTCACATGGGACATTTACCGCCGTGTGAAAAGTAAGAATTTAAAGTTTAGCCTGATGCTTTCGCATGGGAATTTCTAACAGGGAGTGAACTGGGTTTTGGAAACAAAGGAAATTACGCGCAAAGAGTGTCGTGGAGACTTTTTAGCTAAAAAGGTCATCGAGGCCAAGTTCTTTGAGTTTTTCTTGGGTTGGGCCACCCGTGGTTAAATCCCATCCCACCAGGGAATAGAAATCTTTTTCCAGTTTATTCATATCAAGTGTTACCTCTTGGGTTGGTCCTTTGCTGAGTGGAGGGATTCCTGCGGCGCGAGGGTGGAGCCGAACCTCTTGCGGTGTAACACCTTCGCGGACAGTGAACGCTTTTCTTAAGCTTAATATCCTTTCTCCAGTCTTAAGGTATTCCTCCGCGGAAAGATCCCAGCCCGTCGCAAAGTTTAAATATTCGACCAAAGGATACGTGCCCGTCAAAGGCCCAAACTGGCAGACACCCGCGCAGTTGATAAGCTGCATGAACACGCTTGCGGCAGTGTACCAAACGATATTTTTTCTTTCTTTATCCGAAGCTTCTTTGAGCATTTTCTCAATGGTAGGAAACTGTTTATCAACTCCCATGACCGGACCATATAAATAAGAAGAAATCGTGTGCCTTCCCGGAGTTGGCTCACACTGATACGCGATCCCAAAACCTTCATCGAGCTTAGAATCATGCATGGGGAGTTCCTGCCCGCCCGTATGCACCGCGAACTTCTCCGAGTTTTTCCCGATCTTTTCCGAGGCCCGTTTCACTCCATCAGCCAAAAGGTCACCGATGCCCTCACGATAGATAATCATCTCCGCCAGGGTCACGATCTCTTTTGATTTTCCCCAGCCAAGTTTTAATCCTCCGGTCATCCTTTCATTAATGAGGCTATTTTCAAAACACTCAACCGCAAACGCAAGGACACCTCCCAGCGAGATCGTATCAATGCCTGCCCGGTTACACATCTCATTAAGTTCAATGATCGCATCAAGATCATCATGTAAAAGAAGCGCTCCAAAAGAGCAAAGCGTCTCATATTCCGGACGATGTCCATCAGTTCCCTGAAACCGGCCCTCCCTAATCGTTATGATTGCTCCGCATCCGAGCGGACAGGCCTGACAGTGATAACGCCGTTTCCGATACTTGGTAAGTTCTTCACCAGATATTTTGTCCGCTCGAGAAACCGGAAAATCTATTGCGCCGACCCCGGTCCAGTTTTTAATGGGAGAATCCCCGGTCATCGTTGCCATGACCGTTAAAGAAGAAGTCCCTTGCAAAATAAAAGCTTCTCGAATCAACGTCGGCTGGGGTGGACTGCCCTCGATTCCCAGCCGAGTTAAAAAATTAGTCATCCGGCCCCCGAATTTCATGTGACGGGCAAAGACCCGGTCCATGAGTTTTGATTTTTTGTACCCCGTAAGAAAGATCTGATTGAGCTCTGCCATTGCTGCTGGTTGAGCTACCGGAATCTCTTTGGTGCCTTGCACCACAAACGCTTTCAGGTTTTTACTCCCCATGACCGCACCAAGGCCGGAGCGCGCTGCAATCCGCCCTGCGTCAGTGACAATGCCAGAGATAAGCGAACGTCTCTCTCCGCTCACTCCGATCGAGGCAATCCTTATTTTTTTTTCGCCTAGCTCTTTTTTGATTGTTGTTTCAGTTGCAACAACATCCTTACCCCACAGTTTACTTGCATCTCTGATTTCCACGTTATCATCATGAAGGTAAACCCAGACTGGTTTATCGGACTGACCAGTGAAAAAAACCGCATCATAGCCTGTTTTTTTTAATTCCATTGAGAAAAAACCGCCGGAATTCGCATCGCCCCACGTGTTGGTAAGCGGCGACTTGCCAACCACCATGTATCGTCCGGAAAAAAAAGCTCCGGTTCCGGTGAGCAACCCCGTGCAAAATCCGAGGTAGCTTTCGGGCGAAAGGGGATCAATACCCGGCTTTTGCCGCTCAGTAATTACCGCTGCACCCAGACCATACCCGGAAAGAAACTTCCGATAGAATCCGTCGGTAAGAGGAACAACCTCATGGCTTTTATTGGATAAATTAACTATCAAGTATTTACCCATATATCCGCTCATAGAAAATTCTCCTTAAAATTTTAACGTGAGGAAAATAGTTTTTTATTAACAAAAAATATCTTTTTTCTCAAGAAAATAATACCTTTTAACCTGGTTTTCTCCTTGACACCTAAGAGTATTTTTCTTAAACTAATTTCACCCGAAACTCTTGCTTATGCAGCAACCCCCGTTAGAAAGCTTTCACACGGAGCATTTACCCGTATTAAAAAGTGTAAGAATCTTTAATTTTACCCCTTGCTTCTTTACCCTGTTAGATATTTGATATCTAACAGGGTGAGCGGGGTCTTCCTAACGGGGTAAAGGAGCGTTCTCTATGCGCGTTGCCATGTATTACCGTAATCATGATATCCGGCTCGAGGAAATGCCAGTTCCTTCGATCGGACCCGGTGAACTGCTGGTAAAAATTTATTCGAGTGGTGTTTGCGGAAGCGATGTGATGGAATGGTACCGGATCAATAAAGCGCCGTTGGTGCTGGGCCATGAAATTGCGGGAGAAGTGGTTGACGTTGGCGAGGGAGTAAAATCATTTGTTAAAGGTGATCGCGTCGCCGCGACTCATCATGTTCCCTGCTTTTCTTGTCTTTACTGCGTGAGCGGTCATGAAACGGTCTGCGACACATTGCTTTCCGGCACGCATTTTGATCCCGGTGGTTTTTGTGAATATGTCCGCCTTCCGGCGATTAATGTTGACCGGGGAACGTGGAAGTTACCCGATACCATGACCTATGATGAAGCAACCTTTGTTGAACCGCTCGCCTGCATTCTCCGTGGTTTGCGCGCGGTTAAGTTCGAACCCGGAAAAAGTGTCTTAGTGCTGGGAAGCGGCATTTCGGGATTGCTTTTTATCAGCCTTGCCCGAGCGCTGGGCGCAACTCGCATCATTGCCACTGATGTGAATACCTATCGGCTTAAGGCTGGCAAACAGGTTGGCGCTGACGATACGATAGACGGACGCCAAAATGTATCCCTGCTTTTTCGCGAGCGCAACCAGGGACGTGGCGCGGATGTAGTCATTGTGACCGCTGGTGTCGTGGGTGCTTTCGAACAAGCACTGCAGGCGGTCGAACGAGGCGGTACTATCCTTTTCTTCGCCCCCACCAGAGAAAATGTCACAATACCGCTTTCCATCAACGATGTCTTTTGGCGCAAAGATATTACTTTGACCACAACCTATGCCGGCAGCCCTGCTGATTGCGTGACTGCTCTTGAAATTATTCGCGCCAAGCGTGTACCCCTTCACGACATGATTACCCATCGTTTTGGTCTTCAAGAAACCGTTAAGGGTTTCGAGTTAGTAGAAAAAGGGGATGAGTCAATTAAGATCATTATTCGGCCCCAGGAATAAAAAAGGGGTGCATTAAAAACGTGCAGGACCGAATAGGAGTCAATAAGCAAACCCCGTTAGAAGGCTTTCAAACGGGGCATTTACCCCGTGCTTCTTCACCCTGTTAGATATTTGATATCTAACAGGGCAAGCGGAGCTTTTCTAACGGGGCAAATCTAAAAAATTTATCAAGGAGGAAAACAATGCCGGAAGTAGATCAAGAAGGAAAAGATTATGGTCTCGATATTCCCGTAAAGACTGAGGGATTTTTTTTAAAAGGTTCACATGCCCTCGATTGGGGGATGCAAAACCGCCTTTCCCGTATATTTAACCCTGATACCGGTCGCACCGTGATGCTGGCAATTGACCACGGATACTTTCAAGGACCGACAACGGGGCTTGAACGGATTGATTTAAACATCGTTCCCCTCGCTCCCTATGCCGACACCCTTATGCTCACCCGGGGTATCTTGCGCACCACGATACCACCAACCTATCGAGGAGGAATCGTTCTTCGGGCGACTGGCGGACCGAGTATTTTGAAGGAACTTTCCAATGAACAAATCGCGGTGGATATTGAAGATGCGATCCGGCTCAATGTATCGGCATTAGCGGTACAGGTATTTATCGGAGGAGAGTTTGAAACCCAATCCATACATAACATGACCCGTTTGGTGGATATGGGAAATCGCTATGGAATCCCTATTCTCGCGGTTACTGCCGTAGGCAAGGATATGGCCCGGGATGCTCGATACTTCCGCCTCGCGTGTCGGATCTGTGCTGAACTGGGCGCCCATTACATTAAGACCTACTATATCCCCGATGGTTTTGACACGGTTGCCGCTTCGTGCCCGGTCCCGTTAGTGATGGCAGGAGGAAAGAAGCTCCCTGAGCTGGATGCTCTTCAGATGTCCTATAATGCTGTCCAGGAAGGCGCTGCCGGGGTGGATATGGGCAGGAATATCTTTCAATCAGAGGCGCCGGTGGCAATGATCAAAGCAGTTCGAGGAGTTGTGCACGAAGGACTTAAACCCAAAGAAGCGCACCAGCTTTTCCTCGACATAAAAAATAAATCCCGTTAGAAAATTTTCTAACGGGGTCAACAACCCGCCGGCCCAGACCTGGCTTTCGAAGTGCAAGGTCGCGACTGGTCGAAATAGGGCTACGTTGTTCAGGTTCGCCTGCCATACTGAAGTAGCGCGGCGTCAAGAATCGCACCAGGGCAGGCTCTGAACTTCCTTTACGAAAGTGCGTGAATTATTAAAATCGGGATTTTCTCAACTCTGCCCTCGTAATACAAGCGGTTACTTCAAGATCCCACATCTCTGCCGAAAGAGGGGGCGAGGGGGAGTTCGATTCTTAATTGTCCAGCACCTCTCGTATTTTAAACAAAAGTTCTTCCGGTGAGACAGGTTTGCCGATAAAATGCAACCCCGCAATAATTGCTTGCTCATCAATAATCTCAGCGGAATAACCGCTGATAAAAACTGCTTTTATCTCCGGCTTGATCTCTCTTATTGCGTCGTAAGCCTCTTTCCCATTCTTTTTAGGCATGATGACATCCAGAAGCAAGAGATGGATATCATCCTTGTGTTTTAGAAATTGTTCGATCGCATTTTCTCCATCGCGTGCTTCGAGGACTTTGTACCCAAATTCTTCCAGGATCTTTTTCACAAGGCTCGCAACTGCCGGATCATCGTCTGCGACAAGTATTGTCTCAGTACCCCTTTTAAGCGGGCGCGAAGCTTTTTCTTTTTGTTTTTCAAATGTCGAATCAATCAAGGGAAGATAAATATTAAAGGTTGTTCCTTTACCAACCTCACTTTTAACGTCAATATACCCGTCATGTTGTTTCACAATGCCATAGATCATGGAAAGACCAAGACCAGTTCCTTTCCCCACCTCCTTCGTGGTAAAAAAGGGGTCGAAAATTTTTTCCTTAGTCTTCTCATCTATCCCAATACCTGTATCGGTAACCGAGATAAGGGCATAACCACCTGAGTTTCTGGGTTGTGACGTGACTACAATATGTGGAGGCAACTGTACTGCCCCGGTAGTAATAGTTAACACACCACCTTTGGGCATGGCATCCTTGGCATTGGTAACGAGATTCATGAAGACCTGATCTAACTGTCCTTGGTCAGCCATGACAATCAAATCATTTTTGCCCAGTTCGACCTTAAACTCTATGTCTTCTTTAATAAGTCTCCCGAGGAGCTTTTTTAAGTTGCTGATACTTTCGTTAAGATTTAATGGCTTCGGAGCACTCAACTGTTTTCTGCTAAACGCAAGAAGGTTCTTGGTCAGGCTTGCCGCCTTTTGCGCTGATTCAAGTATTTGTTCGACATGAGAACTGATCGGGCTTTCTTTTGGGATTTTCATTTGAATAAGCCCCCCAAAACCCATTATCGCCGTGAGGATATTATTAAAGTCATGGGCTATGCCGCCGGCCAGAGTTCCAATTGCTTCCATTTTTTGGGCATGCCGGAGCTGTTCCTGGAGTTGTTCTTTTTCTGCTTCCCTTTTTTTTAACGCATCAAGCATAGTGTTAAATGCGTCAGCGAGCTTGCCGATTTCATCCCCGGTCTCAACCCCCACCTCACTGACCACGCCTCCAATACCGAGGGTGTGCACCCCTGCAGTCAGTCGTTTAAGGGGAGTTGTTATCTGCCTGGTCATGATAAATATAAGTAAAGAACCGATGCTCCAAAAAACAAAACCTATTAAAATACTTTTCAATAACAGGATATTGAGCCGTTTTTTAAGTTCGATTTTATCAATAGTTAATTTTGCAAAACCAATGATAAGTTCCCTTTTTTTCGAAGGGCGCTCTCCCAGAACCAGATCCTCTTCAGAAGCATATCCTGCGACAGTGATGACCGGCGACCATAATTCCATGGAGTCCTTGCCCTTAAGCCAAAACAGAGGCTGATCCTGCCGGAAGCTTGCGATTACGTTACCCGGGACTTTTTCATCTTCGGGTGCTGATGTTTGCTGATCCGTGACTCTATATTTCTTTAGCTTTCTTAACAAATTTTTTTGCAGATTAAATACAGAAACCCCTAAGACGTTTTCCTGTTGAAAGATTCCTTCAACCGCATCTCGGAGCAGGTCTTTATTTTCGGAAAGAACGCCGAGCCTCACGCTGTAAGCAAGGACCCCGGCAAGTAATTCCGAGTTTTTTATCAGAGTATTGGTGAGCGCTTTACTTTGCTGATAGTAAAAAAAGACCGTAAAAGAAGAGGAAATGATGAAGAAAAAAATTGTAAAGGTAACGAATACCTTAATGCTGAATTTTTCACGCAAGAGCTTAAGAAAACTTAAATTCATCTTGTGCCTTTACTTCAGAATCTTAGCTTTTGCTAAGACCTTCTCATCAATAGTGATTCCCAACTTTTTTGCTATCTTCAGGTTAATTAATATTACTGCCTTCCTGGCATCAATGCGCTGAACATCCCCTCTTACCCCCATTGGAAAGGATTGCTTTAGCCATCTCACCGGCCTGATTGCCTATATCAAAGGGGTCTACGCTGATTGACATTAACGCGCCGAGCTCAACATATTTTTCTGAAAAGGAGATGATCGGTTTCTGATTTTCGAGCAAGAAGAGAAGCAGGAACTCGATGGTCTCAGGAGAATACACGGTGATATCCGGGATCATCCAGAAGGCATCTATCTTTTTTTGAATATTCTTTAATGCGGAAGGGACCTCTTTTGTGCTCTGAACTTTTTCTGTTACCAAAGAGATACCCATGTTATTGAGCCGCATTCACCGCCCCTTTTATAAAATTGCCGGTCCGGTCCGGGTTGTATAAGGTGCCGATCCTTTTTATTGCCGGTAAAACCTCCAGGAGGGTAGTGACCTGCTTTTCGGGAGATAGAGTCATACTGATACCGCTGATATTCTTTTCTCCGAAAGTAATTGCCTGAGGATTGAGAACCATCATATAAATAATCGGAATGTCTTCGATCTCTTTTATTTTTGTGAGCGCATCCATCCCGATGGCAAGAATAAGTTCCGGTTTGTTGGATTGAATTATCTGAGAAGGGTTAATTTTCTCCTGGTCGGAAAGAACTACTTTCGTAATCTCAGCATCACAGACGCTTTTAAAACCAGCAAGCGCTTCCTCATAGGGTGCGACGCTGAGGCTCTGGACAACGAGTACCCTCTGACCAGCTTCGGCCAAACCGCAGCAACATACGAATATTAAAAAGGAAGTAAAGATTTTTGTTATCACGAATTTCTGTTGCGATACCTTCATTGAGTCAAAAATCATAAAATTGAGACCCAGGAGTCGGAGACAGAAGTCAGAATAGTTTAAGCCTTCGACCCTTGCTCATCTCTTGCTGTTTTATCCTTTTCTGCCTGCCATTATACTGTTTCATGAGTTTTTCAACAGCCTGATAATTCGCAATGCCCTTTTTACAATAATTTTTTATAAAAAAATAAAAAATCGCTTGCATTTAAAAAAAATTGGTGATAAAAATACATCAATAAAATTTATTGGGTTAAAAACAAATATTTACACGATAGTTAAAGAGTAGTTCATAACCAATAAATAAAATTAAACATATCGTATCATAGGTTGGTGTTAAGAAATAAATAAAATTTTTTCACATTAAAATAATTAATCTATTATAATGAATTTTAGGGACCGAAACATCCTAATCGTTTGTTTTTTTGTGTTCTTTTGTACCACTCCCCTCTTTCTTTTCTGCCCTCCCTCCTTTGCCCAGTCAGAGGAGGAAATGCAAGTCCTCCAGATGTTTTATAAGGAAAAAGACCTGGTAGTATCCGCCACCAGAAACCCCAAACCGATCTCTCAGGTTGCCGAAAATATCACGGTTATTACTGCCAAAGACATCGAGAACATGAATGCCCATACTGTGGCTGATGTCCTGAACCGGATCCCGGGCCTCTTCATTAATTATAATCAGGACTTCGGCGCTCCCTCGTTGCTGCTCATTCAAGGCTCGGAGGAAAGGCATGTCCTCGTGGTGGTAGACGGCATCAAGTGGAATTCTCTGGCAAGCGGCGCGGCCGAGACAAATTCTATTCCGGTGGGGATTATTGAGCGGATCGAAGTGATCAAAGGCCCTGCTTCCTCATCCTGGGGGTCATCCCTGGGAGGGGTAGTAAACATCATAACCAAGAACGCGGGGAACACCACCCGGCCTTCAGGCTCTCTGAGCGCTTCGTATGGCGAGAGAGAAACCCAGGACTATAAGGCTCAGGTCGCGGGCTTAGCCGGGCCAATGGGGTATTATCTCTATGCCGGACGCCAGGATTCTGATGGTTTGAGAGCATCCCGGAAGTTTTGAAACCTACAGCCTTTACTCCAAGTTTCACCTCCCGATCTCCAGCAAGGTAACGACTGACTTTACCCTCGGGTACAGTGAACCGGAGATGAAGATTGGTGATTTTCCGAGCGGGGATATAACCCAAAAAGGAGCGAACCCGGACTTTTTTTGCAACCGCGTCCCTCGATGCCTCCCTTACCAAAGAATTAAGCTTTGCGGCCTCCTTTCACGAATTCAAGCAGAGACTTTCCCTGATGAGCGACTCTCTCGGGCTGTGGGGGGAACCAGGCCTTCCCGATCCTCCCGGATCGCTTTTTCAGGACTCCATCTATGACGAAGAAACCACCGGAGGAGATGCCAAGCTCATCTGGAATACCCGGCATCATACCCTTGTTTTCGGAGGGGAGTTTGACCATGGCATGCTTGACCAGACAATCAAAGCCGGACCTTTGCTCCAAGGGTATGGCGCGCCTGCAAGTGCGGTTACTCACCCGAATATTGACCGGTGGGGAATCTATTTGAATGACACCATTGTCATTGACCGGTGGTCCATTACCCCGGGGATCAGGTATGACAGGAACACATTACCGGTTCGTTTGTAAGCCCGAGCATCGGCGTAACCTATCGGGTTTGGAAAGACTCTATTTTACGCGCTTCAGTGGCGAGAGGATTTGCCATGCCTCCGCTCTCCTGGAGTTCGGGCGGAGCACTGTTCCTTGACCCCAATGGAAGTCTGAAATCGGAAAAAATCATGTCCTACCAAATTGGCGGGGAAACCGCAGCCTTAAAGTACCTCTGGTTAAAGGTCACCTTGTTCCGTGACGAAGTGGACGATACCCTGACGTTTGTACCTTATTGGAGGAGGACCACCATCATTTAATGATATTTATGAGAATAAAGGAAAGACCAGAAGACAGGGTGGAGAAATTGGCCTGCAAACCGTCCCGTTTTATAATTTTTATTTTGTCGGCGGATTTGCTTACGTCCATTTTTGCCCTCCCAGCGAATCTACTGGCACCAAAGACCTCTATTCCTACTCCCTCGGTTTCCGATACGATGACAATAAATCTCTCTATGCGGAACTTTTCGGCCACTATGTCTGGTGGAACCTTGATTCCAGTTTTATGGCAAAATACGATAATTTCATCTGGGACCTGAACCTCACCAAGAAAATCTTCCTTCAGCAAAAGACGTCAACCGAACTTTTCCTTACTGCCCACAACCTTTTTAACGGCGCTCAGTATATTTTTGGGGACAGCAAGAATCCCCGACGATGGGTAGAGGCCGGGATAAGGGTTAAATTTAAATAAACCCCGTTAGAAAATTTTCTAATGGGATTTTACCCGTGTTCTTTACGCCGTTAGATATTTAATGTCTAATGGGGTAACAAGTTTTTAATTTTGAGTCAGCAAAACACCTTGATCAAATACTGATCCCGTAAAACTGGTTTAAAGGTTGCCTCTTTTTTTGGGTTAAATTCCTATCGTTTGGGAATTTCTCCTATAAAAATGAGGTGATTCACCTATAGACAGAACTCAGAAAACATTTATTATCAAGTAAATAAGTATTGTAAACGAGTTAGAAAGACCTTTCATAATTCCCAAGCTGGAACTCCCCCTTGCCCCCTCTTTCCGAAAGAGGGGGGGACCGTCACTCCCGGGAAAAGACGGTGCTGTAATTTGAAGACGATGTGGTGAAGGTAGTGGTAGCCGCAGGCTTTAGCCTGCGTAAATAATGCTATCAAATTCAACTCTGAGACCTTCCAATAGGATGATTAACCAGGATGATGGTTAATTGTTTTCTGCGAATTTGTTTCCACCCGAGATGGCCAAGGCAAAACCGGCATCCCACCGGTTCCTTCCTGCATTTTCACCAGGCTTAGCCTTGTTCTCCACGCAACGATTTAGTATATGCAGTGGAGTGGGTTAAGTTCAAATGATAATGTTATAACTATGACAAAGCCATACCCGTCGTGAGGCGGGGCCGGAAAGCCACGGGTCTTAAAAATTTAAGATAGCCGGGTTGCCAAAAAAAGGTAACCGGCTATTTTTTTTTGGAGGTGAAGGCGATTGGTTAAGTTTAAATGCTAATGCGATAAAGATGACAAATCCATTCTCCCCCTCTTTGAAAAGGGGCGGAAGGCTTACAGGGAGGAATTTAGGATGAGTCTTAAGAGCAATATCCTTAGTATGTTTAGCACCCGGTCAGAATGTTTCTGACAGGTAAATTTTTTAATCTTTTTAAACACAAGGAGGTCCGTCATGAAAGAAGAAAGAATCATTATCATTGACGAAGGCATTGATGAGGTTACCCCTGAGGCAAGAGCGTGCTGCCGGGACCACTGTTTGCCTTTAGAGGCTAATGAACCGATTAAACTGAAGTCATCTAACCTTTTTATTAAACCAAGGAGGTCCGTTATGAAAGAAGAAAGAATCATTATCATTGACGAAGGCATTGATGAGGTTACCCCGAGGCAAGGATGTGCTGCGCGGGACCGCTACTTTGCCTTTAGAGGCTAATGAACCGATTAAAGTGAAGTCATCTAACCTTTTTATTAAACCAAGGAGGTACGTTATGAAAGAAGAAAGAATCATTATCATTGACGAAGGCATTGATGAAGTTACCCCCGAGGCAAGGATGTGCTGCGCGGGACCGTACTTTGCCTTTAGAGGCTAATGAACCGATTAAAGTGAAGTCATCTAACCTTTTTATTAAACCAAGGAGGTACGTTATGAAAGAAGAAAGAATCATTATCATTGACGAAGGCATTGATGAGGTTACCCCTGAGGCAAGGGTGTGCTGCGCGGGACCGTACTTTGCCTTTAGAGGCTAATGAACCGATCAAAGTGAAGTCATCTAACCTTTTTATTAAACCAAGGAGGTACGTTATGAAAGAAGAAAGAATCATTATCATTGACGAAGGCATTGATGAGGTTACCCCCGAGGCAAGGGTGTGCTGCGCGGGACCGTACTTTGCCTTTAGAGGCTAATGAACATGAAAGGGGAGGCCACCTTTTTCCTATGAAATTTATGAAGAGCGACAAAGAAGTCAGGAGTCATGACAAAGTCGTAGGTAGCTTCAGTCCCGTGAAAGCAGGATTGCGTCTATCATTAGCGCACGATGTCGCTTTCGATTAGAAGTCTGAACAGAAAGATCAATTCGTCCACCTGTGACAATGCCGCCAATTTTCATTAAAGACGGGGTAACGCGGCGTTAACCAAAAATCGTCTCCGTTTGGATTGCTTCGCATTGCCCGCAATGAGTAAGGTGTACTTAGAAATCAGGAGTCAGAATGTACAGGGTAAAGCCCGCGCCATGTTAGATACCAAAATGTCGGAGCACGGCGTGCCGTGCCCAGAAGTCAGGAGGTGTAATGCAGCTTTCTCATTTTCTCAAAATATATCCCTACGAGGAAAAACCGGGCTATCTTTTGTTTTTTTCCACTAAAAGAGCGTCTGTGCTCATCATTAAAGAAGAGACCTTTCAGGCGATAGACCAAGGCACCCTTTCCCCTTCGGATGAGGCTTTGTTATTCAAACACGGGGTTATAGTGCCGGACCGGGAAGAAGAAAAGCGGGATATGCTCGGCCTGTTGGACAAGATAAACGCGAGGAATCCAATATTGAACAGTATGGTAGTTCTCAATCTGGACTGCAACTTTGCCTGCCTTTACTGTTATGAAGGAGATATGAAGGGAAATCTCTATATGTCGGATGAGACTGCTGCTCTCCTGATAGATTTAATCAAAAAAAACTTCATCGGAGAAAAGAAAAAACTGGTCATAGACTTTTATGGAGGGGAGCCTCTCCTGAGCTTAGGGCTCATTAAATCCATTTCCCGTGAGTTGCAGGCTTTTACTCAGGAAAAAGGAGGCTCCTTTAACTTCACCCTGGTCAGTAATGGCGCGCTCTTTAAAAGGCAGACGGCAGAAGAGCTTGTTCCTTTAGGGCTGGAAAGGATTAAGATTACCCTCGATGGACCGGCTGAGGTTCATAACCATTACCGGCCCTTTAAGTCAGGAGCCGGCAGCTTTGATACCTTAATAAAAAATATCAAGGAGACCTGTGACCTGGTAAAAATCAGCATCGGAGGAAATTTTGAAAGCCACAACTATGAACAATTCGTGTCCCTTCTCGATTTTCTGATTAAGGAAGGACTTACACCGGATAAGATTGACGCTATTAAGTTCGACCCGGTTTCAAAACGCCCGGAGGGTGATATTTCACCTGCTGACTATAAAGGCGGCTGTATGTCCATAAACGAGCCCTGGCTTAATCACGCCTCGATTTTTTTGCGGGAAGAGATACTCAAAAGAGGCTATAAAACTCCCAAAATTTCGCCATTTTTTTGTATGGTTGACAACAACAGCTCTTTTGTGGTCAATTTCGACGGGGTCATTTATAAGTGCCCGGCTTTTATCGGCAAGCAGGGGTTTGCGGTAGGAGATGTTCGAAACGGCATTGACGATTATACCCGTTCTTATAAGCTTGGCCTCTGGAAAAACCATGAGGAGTGCGCTGAATGTGTTTACCTGCCCCTCTGTTTTGGAGGCTGCCGGTATATGACTTTTATCGAGAAGGGCACTATAGATACCTTAGACTGCCGCAAAGATTATTTTGATGCTACCCTCGAGACTTTCATTAAACAGGAGGTAAAGTATAGGTAGAGGCGGAAGTCGAAGCGTATGGGCACGGAGTGCTGCCCGAAGACAGGAGTCAGGAGACAGAATGGGAAGAGAGAAAGCAAAAACTTTTCGGGATTTGATAGTCTGGCAGAAAGCTCATCAGTTTGTTATTTCTGTTTATCACGCTACTGAGGTTTTCCCAAACAAAGAGATATATGGTTTGACTTCTCAATTTCGACGGGCTGCTGTTTCAATCCCGGCCAACATACGCAGAAGGTTTTAAAAAAACTGGCAAGTTAGACAAATTTCGGTTTATGAACATCGCTCAGGGCTATCATTAGAGGAATGTCGTTACTATCTTGATTCTTGCACGAGATCTCGAAATATAGTGAGACAACATGATTTAATGTCCCAAGTGGAAGAAGTGAGATGTTATTTAACGCTCTGGAATTAACTGTTCTACGATTTCCGATAAGAGGTACTTAAAAATGCGATAAACTTCTTGATGCCTATGCTAAAGCTATTCTGACTCCTGACTTCTGACTTCTCAATAATTCTATGAAATTTATTGCTGATTTTCACATTCATTCCCATCTTTCCCGGGCTACCAGCCGTGAGATGAACCTCGAGAATATCTATAAGTGGGCTCAGCTCAAAGGGGTAACCGTGGTCGGGACCGGAGATTTTACCAATCCCCAATGGTTTAAAGAACTCAGCGAAAAACTTGAGCCTGCTGAACCCGGCCTCTTTGTTTTAAAGCCACAGTATCGTCAAACTATTGATGAGGAGATTCCTGAGTCCTGCCGAGCATTGGTGAGATTTATTCTGTCAGTAGAAATTAGCAGCATTTACAAAAAATATGAAAAGACACGTAAAGTCCATAACCTCATCTTCTTCCCTGACCTTCGTTCTGTTTCCCGTTTAAATGCCATGCTCACAAAGGTAGGCAACCTCTCATCAGATGGAAGACCCATCCTGGGGCTGGACAGTAAAGAATTATTGAGAATGGCTCTTGATGCCTCTCACGAGACATATTTTGTGCCCGCGCACATCTGGACTCCTCACTTCTCGGTCTTGGGCGCAAGCAGCGGCTTTGACTCTCTTGAAGAATGCTTTGAAGAGTTAACGCCGTTGGTCCACGCAATAGAAACCGGACTGTCATCTGATCCCCCTATGAATTGGCGGCTTTCCGGCCTGGATAAAGTAACGCTCATCTCTAACTCCGATGCCCATTCTCCTGATCGCATCGGCAGAGAGGCAAATATTTTTTCCACCGACCTTTCCTATTTTTCTATTCTCGATGCGCTCAATAATCCAGAGAAAGGCGAGTTTTTAGGAACTATCGAATTTTTCCCTGAAGAAGGGAAGTACCACTTTGATGGTCACCGCGCTTGTGGAGAGCGGCTCTCGCCAGCGGAAACCATCAAACATGGGGGGATTTGTCCAAAGTGCGGGAAAAAAGTTACTGTGGGAGTTATGCACCGGGTTACCGAATTGGCGGATCGTCCCTTAGGCTTTGTGCCTGATGGAAAACCTGCTTTTAAAAGCCTTATCGGACTCACGGGGGTGATCAGTGAAATTTATGAGGTCGGGGGAAAAAGTAAAAAAGCCCAGAATGAATATTTCCGGCTCCTGAGGCTTCTGGGTAATGAGTTATTTATTCTTATGGAATGCCCTCTGCCTCCCTTAAAAATGCCGGTCTTTCCCTCCTCCCCGAGGCGATCAATAACGTGCGGAAAGGCAAGGTAAGCATTCTGCCTGGCTACGACGGAGAATACGGGAAAGTGAGGGTTTTTAACGACAAAGAAAAAGCTCGAAACAGTTGAAACTCTTTTAAATTCTGGTAGCCGCAGGCTTTAGCCAGCGCAGAACAACAGATGAGAATAGAAGAAAGAATACACCGGTTACCTAAAGAATTTTACAAAGGACAACTATCCGTTGCTTTTACTTTATGTTTAAAGGCAGAAAGCCCATCGGTTGTGTTATTTCTGAACTTGCTCACAACTTTACTAGAAATTCTCACCTCCGTGGCCACCAAGCAAGGATTGTATTGTCCGGTTTGTTGTTTCATGCCTGATCTCGACACGCTCCTCACCGGCATTTCAATTCCTGCTGACCTACTGCAGAAGAGTTATCGAATACAAACAAAACCGGTTTTTGGATGTCAGACAAATTTACCAAACTTGAAGTGGCAAACAATTGCTTATGACCATTGATAAAAATGTACGAAAATACTTGATTCGTGCAAGTACGATATGTATTTGATAATCCAGTAAGAAAATAACCTGGTGTCTTTTTGGCAGGAAGAATGTGAGCAGGCTCTCTTGGATGCCTCTGTTAAAAGCTATTTTGGCATGAATTCTGACTCCTGCTAAACTTCTGCAACTTCCTCAATAGTTATAACGTATGTCACTCGATTTAAGCTCTTCTGAATTCTTCTCAGCGTGAGGCAGTCACAGCTCCAGATGGTCCTTCACTGATCATCGCCGGTCCTGGAACCGGTAAAACTCTGACGCTTGCTTATCGTATCGCCTATCTCATCTCCGAATTGGGAATCAACCCGGAAAAAATTTTGGCAGTAACCTTTACCACCAAAGCCGCCCAAGAGATGAAGGAGAAACTCACTAAAATCTTGCCTTCTGATTCACCACTTACCCAGTATCTCGCTCTTCTTACGGTCAGTACTTTACATGCGCTCGGCCTGTCTTTCTTACGACAGCACGGTGAGAAGGTCGGCTTGTTGCCAGATTTTCAAATACTCTCCGAATCAGAACAGGTGCAGCTGGTAAAAGAAATTCTCTCTCAGCTTATGCCTCAAGAATCACTTAACCGGGCTTTAAAATGGGTGCGAAGAATTTCCGAACACAAAAATCTTTTTGGCGATACGCCCATGGGTTGTGATCTTCAGTTAGGTCATGCTCAGGAGATATTCTCTGCATACGAGAAAAAGTTGTTGGAACGTAATGTGATAGACTTTGATGATTTAATCCTCAAGCCACTCATACTGTTGCAGGAGTTTCCTGAGATAAGAGAAGACTACCAAAACCGGTTTAAGTATATTCTCGTGGATGAATACCAAGATCTCAATAACCCCCAGTACTTGTTTCTTAAAAAACTCTGCGGTCCGAAAACCAGCGCATGGATTATCGGTGATGCTGATCAGGCTATTTATGCTTTTCGGGGAGCTCATGTAGAATATTTTTTGAGGTTCCAGCAGGACAATCCCCAGGCCCGACGTATTCATTTAGAAAGAAACTATCGTTCCACTGAACCGATCCTTGCCGGTGCTTTAGCGGTGATAAAAAACAACACCAATCGTCTCCCGTACAATCTCTTTTCTTCAAATCCAGACGGTTCGCCTATCTATCTCTTTCACGCCCCTGACCACCGCGCTGAAGCCCGCTTTATAGTTAGAGAGATCGAAAAGCTGGTCGGAGGAACCCGGATGGAATCTCATTGTGAAGAATCAAGAATGTTCGGGTTCAGCGATATTGCTATCCTCTATCGCCTCCACCAGCTATCCTTTCCTTTTTCGGAAGCGCTTCAGGAATCAGGTATCCCCTATCAGATTGTGGGAGGTCATTCCAATAATGTCGATTCTATCTCCGGGTATTTAGTCCCCTTTCTGAAAATGGTACTTAACCCTCATGATGACCTTTCTTTTCGGGCTATCGCGCCTCACATAGATAAACAGTCTGATTCTCGCGCTATGTTCCTTTCACTTATTGACCGGTATCAGAGAGAAAGCAGCATCGTAAGCCTTGGGACGTTGATTAAAAATATTGTTCAGGAAATGAAGATAAAAGAAAAGGATAGGTCCGAATGGCTCACCCTCGTTGAACCATTCCAGGATGGTAGTGCTGACCAGCAGCTTCCCCATTTTTTGGAATACATTTCGCTCTTGAAAGAGGGAGAGACGTATAACCCCAAAGCGGAAGCAGTCACACTCATGACTGTTCATGCGGCCAAGGGGTTGGAATTCCCGGTGGTATTCATAGTGGGTCTGGAATCAGGGGTTTTCCCCTGTACCGAATTTGGAGAAGAGCCATCTGATAAAGAAGAGGAAAGACGGCTCTTTTACGTGGGCATGACCAGAGCTAAACAAAGGCTCTACCTTTCCTTTGCCAAAGAAAGGTTTCTTTTTGGAGAAAACCGCAAGGAACCGCCTTCACCCTTTATCTCGGAAATTCCTCAGGAAACGATCGAGAACATATCCGTTCGCAGAAAGCCATCAAAACCAAAAGTCAAACAGCGCACCCTGTTTTCTTGAAAACTAACGGAAAAACCAAAAATTAATCGTCAAAGGAGGAACAATGATTATAAAAAACTATCAAGAGGTAAAAGCAGAGCCGGTTACTGATGCTGGTGCAGAGAAGGCGAATGTCAGATGGGTTATCGCTGAAAAAGACGGAGCGAAAAATTTTTTCATGCGGGTATTCGAGATTGAGCCAGGCGGTTATACTCCGTTACATCACCATCCCTGGGAACACGAAATGTTTGTCTGTGGGGGCAAAGGCTGTGTGGTTAAAGAAGGAAAAGAAGTTTCCCTTACTCAAGGATCAGTGGTTTTCATTCCTCCAAACGAAGAACACCAAATTAAAAACACGTCTCAGGAACTTTTTACGTTGATTTGCCTTATCCCCGCGCACTGATCATTTTTCTATTTTCCCTGAGACCTCCCAGTGCCGGTCGCTGCACATTTTCACCTCTAAACCATGAAGGCCTGCTTGCGTAAGGTGCTCTCCTACTTCAGCGACAGTGAATGAAGCCTTAAGGGATTGAAAAAAGAGGTCTTTTAAAAGCTGTGGTTCGGTTCCCGAATATCTTTCAACAATATCCCAGGAAGCTTCTGCGGTTGGTGGTCGTGAAAGGTCGCGGATAAGAACAATACCACCAGGTTTACACACCCTTCGAATCTCCTCCCAAAAAGGACGCGGATCATGGAGGTGATGGACAAGGCTATTGGATATAACAACATCCAAGCTATTGGGGGGAAAATTTATCTTTTTTGCATCGCCTTGTACGAAATGAATTGTATTTTGCAGTCCTTGTTCCCTTATCCGCTTAACTGCCAGGGCAATCATTGCTTGAGAGCCATCAACACCGATGAGAAGAAATTTGGGGGCCCTCGTATGGATGCGCATTAAAATATCACCCGGTCCACACCCACAATCAAGCAGGACACCAGAAGACTGAGAAACCAGCTCTAACACCCGGTTGGCAAAAGCCTGGTTTACCTCAGAGAAGTCCGCCAAGTCATAAACTGTGGCCTCCTCTTCTGCTCCCATTATTTCTGGTTCCGGAATTCTTTCCATTTTCTTTGTCAATTTTTTTTCTAAAAAATTTTAAGAAAACTCTCTCGGAAAATCCCTTTATGAGCCTACCTAAATAAGATAAACATGTCAAGAGCTTCCTTGCCTGGATTTTTTACTTGACCTTTATGGGAATTTGCCATAACGTTTAACTTCTCTATGGGATTTTACCATAGCGGAAAAATTTTTTTAAATTGTTCCCTTGACCTATTGACAAGGAGGCACTCCATGGTAAAAAGAAAAAGGGAATTGCTGGTGGTTTTGAGTTGTTTGTTCTCTTTCTTTCTTCCTTCTGTTGCCGCTTCCGCGGAGACGTTAACTGGTTTTATCGGCTCGGTCACCAAACCAGTGATGGGAAAAATTATCACCTTGTACCAAGAAAAAACCGGTGTTGAAGTCATCGTTCAATATGGGGGATCTGGCAGTCTTCTTTCGCAGATGAAACTTTCGCACATGGGCGATATTTATCTGGCCGGCTCTCCTGATTTTATGGAAAAAGCCAAAAAAGAAAAAATCGTTGATCCCGCTTCCATCAAAATTGTTGCCTATTTGATCCCCGCTATTAACGTCCAAAAAGGAAACCCCAAAAAGATCCTCTCCCTTCGTGATTTGGCGCGGAAAGACGTACAGTTGGTCATTGCAAATCCCCCAACAGTATGTGTCGGCCTGTATGCGGTTGAGGTTTTTGAGACAAACAAGCTTACCGACCTCATTAAGCCACGCATTAAAAGTTACACCGAAAGCTGCGAAAAAACCGCTAACCTGATTGCTCTCGGTGGTGCGGATGCGGTCATGGGGTGGGAAGTTTTTGCCAAGTGGGCGCCGGACAAAATTGAGACCATTTTACTCAAACCCGAAGAAATACCCCGCATCTCTTATATTGCCATTGCGGTTTCCACCTTTGCCAAAAATAAAAAGCGGGCAGAAGATTTTGTTAATTTTGTGGTTTCTTCTGCAGGCAAGAAGGAGTTTAAAGAGAAAGGCTACCTTACTGACGAGCAAGACGCGCGCCGATATGCTCCCCAGGCAGTTATTGGCGGCGAATATGTTCTGCCCCAGGGATGGAAATGAAGACCCGGCGCTCCCTGTTTTCGATACTCATCACTCTGGCGTTGCTGCTGCTAGCCGGATTTTATGTGATCCTGCTGGGGTATACCTATTGGCAGTACCACCCCACTGCCCTCTGGGAACTTATTGCCACCAGAGAAATTCGTCACGCCATCGGATTGAGTGTCGTGTGCGCCACCATTGCCACGGGTATCGCATTATTCATCGCCATTCCCGCCAGCTATGTCCTGTCACGAAAAAATTTTCCGGGGAAAATTTTTCTCGATACGCTGTTGGATATTCCGGTGTTCGTCTCGCCGGTTGCCATCGGCGCGCTTCTCCTGGTGTTTTTTACCAGTCCCCTCAGCAAGCATTTTCAAGAAAATTTCTTTCCCATTGTCTTTGCCGTTCCGGGAATTGTTATTGCCCAATTTACCGTCATAGCCGGCCTCGCAGCCCGCATGATGAAATCAACGTTCGATCAGATTCCTTCCCGTTATGAAGAGGTCGCTCGAACGTTGGGATGTTCGCCGGTCCAAGCGTTTCGGAATGTTACTTTGCCATTAGCAAAAAATGGGTTTCTTGCTGCGGCTGTCATTTCTTGGGCGCGCGCCATCGGTGAGTTTGGCGCCACGATAACCTTAGTAGGAGCTGCGGCCATGAAAACCGAAACCATTCCTACCGCTGTATATTTGAGCTTCGCTTCCGCGGACATTGACCGGGCTTTAACGATGGTAGCCATCCTTATCCTTACCGCATTAAGTGGTTTATTCATTATCAGGTTTATTTCTGGCAAAGAGGTGCGGTTTTGATTACGTTAGAAAACCTTGAGGTCAAGCTTAAGGGGTTTCATCTAAAAAATATTAACCTCGAAGTAAGGGATGGTGAGTATTACATCCTCTTAGGCCCAAGCGGGGTGGGCAAGACGGTCATTATAGAAACGATCGCAGGGCTTCATAAACAACGCAGCGGAAAAATCGTCATTGATGGTAAAGATGTTTCTTATTCTCCCCCAGAGATGCGGCAGATCGCTTTTGTTCCGCAAGATGTATCGCTTTTTCCCCACCTTACCGTTTTAGAAAATATCCTTTTTGGGATGAAGATCCGAAAAATAAATCAAAAGGTTTATAAGCCTCTTCTTGATGACCTGATCGAAGTTCTTCAGATTGATCATAGACTCGCTGTTTTTCCCCTTACCTTAAGCGGAGGAGAAAAACAAAGAGTCGCTTTGGCGCGCGCCCTGATAACAAAACCGAAAATTCTTCTCCTGGATGAACCTATGTCCGCTCTCGATCCTCCCATCCGGCGGCAGCTCCAAAAGGTACTCAAAGAGATTTATATCCACTTTGGGGTGACCATCTTACAGGTTACCCATGATCAAGAAGAAGCCTTTATTCTCGGTGATATTATCTCGGTGATGATGGATGGTGCTGTTGTTCAAACAGGAAAAAGAAACCGGGTTTACTTTTTCCCGGAAACCAAGAAGATTGCCTTATTCACAGGAATGGAAAACCTCTTTGGGGGAGAAATTGTAGGATTAGACGAAAAACAAAAACAGATCGCTTTAAATCATAACGGAGTTACCTTTAAAGCATCCTATGATCGAACGATACCAAAGCCCCCTCTTTTTTTTGGTTTCCGCGCCGAAGAAGTGATGATTATAAAAGACGATCGGCCCATACCAGAAGACATAGCTGATGAGAACCTCATTGTGGCGATTTTAAAAAAAGTAATAGAAAAAGGTTCAAGCCATACCATGGAATTTGAGGAAGCTACTCGTCATCTTCCCATAATCGCTGAAGTTCCTAATTATGTTTATAGAAAGCTCAAGTACACGATCGGACAAGAAATGAAAGTTTTTATCAGGAAAAAAAATATTTGTCTTATGGAAAACTAACTATATTAAAAATGCTTTCCCCAGTGATATAATTAACGCTAAGGAAGGTTTTGTGGATAAAGTTCCCTTATCTTTCTAAGCAAAAAAGAACGAAATGTCCGGTCAAAAAGTCCTCCTTATCAACCCCAATAGAATGAAGCCAGTCGTTACGCCAGTAGCGATTGACTACTTGGCGGACTCGCTGGAAACCCACCGAATAGATGTTGATTTTCTCGATCTTTCTTTTTCCGAAGATGTGGAGGCGGATATTGAGCGTGCTTTCAGTGGACCTCCTTTTATTGCTGTTGGGGTTACCATCCGCAATCTTGATGATTCCTATTTTGCCAGCCAGGATTTTTGTCTAAGAAAAAGCAAGGAAATCATTGACCTGATCAAACTCCATACCAATTCTCCCCTTGTTCTCGGCGGGATTGGGTTTTCGATTGCGCCGATACACGCATTAAAATATTGCGGTGTGGATTGCGGCATCTGGGGAGAAGGAGAACATGCCTTCCCGCTCCTCGTAAAAGCTTTTGCCAAGGGAAGGGGTTATGAAAAAATACCCGGGTTACTATGGAAAGACAACCAACCGCGGGTATAGGCAAAAACCTTGCTTCCTACCTTAACCTCCGGAAAGCGATCCTTTCCCGGAGAGGAACGGTAAACAACCTGAGATACTTTCAAGAAGGAGGTATGGTTGGGTTTGAAACAAAAAGAGGATGCGATCAAACCTGCCATTATTGCGCTGATCCCGTTGCCAAGGGTACACGAGTTCGGGTCCGCTCTCCTGAGGATGTAGCCTTTGAACTTAAAGGCCTTGTTGAAAAGGGCATATCCTGCTTTCATACCTGTGACAGCGAATTCAATGTCCCCCAAGATCATGCCCTGGAGGTATGCAAAGAGATCGTAAGAAAAAAACTAGGAGATAAAATCACCTGGTATGCTTATGCGAGTCCTTTTGGGTTCTCAAAAGAGCTTGCCCATTGGATGAAAAAAGCCGGATGCCGGGGCATAGATTTTGGGGTAGATAGCGGAAACGAGCTGATGTTAAAAAATCTTGGCCGAAACCACACCTCTGAAGATATTCGGGAGGTGGCTAAAATATGTCATAACCATGGCTTTGCTTTTATGTTCGACCTCCTTTTGGGAGGACCGGGCGAAACCAGGGAGACCGCGCAGGAGACCATAAATCTGATGAAGGAGGTTAACCCATCCCGGGTGGGAATAAGCTTGGGAATTCGTATCTACGCCGGGACCTATTTCGGAAAAACTCTAAAAAAAACAGTCCGTGTATCGGGAAGCGGGTTTTTCGGCACTATGAGTGATGGGATGTTAAGACCCCTCTTCTACCTCTCCCCTGAGTTAGGAGAAGACGTTCAGGAATTTGTTAGAGGGCTCGTAGCCGGGGATGTTCGTTTCCTCTTTGGCGGAACCGAACAAATCGACGAAAACTATAATTATAACGATAACACCAAACTCATTCAGGCAATTACAAAAGGCTACCGCGGTGCTTTCTGGGATATTCTCAGACGGGTTGAAGAAGAGGAACAGGGCTGAAAGTTAAGCCCATTCTAAATCAACCATATAGGGATAATGATCAGAAGGATAAGAGCCTTCACTATTATCCCGAATTATCTGCGCATCAATCACCCGAAAATGCTTGCTTACTAAGATCCAATCCATGCGGGTTTTTTTGGGCATCCCTGTGAAACCGTGGTGGGTCATGCTTTTTTCATCTTCCTCGCGACCCAATATTTCCCAAGAGTCTCGAAGTTCGGATTCTGTGCTGGTTAAAAGCTGGTGTACTCGAGATCCGGGCCTATCATTAAAATCACCCATCAGAATTGTTGGCCCGGTGTGGTTTTGGATAAATTTATAGATAATTTTAGCCTGTTGCCAGCGCGCTTCGCTTCCTTTATGATCCAGGTGAGTAACCGCAGCCAAAAAATGTTTTTTACTTTCCTGGTCTAAACATAATCCGTAACTCATCATTCTGGGAAAGGCGCTGTCCCAATTTTTGCTGAGATGAATTGCTGGGGTTTTTGACAGCCAAAATTCACCACCCTGCACAACAGTAACTCCACTCTCCTGACAAAAGAGCGTCGGGTACTGAGAAGTATCATCAATCACTCGATCCGGCATGTAAACATTGTAGCCGGATAAGTGTTTTTTAAGGTAGAGGAGTTGACTGGATTTTCCCTCTTGGATGCCCACCAGGGAAGGAGAATGGCGTTGAATGATTTCGGCAACCAACTCACGACGGTATTGCCACGCGTTATTTTTGTCGTGCTCGTTTTCAAAACGAATATTAAAGGTCATTATTCGCACCACTAATCTCCTTTTTTTGTATATAAACTTGGGAACTTAACCAGCACCAGACAATCTCTTTCCTTTTGCGGTAGAAAATAGTGTAATTTTTTGTTACATTATTATCAAGTCGCAGAATAAGGCAAAAATATTAATCATTTTTTGGATCGAAAGGAGGTTTTTTCATGGCAACCAAAGAGAATCTTAAAGAAGCTTTTGCAGGAGAAAGCCAGGCCAATCGAAAGTATCTGGCATTTGCCAAGAAGGCGGCAGCTGACGGTTATCCCCAAATCGCAAAATTGTTTCGGGCAGCGGCTGAGGCTGAGACCGTTCATGCCCATAGTCACTTTCGGGTACTGGGTGGCATAAAAACCACCACAGAGAATTTACAAGCAGCAATTGAAGGCGAAGGATTTGAATTTAAAGAAATGTATCCTAAATTTATTGCTGAAGCAGAAAAGGAAGGCGACAAACCAGCTTTAACGACTTTCACGTATGCTAATGCAGTGGAGAAAATTCATCACAAACTCTATTCTGAGGCTCTCGCAAAACTTAATACTGGCAAGGATCTCCCCGCAGGTGATATTCATATTTGCGGTGTCTGCGGTTATACTGTCTGGGGTGAGGCACCTGACAAGTGCCCCGTGTGCGGATCAGCGAAAAAAGTATTTCGCCGTATCGAATAAAATCGTCCTTTATCATTTTTGTCTGGAAAATGACTACCCATAAAGTTACTTTTTTCCGATTGTACCCTTTTGAGGTCGGACAAAAAATTCACATCCATGATGGACCGCGTAAGGGGGATTGGGAGGTTATCGGGGTTAATGATCGCAAGGTAAAATTCCGTTGCCCTGTCTCCTTTCGCGAGTTCGAGTGGGATAGGTTTTGCTATTTTGTAGAGGAACGCGACAATGCCGAGTGGCCTAAAAAGGATTAAGCATCTTCAATGGTGTTTGAAGAAAGGCCTGCGGTTGAATCCAAGAAAATCTTACTGGTTTCCTGCTTGCGGCCGGTTCGTACCCGTGAAAGCGAGTTCGTAGCCGCAGGCGTGAGCCTGCGAAAAAATAATATACGTAACCTAAATGGTGGACTACCTATTACTATCAAAATTGACATTACGACACCGCCACAACCAACTTAACCATACCCATGACCGTGCTTTTTTGAGTCCCCATAAAATGGTAACAACGCTGGATAGTTTACCCCGTTAGAAAGTTTTCACGGAGCATTTATCCCGTGTAAAAAAGTGTAAGAATCTTTAATTTTACCCCGCTTGCCCCGTTAGTATTTGAGATCTAACACGGGTTTCTAACGGGGTAAACAAAAAGAAAGCTGCTTATGAAACTCTGGCAAAAATTTTTCGGGAAAAAAGTAGACCCCACGATTAATTCGGAAGAACGGGGAAAAAACGCAGTCTTTAAAAAAAAATACCAATCCTTTAAGGCCTTGCTTGCGAGTAATGCTCTTGTGCGCGAAGTAATGGCTGACATGAAGGAAAAGGCAACAAATAATTCCCCCTTCGAACAGGAGTATGTTAACCAAAATATCGCGACCCTTGTTCATGAAGTTAAAAATAGCATCAGCAACCTCAATTTCATCTCAAACAATAAATATGAGGCCCTTCATGAAACGCTCAAGGACATCAACGCAAAGATAGAAAATTCGTTTCAAGAGTCATCCGCAGACAAACAACTGCCTCCGTCCCTGGAAAACATTCTGCAACTGATTATTCCCCTGAATTCAGTTAATCAAGAAGGACAAAAGTTCAGCCTTGATTCCTGTGAAACCGTACACGATATTATTTCCTTTTGTCAGGCAAGGGCCAGGCAAGAGATGTTTAAGCTTACCGAGATACCTTTTAAAGAACTTAATAACACAAAGAAATTGGTTGCCGGGATTCCGCTTCAATTCCACCTTATTGACTTAGGAGGCGGTATAGAAGGTAACCCGAAACATCTTTACCCTGAACATATCTCCTCATTCCCTTTGCGTGCCTTTTTACAAGGCTTGATAAAGATGAAATGGCCCGAGCCACCGCCGGTTGATGTGGGTGGTTTTTTTGGAATGATGGGTCACACGTTAACCATCTCAGAGGAAGAAATCTTACAGACCGGTGAAAATAGCTTTTCCTTTATTTCCGATGAATACATGAATTGTTCCATCAGACTCGGATATCACTTTTCGAGCGTAGAGGCCTATGCGGGGAATAACCCTGAGGACAACTACATAAGGATTTTTTTTAAAGGAGGAGGAGCGGTAATAGAAAGACGAATGCGAAGAGTCAGATTAATAACTGAAATACTAAAAAGTATCGGGTTTGGGACGATCAAAGTAAATGAAGATGTCATCGATGCAATTATTACTCAGCAGGATAAGTCAACCATGGAAAAAAAATTGGAAGTATTGGGAAAACTTACTGCGTACACCAAACAACAGGATATGGCGATGTATAATGATGCAATTACCGACTTTTATATTAAAGAATTTTTAAACCAGCATCTGCCCGCTGGTGAAGCTTAGGCGATTCTACATTTCCTTTTAGGAACGAGGCAAGAAATTTTCTTGAAATAAATTGCGTTTCTGATTAAAGAACTCGTTACCCCCATTAAAAAATTATCCTCACCTTCCTTATTAGGCCGAACGAAAGTGATAAAAATCAGTTTCTTAAATGATTTCTTTCTTTTTTTTTTATTGGCCCCCTACCTCTTTTTTTTATACAATAAACCAAAAAACTAAATAGAGCTTACCTGTCTCTGAACCCCATAGGACCAATCATGGTACCGGGAAATAATAACGAAAAAGCCGAAGAAAACCCTAACTCAACAAGTGGCACGGTCTTTACCGTTAAACTGCCGATATATAATTTTATCAACGAGGAAAGACCTTAACCTTCAACAAGGGCGGGTGTGCATGAGCGCACGAATTTTAGTGATTGATGATGAACTTGATATGCTATCCTTTATCCGGCTTATCCTCACGGAGAAGACGGACTATGAGATCATCACAACCAATAACCTACTTGAGGTTTCGAATCTGCTTAACGAAAAAAAATTTGACGTAATTGTCACTGATCTTAAGATGCCGATCATGGATGGTATGGACGTGGTGGATGCCATTCATAAGCAAGATGCGTTGATCCCGATTATCATTATAACCGCCTACGGCTCAGTGGAATCAGCCGAAGAAGCAGTAAAAAAAGGAGCCTTTGATTATATCACTAAACCGTTTCGACAAGAACAGCTCTTGATTTCCCTCAAAAGAGCTTTAGAGTGGTACGGGTTAAAAAAAGAGTACTTAGAGTTAAGGGAAAAACTCATAAAGAGCCAGGAAACCGAAAAACCATAAAAAAAGGCGGCCACTAAAGAGAAGGAATAGGCTCATACCAAGTTGCATTCAAAAGCAGATCGAGGCGGCGACGAGGAATCGACGTAGCGTACGTTTTAGTACGTCGAGGAGTATGACGAGGAGACAACAAAGATATGCAAATGAAGGCGACTTGGTATCAACCGTTTTTGTTCAGTTTTAGAAGGTTTCCTATGCCTTTTGTAATAATTTCTCAGATGTGCGCTCCGTCCCCATCCCCGATCGCACATCGCTTAGTCCACATCCACAGAGGTTCCGCCTAATCTTCTTTTTTGGCTCTTTTTTTCGTCATGGTGAGTCCCATCCCCTCAACCAAAAACATGAGGGCAAATCCCCACCAAAGAGTATAGAGCACATAGAATACCAGCAGCCCAGTCATGGTGCCAGCTCGCTCGGAAACCTTCACCGGCTCGATCTGGTAAAAATTGTAGGCAGCCTCAACCACCTTTTTGTTCACATCTGATAATATTTTCGCATTGTCAAATACCTTGGTTTTCTTGAATTCCTTGCTCATTTTATCAAAAGCCTGCCACCAGTCTTTCATCACCTGCTTTTCATCGTAGCCGTAAGCGCTTTTAAGTTTTTCTCCGTCGTTGTAATACATAAAATTAGAATCCCTTATTCCCGTGGCCATGATCTTACCCAAGCTTCCTTCTATTTTTAAAACGCCTTCCTGTTGTTCAGCCTTTGCTTCGGATAACGTAAGCAGTTGGGCAGTTCTTTGGGCATCTTCCGGGTTTTCATATTTGATGGTGACTGAAATTTGCTTGTCCATAAATTTTTCGATGCTCCTGGTTGCCTCGGGGATGAAATAGGAAGACCCTTTAGAAAGTTTGTTAAAAATATCATCGGCATATTGGAGGCCATTTTTCTCGCCGAATACCGGAGACATGATCACCAGAAGCAATACTAAAAAACTGACCGCTAAGATCACGCCACGTGAGAAATGTTTTTTATCCTGTATGAGCATGGTTATTCCTCCCTGAAGGTCTTTATGTTTCTGATAAAAGTGCCTAATACCCATAGAACAAAAATCACTATTATTATCCAAAAAATAAAAAAACCGGCTTTTTCAATCCCCAAGGCCACGGTCTTCGGAAGATTGATTATCCCGAGTTCGGTAAACTGTTTGGGGAGCGCAGTTGCTCGATTTATAAAACCGGCCAGGATGGTGGTAACCCAGAACCCCCGTATGGTAATGCCTTTTACCACCTTGGTAGTAAGCGCGCCAATCTGGATTCCCAAAAGAGAGCCAAGCAGCATCCCAATTGCCAGGGTATAAAAGACAAAGCCATAAATGGCATATTCAGCGATGCCAGCATAGCCGGCAGTAAAGACGATTTGAAAGATATCGGTTCCCACCGTGGTAAAAGTAGAAATACCAAACACATAGACAAACATCGGGAAGGTGATAAAGCCTCCGCCAACGCCCATCAACGTCGAGGCAAGACCAACCACAAATCCTCCCGCCGCAAGCATTACCCCGGAAATTTTTTTGCCGCCGGGAACCATATCTTCATCAAACCTGACTGCGGGTGGAATGTTTAAAGATTGTAATCTAAAAGCAAGCTTAACTTCCGCCGGTGTTGGCGGCCGTGCTTCTAAAGGAATTCGGAACTGTCTGCGTTTCTTGAGAAAATCGGATACCCCATACCAGCTGAGCAGTCCAAGGATCAGAGCATAGATAATGCTTAAGAATGCATCGCTCAAAATCGGGTCTTTGGCATAAACAGCCTTTTGAATCATACCGCCGAGGGTAGCTCCTCCGATTGAACCAACTAAAAAAGCCATTGCTACCTTAACATTGACATTACCGAGCTTTCCGTGCAGCACCGATCCCATGATCGCTTTGGCAAAAATGTGAAAAAGGTCGGTTCCCACTGCCAGAATACCCTTAACCCCCACGGCCATGAGCGCCGGAGTAATGATAAACCCTCCGCCTGCGCCGATACAGCCGGTGATCAAACCAGCGCAAAAGCCGATAGCGATTGATACTAAAAATACATTAGTGGCGTAAAAGGCAGGAGCATAGGCAGTCTTGCCTCCTAAGATGTCAGAGGCATTGGCCGCGATCGCGGCGAGGATGATCCAGGTTGCGGCAACTCCTCCCAGGATCAAGAAACGTTTTTTCCTGTGCAGGATGTTCATCGAGACCTCATAGTCCCACTTAGCATGGGCTATTGAGGCGGCCTCCATACATTCAAAGATCTTTTTTAAAAAATTCATATAGATTAATCCTCCTAAATTTAATCCTCCACCTTTTTATTTTCCTATCTTATACGTCATAAGGCATGGGCATTCCTCTGATTATTATCAGATAGTTGGTTGATAAAACTCATCGATTTCACAACCATTTTCCCTTATCGTGAGCCACAGTGCGCAATAAACTAAATTCTTTTGTAGTCTCACACATCAGCTTACGTTTTTCGACTACTTAATTTCCTTTGTTATACAATGAATGTCAAGGATACGTGTGCCTTGTTTTTGTATGATTGTTATCTGACATAACGACAGCCCTTTAATCCAAAAAATCTTGCTTTTTCATAAAAATGTGATAGGTTAAAAATTCATGAGCAAGGCACGCGGTTCTCATTTAAGGCAACTAACGTGTTGCCAGAGTTGATACTACGTATTAAAAAGAGGAGGTAAATCATGTCTATCGTGACTATTTCCCGAGGCACTTTTAGCGGCGGAGAGGCATTAGCCCAATGTCTTACAAAAAAAACAGGGCTTCCGGCCGTAGGTGTAGAAGTCATTAAGGAGGCAGCGACTCTTTACGGGATATCAGAATCGGAAATTTCTCAACAGCTTAAACAAGGGCCAAAAGTCTGGGAACGCCTTTTAGGTGAAAAACGACGTCTTTATTTTATCGCTCTTCAGTCCGCTATGGCAGAGCGAGCCGCTAAAGGAGATTTTATTTACCATGGACTTGCTGGCCATTTTCTCCTTCATGGTGTCCCTAATGTATTTAAAGTTCGTCTGGTTGCTCCCTTGAGTTATCGGATAAAAAATGAGATGGCGAAAAAAAACATAACCGGGGAAGTTGCAAAAGAGTATATTGAAAAAGTAGATGAAAGACGCAAGCAGTGGACTAAATTTTTCTACCATGTTGATTGGACTGATCCATCCCTCTACGACATGGTTATCAATCTTGAAAATCTGAGCATAGACACCGCCTGTGGTATGATTATGTATGCTCTTAGTCAACCAGAATTTCAAAGTAGTCCGGAGAAAAAAAAAGCCGTCGAAGATTTCGCCTTGTCTTGTCAAATTAACGCTAAAATAGCCCTTAATGAGCGCACAAAAGGGATTGAACTTGACGTTGAGGTTAAGGACGGCAATGTCCGCATTCAGGGTAAGTTGTATACTACTGTCGGCATGTTCGCCACCGGCCTTAGACAAAGTGAGGCTGAAATTATAACAATTGTCAAAAGCGTTCCCGGCGTAAAAGATGTCAAGGTAGAGCTACAGGAACTCCCGGTGGCAGTAGAATAATGCGGCTTCAAAAATCTTAAAAGCTGACTAATCATACCAAGTTGCATTCAAAAGCAGATCGAGGCGGCGACGAGAAATCGACGCAGGCGTACGTTTTAGTACGTCGAGGAGTATGACGAGGAGACAACAAAGATATGCAAATGAAGGCGACTTGGTATCAAAACCAAAAAATGAACCCACCGGAAAAACCCGCCTACGATTCCTTGCCCCTAGATAAGGCGGCGATCCAGGTGCACTATGATCGGCTGCGAAAAAAAACCCTCATACGGCTCCTGGTGATCTACCTTTTGCCGTTACTTTTGCTTTCAGTTTATTTTCACTTTCAGTTTACCATAACCCTCACCGAAAGCAGCAAGTCCCACCTCAAATCCATTGCTGAAAGCAAGCGTAACACCATTGACCTGTTCCTGCAGGAACGAGTGGTAAACCTTAATAATCTTCTTGCGAGCCCGAACTTTTTCATCCCCCCCTCTGCCGCAACCATGCAAAAAAGTCTGGAAAAACTCAAACAAGACAGCCCCACCTTTGTCGATGTGGGCTTATTTAATGAGCAGGGGATCCATCTGGCTTATGCCGGCCCTTTTTCTTTTCTTAAAAACAAGGACTACAGCAAAGAGCCCTGGTTCATCTCTTTAATGCAGGGAAACAAAAAGCACATTATCAGTGACATGTATTTAGGGTTTCGGAAAAAACCTCATTTTACTCTTGCGGTGACCCAGGAGGTAATGGGAAAAAAATGGGTATTAAGGGCAACCGTTGATCCCAGGAGGTTCGCCGACTTTATTCATACCCTGGAGAAGACCGGAGACATTTTCACCTTTATTGTTAATGCCGAGGGGAAATACCAAAGTGTACCAAGATCTCTGGAGACAATCTTCAAATCCTCTCAATACCTTCCGGAAAGTGAGCCAACCGTAGGCGCACAAGAAATTTCTCTTAATAAGGACACCTATCTTTCTGCTTATTCCTGGCTTCACGAAGTAAAATGGTGTCTCGTTGTGCTACAGCCATTAAAAATAGCTTACGCCAGCATGTATCATACTCGTTTTATCATCATCACCCTTTCTTTTGCTTTTCTCATTGTCATTGTTGCCGTTGTCTTATTTACCGTCACACGATTTGTCGGTCACTTAGAAAAAACCGATATCGCGAAATATGACCTTCAGCGCCAGCTTTTTCATGCGGCCAAGCTTGCATCAGTAGGTGAGCTTGCGGCCGGAATCGCTCATGAAATCAATAATCCTTTAGCTATTATCGGGGAAGAAGCTGGGCTGTTGAAAGACATGCTCGATCCTCAACTCTATACCAAGGAGATAACCCCCGAAGAATACAATAAACACCTGGATATTATTCTCAATGCGGTCTTCCGGTGCCGGGATATTACCGGAAAACTCTTGGGATTCGTCCGTAAGGATGAGGTGAAATTACAGTCAGAGAATATCAATGAAATTTTACAGGAAGTAATCCGGATGATGCAAAACGAGATCATGATATCCAATATTACCGTTGAAAGTGATTTTGATGAAAATTTACCGGAGATTTATACGAACCGGAACCAGCTCCAGCAAGTTTTCATTAACATAATTAATAATGCCATTGCCGCTATTACGTCCCCGGGAATAATTTCTTTTCGAACCACGATGAAAGGGGAATTTATCGGAGTAGCAGTCACGGATACTGGTTGCGGGATGACCCCCGAACAAATAGAAAAAATTTTCTTTCCCTTTTATACTACTAAGCGGGTTGGCAAGGGAACCGGGTTGGGGTTGTCGGTAAGCTACGGAATCATTAAAAGCATGGGCGGGAGAATCGAAGTTAGCAGTGAGGTTGGACGAGGTTCAACCTTTGAAGTCCTCCTTCCTTTGCAAAGAAAATCATAAATACAAAGAGAGGTTTCATGGGAGAAAAAATTAGACTATTACTGGTTGATGATGAAAGACAATTCCTTGAAACAATCTGTAAACGTCTCGAGCTGAGGAATTTTGAAGTTACTCCGGTAAGCAGTGGAGAAGAAGCGATCGAAGTCGCGCGAAAAAATGAATTCGAGATTGCTTTGGTTGACTTAAAGATGCCCGGCATGAGTGGAGAACAGGTATTAGAAACCTTGAAGAAGGAGCATAAATTTTTAGAGGTGATTATTTTGACTGGTCATGGTTCCATTGATTCTGCTGATTCGCAGCACTAAGTTAGGAGCTTACTACTATCTTCAAAAGCCTTGTGAGTTGGAGATGCTTCTTCAGGTACTTAAGGAGGCTTATCAGAAAAGAATACAAAAGAAACACGGGTATAAAGATGAAGAAATGGAAAAAATAATTTCCCGGATGACAACCGATTCTTCGCTAGAAATTTTACAAAACCTTAAAAAATTGGATAATGCGCCGAGCAAAACTTAACCATCAATTTTTATTTGTGAGAAAAATAATATTGTATTTTGACAAAAATCATCATTTAATATGATTAATGTCATACTTTCATCATGCAAGGCATGGCATATAGGCACTTAACATTAGTTTAGTTCCCAGTCAAATACGGAAGAGATGAGTTGTTATTGTATTTTTTTATTTTAAGGACGTTTTCTCGGTTAAGAATCTGATGACATCGCCCCTACCACGGATACTTGTTGTTGACGATGAAGAGGCCTTCCGAAGTGGCTCTTGAGCGCAAGACTCAGAGTAAGAGGTCTTGATACTACTGCCGTGGGAACCGGCAGAGAAGCGCTCGAGGAGATAAAAAAAACGCTCTACGACGTGATCCTCCTGGATATCAAAATGCCGGGAATGAATGGCATGGAGGCTTTGGCCGAGATTAAAAAGATCAATCCGTTTCTTGAAGTTATTATCCTTACCGGGCATGCTTCCGTTGATGCAGCAGTAGAAATAACAAAACTGGGAGGATATGATTATCTTTTAAAACCTTGTCCGCTTGATGAGCTCCTGGGAAAAATCGAGGAAGCTCATGAAAGAAAAATGGCTCGAGAAAAAAGGAATATAAAAACGTAAACTCCTAATGAAAGATAAATCATCCACCAAAATAAAAATGGAGGCGGTGAGAAATGAAAAAATTATTAGGAAAAATGACGAATTTAGGCATTCTGGCCTTCCTCCTGGCGCCTCACATTGCTTTGGCAGCTGGCGGAGGAGAAATCGCTCCCATCGTTATCGTTGCTGATAGCCGCCATATTACCGGTATGATGGCTTGGTGGGCCAACCTTTATAATGAAAGTCATCTTTATTTTGCGCTGCTAACCGTAGCCATTATCCCCATCATCGGCGTAATTTTTGGATTAATTGCCGATGTCATTATGAAAAAAATTGGCATTGACCTTAAGTCAAGGGAACTGGCAGAGCACTAATCGCACTAATGTGTTTATCGAGGATGAGGAGGTTTGTTTATGGAATGGTTATATATTCTTATGCCGATCTCGGGGGTCACGATATTTTGGCCCGGCTTAATTATTCTCGGTATTGGCGTTGGTATTATCGGCGGCTTTTTCGGTATGGGGGGTGCCTGGATGGTAACTCCCGGGCTTAATATTCTCGGCTTTCCTATGGCTTTTGCTATCGGAACTGATATCGCCCATATGGCGGGAAAGTCCCTCATCTCCACCATGCGGCACGGGAGGTTTGGAAATGTTGACTACAAGCTTGGTTTTATCATGCTGGGTGGTACCATCGTCGGGTTTGAAGCCGGCGCTCAGATGGTCATGTGGTTAGAACGCATGGGAAGTGTTGAAATCATCGTGCGGTATCTCTATTTGGTTCTTTTGGCTTTTATTGCCTGGATGGTTTTCAGCGACGTTTACAAAAGAAATAAAAAAGAAAAAGAGGCGATAGCAGCAGGGAGAGAAATAGATAAGCTTGCCACCGGCATTGAATGGCATAAAACCTTTCAAAAGATCAAAATCCCTCCCATGATCCATTTAAAGACTGCCGGAATATATTGTTCAGCCTGGCTACCGATCATGGTGAGTTTCATTACCGGGTGGTTGGCAGGAATACTCGGTATCGGCGGCGGACTCATCCGCATGCCGTCTCTTATTTATATTATTGGCTGCCCAACGTATATCGCCGTGGGGACTGACCTTTTTGAAGTCATGATCTCCGGTCTCTATGGAGCAGCTACCTATACCTTCAAAGGCCGCACCGAACTTTTGGCAGCTCTCATCATGCTGGTGGGGGCAGCGGTGGGAGCACAGATCGGCACGGTGGCTACGAAATATATCAAAGGCTATGGTATTCGCATCGCTTTCGGTTGCGCGGTCATTGGCTGTGCTGTCTCTATTGTCCTTAAGCTCATTCCGACATATTTCCCCTCCGTAAAAGTATTGTGCGATGTCACTGCCACCGTCACGGTTTTGGGGGTTGTGAGTATTTTGTCCCTCTATATTTTTGTCAAAATGCTCGCTGGCGCCAGGAAGGAGATCGCTTCCAAGAAAGCGGCTACCCTATAACGCTTGGTCGGCAGATAATTCTTTATAATGAAACCTCTCAAGGGGGAGAAACACATGGTGAAAAAAGTTTATTGGCTTATACCATTAGGACTAATTTTATTTCTAACGTTTATTATTGGTTGCAAGGAGTTTGGTAAAGTAGACCAGGGAAGAGTAGTAGCCTATGATAAAGAAAAAGGGCTTTGTACACTTATACGGGATACAAGCCCTGACCCCAAGAATCCTGACTATAGCTACCTCCCCCCGATAATCTATGAGATCCCCAAGAAACCAGCTGAAATGGGTCCGGAGCCCAAGCCTGGACTTCGGATGAAGCTTGATACCCAGAATCGGCAAATAATTATTTTTGACCCGGCTACACAAAATTTCAACACTATCAACTACACCCTGCTTGATCAAAAGGAAAATGTGGACAAAGAAAATCCGCTGGTTTTTGACATAGAGAAAAAGAAGCCCAAAAAATTTCCCGTAGTAGACCGAGACAAAAAAACTATTACGATCTACTCTAAGAGACAAAAAATTTTGGTTACCTTGAGTCTTCCCGACGAGTACTTTAAACTTCCGGATTATACCTGGGACGCGGGAGATGAAGTTCGGATCTACTATAAGCAAGAGGGTAAAGCGTTGCGGTTTATGAACATCAGCCAGACGGATATATATAAGAAGTAAAAACCTTTTTACCCTAAGTCGTATTTCCCCTCTAAAAATTTTTTTGCGATGGTTTCCACACTGGCTTCACTGTGCATCAGCATATCCATCTGCCGGGTAAATTGAAGCAACCGTCCAATAACGTCTAATTTTTCTTCAATCACCGAAGACTCATATTTCTTGAGCCGGGCATCAACCCGATCCGCTATGACTTCAACGGAAAAATCAAGCGTCCTCAGAATAAAGGCGATCATACGGGCACGCCGATTCCTCCGCACATCATCAGCCGCTCCACCCTTGAAAGAAAACGTGATGTAATTTTTGTTGATGCTCTGACCACAATACGCATCTAAAATACCATAATGGTATCCGACTCGAGAGCTGAAATTGAGATATTTATCGGAGATAATTGCATAGGTCCGTTCACCAAATCTTTCGGCAGCTTGGGGGTTAGAAAACATCTGCTCACTCATGACCGAAAAGAAGCCTTTTAATTCAATCGGCCGTGGTCCTTGAAAACGCAGATCTTCATGCAACATGCCTTTCAGGAGTGCCCGAAAGGGAGCTGAAACAATCTTATCGACGGTAACTTTTTTGCTCTTTTCGCTTACTCCGGTCAGCCCTTCGCCCAAATCGATGATATAGAGGTCAAGAGGAAGCGGAGCATCTAATTTCAGGGCGCCCCCCTTCACATCCGAAACCAGGTCACTGATTTGAAACATCTCAAGATAAGAAAATTCATGAACGAGTCTCATGATGTCCTGAAGAGATTTACAATGCTCTGGAGAAAACTCCGGAGATTTAGGATCAAAAAGACGCAAGGGCACAATAAAATCACCTACTCGTTTCAAAGACTGATAGACCGGCGCATCCTTGAAAGAAGGCTCTTTGTTTATCTGCACGTTTAAAAGTTCTGGAACTTTTCCCTGATAGACCCGTCCTGAATAAGCATCCACGGTTATTTCTAATCCTGTGGTAATGGCACTGGTGGCATTTTTGGCATTTAATATAGTCGGTATCCCAAATTCCCGGACCAGGGAGGCCATATGTCCGGTTACGCTCCCGATGTCGGTGATAATCGCCCGTGCCTTCGACATCACGATTACCAAATTGGGTGAGGAATGTTTGGTCACTAAAATAGCGCCATCAGGAAAATTCATCAGGTCTTCATCGGCATGGACCAGAAAGGCCTTTCCAAATCCCACTCCGGGAAACGCGACTGCCCCGTTTTCCACTAAAAGCGGGTATTCTGTTAACCGGGGAATGTTCTTTATCATTCCTTGCTGGTCACCAGATGACAGGCGGAGCGGCCGGGTCTGGAGTAAAAAAATATTGCCTTCTTTATCGAGTGCCCACTCGATATCTTGAGGAGCGCCGTAATGCTCCTCTATCCTGTCTGCATACTCAGCCAAGATTTTGATTTGTGCGGACGATAAGCAGGGATGGCCTTGTTTTTCATTGGGGACGGCAACTTCTTTGAGACCACCATCGGGATTGCTGATCAACTGGCTTGGTTTGATTGCAACCGTGGTCTGAAGGATGGTATGGGTGTTCTCTTTAGCTACCGTGTAAGTGTCGGGGGTGATAACGCCCTCAACCGCGTAAGTGCCTAATCCCCATACAGCGGAAATAATGACATGATTTTCTAAGAGGTTAAAGGGGTGTCGGGAATAGACGATCCCGCTCGCCATCGACTCTATCATCTGAAGGCAGACAACGCCCATAGCAATATCTTCATCGCGAATCCCCTTGGCAAAACGATATGAAATCGCCCGGGGGGTGAAGAGGCTGGCCACAATATGTTTATAGGTCTCGATAAGCTTGTCTCGGGAAACATTAAGAACGGACAGGTATTGACCGGCAAAGGAAAGTTCGCTGTCTTCTCCCAGTGCACTGCTCCTCAGAGAAACATGAGGAGAAAAATCACCGCGACTCTTCTTTTGGATTCTCTCTATTGTGTGATCATAAGCAGCTCGTATCGCCTCACTTAGTTCTGAAGGAACGGTTGCCGAGATAATCAAACTCTGAATTTCATTACTCAGGAGGTTAATTGTTTCTGGATCAGCTCCGTTATACTCCATCTTTTTTTTATTGATTTCATCAATAAGATTGTTCTCGTGGAGAAAAAGATCAAAGGCGCGAGTAGTAATTGCGAATCCTTCCGGTATAGGGAGATTAAGCTGATTGAGCATCTCTCCCAGATTGGCGCTCTTAGCCCCAACCCAGTCTACCATTTCTCGATTAACCTCGGAAAAAGGAAGTGTCAATGCGGTTACGGGACTTTCCTTTCTTTTTTCGATCTCTTCCTTGATGCCTGAACTTAAATCTTCAAGGACTTTAAAGAGAACAGGATATTTACGGTTGGAAAGAGCATCTAAACTCTTTACCATCTTGAGAGTATAAAAAACCGCCTGCACTGCCTGCGAACGAACATAGGACATGCCAAAAATTGTATGTCCCTGCAGCTTTTCTTCTATGTCAGCAATAATTTTTGCGAGTTCCGCATTTGCATTGAGTAGTTCACGAAAATGTTCATATTTAATCCGGAAGATTCCTGAGAAAGTATCTTTCGAGGGCTTATGCTTGCGAGGTTTCCACTTTTGGAAGAGTTTTTCTAACATGACCTGTTTATTCTTTCACCTCTTTTTTCCAGACTTTTTGAATTGGGCTTTGAGGTGATTTTATTGGGATGCATACACGAGTTAATTTAAAAAAGATATCTTGAAAAACACGTTTATTATATCAGAGCCATCAATTTTATCAAGGAAACGAAATTTTGTTGATCAAAGATATATAGCGACTCTTCATGATTTTTTGTTTTTTGAGTATACCCGATAACAATTTTTCTTTCAGAAAAAATCTGAAAAAAGTTTTAATGCATGTGATGTTTTACGAAAATTGATACCCTAAAAGTGAAATAGGATTGGAATTCAGCTCTGGTTCGAGCTTACCCGATTTGTGGCCGAGGAAGGGTTGTTGAGGAAGCTGATCCGTCAAGAGGGTGCAGAGCCACAGAAAAAAGCGTTGGTTGCGATTAATTCCGCTCCGATAAAATTAGGTTAGCCGTTTCAATTCCCGCACGATTTCCGGGAGGATAATCCCTGCTTTTCCAATGATACTATAATCGGAAACAAAATCTGTCAGTGGAGTTGTTTCAGGATTTATTTCCACGACCACCGCGCCAGCCTGTTTGGCAACCTGAGGAATGCTGGCAGCAGGATAAACTATTGCTGAGGTTCCAATCACAAGCATTAACTTACATTTCCGAGACGCCTCATAAGCCCGTTGAAAAGCCTCCTCAGGTATTGGTTCTCCGAAAAAGACTGCGTCGGGCTTTAAAACCCCATTACATTCGCATCGCGGGGGAAGCACTTCCAGGGTAATTTCTCCCCATTCATAATATTTTCCACAAACTAAGCAAACACCACGCCGAAGATTACCGTGGAATTCAATAACCTCTGTACTTCCCGCCTGCTGGTGAAGGTTATCCACATTCTGGGTGATAATCTCCTTTAAAAAGCCCATCTTCTCAATTTCTGCTAAAGCTAAGTGCCCAGGGTTGGGCTTTGCCCTTAACTGCTGATCAAACGCTTTTACCATCTGCCAGGGTTTTTCTGGTTGAGAAAAAAAAGTGTCGATGTGCGCATACACATCCGGATTATATTTTTCCCAAAAACCCCCTTGATCACGAAAGGTCGGTATCCCGCTTTCTGCTGACATTCCTGAACCGGTCAACGCAACAACTTTTTTTGCTTCTACGATGTCTCGTGCAGCCCTTTTAATAAGGTCTTCCATACTTCTTCATCCTCTAAAATCAGAGAGGAAAATACGCTCTAACTTCTGACTCCGGAGTTTTGGCTATTGGTCTTTTCTTTCTTTTTTCTTACTCCAAAAGTTAGCGAACTTCTTTTGCAGCGTTTTTTTATTCGGATGGAAACAGTGTTCTATGGCCATGGTATTGAGTTTTTTAAGGTCATCTTCATTGAGCCCCATCTTAGTCACCGCATTCACATATTCATCAGTTAACGTAATATTGGAGACCATCGGATCATCTGTGTTTAAGCTCACTGATAGACCCCTCTCATAAAACATCTTTAAAGGATGCACCTCCAGCGATTCCACTACCCCTGTATGAATGTTGCTCGTGGGACAAATCTCGAGCAGGACCTGCGTTTTTTTGAGGACTTTCATTGCTTGTTCGCTTTTCGCTGCCTGAACCCCGTGGCCAATCCGGTCGCAACCAAATCTTTCTATCGCCTCAATAACATTTTCTGGCCCGCCCGCTTCTCCCGCATGAAGGGTAAGCCCCATGCCGGCGTCTTTAGCCATTTGAAAAAGGTGCGCCATAGTCTTGGCAGGATAATTAATTTCATCTCCGGCCAAATCCAGTCCGAAAAAATATTTTCCTGCAAGTTTAACCGCAATACCTACTGTATGCTCAGCTAATTCAATTCCATAATTGCGGCTTATAGTCAGTACAGGTATTACTTCGATGTCATAATTCCCCATCGCCCGTTCAATTGCTCCTTGGACCCACCTGATCACCTCTTCTTCCGGGAAACGTTGATCGCAGGCAAAGTGGGTTGGGCTGTAACGAAGTTCCAAATATTTAACATTGTCTCGCGCTGCATCTTCAACTGCCTCATAAGCAACTCGCTCAATGGAATTCCGATTAGGATAAAATCCCCTCGCAACTTTAAATTTATTTAAAAAATTAATAAAGTCAGGAGGTTCATCATTGACTTGGACTAACCGGCGGAATTCTTCCAGGTTATACGTTGGGAGTTTGACTTTTTCTTTTCGAGCAATATCCAAAAAGCTCTCCACCCGTATGCTTCCTTCGAGATGACGGTGAAGGTCAACCTTTGGAAATTTTTTCATTTTTTTATGCAAATCTTTAATCACCATGCAAAAACCTTCTAGGGGAGGAAGCTTTCCCCAAAAAAAGCAGGAGATAAAATCACGGCTAATCAATCATGGTAATCGGTTATTACTACGAATCCTATTTAATTTCAATCCTTTTTAAAAAATTAGATTCCCCTTCAGGAGTATAAAGCAAATACCCCAAGAAAGAGGATCATTGACTTTTAAATTTAGTTCTGGTAAGGAATTTTTTTACTTTCTTACTTGACTTTCGTAAACAAAAAATTATGTTGTTATAAACAATTATTCATCAATAAGGAGTAGACCATGAAAGAAGAAGTCAAAAAAGTTTTAGATCAGATAAGACCTTCGCTTCAAGCTGATGGTGGGGATGCAGAATTGGTGGACGTAAGCGATCAGGGAGTAGTAAAAGTAAAACTAACCGGTGCCTGCGGTAGCTGTCCCATGTCTCAAATGACCCTTAAGCAAGGTATTGAACGAATATTGAAAGAAAAAGTGTCCCAAACTATCCGGGTGGAGTCAGTTTAAACAGCACACTGCCTTCGATAAGAAAAAGAAAGGGTTTTATGAAGCGGGGACTCTATATTGATCAGGAAAAATGCATTGGATGTGGGCTATGTGCGGAAATCGCACCCAAGGTATTTACTTTGAATGATGAAGGGGTATCTGAGGTAATTGACCCCACGGGTGATGAAGAAAGCAAAATCCAGGAAGCAATAAACGAATGCCCGGCAGAATGCATCGGCTGGGAAGATAAATAAATTTCGCCGAGAAGTTTTTATGTTAAAACTTCTCGGCGAAAATTTTTAAAGCAAAATTATTCTTGCCCTTTATCGAGGGCTTTTTTTTACCCTTTTATGATTCTTGGAAGCATCATATGGTGGTGAGGACAGTGTGAAAGCGGGTTCTGATAGACACAATCGGTAAAAGCCACCAGATACTTCCGGATATCCGCATAAGAAACTACCTCATCAACAAACCCGGTCTTGGCACAGTAAGCCGGTCGGGATTTTTGATAATACTCTACCGCCAAAGCGTTCATTTTATCAATGATCGGCTGTAAGGGCTTGCCAGCCTCTTTTTCTTTAACCAGCCTTCTGGCAAACGAAGCCGCGGCTGCCGTCTCGCCATGCATGACGTAAATTTCGGTTGTGGGAGTCCCAAGGGTAAAGGCATTATGGTTATTAGCGGTGGGGCCTCCCATGAGGTAATGGGCGGCTGCAGTCCCCTTCCTTAAAACAATCAATATTTGGGGGACATCAGTTTGCTCGATCGAATAAATCAGCGATTGCCCTAAACCCAACAGCTCAGCTTTTTCGGCAATGTCTCCCACATCAATCCCGGAAGTGTCCTGAAACCAAATAATCGGGACCCGGTCTCTTCCGCAGAGGGTAACAAACTCATTCATCTTAATCAATCCCTGCCGATAAAGTTTACCGCCGATCCCCGGATATGGGGCATATTCAGGATACCCTTTGGGCAAAAGTCCCTGACGATTTCCAATCATCCCAACTAAAAAACCATCGATCTTTGCTAACCCCGTGTAAACTTCGAACCCATAGTCAGGCCTAAACTCCATGTGTTCACTATTATCCGTAAGCCGGGCAAGAACCTCTTCAAAACTGTAGGAACTCTTCTGGTTAAAGGGAACAAAGTAATCAATTTCATCAGGAGATAACCGGGGTTCTTTTGGTTCTGCCACCCGGAAAAATTTGGGGTCATAGGCAGGCATCCCCTTCATAAGGTCTTTCAGGCCATCTAAAACCCCTTCTTCGGTATCATACACTGCCTTAAAGAAACCGGTAGAATCGTAATGGATCTCTACCCGTCCCGGAGGAACTTCCTTAAAATTTTTCGTAGCGTTAATGATTTGTTCCGCCCCTTCTACATCAAAAGATCCCCTGGGGCTCATTCCGCTTACGATTCCCGCGCCGCCCACGGCAATGTTGCAGTTCTTATGAGCTAAAAGATAGGTAGGGCTTATTCCCTGATAACCTCCTCCCGCTGGGTTTGTTCCCCAGATACCCGCGAGAACC
>CAVTQE010000047.1:0-71936 GCA_963736755.1 uncultured delta proteobacterium | reverse complement strand
GAAAAAACAGGGTTTTATAATAGGGCTTAGGGTGTTTTGGCTGATCAGCCGGATGATATGGGGTCCGGATTAAGCAACTTAAATCCAAAAGGGACATAGCTGTCACAAATTTGGCTTGACATAAGTAAATTTCGTGTGTACCATACGAATATGTCTGATAAAAAAAGAAATACTGAGAAAAAGGTCAATGAATTACTTGGCTTCTTTCCGGTTGTGATCATTCTCGGCGTCCGACAATGCGGGAAAACCACGCTGGCCAGGATGCTAAGACCTGAATGGCGATATTTTGATCTGGAACGAGCCAAAGATTTTGATTTTATAACCCGTGACTTTGAGTTCTTTATAAAAGAACATCCTCATTCTATTGTAATCGATGAGGCCCAAAGATTCCCGGCCTTGTTTCAGGAACTCCGCAGTGTAGTTGACAGGGACAGACAGCGCAAGAACCGCTTTTTGTTGACCGGTTCCAGCTCCCTTGAATTAATAAAAAATGTCTCTGAAAGTCTGGCCGGCCGGGTTGGTCTGACAGAACTGGGGACGTTCAAGGCCAATGAAACCTATGCCCTGGATTTACCGGAATTTTATAAAATATTCACTGAAAAGCTGAGTAAAGTAACCATTGATTATCTAAAAGGTCTAAAACCCGTCCTATCCCATAATCAGTTGATGGATACCTTTTTAAAAGGAGGCTATCCTGAACCGATATTGGAAAAAGACGACCGATTCCATGAGGCCTGGATGGAAAGCTACTTTCAGACCTATGTACAAAGAGATATAAGAACGCTCTTCCCCAGGCTGGATTTAATTAAATTTCAACGCTTTGTTTCCATGCTGGCCTCCCTTAGCGGAACGATAATTAATCGTTCACAGGTTGGAAGGTCATTGGATATTTCCGAAAAGTCGGTAAGGGATTACCTGGAAATTACCGAGGGCAGCTATATCTGGAGAAATACACCAAGCTATGAGACGAGTTTAAGTAAATCAGTCGTCAAGATGCCGAAAGGCCATTTTAGGGATAGCGGTTTGGCCCATTTTATCCAGCAAATTAGGAACAGGAATCAATTGCTGAATCATCCGAATGTCGGCGCCGGATTTGAAGCCTTTATCATCGAGGAGATCATCAAGGGGATTCAGGCCCTTAATATCACCAACTGGAATTATTATTATTTTCGGACCAAAAACGGAGCCGAAATAGATCTTATTCTGGAAGGGCCTTTCGGAATTCTGCCGGTTGAAATAAAGCTAGGAAGCCTGGTCAAACAAAGGCAGTTGCAGGCCATAAAAAATTTCGTTCAAATACCATAATCTTCCCTTGGGGATTGTGATCACTAATTGCGATACGGTTGAACTGGTCGCCGATAAAATCATCCAGTTGCCCGCCGGTTGTGTATAAACCGGAGACGTCACCTGGGGTGAATTTTGGCCCTAATGCCGAAATCGTCAGAACAAACTGTTTTGATTTATAAAAACTCTTTATCGATCAATTTTTATGCAACTTCGAGGTTAAGTAGGATATGATACATTTTCGGTAATTGGAGGGGCAGGATGGGATGAGACTGGGACCCAAAAAAGGCTGCTGCAAACGCCCTAACAGAGCTTTCAACCGGACCAGGCCAAAAAACTGCCCGCCGGTTAGCACGGATATAAGGAGGCGAAATATGACTGAACCGCAATGGCACACGAACGCTCGGAGCGATAATTTATAAAAATTTTGAACTCCTTGATCTGTTCGGACCGTTGGAGATGTTCGGGAACGTCGTACCGGAGATAAAGATCGTAACCGTGGCCGAGCAACCGGGCCCCGTCCCTTCGGTTCAAGGCCCCAAAACAGTCGCGGAGTATGGCTTCAGCGAATGCCCTCGCTTGGACTTGATTCTGCTCCCCGGTGGCATTGGGACCCTGGAACAACTTCATAACCCGGCCCTGCTCGAATTCCTTAAGGATCGTTCGTCTTCGGCTGAAGTCATCATGTCCGTCTGCTCCGGTTCCGCTATTTTGGCCAAGGCGGGTTTGCTTGACGGGCGGCGGGCCACCTCCAACAAACAATTCTTTCGTCTGGCCACCAGTCAGAGCGACCGGGTCGAATGGATTGCCGAAGCCCGTTGGGTGGAAGACGGGCCCTTCGCGACCTCCTCCGGCGTCTCCGCCGGCATCGATATGGCCCTGGCCGTCATCGCCCGGCTCTTTGGACGGGAGCGGGCGCAGTCGATCGCCAACCGGACCGAGTACGTCTGGCAGGATGATCCCAATCGTGATCCCTTCTACCAGTTCCTCAATCAGGGGAAGGTTTAGAATGGGTTCGAAGACAGCAAACGAAACTATATGGGATCAAACTGGGAGTCTGACTTGATTTTTGATTTAAAAAAAATATAACCCCACAATGCTCTCCAGCGGATGTGCTGACACGCCCCGTTGATTTTAGTCGTCGCCAATCAGGCCATTCGACACCAATGTCACTCTCTTGCACGCGCCTTCGGCACCGCAAACTCCGTCCCACGGGTTACGCTTCGTTAGGCGCAAGATATAAACAAAATATGTTAAACTGTAAGTCTATGGAGAACTCATTGAAAACTATTCATAAAATAATACACGGCGACAGCAGACAAATGAACCTTTTAGCAGACAAATCGATTCATTTGGTAATTACATCCCCCCCATACTGGCAATTAAAAGACTACGGGACTGAAAATCAAATCGGTTTTCACGAAAGCTATGAAAGTTATATCAATAATCTGAATCTCGTCTGGAAAGAGTGTCATAGGGTATTACACCCCGGCTGCCGACTTTGCATCAATATCGGAGACCAGTTCGCCCGGTCAGTTTATTATGGGCGATATAAAGTGATTCCAATAAGAACCGAAATAATTAAATTCTGTGAAACCATAGGGTTCGACTATATGGGGGCTGTCATCTGGCAGAAAGTCACCACATGCAATACAACCGGCGGCGCCACGATAATGGGCAGTTTCCCATATCCCCGAAACGGCATTTTGAAGCTTGATTATGAATTTATTCTGCTTTTCAAAAAACAGGGCGTTCCACCAGCGCCGACTAAGGAACAAAAAGAACTTTCAATAATGACAAAAGACGACTGGAATACTTATTTTTCAGGGCATTGGTACTTTGCAGGGGCAAAGCAGGACGGCCACATTGCTATGTTTCCAGAAGAATTGCCTGCCCGCCTGATAAAAATGTTTTCTTTTTCCGGCGAGACGGTTTTGGACCCGTTCCTCGGCAGTGGGACAACTGCACTTGCCGCCCGTAATTTAGGCCGTAGTTCTGTCGGCTATGAAATCAATTCGGACTTTATTCCAACAATTAAAGATAAGCTGAATGTGGGGCAATCCGACATTGCAGCTACTGAATACGTGTTTCTGAATGATAGCGTTAAAACTGACCTGAATAAAGAAATCGAAAAGCTGCCCTATATCTTCAAAGACCCTCATAAACTCGATAAGAAGATAGACCCTAAGAAGCTTCAATTCGGGTCAAAAATTGATAAAGACAGCGGTGAAAGAGAAGTCTACTATTCTGTAAAAGAAGTAATCAGTCCTGAGTTGTTGAAGCTGGATAATGATTTGGCTGTTCGCCTTATCGGCGTAAAAGAAAAAGAGGCGACTAATGGACAGGCAATCAGATTTCTGATCGAAAAAACAAAGGGTCAAAAAGTATTTATGAAGTTCGACAATCAGAAATATGATGAAGGGAACAACCTTCTCTGTTATCTATACCTGAAAAACAAGACTTTTATCAATGCCCATATAATCAAGGAAGGTTTGGCTGACGTTGACAGTTTAACTGACTTTAAATACAAAAACAAATTTCTAAACCTGCAGAGGCATTAAATGGCAAAAAAACAAAGATATTCCATGGAATTCGGCAAAAAAGAAAAAGTCCTGAACTATGCCAACCAAACTTATCAGTTATCAAGGCCCAATAAAGTCGGAGCGGTGATGGCCCTTATTAGGGAATGCCAGCCAAAAACAATTCAAGAATGGGAACGATGGTATTTTGAAAACGCATACACAGTCTCAAAGACGCCGACTAAAATTACCCCAGAGTCCTTGCGAGAACTTGGCGAACGGCTTTACGAGAAAATTACAGAAGTAGTTATTCCTGAATGGCAAGCGGCTTTCAGTCAACTGACGCTTCAGGATTGCATTGATTACATTTACAATCTTACCATCAATAGGACATTTGACGGTTTCCTTCGGGAGAAGTCTGTTGTTAATGACGGATTAGCCAAAATCTTTCCGGACATAATTTTTGAGGAATCCGATTCTGAACTTGACCACGCGGGAGACATCGACTATGTGGCAAAAGTTGATGATAGAGCATTTGGCATTCAAATCAAGCCCGTGACGGCGAAAGCAAACTTCGGCAATTATTCTCCAACTGAAAGAATGAAAGCCAGTTTCGCAGAATTTGAAGAACAATACGGCGGCAAAGTATTTATAGTCTTCAGCTTGGATGGAGAAATCGGGAATAAAGAAGTAATTGAACAGATTCGACAGGAAATAGAACGACTGAAGAAATAAATACCCGCCCAACAAATCGCTCAAGACGGACGTGGCGAAACTGCCGCCACGCCGGTGATCGTAGCGTTCGGCGGCGAATTGATACAGATAATGAGGTGCCCGCTTTCACTGGTAATCCAATGACACCGGGGCACGATGATTATCAGGAAACCCGGGCACGAAAACTCTATTTACAGGAGGAAACACGCCATGACATATCGGGCTGAGACGAGGAATATGGCTCTTTTCTGCGATTTCGAGAACATCGCTTTGGGTGTTCGAGACGCAAACTACGCCCAATTCGACATTGCCAAGGTGATCGAGCGGCTCCTGCTCAAAGGAAACATTGTCGTCAAGAAGGCTTACTGCGACTGGGACCGCTACAAAGAACTCAAGGCGGCGATGCATGAGGCGTCCTTTGAGTTGATCGAGATCCCCCACGTGCGACAGTCGGGCAAGAACTCCGCCGATGTTCGCATGGTTGTGGACGCGCTCGACCTTTGTTACACAAAAGAACACCTGGACACCTTCGTGATCTTCAGTGGCGACTCCGATTTCTCCCCGCTCGTCAGCAAGTTAAGGGAGAACAACAAAATCGTAATCGGTATCGGCGTCAAAAATTCGACGTCGAACTTGTTGATCGCGAACTGCGATGAATTTATCTATTATGACGACCTGGTGCACCGCCGGCCGCCCCGCAGGAGGGGTGGCGGCCGAGGGGTGAGTCGCACGCCGGCACGGGGTTTGACTGCCAAAGTCGTCACGCCCGCCGGAGATAAGAAGCAGGAGGCATGGGATCTGATCGTCGAGACCTACGAGGCGTTGGTTGAAGAACGCGGGGAAGGGGAGAAGATATGGGGCTCCATGATCAAGCAAACCCTGAAACGGCGCAAACCTGGTTTTAGCGAGTCCTATTACGGCTTCCGGTCTTTCGGTCAGCTGTTAGAGGAGGCGGAAGCGCGCGGGATACTTGAACTGGAACCGGAAGAGAAGTCGGGCGGGTTTATCATTAAAAGTTGTCACGCGGTTTAAGGTTGACGGCTTCGTAAAAAGTCCATCTTCGGCGTTGCGCTGCATCCTGAGTCATTGCGGCGTACAGGTAAGTACGCCTCATTCCGTCGGATTTGCGCGCCTTGCATCTGAAGCTTTTTACTGTGCCGTCTGATTTTCGATTTTTTACGGCTTCAACAAGGTTAAGTTCCCGTCAAAAAAACAGGCGCTAATAACCATTAGAATACGCCTGCCACATGCTCGCCGCAGTGGGGACAGCGGGAAGTCCTTCGACGTTGTCTTCGGGCACTCTAAAACCTTGCCTTCGCATCTACTCCTGGAATTTCCGCCCGGAAATGAAGCTCGTTCCCCTTTATGAAACTTTCTATTGCCGGTCGATAACCCCCGTCAAAATCAAAAGTTGGGGTTAACCCAGTGTTTCAAAGGGCATAGCAAACAGATCATCCAACACATCGTCGAAGGTGGATAATACGCTCATGGGTCTATATCTTACAATCGTAATATTTAACACCTCGTTTTTGCTGCACTTTTTACTAAAAAATAATCACGAAACCCCTGCTGTCAATGATCTGACCCCAGCTCTTGCCAGGGCTATAAAACATGAGGGGCAATTGGCATCTCCGAATAAAGGAATCTCTCAAAGATAAAAAGCTTTTTCCGGATGAGTTTTTTCGGGGCTGGGGGAAACTTTATAACTATTGACTTAGGTCAAGGAAATAAAGGCTCCTTGGGGGAAAATTCATTAATCTAAAAGGTCTCTCATGCTATCCAAAGGTTTCAAAATCATTCTGAAAAACTTGTGCTATCGGCGGGGAGAGGAAAATAAAGGAAAATTTCAACGCCCCTTAGTTGCAATAGGCTAATATTTTTGATAATATTATTTATTAGCTCCATCATCTCAGATTGAGCGCAGAGAAAAATTAACCGGGAAGTTTTTTTAAGCCAGCCTTACTACTTGCCAAGGAGGAGAAAATGAGCCTTAAGGTTAAACAGGCGATTATCGCTATCCTGTCCGTGGCCATCGTTGTAGTTCTTTCCTACGTTATTTATTCAGAAAAAGAGCACCGGTTGGAAGAAAAAAGGATTATTGTCAAATCCGACTCCGCGGGCTGTGTCCGGTGCCATGGGTATGAAGGCAAAGAAGGCGGCCCCGGCTGCGACCCAGGCATAGTAAAGCACTGGGAGGCGAGTGTTCACGCAACCCAGGGAGTTGGCTGTATGGACTGCCACGGCCTGCCGCCCGCAGGACAAGGCAAAGATATTCTTAATCCACGGTATATGGTAAACAGCACCTGGGATAAGACCTCAGGTCTTAAAAATGTTGAGCTTGTTTTGAAGGACGGAAAGCCTGTGGAACGGCCGGATATCTGGCGCCACGAAGGGGCAGAGATTGTGACGGATGTTTCTCCCCGCACCTGCGCGCGCTGTCATGAAAAAGAAGCCAAGGAATTTTTAAATTCACGCCACTCCGGCGCTACCCAGTTCATCGGCTCTCTGGATAATTTCTTGGGACGTTTTGCCGAGGGGCCGGCTGCTGCCATTAATGGTTGCCAGCAGTGCCATGGGAGTATCCTTCGAGTCGCCACCGCTTCGGTGGATAACCACGCCCCCCTTTATGCTTCTGACACGTGGCCCAATACAGGAATAGGGCGAATCAATGCTGATGGGTCATGGGGTGCTTGCTCAGCGTGCCATTCCCGACACGAATTCTCATCCGAAGTTGCGCGTCGCCCGGAAAACTGCGGGAAATGCCATATGGGCCCTGACCATCCTCAAGCCGAAGTCTACGCCGAATCCAAGCATGGCATTGCATTTCGAAAAAACGAGCGGTTCATGAAGCTCGATCTTCCTGGTGGTAAATGGGTTCTGGGAAAAGACTATGCTCAGGCGCCTGTCTGCTCTTCTTGCCACATGGGGCCGGTAGCTCCCACGGCAAATTATCCCAACCTTGAACTCACTCACGATGTCGGGTCCCGCATTTCCTGGACCCTGAGGCCCAAAATTTCCATTCAGCCCAAGGGCATCGTGGCTCCTGATGGAACGGTTATTTTAAAACCAGCCATGGAACGAAGGGAGGATATGAAGAAAGTCTGTTTTACCTGTCACGCTGGACAATGGGTTAATAACTTTTATACCCAGTTTGACCAGGCCATAAATCTCCACAACAATAAATACGCGATCCCTGCTTCCGCAATTTACGACTATCTGGAAAAGGAAGGTATCATTGATAACGTTCCCATGAATGAAGAAATTGACTACCTTTTCTTTGAAATTTGGCACCACGAGGGACGGAGAGCACGACATGGCGCCAGCATGATGGGACCAGATTTTGTCCAGTGGCATGGATTTTACGAACTGAGTCGAAACTTCTATACCCATTTTCTCCCGTTAGCAGTTGAGTTGGCAGAAAAGAAGGGAAAGGGAGAACAAGTAAAGAAGTTTATCACAGAGACTCTTCACGGCCCGAACGGTGAGGACTGGGAGAAATACCACCGCTGGACCGAGGGGCTTACCTCGGAGCAGATGCAAGCCCTGCTTAAATGGGAGCAAGAGACATATCTGTCCCGGAAATAATGTGACGTATCGGAACCCTTTGCCGTGAAAAATTTTGAAGGAACTCGCGCGACAGAATGGGAAATCAGTTTTGATATTCTGACTTCAAGACTCCCGCATATCTGATTAAATTTTTATGGAGGTTTAAGCGTGGAAGATGAGTTGATGGATAGGCGTCAAGCCCTCAGCAAGCTATCAACCATTAGCCTTTCCTTTGTTGCTGGCTGCGCTGCCGTTATTGGCGTAGGCTTTCTTTATCCCATACCCCGCAAGAAACCCCCGACACAATTTATCTGCCTGGAATCAGAGATTCCGGCCGGGAAATTACTGGAAATCAAAGACCCCCAGGGACGAAGGGTTCTCCTCATCCGCAAGGTGGATGGAAGTCTTCTGTCCATCAGAACGGTGTGCACCCATTTGGGCTGCGCGGTCTTTTACCGGCCGGCAACGAACCAGTTTGAATGTCCTTGTCACCAAGGAGTTTTTGATGGCGAAGGAAAACCAATTTCCGGTCCTCCCCAGCGACCTCTGGATCATTACCCGACCGAGGTAAGGGAAGGGAAAATTTTTATCCAATTCGCTTAAGGGAGATAACATGACAGAAGAGCACGGAACCAGCAACAACCGAAAGAAGTGGCTCAAAGCCTTTCCCATAGATATTCAGAGTCTCTATGAAAAAGTGGATGAGCCTCTGCCACACTCAGCCAAGCGCTGGTGGTGGTGCTGGGGTGGGATAGTTGGGTTGCTCTTTTTGTTGGTTGCGGGAACCGGGCTTTTATTAGCCATGTATTACCGAGCTGAACCTGAAACCGCGTATAATTCAGTAAAGTATATCACTGAACAAGCACGCTATGGGAGGTTTATCCGTTCAGTCCACCAGTGGGCCGCAAACTTTATGATTGTATTCCTTTTTTTGCACATGCTCAGGGTTTTTGTGACCGGAGCCTTTCGGGAATATCGCTGGGGCGCCTGGATGGTAGGGGTTTGTCTCTTAGGGATTGTTCTGGGAATGGGAGTTACCGGCTACTCACTGGTTTACGAGCAGATCAGCTACTGGGCAATCACGGTTACCTCGAATATTATGGCGAGTGTTCCGTTTGTGGGATCGATGCTTAAGCACCTGTTTATTGCCGGAGATGAGATTAATCAATCTACCCTAAGTCGTCTCTATGCCCTCCATGTTCAGATCCTTCCTGCTTTACTTATTCTTTGCAGCGTCGTGCATCTATTTTTTGTGCGCCTCATCGGAATGTATCTGCCCGGGAATCAACAGGACCGGGATGAAGAAAAAGCGTTAACAACCCAGAAAGGCCACTACCACTTTTACCCCGAGCATTTTAGCAGTGAGCTAACGGTATTCCTTTATTTAACGCTGATCATTTGTCTTTTGGCCATTGCCCTTCCCGCCACCATGGGGCCTCCCAGCGATCCACTGGTTACCCCCGAACATATTAAACCCGAGTGGTACTTCCTGCCCTTTTATCATTTGCTGAAAATAGTTCCCGGTTCAGTGGGGGTGGTTATTCTGGGGTTTTTTGGGTGCATCTTTTTCCTATGGCCCGTTCTTGACCACTTTTTTTTCCAGAAAATTGATCAAAAAATTTTTAAGGGACGCTTAGAAGGAAGTCTGGTAATCGGAGTTCTCATTATCGGGGTCTATCTCACCTGGGCTTTTCTTGAGACCAAACTGTAAAGCGGGGGCTTTTAACCACGCCTATCTGTCGGCCGTTATTTTTTACTCCCCACCCATCATTTTGGAAGGCTCACTGCTTTTGTTCCCACATGCTTGACTGGAGATAGGTCGTAAGGTTAGCGTCATTATTGCAGATCTTGAGTTTTCGCCGGATATGCTCCCGGTGTCTGTCTGATCTCCCTGCGCTATTGCTTTGCGCCAATCAGGGGCAGTACTTTATTTACCTTAAAATAGACGACGAATCGTTGTCCTTGTTTGTAGCTCTCGTCGACCGGGCAGCACCCTTTGCGCCGGAGCTGATTGACGAGGTCGCTATCCTTTACCTCTTTGATCTTGGTCAGGTAGAGTCGCTTCCCCGTGTACCGGGGGCCCTCCTCCACGAAAAGATAGGAGGCACTCGGATTGGACTGAAGGTTCTTATGCATCAGGCGATCGGCCATGATAAAAGCCGCCGTTTTCTCGTTTATAAAATGAGGCCGGGCATAAACTGCCATTCCCACTTTCCCCTTTGCATCTGCCGTTGCAATTACCCCTTTCCCTTTTGCCTTTTCAAAATAGTCGCTCAGCGTCATACGTATCCTCCCACGTTTTTACTCCCCACCCATCATTTTGGAAGGCTCACTGCTTTTGTTCCCACATGCTTGACTGGAGATAGGTCGTAAGGTTAACGTCATTATTGCAGATCTTGAGTTTTCGCCGGATATGCTCCCGGTGTCTGTTGATCGTGGCGATGGAAACCCTCCGAATCTCAGCGATCTCTTTTGTTCGTAGACCATTGCGGATCATGTTGCAGATTTTGATTTCGCTCGGCGTTAGGGAATGATACTGATGGGACAGGTGTTTGGTAAACGGAGAGGTGATTTCTTCTAACTGGGTTTTCAGCATCTCCACGTATTTTCCTTGGCCCTTGGGTAATTCCACGCTGAGCGCGTTCAAAATCGGCACCAAAACCTTCTCCACATTCGACTGCACATTCTTATAAATCTCCTGTTTTTCTTCTTCAATCCGGGCAAGAACCGCGCGCAGGGCGGCATTGGCTTCCTGCAATGCCTTGCGCTCTACGGTAAGCTGTTTATTAGTTTCCTGGAGCTCCTGTTCCGCGGCAATCCGCATAGCAACATGTCCAATACGCGCCGCAACTGCATCCAGGAGAGCTCGCTCCTCTTTAAGAAAAGGCCCCTCATCTGCAGCCGGACGTTCTTCGAGGTAGAAAACCGTGATTTCCCCCACCGGCTCATTATACATATGAATCCGGGAAGACTGGCGCCACTTGGTGACCTTGAACCCTTTGGTTTTATACGCCGTATCTTTAAACATAATCCGGGCACAGGTTATCTCCGGGTACTGCCATGATGGGGGGAGAAGGTTAACCAGATTAGTCAAGAGATCTTCGATTGAATCACTATACCGGTCAGCGAGCTGGGAAATCCCGTATAAGCAGTTCAATTCTTTGATCCGTTCTCGAAGAGCGACTACCACCTTTTCCGGTTCGGTCTCATGGTTAAGCGGGATTCGCCACAAGAAGGGTATTTCGGCTGGAAAATTCTTAGGTTGCTCAAGCGAACCAAGAAGGAAAGGAGATTTTTTTTCCGTCATGGTATGAGTATGCTCCGAATTTTGTTTAGGTAATTTATAGGCAAAAAATTGGAATAACAACTGCCTATAATATATTGGCAATAATGTGGTATTTTTATTGTATTTACAGCATCGAGACTAATGAATAAAGTTCGACTTGTCAATAGTTATTTTTCACTCAAGGAGGATCTTATGTCTCTTTCTACTCTGGATGCAATTTTACAAGAACGCCGGAGTCAACCCCACCTCCTCATCGAGGTGCTTCAAGATGTACAAGAAGCGTTTGGCTATGTCTCAGAGGAGGCCATGAAAGCGATTTCCAAAGAACTGGGAATACCTCTGATCGAGGTATATCGGGTCGCATCCTTCTACAAGGCTTTTTCGCTCACCCCGCGCGGAAAGAATTTGATTACTATCTGCCTGGGTACGGCGTGTCATGTGCGGCAGGCAAAGCTTCTGCTCAACCAAGCCCTGAGCCAGCTCCAGGTCGAGACGGGCGATATGACTGAAGACGGGCTTTTTACAGTGGAGCACGTAAATTGCCTTGGGGCTTGTGCTTTGGGGCCGATAGTGGTTTTCAATGACACATATCATCACCACATGAAGCCAGGGAAGATTCGGGGATTAATCGAAAAAATCCGTAAGGCCGGGAAGGAGGAAGCGGACCATGCTTAATATCTCTACGGTTAACGACCTTGAAATACTACGACAGCAGCTTCAAGCTGAACGGAACAAGATCCAGACAACCATTACCACCTGCGCGGGCACTGGTTGTCAAGCCTCCAGCTCCCGCGCGGTGCTCGATGCCCTGAAAGACGAACTAAGCAAAAACGGATTTAAAGACACGATTCGCATTCGGGCAACTGGCTGCCATGGTTTTTGCGAACAGGGACCCATTATGATTCTTGATCCGGGCAATATTTTTTATTGTCGCGTCACGCCTGCTGATGTCCCTGAGATTGTTTCCAAAACCGTTTCCGCCAGGAAGATCATTGATCGCCTGCTTTACGTGGATCCGGTTTCAGGAAACAAGGTTCACACGGAAGCGGAAATCCCGTTTTACCGCGCTCAGGACCGGCGCTTGCTGGCGATGAATCGGCAGGTAGATCCCTGCTCTCTTGAAGACTATATTGCCATCGGAGGATATACCGCGTTAGCTAAAACTATCGGCAAGATTAATCCCGATGAGGTAATCGAAGAGATCAAAGCATCCGGTCTTCGGGGTCGTGGGGGCGGAGGATTTCCCACGGGGCAAAAGTGGGCGGAATGTCGGGAAGCCCCCGGAGATGAGAAGTACGTTATTTGCAATGCCGACGAAGGAGACCCCGGTGCTTACATGGACCGCTGTGTGTTGGAAGGCAATCCCCATCTTGTGCTCGAAGGGATGATGATTGGCGCCTGGGCTATGGGTGCCCAGAAAGGATATATTTATGTCCGTAATGAATACCCTTTGGCCGTAAAGCATGCCCGCATCGCGGTGGAGCAAGCGCGTGAACGGGGGCTTCTCGGAGAAAACATTTTAGGCACACCTTTTTCCTTTGACGTTGAGATCGCCCGGGGCGGCGGAGCATTTGTGTGCGGCGAATCAACCGCCCTTATGGCTTCCCTGCAAGGAAAAGTAGGCGAGCCGCGGCCGAAAGATGTTCACACCGTAGCGGATGGTCTCTGGCATATGCCCACAACACTCAACAATGTGGAAACCTGGGCTAATGTCCCGTCCATCATGCTCAATGGTTCAGCGTGGTTTGCCGCTAAAGGAACCAAGGGGAGTAAGGGAACAAAAATTCTTGCCCTGACCGGCCATGTAAAAAACACTGGTCTTGTTGAGGTGGCAATGGGTACTTCTTTGCGGACTATCGTTTTTGATATCGGAGGAGGAGGTTCTAACGGCAGGAGAATTAAAGCAGTGCAAACTGGTGGACCCTCAGGAGGATGTCTGCCAATAGACAAATTTGATCTTCCGGTTGACTTTGATCTGCTTACTGAGGCGGGTTCCATGGTTGGCTCCGGTGGCATGGTGGTCATGGATGATAGGACCTGTATGGTTGATGTGGCCAAGTATTTTCTCACCTTCCTGCAGGACGAATCCTGCGGCAAGTGTGTTCCCTGTCGTCTGGGGGTTGACCGGATGCTGGAAATCGTTACCGACATCACCGAAGGTAAAGGCAAACCAGAGCAGATTACCCTTTTAAAGGAACTGGCGGAAACCGTCAGCGAAACCTCTCTCTGTGGGTTAGGAAAAACCGCGCCCAACCCCGTGCTTTCCACGTTGCGCTATTTTTCTGAGGAATACGAGGCCCATATTAACCACAAAAAATGTCCGGCGGGGGTGTGCCAGGCCTTGATTACCTACGCGGTTGATGCAGAAAAATGTAATGGCTGCGGGGTCTGCAAGAAAAATTGTCCTAACGGGGCGGTCAAAGGGAAGAAAAAACAACCGCACCGTATTGACGCCCAACTGTTGCGACAAATGCGGTATTTGTGTAAGTGAATGCAAGTTTGATGCAATTCTTGTTAACTAAGCGAGGTGTGTATTATGAAAGAGTATGTTAGCGTAACGATCGACGGTGCAGAGGCGCGCGCCCCCAAAGGTACCAGCGTGCTTGATGCAGCAATGGAATATGGGATCTGCATTCCTCACCTGTGTCATGTTCCTTATCTTTCGGATATTGGCGCCTGTCGGCTTTGCATTGTCGAGCATGTTAAAAACGGCAGATCAAAAGTCACCACCTCGTGCACGTTAAATGTGGAAGAGGGAATGGTGATTCGGAGCAACACAGAAAAGATCCGAAAACTCCGGCGCAATATCGCCGAGCTTCTCGTTGCCCAGGCGCCGAACTCCCGTGCCATTCAGGATATCGCGGTGCGGTGCGGGGTCAAAGAGGTCCGCTATCCGTTCAGGCATGAAAAGTGCGTTCTCTGCGGCCGGTGCGTCCGCATCTGCTCGGAAATGTGGCAAGCCAAAGCGATTGGCTTTGTTGGCCGCGGGAAAAACCGGCGGGTGGATTTTCCCTTTGGCGTGCGCCCCGAATCTTGTAAGGGCTGTAACTCCTGTATTATGCTTTGCCCCATGACAATAACACCGTGCGACGGTCCGATGGAGCGCGGCAAGGAACGGCTCTGCGGAAAGTGCGAATCCCAGCTTATGATTACCGAGAAAGCCCCGGATGCCTGTGTGTTTTGTGATCTGGGCAAAGGCTTTCAGTGCTCCCGGCATGGATTAGGGCAGTAAGGCGCCCGACCCGAGATTGAGTGGGTGATAGTTAAAAGAAATAAATTTCATTAAACAAGATACCCCAAAAGGCCGCCTTCTTGCGGAGCCTTTTTGGGTTTTAATACTCCCTTTTGCTTCAATTAATTCTTTTTCCGCGCTTTTCTTTTTATAACCTTCTAAAACCCATCTAATTTTTAGACGGCAAAAAAACGAAAGCACAATTTCTTTGGTTTAAAAAATTAACCGGTTGTTATCAGTTGCTTTTTCGTTGACAATCCTCCTCAAATACGTTATAAATTTTTTCAGCACCACCTTTTTAGGTTATCAGAAAATAACCTTTAATAAAAAAAGGAAGGAGGCAAAGATGTTAAAGGAATTTAAGGAATTTATTATGCGGGGAAATGTCATGGAAATCGCCGTCGGTTTTATTATCGGCGGCGCGTTTGCCACCATCGTGAAAAGCATAGTGTCGGACGTGATGATGCCCCCGATCGGCTTGCTTTTGGGAGGAGTTGACTTTACCAATTTTTTTGTTGTGCTTAAACAAGGAGCAACTCCGGCTCCCTATAATGCGCTGGCTGACGCCCAGGCAGCAGGAGCGGTAACGATTAATTACGGCGTATTTCTCAATACCGTGATAAGCTTTTTGCTCGTTGCTTTGGCGGTTTTTATTCTCGTCAAGAGTATGAATAAGTTGAAGCGGCAACAGGAAGCACTCCCGGCAGAAGAAACCACCAAAGAGTGTCCTCACTGTTTTAGCGCCATTTCGGTTAAAGCCACACGGTGCCCTCAGTGCACGTCGGCGCTTACCTAAGCGTGGGTAAAAATTTTCATTGCTTTTTTGGCAGGGTTAAAAAAACCATAAAGCAATTGAAGAAGATATAAAAAAACAATTGCAACTTTTTGAAAGGTAACCCAAATACAAATAAATAGCCCAACCAGCCAAATAAACGTTAGTCCCCCCATCCCCCCTATCTGTTTTGTATGAAATCTAAAGAGCTGCTCATAAAGTTTCTTGAGACAGGCACTGAAGGCGTTTCAATAAAAGCAGAGCTGAAGCCTGGTTCAGAAAGTTATGATATTTTTTTGAAGTAATGATATTAGCCTCACCCAAAACAGTGAGGCACTTTTTTCGTCGGGGTTTTTTGCCGAGCATGAAAACAGGAAGTGCCTTAGTAGCAGACGGAACAATCAGTCAGAAACTTTTTAAGGCGCTCGATCCCATCAGCGATTTTTATTGCGCCTTAACGGTTTAGATGTAAAAAGAAATATGCCATGCGCGCTGTGTGTTATTGAGCAATGAATAGAAGAACACACCCCTGACCCCTCTCAGAGGGAATTATCCAATTCGTCGCTCTGAAGGGGGATTGAGGGGCATTGTTGAAAATTAACACCTTACTAAAATAGCCGTGCCCCGCAAAGCACATAATCGTTAAGCCTATTAATGTGAGGAGCACTATGGAATTTAAAAAATTTGGCAATGTGTATGTCGTGCGCCTGGACAAGGATGAGGAAATCGTTGAAACGTTGAAGGGCTTTTGCGCGACCAACCAAATCACGCTCGGCTGGGTCAGCGGCATAGGCGCGGTGAATCGGGTTACGTTAGGCCTGTTTGAGACGAAACCTAAACGCTATATTGCGGAAGAGTTAACCGGAGACTTTGAGATAACGGCTTTGTCGGGGAATATCACCACCATGAATAAAGAAGTTTACTTACACTTCCATGCCACAGTATCCGACCTTCAGCACAAGACCTACGGAGGGCATTTAACTTCAGCGGTCGTGAGCGCAACGGTAGAATTAATCGTTGTGTCAGTCGCGGGTGTTGTGGATCGGAAATTCAGCCAGGAAATTGGCTTGAATCTTTTAGAGTTTAGCTGAGATTTTTTTGCCAAGGCAGTTTTGTCCACGAATCTCCGTTCAGTCAGTAGCGCTTCGCATCCTGATGAATTGATGGTTCGCGATATAAAATAAATTAAAGGAGGAAAGAGCGATGAATAAAGCATGTTACCGGGAGTTGCACGGATATAAGTACCAGCTGATGGAGCGGTATTCTTTTGACGTTGCAATTAAAGAATATGAGATTGATACACCCTATCTAAGCTTGGGGAATGATGGTATACTTATAATAAAAAAGGGATATGCCTGGGACGGCCCGAGTGGGCCGACGATAGATACCCTAAACTTTATGAGGGGGTCTTTGGTTCACGATGCTCTTTATCAATTAATGCGCATGGGAAAAATATTATATTCCTATAAAGACCACGCTGACCGGCTCCTGCAAAAAAATATGCATTGATGATGGAATGTCAAAAGTGAGGGCATGGGGCGTTTACCAGGCGGTGAAACTATTTGGCGGGTGCAAGCGCGAAACCGGGCAGTGAAAAGCCGGACAAAATTATATGCGTTCCAAAGAGGATTAACAGGGCACCTCAGTGCGGAGCTTGCTCACACAGGCAGGTTTTGCAGCATTAAATAGAAAATTGATTAGACGTGAGTTTTTTAAATAACAAGGAAGCTGACCTGCTTCGGCGTTCTTGCACATCGAGAAGAATTTCTCGACTCGGGCGAAGGCGAAATTTAATTCAGGAGAGCTTGTGTTCAGAACTATTCTTATTGCTGTCGTCACCTTAGTGCACCTTTATGTCTTCTGGCGCACTGCCTCAGTGCCGTTTGTGGGCCGCCACATCTCTATGAAGCTTCTTGTTGGGGTGGGTGTGGTCCTCTGGGCAGGCTTTTTTTTCGCCCTTTTCTTTGGGCACGGCGGAACAGGAGCTTTAGCTGCGACGCTGGAGTTGCTCGGCATGAACTGGCTGGGCATTTTATTCCTGGCTTTCGTATCTTTTCTTGCGGTTGACCTCATCACCGGGTTCGGTTTGCTTTTTCCCCGGATAGCGCCTTCGTTGCGAGGCTGGGCGTTAATCGTCAGCGGGGTGCTTTCTGTGATCGCGCTCATCCAGGGCGCGAGGCCGCCGGTGGTGCAAAACTATGAGGTGCGTCTTTCCAGTCTTCCTAATAAATTGGATGGCACGGTGATCGTCGCCATGTCCGACCTGCACCTTGGCTCTTTGCTCGGCAAGCAATGGTTGGAAGCGCGGATCAAGCAAGTCCAAGCGCTGCGGCCCGACCTTGTCGTTTTGCTCGGCGATATTTTTGAAGGACACGGTGAACCCCAACGGGATTTGCTTCCGGTTTTGCGTGGCTTGTCAGCGCCGCTCGGCGTCTGGGCTGTCCTTGGCAACCATGAGTTTCACGGCGGCCATGGGAAAGAAATGTTCTTAAATAATGAGGATGGCATCCAGCTCCTGCGCAACCGCTGGGTAGAGGTCCGTCCCGGTCTCGTCTTAGCAGGCGTGGACGACCTTACTGCTGAACGCAGGGCTGGTCAGGGAGGTGATCCGCTCGCGCAGGCGCTCGCGGGACGACCTTCGGGTGTTACCATTTTTCTTTCTCATACGCCGTGGCAGGCCGAAAAAGCGGCGCGCGCAGGTGTAGGGCTGATGCTCTGTGGTCATACCCACGGCGGGCAGATATGGCCCTTCGGCTATCTGGTTCGCCTCTTCTACCCGCTTCTGGAAGGGCGGTACGAGGTGGACGGCATGACGGCCATCGTCTGCCGCGGTACCGGCACATGGGGGCCGCGCATGCGCCTTTGGCGTCCCGGCGAGATTCTCCGCGTGACGCTGCGCAAAAAGGAAAAGTGAACAAGCATAGAAAGCACGAAGAGAGCTTTTGTTCGGCAATGGTGATGAGCTAAGCCAGCTGATTATTCAATCCTTTTTAGACCAAAATTCGATCATCCTTCCTTCGGGATCCTTTAGTTCCACTATCTGTGCACCCCAGGGGTGGTCTTTTTGTTCTAAAGTTTCTTTACATTTTTCTCGCAGCAGTTCATAAGTTTTTTCTCTATTCGCAACGCGAAAGGAAAGAACAATAGTTTCCGGTGCCGTAACGTTTCTTTTGGTTCGGGAAACATCCATGAGACCAATGCGGACATTGGGCGCTGGCTCAAGCTCCACCAGGATGTTATTATCAAAGACAACGGGAAATCCAAGAACATCCCGGTAAAAGGAAATGCATTCTTTCCATTTCCGGCAGTAAAGGATAGTGTGGCAGCTCATAATGGGAAGCATAATTTTACCTCACACACAATGTGCTCATATCTTTTTCGATTGAAATCTCTTTTGTAAATTGTTCCGCCAAACGCAGGGGATTCTCTGAAGCGTGAACCCTTAAGGGATTCCGAATACTCCATCCTTAAGATCATTATAAAATTCAGCCGGCCAGGTCGATCCTTCACCAGCCCGATAGTATCGCGTGATCCCGGTTTTAATGCATTTGATAACCGCTTCACCGGAGATTGCCATAATCCAGGCACAGGGCAGAGGATCTGATCGCTCTGAAAGATCAAAATCTTCCTCTCGGTATCCGTGCTCCCGGAGAGCGGTGCGGTAAAGTTCTATTTCTTCTCTTTCAATAAGTAAAAATCCATTTCCCATGGTGCTTAGACAACCTCGAAAATTTATTTATCCCCCTTTTTCCCAAGAAATGCAGTCACCCGGACACATGGCCATTGCCTCTTCGATGCACTTTTCGTCTCCTCCTTCAGGAAGAATGACTGAGGCCTTTTCATTTAGCTCATCCATGGCAAAAACCTCCGGGCAGAGCTCAACACAACTGCCGCACCCCGTGCAATAACCCTGGTCAAGGACAACTGTTTGTGCCATTAGGCTTTTTCTTTTCTTTCATGGAGAATTTTTGAATGGAGCGTGCTCTTGAAAAAGCGGCTCTAAGGCCGGCCATAACGTTTTGAGCACCTGAACTGCCAAGGCGCTGGTGAACTCGTATTCTGAAGCCTCGGGGCCTTCGACATGAGCAGTAACTATCCCAAAATAATGGCCCACAAAAAAAACAAAGGTGCTGGTGCGGGAGAGGATTTTTGAGCTTGTGACTTCTATTTCATCTGCGTTGCGCCGGAAAGTCTCAAACCGATTATCGCCAGTTCCTGTTTTTCCTCCTATTTCAAGGGGAGTGCCGTCAGGGTTTACAAAAGTATTTTTAATCCGTTGGGCGGTACCCCTCTCAACCACGTTTTTTGTGACCATTTTTAAAACGCGGGCAACCTCAGGGGGCATGACTTTTTCTCCAGGGGACGGGGATTTGATAAAGTGAGTTTCATAGGGAGTGCTTTGAGCAAAGTGTAAACTCTGGATACTTAAAGAAGGCTTATAAACCCCTTCATTGAGGATGATACCCATCAACTCAGCCAAACTCGCACGGCCGATCAGCTGAACTTCCAATGGTCGTGGCCAGAGAAGGCACGAGAGATTCGAAAGGGTATCCTAACGATTTCCAGTTACGGTGAATTTCCGCAAAGGCCTTTTTTTCCAGCATGGTCATTATTCTTAAGTTTTGAGCAGTTTGAAAGGAAGATTTAAAAAGCCAGGAAGAAGAAAGTTCCCGGGCTTTTTTGCTGGCTTCCAGCACTTCCGTCCAGGATGCCTGAGGATGGTCTTTAAAATAACTGATGAGCCAGTTCTCTAAGGGGTGTTTGCCGAGCAAATACGCTTCATCCATGAAGTTAAATGATTTTCCCCGATAAGCGCGAAACAGTTTATTAAGATAAGTGAGGTCTAAGGCATTTTCCCCGAAATGCGCCTTGGCTTGAGTTTCTAATTGGTTAAAAGTAGCCGTGGGGTTTTCTTTTAAGTAGAGGAGCACCCAGTTTCTTAGGGGATGTTCTTGGGATTGGCGGAGCAGATCCAGAGACTCAGCATAACTTTTAGACTGATAGATCCGATAAAATTTCCTGAGGAATTCAACCGCCTCTGATGCTGCGGCTTCCTTCAAGAGCGGTATTCGCTCAGGGTCGTTTGGATCGGCAAGGAGCTTTTTTTTGTCATAGCCGAGCTCGGCAATATAATAATTTACCACCTCTTTCATGAGCCGGATAAAGACTAAATTTACCGACTGGCACAACCCCTCCTCAATGGTATACGTCTTCTCGTCCTGGTCCTTTTTGAAATTTTTAAAAACATGTAATCCACCGCCAGTGAAAAAGGCTTGATGAGGGTCGGCAGAAATTTCTCTCTGCAAGCTGGCCTTAAGCACTTCTTCTCGTGTTGCTTTGGGGTGCAGGAGACGATACTCGGCTACCCATTTTGACAACATGTCCGGAAGCGGTTTTCGCGCGGAGGGGTCTTGGGTGGAAAAGTAATCATCGAGATGATCAACAACCATGAGATAGGTGGCCAGGGTGCGAAGCTTGGCGGTTGAGCCGAGCTCCAGCTTTATACCGGTAGAAATATTGAGCGGTCTATTGAGCGTATCGGATTGCACCCGCAAAAAATTTCCCTCAGGCCGGCTTTCAAAAAGGGAGATGCTGTAGATTATTTTTCCTGGATCACCGGTGTTTAAAATATAAGGAGATATAAACCCTTGTTCCTTTAAGAACTCCGGGTCATAAAGGGCGTTTAAAATGGTGTTGACTTTTTGCTGAGTTTCGAAGTCAAGGGTTGTATCAGCCGTAAGGTCTAAGCGATCCAGTTCATAAAGGGTTTTTATGCCCAAGAGATCAAGCAAGTTTGTCCGCAGAGCATCCATCCCTTTTCGACGCAGCAAAGAAATGGGGGGTGGAAAGGGTGCACCGGGTTTAAATGTTAAAGGGATAGAAAGGGCGGCTTTTGTTAATTCAGGACTAATGATTCTATCTTTTTCTAAAAGGCGAAAATAGCTCGTTACTTTTTTGTTCAAGATCGCCGGGTCATTTTGCATGTAAAAGGAAGGATAGCGCGTGGCAATAATTAACGAAAAAGCCTCTTTTAAGGTCTTTGCCTTTTGATAAATTTTATCGTGACTTGTTTCCGGAAGGGTTAAGTCGGATATTAATTGGTTCGTGGTTTTGCCATACCAGGCCCACATCCCATTGCCAATGCCATTGATTTCCCCATAACCCGGAGCTGCACCCAACGGCATTCCATTAAGGTACTCTTTGACAATTTCCTGGCGCACCTCAATAGTATTAGGGTTCTTCTGATAGGCCCAGATGCTTGCTCCTGCCATTTGTTTAAGCTTATCCGTAGGAGTGCTGGTCATTCCTTTGCTGGAGTGTCTAAATTTTATTAGTTGGGTAGCCAGGGTGCTTCCGCCCATCCCGCCCGAAGAACTGAAAAATTTTTCATCCACATAGTTTAAAAAGGCTAACGCAAACCGGTCCCATTCAATCGCTGGGTTTAAAAAAGGACGCTTATAGTTTAAGAGCCCCCGGTTTTCCCGGTGAAGCAGAAGTTTTACCAGCAAGGGGGGTATTGTCTGAAATGAAGAAAATTGTTCGGTGTTGAGATTAACGTAGTATATCTGAGCGCCATCCTTGTCATTAAGGCGAAGGCCAGGAGCGAGTTTTTTATCATAGGGGATCGCAATCCCCTTTCTCAACAAGGATTGGATTTTCTGGGATTGTCGGGCCTGACGGGAGATTACATAGCCGGTATCTTCAAGTTGTTTTTGAAAATCCGGCAACCGGGAATAACCCATGGTGATGTCATAAGGGCCATCCAGAGGAAAAACAATGCGGTTGTTTTTCCCTTTGTTAACCTCCCAATTCATGTCTTGGGAATACCAAGAAAAAAAGGTGGCTTCTATCTCATTGGTTTTTAATTCGTAAACGATTGCCAATAAAAAAGGCAACGCCAAAAAAGAAAGGGCAAAAATTTTTTTTAGGAAACCAGGTTTTTCCTCTTGGTGTTTACTCATAATTTTGTGAAAAAAAGAAGCGGCGATAGCAGCGCGCGTTAGAGGTGATTATGAAGGAAGAAGTCATGTATTGTTAGAGTGTTGCCTAATCGGGCTGTTTAAGAAACTAACGGATTCCCTGGTGGAGGATTATTGGATTAAGTCCAAAATATTTCCAAATACACTCTTTTGTCTTCTGGGCGCTTGATAAATCTTGATAGAATCCAACTTTGACTCGATGGCGAACGGTCCCATTTTTTAAAGAGGTCTTTTCAACAAATGATGGGTATCCATTATCAGAAAGCGTCTGATTGAGGCCAAGCGCCTTTTCCGAGTCGGAAAACGACGCAACCTGCAGGACGTAACTCCCCTTTTTGCTTGGGGGTGAGCTGATCGCCAGGGAAGATTCTTCCTTTGAGATTTCTGGGTGTTGGGCAATTTTCAAAACACCATCCCCCTTGTTTGTTCCCCCTCCATTAAATCCAAAGTCGAGCAGTCTCACGACATCTTTAAAGTGATTTTTAGAACCTAAAACACAGACCAAAAGATTTTTTCCGTTCTGCTGTGCTTCTCCCACAAAACACTTACTGGCACGGCGAGTGTAGCCGGTTTTACCACCGATCATTCCCGCGTACGTGCCCAGGAGCTTATTGTGATTTCTCAGATAAATCAATCGCTGGTTGGGGCCCTGGATAGACATTGACTCGGTTTGGACTATTTCCCGAAAGGTAGGATTATTCATTGCATATTTAAATATCAAGACAAGGTCCCGGGCAGTAGAATAATGATTTCTTTGATCAAGACCATGAGGATTGCTAAAGTGAGTGTTGTTGGCGCCAATTTCTTTTGCCTTAAGGTTCATTCGCCGAGTAAAATTCGCAATTGACCCAGCACTTCCTTCAGCGATTACGACACAGGCATCGTTAGCTGAGTTCAGCAGGGTGCAGCGCAAAAGATCATCCATTCGCCATTCTTCTCCAGAGCGGATTTCGACTTTACAGGGCTGCACGCGACTTGCATCCTTGGTGGCGCAGACAACTGAATCGAGTTGGTCATTTTCTAAAGCGACAATCGCGGTCATGACTTTGGTGGTGCTGGCAGGAGGCAAACGGAGGTCGGGATTCTTTTGGTAAAGAATAGCCCCAGTGTCTGCATCCATTAAAAAAGCAGCCTTGGCAGAGATAAACTCGTTAGGGTTGATTTTGGCTTGGGATTTATCAGGACTACCTATTACAAGCACGATGATCGAGAAAATAATAACGATAAATTTCTCGGATAAAGTTTTGACCATACGAAAAACCTCAGTCCTCTAAAATAAATTCAGACGAAAATGAGCATGTTGCTTTGAATTACCAGGTAATGACTTTTCAAAGTTTTACTTTAAAAAAATCTCTCTATCTCGTCAATAAAATTTTAACATCTCACAGCGTGAAAATTTCTCCGGTTGTAAAAATACTGAAGAAAAGAAGAAGCTTATCTCACGAGATTACCATTGTATAAAGTGAAAGATTTTGTTAAAATATTTTTATTTATAAAAAATTAACCAACCGTGACCATTTTTGCGGAGAATAGTTCCTGCGTGATCCCTCGGGAAATCCAAAAGAAATACCGAATTCTTTTCTCGCGGAATGAAACAATAAAAGGTTTTAACCCATGAAAAAAATTTTAACGGTCGCCGGCTCAGACTCTTCTGGAGGAGCTGGAATTCAGGCTGACCTAAAAACAATTACTTTACTGGGGGAGTATGGCCTGAGCGTGATCACGGCCTTGACTGCTCAAAACACCCAGGGGGTTTTCGGAATTCATCCGGTGCCACTGGATTTTATTTCCTCCCAGTGGGACGCAGTGGTTTCGGATATCAGCCTGGATGCAGTTAAGACAGGAATGCTCTGGGACGAAAAAGTTATAAAACTCATTTCCCAAAAAATAAAAAAAAGTAAAATCCCGATCAAAGTATTCGACCCGGTTATGGTCTCAAAATCCGGGGCTACCCTTCTTACCAAGGAAGGCCAATCGGCCTTTATTAAGGAGCTGCTTCCTTTGGCCACGATCGTAACCCCCAATATCCCGGAAGCAAAAATTCTTTCCCGCCGTGCAATCCGAACTGTCCAGGACATGGAAAAAGCCGCAGAAAAAATTCACCAGATGGGTGCGAAAACTGTTGCAATAAAAGGGGGACACCTTCGGGGGCAGGCAGTTGATGTTTTTTTTGACGGCAAGGAGTTTCTCCATTTCTCTTCTCCCCGGATTAATACAATTCATACTCATGGGACAGGATGCACTTTTGCCACTGCAGTTGCGGTTGAGCTCACGAGAAATCCGGATATTCGGGTGGCAATTCAAAAGGCTAAAGATTTTATCACCGCCTCGATAACGGATTTTATTCCCCTGGGGAAAGGAAGGGGTCCGGTAAATCCCTATGCTTCTTTTGCGCGGGAAGGAGAAATGTACCGCGCGATTCAAGCATTGCAGCAAGCAATAAAAAAACTTCAGAGCTATCCGATAGGCTCGCTTATTCCGGAAGTTCAGTCCAATTTGGGATTTGCTCTTCCTTCGGCAAAATCGGCAGAGGATGTTATTGCTTTTCCGGGCCGGATTATTCGCTTTAAAGACAGCGTCCATGTCTTCTCTTCTCCTGAACCTGGAGGATCACAGCATGTTGCCAATATCATTTTAACGGCGATGCATTTTAACCCTGATTACCGAGCAGCAATGAACATTCGTTATTCAAAGGAGATTATCCAAAAGTGCCGAGAGCAAAACTGGAACATTAAAAAATTTGATCGCCGGAAAGAACCTGATAGAATAAAACTTAAAGAAGGAGCGAGTTTAGAGTGGGGAATTGGTTCTATCCTTAAAAAATGCGCTTCTATCCCAGATGTTATTTATGATTTAGGAGATGTGGGTAAGGAGCCGATGATCAGGATTTTTGGGAAAAACCCTGAGGAGGTTATAAATAAAGTATTATGTCTGCTTTAACAACACTTAAAAGAGCTCAATCCGGAGAAATTACCCCGGAAATGGAACACGTGGCAAAAGATGAGGGGATTTCTCCTGAGCTTCTCCGCAACGAGATTGCCGCGGGAAGGGTGATCATCTGTAAAAACAAACACCGCGTGCATTGTAAACCAGTAGGGATCGGCAAGCACCTCAAGACCAAAGTGAATGCCAATATTGGCTCATCAGAAGATCATGCTGATCTTAACGTGGAACTGGAAAAACTGCGGGTGGCGATTAAGGCGGGAGCGGATGCGGTTATGGATTTAAGCACCGGCGGACCAATTAAAGAGATTCGCCAGGCGATTTTAAAAGAAGCATCAATTCCGATTGGCACGGTTCCGATTTATCAAACCGCAATTGATACCATTCGAAAAAGAAAGAAAGGGATTGTGGAGATGTCCGCGGACGATATTTTTTCCACGATCCAGGAACAGGCTGAAGAAGGAGTGGATTTCATCACGGTCCATTGCGGCATAACCAGACAGGCAATGGAGAGGATCAATCGCCAGGGACGGCTTCTGGATGTGGTCAGTCGAGGGGGATCATTTTTAGCTGCCTGGATGGCTTATAATAATAAAGAAAATCCTTTGTTTGAAGATTACGATCGCTTGTTGGAAATTGCTGCGGAGCATGAGCTGGTTCTGAGCTTGGGCGATGGCCTTCGTCCTGGGTGCATTGCTGATGCTACTGATCGAGGCCAAATTCAGGAACTGCTTCTTTTAGGCGAGCTTACCCAGCGCGCTCATGAATATGGCGTTCAGGTAATGATCGAAGGCCCAGGACATGTCCCGATTAATCAAATTGAAACCAATATCCTTTTAGAAAAAAGGCTCTGCCACGAAGCTCCTTTCTATGTCTTGGGACCAGTGGTTACCGACATTGCGCCGGGGTATGATCACATTACTTCCGCAATCGGAGGGGCCTTGGCTGCTTCAGTGGGCGCAGACTTTCTCTGTTACGTTACGCCTTCCGAGCATCTCCGCCTTCCTACGGTAGAGGATGTGCGCATGGGCGTCATTGTGACCAGGATTGCTGCTCATGCTGCTGATATTGCTAAGGGGATACCATCAGCGATTGAGCGGGATAACCAGATGGCTCGGTTCCGCAAGGAACTCAATTGGGAAGGGCAAATTGATACCTCTATCGATCCGGAAACCGCGCGGAAGCTTTGGGAGGGGAGCCCTTCCAAAAATGGAACAACCTGTACCATGTGCGGGGAATATTGCGCCATAAAATTAATCCACACCAAAGTAAAGACCCCCTGCATAAAGTAACCCCCTCCATCCACAAGTGAGCAAGGAAAAAATGAAAACCATTATTAAACACCCCGCGTTCTCATTCCCCTGGTTTTTTATCACGGCAACCCTTCTTTTTCTTTTACCCGTGTTACCCCTTATATTCGCTTGTTCAAAGCAGCCGGAGGAGAAACCGAAAGTTTCCCCAGTACCCGTAAGCGTCGCCACGGTAACCCAAAAAAATGTTCCGGTTGATGTCCGGGCGATAGGAAACGTTGAAGCATATTCTACCGTATCAATCAAAACTCAAGTAAACGGAGAGTTGCAGCGCACCTATTTTACTGAAGGAGGGGAAGTAAAAAAGGGAGATCTCCTTTTCACAATTGATTCCAGGCCTTACGATGCTGCGCTCAAAGAAGCAGAGGCAAATTTGGCGAGAGACGTGGCAACAGCCGAGAAAGCCAGCCATGATGCCCGCCGTTACGCCAAGCTTTATAAAGAGGAAGTGGTATCCAGGGAACAGTATGAACAGTTCCGATCCAATGCCGAGTCACTTGATGCAGTGGTTCAGGCTGACCGGGCGGCGATAGAGAATGCTAAAGTTAATCTCGGATACTGCACCATCCGTTCTCCCCTTAGCGGATTTACCGGAAGTCTTTTGGTTCATGAGGGGAACGTGGTTAAAGAAAATGAAACCATCCTGGTGGTGATCAACCAAGTGAGTCCTATTTATGTTAATTTTTCAGTTCCTGAACAATACCTCAAGGATATCGAGAAGAACCGAAGAAAAAATCCTCTTAAGGTTATTGCTGTCCCACCGGGTGGGGAGCACTCTTCAGAGGGTATACTTACCTTTGTTGATAATGCGGTAGAGACAACAACCGGAACCATCAGGCTGAAAGGAACCTTTGAAAATCAGGAAAAACATCTCTGGCCCGGGCAGTTCGTCAATGTGGCGCTTACCCTTTATACGCAATTAAACGCCTTGACGGTTCCTTCTCAGGCAGTCCAGGTCGGACAACAGGGGGAATATGTCTTTGTTGTTACACCTACCCGCACCGTAGAATCCCGGCCGGTCATCGTCAGCCGGAGGATCAATGGGGAAACAGTGGTGGACAAGGGACTTAAAGCCAGGGAGACTGTGGTCACTGACGGGCAGTTGAGATTGATCCCGGGGTCACCGGTGAGCGTGAAACAAATACCGGGGGAGAAAGCGAAACATTCATGAATATTTCCGAAATTTTTATCCGCCGGCCAGTCATGACAACGCTCGTGATGCTGGCCATTTTACTGTTCGGGATTATTGGATATCGCGCGTTACCGGTCAGCGACCTTCCGAGTGTTGATTTTCCTACGATTCTGGTTTCGGCGAGCCTTCCCGGCGCCAATCCCGACACGATGGCTTCCTCCGTAGCTACCCCGTTGGAGCGGCAATTCTCGACCATTGCCGGCCTTGACTCAATGACTTCTACTAATGCTCAAGGCATCACCCAGGTTACCCTCCAGTTTAGCCTTGACCGCGATCTTGATGCTGCTGCCCAGGATGTGCAATCCGCAATTTCAGTAGCGCAAACCCAGCTCCCCAAGGATATGCCTAACCCACCCTCCTTTCGGAAAGTGAATCCTGCTGACCAACCGATTTTTTACCTTTCGCTTAACTCGCCGACCCTGCCCCTTTATGCAGTGGATGAATATGCTGAGACGTTGGTCTCCGAAAGAATCTCAATGGTTAACGGCGTAGCTCAGGTTCAAGTTTATGGTGCCCAGAAATACGCGGTGCGTATTCAGCTTGACCCGATGGCATTAGCCGCCAAAAAAATTGGCATTGATGAAGTTGCCGATGCGGTGAGGAGTGGAAACGTCAACTTGCCGGTTGGAGTTCTGTGGGGAAGACACCAGGCTATTACTTTGCAGGCAAACGGGCAATTGATGGAAGCTCAAGCATACCGGCCCTTGATCGTGACCTATCGCAATGGTATGCCGGTTCGCTTAGGTGAATTAGGTGAGGCCCTTGACAGTGTGGAAAACAACAAGATAGCGAGCTGGTATAAAAATCGGCGCTCGATCCTTTTAGCGGTCCAGCGCCAGCCCGGAACCAATACGATCAAGGTAGTAGATTCTATCAAGGGCTTTTACCTACTCTCCGGGCACAAATACCTGCATCGGTAAACCTGGATATTCTGTACGACCGTTCGGTATCGATCCGGGCCTCAGTTAATGATGTAAAATTTACCCTTTATGTGGCCCTCGGTTTAGTGGTGCTGGTGATCTTTCTTTTTCTGCGTAAACTCTCGGCCACCATTATTCCCAGTTTGGCGCTCCCCATGTCAATCGTGGGCACGTTTATGATGATGTACCTGCTCGGCTATTCGGTGGATAATCTTTCGCTGATGGCTTTAATGCTCTCAGTAGGGTTTGTCGTGGATGATGCGATCGTGATGCTGGAAAACATTGTCCGACATACTGAAATGGGGGAAGAGGTTCATCAGGCGGCACTCACCGGATCCAAAGAAATCAGCTTCACCATTGTATCCATGACGCTTTCGCTGGCAGCGGTTTTTATACCGGTTTTTTTTATGGGAGGGATTCTGGGGCGGTTGCTCCATGAATTTGCAGTGGTAATCGGGGTTGCAATTTTGATTTCCGGTTTTGTCTCCCTGAGTCTTACCCCCAGCTTTGCAGCCGGTTCTTGCGCCCGGTTTCAACCGAACGACATGGAAATCTTTATGCCCTTTCGGAACGATTCTTCACAGGCATGTTTAAGGCCTATGAAGGGAGTTTGAAAAGGGTTTTAAAACACCGCTTGGCTACCCTGATTTTTTCCGGCTTTCTCCTGGTGGGGACCATATACCTTTTCAAAGTTATTCCCAAAGGGTTCCTTCCGACTGAAGATATGGGATTTATTTTTGGTTTTACTGAGGCTGCACAGGGAATTTCCTTCGAAGGCATGAAGCAACATCAGAAGCGAGGTAACAGAGATTATCGCACAAGATCCCAATGCTGAAAGCTTTTAGTTCCAGTATCGGAGCTGGCGGCCCGAACATAGCCGGAAACACCGGCCGCGTTTTCCTTGTCCTGAAACCGCGTTCCGAGCGTCGCCTGACAATAGACCAGGTAATTGAGGAGTTGCGCCCCAAGCTCGCCACAGTTCCGGGTATCAAGGTCTTTCTTCAGAATATGCCCTCCATCCGGATCGGTGGCCAGTTGACCAAAAGCCTTTATCAATACACCCTCCAAAGCCCGGATGCTGACGATCTTTATCATTATGCGCCCATCTTGGAGGCAAAGTTGCGCGAAGCGCCAGGGCTTCAGGATGTCAACAGTGACCTGCAGATAACTTCAACCCTCAGGTGAATGTGAATGATTGATCGGGATAAGGCATCAACGCTCGGGGTGAGTGCTCAACAAGTAGAGGATGCACTTTTCACTGCCTATGCCTCCCGGCAGGTCTCCGATATCCTGACCCCCAATAATGAGTACCATGTCATCATGGAGCTGGCGCCACAATACCAAATGGACCCCTCAATCCTTCCCCTGCTTTATATTAGATCATCCCAGGGTGCTTTGGTTCCGCTTGAAAGCATGACAATTAAATTAACCCCGAGCGTAGGCCCCTTGACCATTAACCACTCCGGCCAGACTACGTCAGTCACCCTCTCTTTTAACCTCAAGCCTAATGTTGCGTTGGGCGAGGCAGTGAAGACCGTGGAAAAGCTTGCCCGGGAAACATTGCCCCCAACAATTACCGGTAGCTTCCAGGGGTCAGCCCAGGCTTTTCAGCGGTCTGAACAGGGCTTGGGAATCCTTTTGCTTATGGCGATCCTGGTGGTGTACATCCTGCTGGGGATTCTCTACGAGAGCTTTATTCACCCCCTGACCATTCTTTCCGGACTTCCTTCTGCCGGGGTTGGCGCATTGGTGACCCTGATACTATTTCATAAGGACTTAAATATTTATGCATTCGTGGGGATCATCATGTTAATCGGTATCGTGAAGAAAAACGCTATTATGATGATCGACTTTGCCTTAGATGCAGAGCGGAAGCAGGGAAAGTCCTGCCGAAGCAATTTACCAAGGTTGTCTTATCCGGTTTCGCCCGATCATGATGACTACGATGGCGGCCATGATGGGCGCCTTGCCGATTGCTCTCGGGTTTGGAGCTGGAGGAGCTGCGCGCCAACCCTTGGGACTCGCGGTGGTGGGAGGTCTGGTGTTCTCGCAGGTTATTACTCTTTACATTACGCCGGTTATTTATATTTATCTCGAGGAGTTCCAGTCTAAGATAATGAACTTCATCAAGAGATCCCAGTCGAGAACCTGGCCTTGATTAGTTATTTTTTATTCTGGCTGCATGGGCCAGAGAAACCTCTGCAAAAAAAATTAAGTTGGATCAGAATTATCTGGTGGGAGAAAGCTTAGGAGCAACCAGAACCATTTCATCTTTGCTTTAATTAAATCAGATTTAATATTTACATCATTGTGCATAGCCAGGGGGTCGATTACGAGTTCTTTTTTATCCGTTTTGATTGCTTGATATATTTCCTTTCCACAAGATACCGGAATGATATCGTCCTTGTTCTCCATGTATGACCAAGGAGGGACAATTAATCTTGCCAGCAAAATTTATCGGCTGAAGATTTTCATTAAGCAGTCGTGTTTCCGGCTTAAATCGTAAAAAGGGGCGAAGGTACCAGGGTAAGGCAGTTTTATTCCAGTAGCTTATTACCGAAGGTATTGTTGATGCTGGTGATTCAAGGATAACTCCTTTTATTGGCCTTTGGGAACCCAAATAAACGCCATCCCTGTGCCCAGCGATCTACCATAAACAACACTTTTATCCCCATACATTTCAGCCACAAAGTCATTAATCGCAACCGCATCCTTTAAACAATCTTCAATGGTGGGCTTTCCGGTGCTTTCACCATATCCCCGGTAATCAAATGAAAAAACAGCAACATTATAACTGTTGGAAAGGTACTTATACCGCTCAATATTTTCGGAAACAGTTTCCCCATTCCCGTTGAAATAAATTAAGGGATATTTTTTGTCCCCGCGGCCAACACAAACACCAATGAGTTTGACCCCATCCCCTCTTAGTACTTGAATTTTTTCAACCCCGGCACTGGTCTGAATGGTGTTTTTTCTGGGATAGAATAAGATCAGATTCGGTAATGATTCTGGTGCATCCACAAAGCAATACAAATGATATTATCAGACCCTGTGTTACTTTTTTCATTTAAAATTGTTTTTAAAAAAAAGACTTAACTGAACCGTTTGGACCAATGAGGCCGTGAATTTTGATGGGCGCAAACTGAGCAGAGATATTATTGAGGACATTTTTTCACCCATTGAAAAGTGAAGGTTATCTAATCTGAGCATCAGGGTGGAGAAGTCAATTAAGAAACTTAATACAAAAAAGCCCCCCCTTCATAAACATGTTTTTGAAGAGAAGGGCTCTTTCATCATTTTTTAGGCAGGAAAAGGTTTTAAGCGTACGCAGACAACCTATCGTATGGGCCCAGATTGTTTGAGTTAGTCCGTTCAAATCGGCAGGTTTAAATTAAAAGGGAATTTTAAGGTCAACTCCACCGAAAACAAAGCCGGAATCGAGGCCTCTAAAGTTTCCCTCTCCATATATGTCCCTTTTTAGATCGTTCATGGGAAATGAATAATTTATGGAAGGAGTAAGGGAAATCCCGTCTTTGAAAGGGATATTAAGGCCGGCCCATACATTTGCATTTTGCAAATCATTATAGTCAACATTATCAAAACTTGAATAGCTCACCCCACTGCCAAGACCAAGACTCCAGCCATCTGCTCTTGACAAACACTTGCTTAAATCCCAATTTTGGGATAACGCGAAGTTGATTGTCCATGCATCTTGTTTAAACTCCCTTCCTTTCCAAACACTGACCTCAGGGGAAAGAAAAGTATTTAAACCAATCCCGGCAAATGCCTTTTCATTTTCTCCGGCATCAGTATCATGGGTGAGCCACCCAAGCCTCCAATTTAAGGCCGTCTGGTTAGTGAGGGAAAAACTGTCTTGGTAAGTAAGAATCCCATTGGTTTCTTTATTGCCCCAAGGGATGGAGTTGCTGTACCCGGAGTCAAAGTTTCGCCACGGAGTAAAGCTCAGACCCTTGTTGTATCCTTTTGAATTTGAGGGGGGAAAAAACGGGTTTGCCTTACTCAGCTCAAGTCCTTGCCAAATATAGTTAGAATAAAATGTCCACGTAAAAGCACAGTTTGGCTTTTTAGCTCCATCCTCGGCAAAAGCAACCGAACAAACAACACAAAGACCACATATAAGGAGGAGCAGAAGTCTCAAAAACTTTTTCATTACCATGAATCGTTGCCTTTCTTTTTCTATTTAGATAATTACGTTGATAGCTTTTTCAAAGTTTACACAACACCTTATTACATTGAACTGTTAACTCCCTTCCCTTTTGATAAATCTATATGGAAAAATTTAAAAATTTTTGGAAAGAAAAAATACGTTAAGGCAGGTATTGGTAAATTTCTAAAAGAAAAAGAAAAGAAAGTCAAGCAAAAAGGCAAAGTTAATCGTAATTTCCTAAAAATAACTTTAAAAATCAATATAATAAATTAAAACAAAAAAATATTGTTGCTAATCCGGGGGCCACCAGCTCTTTGTTTATGGCTTTTAAAGTTTCTCCGTTTTCTTGCCAAGCGTTATGAGGGCTTGACGCCGAGAAAGGGAAAAACTTCAGTTGCACTTTGAGTGATCATTTATATATTATTAATACTGACGGCTTCGTAAAAAGTCCATCTGCGGCGTTGCGCTGCATCAACCTGCCCCGTTAAATGTTCGCTTCAAGATGCAGAAGAAGCCAACGCAAGGGTTTCGGGTTCTGAGTTGCCGATCCCCGAAAATTCTTTATTTAACGGTGTAAATATTGCGGACGTACAGGTAAGTACGCTGCATTCCGTCGGATTGCGCGCCTTGCATCTGAAGCTTTTTACTGTGCCGTCTGATTTTTGACTTTTTACGACTTCATCAATACTGGGTAAATAAAACCCAATACCAGTGGCAATCTATCCAGATTTTAAAAAATTGAGAGATTAATCATAGGGAGATACCAATGAAGATCGGGATAATGAACAATCCGCGGATTCCAATTATTGATGAAATCAAAGCGATTGGTGAGGCAGGCTATGATTTTATTGACCTAACCATAGAAGCCCCGCACGCTCAACATCTCGAGGTCACGGCAACAAAACAACTATTAAAAGATTATGATCTTTCAGTGGTCGGGCACACTGACCCCATTATTCCTTATGCCTATCCTATTAAGTCAATTCGGGAGGCATGCCTTGGGGAGTTTAAGCGGTGCGCTGAAATATTTGCTCGATTGGATGCTAAAATTATGAACATCCATCCCTGTTATTCCTGTCCGATTACCATGAAAAAGAGTTTAGTTGATTTGAATATCGAGGCATTATCTCCTATTTTAGAGACAGTTCAGTCTTTCGGTTTAACCTTGATGGTAGAAAATTTTATCGCGCCTTTTGACTCTGTTGTCACTTTTAGAAGGATACTGAAGGAACTCCCGGGTCTTAAAGTTCACCTCGATTTTGGTCATGGAAATATCGGAGAAGAAAATGGCATGGTATTCTGTCGAGAATTTCCAAAAGAAATTGCTCATGTCCATTTTTCTGACAATCGCGGGTCGGATGACCACCATATGCCCCTGGGAGTAGGAAGTATTGATTGGAAGGGAGCGATCAAGGCTCTGAAATCCATAGACTATGAAGAGGGAATCACCTTAGAAGTATTTTCTCATGACCCCTCGGTTCGGTTTAAGTATTTAGAAATTAGTAGAAATTTGGTTAACTCTCTTTGGGAGGACGTATAAAATTACTGAGAATTTTTTGACGTTATATCTGGCGAATGGCATTCTGGGCATAGAGACGATGAAACCCCACGGGACATTGGGAGGAACAGAACATGTGATAAAGAAAATTTCAGAGCGCTGGCAAAAAAAGCAGTTGAGTGGAATAATTTGGATTGTAAAAACTTTAAGGTTAAACTAAAAGAAAAAAACAGAGGCTTTTATCTTTTGACGCATTGATCCAGCGCTGATTCCCGGAAAATTTATTTTTAAGGAAAACATGGCCAAAACCATCCGGCAAAGCATTATAGAAATGTTAAGCCAAGAGGCATTGTCCACCCTTGAGTTATCAGTAAAATTGGGCATCAAAGAGAAAGAAATTTCTTATCACTTGGAGCATATAAGAAGTTCGATTAAACCAAAAAAATTTCTAATAAAACCATCTTATTGTAAAAACTGCGGATTCAAGTTCGCAAAGAGAGACCGCCTTACTCCGCCTTCCCGGTGTCCCCGATGTAAGGATGAATATATCGAAAATCCTCGTTTTTCCATTGTTTAATAAAGGTAAAAAATGAGAAAGAAAAAAGTCTTGGTTGCTATGAGTGGGGGGGTAGATAGCAGTGTAGCGGCATTCTTGCTTAAGGCTGAGGGATTCGAAGTTGTTGGTGCAACTTTAAATTTAACGAACCACACCTCTCCTGAAGGAATCAATTTTGCTCAAGAAGTAGCCAAAAAATTGGATGTTCCCCATTTTGTATTAGACCTCACAAAGGAATTTGAACATGAAATAGTGGATTTTTTCTGTCAAGAATACCTTTCAGGCCGAACGCCCAACCCTTGTATTGTGTGTAATCAGAAAATTAAATTTGGTTCCCTTTTAACCCGCGCGCGGGAATTGGGAGCAGATTTATTAGCCACCGGACATTATGCAAGGATGGTTCACGATGATGCCAGGGGTCGTTTTCTCTTGAAAAAAGGCAAAGACTCAAGGAAGGATCAGTCTTATTTCCTCTTTGCGTTGAGCCAGGATCAATTGGGGTCAGTGATTTTTCCCCTGGGGGAAATGACTAAAACCGAAGTTAAGGAAAAAGCAAAAGAAATTGGTCTTAAAGTATTCGATAAACCGGAGAGCCAGGAAGTTTGTTTTGTCCCCGATAATAACTACAAAAATTTTATTAAGAGCCGTTTCCCAAGTTTAAATGAAAAAGGGCCAATTGTTTCAACCGAAGGAAAAATTTTGGGAGAGCACCAGGGGATTTTTTCTTTAACAGTTGGACAAAGAAAGGGACTAAAGATTGCGAAGGGATTTCCGCTTTATGTGATTTCTCTGGATAAAGCAACCAATACCGCAGTAGTAGGAAGCAAGGAAGAGACTTTTCGCAAAGAACTAACAGTGTCCCGGACAAATTGGGTTTCATTAAAATCACTGGATAAACCCGTGGAGGTTAAGGTTCGGGTCAGGCATCAGCACCAAGAAAGCCCAGCGCGAATAACTCCCCTATCTGAAGGAAGGGTTGGAGTAGCATTTTTTAAACCCCAAATGGCGATAACGCCCGGTCAAGCTGCTGTTTTTTATGATGAAGATTCGGTAGTGGGGGGAGGGTGGATAGAATAGAAAATAAAAAGGCCGGGAAGAGGGCCCGGCCTTAAGAAAGGAGGAGATAGGATTAGTATTTATTAAGATAGACCAGAATCTTAAAATTTAGTTCTGAAAAAATTAATTTACCCATAAAATGAAAATCATAAAAAAACCGAGTAGAGAGAAATAAAAAAGCCGTTTTTGGTGTAAAAATTTTTTACCCATATTTTTTCTTGACATAAAAATTTCCATCATTAATATAAAAAGACTTTCTTTTTCAAATAAAGTTAATTTTTTGGCCTACTTGGCTTTTTTGGTTCCACCCTATCAGGGAAAATGCACTTAAATATCCCAAGGATTGCTATTGGCGCTCTTCGAGGAGGCTCAGGCAAAACTATTGCGAGCATAGCAGTTATCTGTGGTTGGCGAAAGAAGGGTTTTTCCCTTACTGCCTTCAAGAAAGGGCCTGACTTTATTGATTCAGCCTGGTTAAAGGAGGCCTCCGGGCAACCTTGTTACAACCTCGATACGTTTTTAATGGCTGAAAAAACAGTGGTGCAATCTTTTATCCAGCGCACCCGCGGAGAAACTGGTGCGGTCATCGAGGGAAACCGCGGGCTATATGATGGGGTGGATGAAAAAGGAAGTCATAGTACTGCCAATCTTGCTAAGCTACTAAAGATACCTTTGATTTTAGTAATTGATTGTACAAAGGCGACTCGAACGATAGCAGCCTTGGTGCTGGGGTGCCAAAAAATTGATCCTCAGTTGAAAATTAAGGGGGTAATCCTTAACCAAATTGCAGGGAATCGGCACGCAAGCATTATTCGTTCTTCAATCGAACAGAACTGCCGGATTCCGGTATTAGGGGAGATACCAAAATTAAAAGATCTCCCTTTCCCGGAAAGGCATCTGGGCTTAGTTCCACCTCCAGAACATCATAAAAGAGCAGAGGCCCTTAAATTTTGTACCGAAATTGGAGAAAAATACCTTGACCTTGATTGTCTATGGGAGGTAGCCTCAAAAGCACCTCATTTAAAAATTTCTCACTATAAGGAAAAGACTTGTAAAAAAAAGCCTACCTCCTTAGTTCGGATAGGAGTTATTAAGGACTCGGCTTTTCAATTCTACTATCCGGAAAACCTGGAGGAGCTGGAAAGAAAGGGGGGAGAAATTGTAGAGATAAACGCGCTCCGAGACAAAGCACTTCCTTCAGTAGATGGTCTTTATATCGGGGGTGGATTTCCCGAAACGAATATTGAAGAATTAGCGGCAAATACAAACTTTCGCCGCTCATTGCAACAGGCGGTTGAAGATGGCTTGCCCGTCTATGCCGAATGTGGCGGAGCAATGTATCTCGGAAAAAGTGTGCACGTGCAAAACAAGTTTTTTCCCATGGTCGGCATTTTTCCGGTTGTTTTTAATGTTGATAAAAAACCATGGGGACATGGGTATACAATTCTCAAATCTGATGCTCCTAACCCCTTTTTTAAATCCGGTAGTGTTATCCGGGGCCATGAGTTTCACTATTCAAAGGTGGAGGAGTGGAAGGAAGACCAAATAAGCTTGGCCTTTAAAGTTGAACGAGGCTTTGGTTTTAATGGGAAACGAGATGGCCTTTGCTATAAGAATGTTCTCTCAACGTATACGCATATTCATGCCTTGGGAGAAAAAAGGTGGGCAAGCGCCCTGGTAAAAAAAGCCGAAGCTTATAAAAACAATTAGAAACAAACCGTTTATTGCGGTAGTTTTATTGTGCTTTATGTAAGGCGTTAACAGCCCAAAACAATTTTTAACCTTTTATTATAGAAGGAGATAAAGAAAAATGGCAAAGATTACGTTAGGCGGGAAAGAAGTCGAAGTTGATGAGGATGGTTTTATCCAGGAACCTGACCTTTGGGATCAAAATGTCGCTATAGATTTAGCAAAGACTGAAGGTGTCCAGGAGATGAGTGAAAAACACTGGAAGCTGGTAAATTATATCCGAGACTATTATCAGAAGTTTGGAATCGCACCGATGGTAAGAAAGCTCTGCAAGGAGTGCGACTTAAAGTTGAAAGAAATCTATGAAATGTTTCCCTCAGGCCCTGCTAAAGGTGCTTGTAAAGTCGCAGGTCTTCCCAAGCCTACGGGCTGCGTTTAGTGTTCGACTTGATATAGGGAATTTTAGAAAGGAGTATAATTATGTTCCAGGTTACTGTTGATCATGATAAATGCGATGGCGATAGTGCATGCGTCGATATTTGCCCCAGTGATGTTTTTGTCATAAAAGACGGCAAGTCCCACCCCGAAAATATGGATGACTGCGTTGGCTGTGAGAGTTGTGTAGAAGAATGTGCGCAGGGTGCTATTACGGTTGAAGAAACTTAATTTTCTAAGTTCTTTTTAACCATGGCAAAACCCCGCCGCAAAGACAAGAGCTCTCAAATCAATTTTTCCCCTCGTGCCCAAAAGAAAAAGGGCAAGGTTTTTTTGGTGGGTGCTGGGCCGGGGGATGTTGGTTTGGTTACACTCCGGGCCAAGGAATGCATCGCTCGGGCGGACGTTATTGTTCATGACTCTTTGGTTAATCCGATAATTTTTGGTTGGGCTCGAGAGGATGCTGAGATAATCAATATGGGAAAGAAGGGCTGGGGGGCACACGTTCCCCAAGAAACGATCACCACTGCTTTAATCAAGCACGCTCTTCAAGGAAAGACCGTTGTTCGACTAAAAGGTGGTGATCCTTTTATTTTTGGCCGGGGAGGAGAAGAGGCCCAAAAATTAGCCGAACAAGGCATCCCTTTTGATGTAGTTCCTGGGGTTACTTCGGCGGTTGGGGTTTCGGCGTATAGCGGAATCCCGCTCACCCATCGGGACTTTGTATCCCAAGTCACTTTTTTTACGGGGCACCCAGATTCCCGAATCACGTGGGAGAACATTACTCCTGATGCAGGGACTCTGGTTATTTATATGGGGTTGGCTAATCTGCTCTATATTACCGAAAAGCTTATCCAGGGGGGGTGGTCACCAGACACCCTTGTTGCCTTGATTAGCCGAGGATCTCTCGGAGATCAGGAGGTTTTGACTGCTCCCCTTAAACGGATAGCTAAGGAAGCGAAAAAGAGGAAGATAAAAACTCCGGTTTTGGCAGTTATCGGCAAGGTGGTTAAGCTTCGGGAGAAGATAAAATGGTTTGAGAACAAACCTCTTTTTGGACTTCGCATCCTGGTGACTGGCTCGAAGCAACAAGCTTTTGAGCTGGCAAAAAACTTAGAAGAGTTGGGAGCGGTCTCTATCATGCTCCCTACTATCCGGGTTGCTCATCCTGATTCCTGGGAAGATTTGGATTCAGCCCTCGATCGTCTTCATGATTATCACTGCATAATTTTCCCCAGCATAAACAGTGTAAAGTATTTTTTTCATCGGTTTGCCGAAAGAGATAAGGACATCCGGGAACTTTCTAATATTGTCTTGGGTGCGATCGGAGAAAATACTATTAATGAGTTTGCCAAACGGATGCTTAAGGTTGACCTTCCCTCACCTCAGGCGGGGATGGAAGATTTTTTTGCGATGATCAAAGCGAAGGGGTTAAAAGGAAAGAAGATACTGATCCCAGGCTGTAAAGAATCGAGAGGGCAGATGGCTGAATTCTTTCAGGAGATGGGGAATAAGGTGGTCACGGTTGATGCTTACAAAATCACAGATGAAAAAATCAACGCTCAAGAACTTAGGAAGGCCCTGGTTTCTCCCGGCATTGATCTTATAATCTTTACCTCTCCTGCCTCGGTAAGAAATTTTCGCACCTTAACGCAAGGAAAGCTGTGGGAGAAGACCGTAAGCAAGTTAAAAGTTGCAACCGTTGGTCCCCTTACTGCTAAAGAAGCGGTCTTGTCGGGTTTAAGTCCCACCATAATTCCTAAGCACTTCACCATATCTTCTTTGATTGCTGAGATCGCGAAAAAACTTGGTCAGGAGAAAGTATTTTTGATGGAAAGTGAGCTGCTTCTCGATCAAGCTAACTTCATTTAGCATTCTCGATAAACCCTTTTCCCCAGCCGATCATCCATCTGCCCGCAATCGAAGATCCGCAATCTGCTCCTCGGACTACAGCCCAATCTGTTTCAAAAATCAATACAGCGTCAAACACTATTGTCCCTTTGCGATCCACCATTAAAATTTTATCGTACGTTTAAAACATTTATGGCAAATAGCACAACAAATGACTCTCGTCTTCTTAAGTCAATCTCTGTGCAGCTATTTCGACTATTCTTCAAGAGAGCAATCCTTTCGGTCGGATTTTTTGATAACATAAGGTCACCGCTCAGGATACTCCCACGGCTCTTCCCCATCCTGAGGCATCTTTAACTTTACCATCTTCCATAACCACCTTTCCTCTCACCATGGTCAGCACTGGCCATCCCTTCAGTTCCCACCCTTCGTACGGGGTATAGTCGCACGAGGAAGGAGAAAGGGCAGCATCAACCTTTTGCGTTTTTTCTAAATCCACGATGATGAGATCAGCATCAGCCCCTGGTTGCAAGACTCCCTTTTGGGGGTAAAGCCCGAATATGGTTGCCGGCTGATAACTGGTGAGCCTCACCACCTGATTCAGCGTCATCCGGCCCGCATGAACTCCCGCAGTCAACAAGCATGGGCAAAGCAGTGGGCATCTCCTGCCAGCTTAGCTGCATCTTCCACACTGTTCCGTCACCCAGCTTCTCCTTTAAGTGATTGGCGCTGCTGTCAGTGGCAATACAATCGATTTCACTCTCGTGTATTCCTTTCCATAATCTCTGTATGTCCTGCGGCGGCCGGTATGCAGGGGTGGTTAAGGCAAGAATGGGACGGGCAATTCCCGTGCCATCGTGGTCAATCATCAGATAGCGCGGACTGGTTTCAAGGTATACCGGATTCCCTCGTTCCCGAAATCCCTTAGCGATGTCTAACACCCCCCCGGCTCCCACATGAACAATGTAGAGGGGGACACCCACCTTTTCCGCCATCCGGCAGGCGCTATCAGCGTCGATCTCCTCACAGAGCGGGGGGCGGGACCGGCAAAAAGCCCGAAAGTCATTTTCCTGGTCATACCGCTGCCGGTGTAATTTCAATAGTTCATAATTCTCCGCATGGACAATAACCAGCCCGCCAGCGTCCCTAACTTTCTCCATTCCACGAAAGAGGTAGGATAGGTCAATACCGAAGATCCCCACCTTTTTCATTTCATCACCCTTGTATGCCATAAAAAACTTGAAGCCTCGCAATCCTCGCTCGCGGCATTTGTCGATTTCTTCGAGGTGCTGCTCGGTCATGCAGGCGGCCCAGAAGCACATATCCACCGTGGCCAACCGTTTAGTAGTCTCGATATAATAGGGAATTCTCTCGAAAACCGATTTTTGCTCCAGGATGACGTGAAAAACCGTGGTTACCCCTCCAGCTGCCGCTGCCTTGGTTTCGCTCACCACATCGTCCTCATAGGGTAGGAACGCACCAAAATGGGTATGACAGTCCACGATGCCCGGAAGAATATAGTTACCATGAGCGTCAATGACGTTCTGAGCTGTTGACGGAATATCCCCTCGACAAACACACGCAACTTTTTCTCCCTCCACTCCAATGGTAACCCCTTCAATAGTTGCCCATGGGGTCACCAGTTTCCCATTGGTAATGATAGTATCCATAGGTCACCTCAAGTCTTTTTTCAGGTTTGCAAATAGGTTTTTTCCTCATGAGCACAAAACAAAATGGTTGCGTTATTTTGTGCTCATGAGGCTGCGTCCTGCTCGTCAATGTATAGCGCTGAGTGCTAACGCGGTGCAATATCAGACACTATTTTTTCTACCGCAATATTGTTTCCAAAGTAAAGCGGAGAGAGCGATAGCGATCCATGCGATATTGATGCCGACAGACGGATAGGCGCCATAGAAAAACGAATTGATAATGAGCAAAACGCTCCCGACGACATTAAGCAATTGGTAAATCGTTGAATCTCCGACAAGCCGCCGCGTTGAAACCAATGCGTAAGCGATAAGTAGTAAAGCGACTCCGATCCAACCTCCCACATCTATCATGATAGTATTGTTCACAATTTTTTACTCCTACTTTCTTTGATGTCTCAAAACGAAACGCGCTTCTGGATGCAGTGAGCCCGCTTAACGATAAAGGTCAATGATTGCGGGGAGTCTTCCCCAAGGTTGGACTGTGAGAAACTTTTTTTATCATAATTATATTATCAGCACATCCACTTATCCCAAAATCTTTTTTGAATTTCTTTGATTGGTTTTGATACGCATTTGAAGCCGCATTTTTGATATGAGGCGATCGCTTGTTTATTCCTCCCGGAGGGGCTTATGACAAAATTGGTGACACCATATATTTGATGTAAATAATCACAAAGGGTATTGAGGGCATCGCCACCAAAACCGAACCCACAATACTTTGTGGCACGCATCCAGACGTCTAAGACAACACTGCCCTTCTTTTTATCCAGCGTGTCGTAACGGATAGTGCCAACCTCCTCATTGCCATTGGCAATAATAATATAATCTCTTCCCTTGCCCTCGCCGGAAGAATTAAAAAAATGTGGCTTATAGTCATCGCAGAATTCCTTCCAAGTTGGGATGGGGAGATCGGGATAAAGCGGCAACCCCATCATAAAAGGGGTTACGTCTGATTGAGTTAACCACAAAAAAATTTTTTTACGATCGGATGTTCGCGCTGGCCGCAACTTTACTTTTTTACTCGCTATAATCATAAATTACGTAATACGGTGAATTGAGCCGGTATATATAGCTGCCTTAAATCAATCCAATATCTTTGTGGCAATCCCCTATATATGGTTATAATGCTTTTTTAGATAAAATTTTATCTTGTTGCAATGTGAATTTTATGTCATAATTTCTATTGCTTGTCAAGTAAATCGCCACTGCGATAAGGCGGGGACTTTGAGATCAAACTTTTTATTACGGATGGTAAAATGAGAACACAAAAGTTTTTAGCTGAAACCGATGAGGATACATTAAAAAAGATAACCGCTGAGATGGAGGATGAATATCACCACATTATTCTCCGGATCTGGGTGGAAGATTCTCAGTACTCCATTGTCAGGATAGAACTCGAAATGCCGCGCCATCCAGAAGAGCATTGTTTAGACTGCATAAAAAACGTGGAGAAGCTCATGGGTCTCTCCCTGCAGCACCCTCATTTCCGGCGGAGGTTATTAAAGACGGTCGGAGGAGAGCGAGGGTGCTCCCATGTCCTTGAATTGCTGCACGAAGCCCAGGATTATACTCGTTCGATTTTTTGGGATAAACCACCGGACAAAAATGGCCGTTATACAATTTCCACGTTAGACCAAGAGGGAGAGGTGCGCTGTATTGCCTTTCGGAAAAAATAAAAGTTGACGGCTTCGTAAAAAGTCCCGCCTTGCGGCGGGGGATAAAGAACTGAAGCGCGCCATCTGCGGCGTTGCCTCCGTGCGATGCACGAAGACAGGCGCTGCATCCCTGCCCCGTTAAATGTTCGCTTCGAGAGGCAGAAGAAGCCAACGTAAGGGTTTCGGGTTCTGAGTTACCGATCTCCGAAAATTCTTTATTTAACGGGGTGAATCATTGCGGCGTACAGGTAAGTATGCCTCATTCCGTCGGATTTGCGCGCCTTGCATCTGTAGCTTTTTACTGTGCCGTTTGGTTTTCGATTTTTTACGGCTATAGTTCCTTGAAAGTCTTGGCCATAACCTCAAGGGTTTTATCGAGGTTTTCCTGAGAGTGGGCTAAAGAGATAAAGTTTGCTTCAAACTGAGAAGGGGCAAGATAGATTCCCCCTTTTAACATTAAATGAAAATAGCGGCTGAATGCCACAGTATCGCTTTTTAGCGCGGTATCATAATCAATCACTTCCTGTGAGGCAAAGAACAGGGTAAACATAGAACCAACCCGGCTGATATGCGTTTTCACGCCAGTTTTTTGAGCGAGTTTTTTAGCCTTTTCCACAAGGTAGGCTGAGCTTTTTCCCAGTGTCTCATAGGTTCCGGGTTGGGCAAGAATTTTCAGGGTTTCCAGTCCTGCGGTAACTGCCAAGGGATTTCCCGATAAGGTTCCTGCCTGATAAACTGGACCTAAGGGAGCGAGGTTTTCCATGATTTCCTTTTTTCCTCCAAAAGCTCCTACCGGCAGACCTCCCCCGATAACCTTTCCCAGACAGGTCATATCAGGAATGACTCCGTATAACGACTGGGCTCCTCCCCACGCGACTCGAAATCCGCTCATCACCTCATCAAAAATAAGCACGATACCTGTTTCATGGCAAAGGTCCCGAAGTCCGCGCAAGAATCCCTCCTGAGGAAGAACCACGCCCATATTGCCGGGGACTGGCTCTAAAATAATCGCGGCGATTTTAGGCGCTTCAGCCTTTACTGCCTTTTTAACTGCATCCAGGTTATTAAAAGGCAGGGTGATGGTGTTGCGGGCAAAATCATCAGGCACGCCTTTGCTATCAGGGATACCAAGCGTGGTTGCTCCTGAGCCGGCTTTTACTAAAAGGAAATCTCCATGGCCATGATAACATCCGCTAAACTTAATTATTTTATCCCGCCCGGTATAGCCGCGGGCAAGCCGAATAGCGCTCATTGTCGCCTCAGTGCCGGAGTTTACCATGCGAACCATTTCGATCGAAGGAACAGCCTCAACAATCATCCGGGCAAGCTCGATCTCTGCCTCAGTAGGCGCGCCATAGCTTAATCCTTTTGTTAACGCCTTTTGCAAAGCCTCTATTACCCGAGGATGTCGATGTCCCACAATCATAGGACCCCAGGAACTTACATAGTCAATGTATTCTTTTCCATCAACATCATAAATTTTTGACCCTAATGCTGAAGTAATAAAAGGGGGAGTTCCCCCCACGGCCTTAAAAGCCCTGACCGGACTATTAACTCCACCGGGGATATATTTTTTTGCTTCTTCAAAAAGAAGTTCTGATTTATTACTCACGGTTTTGCTTCCTTAAAGCTTTGAAGGTTTTGTTATGATGAGTGAAAACTTTTAATGGGTTAAAAAAGCCGACCCGGAAAAGTCGGCTTTGAGAAGTTTTGGGTTACGTTATTGTTCTAATTGCTGCTCGTTAATAGTAGGCGCGGAAGGAGGAGGTGGTTCTGGTTTCGCTTGAGGATTAGGAGCAGGCGATTCTGTTTTTGTTTTAACATCAGGAGCAGTATCGTGAGCAGATGCCTTTGTGTCAGTTTTGGTGTCAGGGGAAGGAGCAGATACCTTTGGTTCGGTTTTGGTCTCAGGAGCAGGAGGCGATGGTTCTGGTTCTTTTGCAGGCTCGGGTTTTGTCTCTTTTTCCTTTTCGATGACTTTCTTTTGGGGAGGTGTTTTCCCTTCCCAGGTAATTACTTCGCCGCTTACTTCGGAAACCGTTTTTGAGCCAGGAATAAAACCAGTTTTCTCGCCATAGGTAATATTGGTTATACCTTTAGCCTGAGAGCCAAAACGGCGGAACGCCTCAAACTGGAGGGCTTCTCTGGCTTCCTGTTTATTAAATCCAGCTTGAGAAACATCCTTCACAATGATTTTTTCTAAAACTTTATACTCTGTGTTCTTTAGATACTCGGAAGCAAGAATGACGATATTTTTTGCCGAAGAAATGGAAGTTTTGTCTTTGGGCGCCGTTGTCTCCACGGTCTCTGATTCTATGCCAACTTCTGGCGTTTCTCCAGAAACTTCCTCAGGAATCATTGGCTCTTCGGTTGGGGCAGGTTCTTTTTTTATCGTGGTCGTTTCCTTGGGTTTCTCAGCCGCCTTAGGAGCTGGTAAGGGGTGGCGGAGGAACTATTTTTTTAGGACGAGGTGCTTTCTCTTCCTCCTTGGGTGTTCGTTTAATAACGATGGGTGATCTAAATGGAAGGGAGCACCCAAGCAAGAAAATAAGGAATAACAAAATCATGAGCTTTAGCGATTCATCTTTATTTGCGCCTTAATGGGTTTTTGGTTTATAGAGTGAAGTTTAACGGAATTAGTTCACGTAGTATGGGATAAAATCGCACGATTGTCAATAAAGAGAATGGTTTTCGAATATCTTTTAAACTCGCCTCCGAATTTTCTAAGGCTTGGTTTTCATTTTCTTTTTGTTTGTATTTTCAATAGGTTTGTGATATTTAAAAATAAATTGAGATTATTTTTCCTACGATATTTATCTTAGTATAAAAATGGCAATAACCATTGAGACAAGGGAGATAAGATGCGCTACTTAGCAATACTGTTTATGGTAATTTTTTTAGGAGGGTGTGTTCCTTATTCAGATAATCCTCTTACTGACCCGAATAGTGAAAAAATAGATGCGGCGATAGTGGGAACCTGGTTTTGGAACGAAGAAAGTGACTCGGGTTTTGTCCACATAGGCCTGAATAAAGAGTCGAAGCTGCTTCAGGTAATTATGATCGAACATGACAAGGATGGCACCATAGATGTTTCCGAGTTTAATGGACACACATCCTCATTGGGTAATAACAAGTATTTGAATTTGAAATGGGTTCGGCCGGCCGATGAGCCGAAAGGATATCTCTTGATTAAATACTCAACGGAAGGTGAATCATTGGCAATTTCTCTTCTGAATGCCAAGATGATTGAAAACGCAATTAAGGAAGGTAGCTTGAAGGGCACAGTGGGCAAGGAAAAATATGCTTACTCTTTATCCATAACCGAGGAACAAAAGAAACTCCAGCAGTTTGTGCTGAAACACGATAAAGAATTGTTTCAGGAAAAAAGTAATTTAAACCGATTAAACCTTCCGCAACCGAATTCTAAAGGTACTGCCACAAGCGACAACTGACCTTCTTCTCAGGTCGATTGGTTTCACGAATTATTGCTAACCTTAAAAAAACAATTCTTCAGTTGAGTTTTTAGGGCTTGAGCGATCTTCTTTTCGTTTAGCGCGAGTCTTCTTTGTAATTTTTCTATGTACTCACCTGGTTGCGTCCTGATGTTTTAGCACGATAAAGCGCTTTATCCGCAGCTTTGATTACCTGGGCTGACTTTTGATTATTTTTCTGCTCAGCTACGCCAATACTTACGGTAACCGAGAGCTTTTTTCGTTCTCCGCCCCCGGGAATAATAGTTCTTGGCTTTTTTCGGGGGCGTTTGCTCCCTCGAAGGGTAAAGCGTGATGATGCAATTGTTTCCCGGAGTTCTTCCAGGTGAGGAGTTGTTTCTCCAAGAGATTTTTCCGAGAATACCAGAGTAAATTCTTCCCCGCCATACCGAAAAGCTTTTCCCCCGCCGGAAACCGCGGCGAGTTTTGACGCTACCATTCGTAACACCTGATCTCCCACATCATGTCCGTGCGTGTCGTTAAATTTTTTAAAATGATCGATATCAAGCATGGCAATGGTATACTCATTACCCAGTTTAAGCAGATATTCTTTTAATGCCCGCCTTGCCGGAAGACTTGTCAATTCATCCTGGTAAGCCATGGCGTAAGCAGTCTCGATAAGGGAAATAACGAGGATAAGGCCGGCAGTGGCAAAGTAAACAGTAACGAAGTGCTCTTTGGTTTGACTTAAAGCAATAACCGCGGCAAGGAGAGCCCAAAAGAAGCCGCTTTCCATGGGCTTTCGGTTATACATAAAATGAATCAAAAAAAAGGTAAATCCTAATCCGATTACGATCAAAGCGCCCTGGGGAATTGGCGTGCATTGCAGAGCGCGTGGACTCAGCAGATTATAATTGAAAAAAACGACTACCTTTTCGGGGTGGTAGTAGGCGATTAAAGCAACCAAAGGAACTTGGAGGAGGATTACGCTCGCTCGCCAAAGGCCTGTGAACGTGAATATGCCCCGCTCGCGCATCATGGAGAAAAAAATAAAGTTTACGGGCAAGAGCACTGCCATAGTAGCAAAGGCAGTGTGTTTCACAACCTCATCAATGCCCTGGATGTGAAAAAGGTAAAAAAGCCCCCTTTCTGACAGAGCCAAGACCAGAAGAGAAAACACGAGCCGGCTCCTATTAAAACGCCAACCCAGCAACATCCCCGCCACTAATACCACCGAAGAATAAATAGGGGCGACCAGGAGCACGGTTTTTGGGGTGGCAAAAAAATGGAGATAAAAAATAATTGTCCCTAAGACCAATCCCTGAGGCAGGATGAGGGAATAAAGCATCTTTGCTTTTTGGGGATTCATCGGTTTTTTTTCTCCAACAACTCCTGCAGGTGTTTTTGGGCAAAACCAATAGTAGGATCTAAGCCCAATGCTTTTTTGAACAAGATGATGGCTTTTTCATCTTCGCCTTTTGCCCGCACGTTTACGCCCAGATTAGCCCAGTCAATCGCGGAATGAGGGTTTATCTCGACTGCTCTTAAAAAGCATGCGATTGCCTGATCATGGTCTTTAAGTTTGAAATAGCAGAATCCCATAAGGTTATGAACGTCCAATCGGCCCTCTTCAGCTTCTCGTGCTTTTTTAAGATCATCAAGAGCGCTAAGGTAGTCTCCTTTTTCCTTGTGGCAGATTCCGAGGTGGAGATAGATACTGCTTAAATCATCCTGAGCGGGATGAGAGCACAATGCTTTCTGAAAGAATTGGTACGCGGTATCCAGGTTATTTTTTCCCAGAAAGCAGATCCCCTGATAATAAAAAATGGGGCTAAGCTTATCCCGAGAAAAAAGTTTTTCCGCCTCAGCTAAGCACGTCAAGCCATCATCATATTCTAAAATATTGATGTGGGAGAGAGCCGTATAATAATAAGCATCTCCCGCGGGAATTTGGCGGGCATCAATTTCGAGCGCTTTTTTAAACCGGTCAATTGCCTCAATATAATCCTTAAGTCCAAACTCTAAATGCCCCTGATAATAATGCACCATAGCATTCGTCGGGTCTTCTTTCTCAACCTCATCCAGAGCCGCCTGAGCTGATTTAAAATCATGAAGCCGGAGATGGCAGAGGGCCTTAGAAAGCAAGACAGCACGGCGATCATCAATACCGCTGGGCATGGCGAGGGCTTCCTCAAACTGCTCAAGTCCCTTTGCATAGTCTTCTCTTTTTACCAATTCTAACCCAAGGCTGAAGAAAATATTTGCGGCCTCTCGTTCCCGGTTGTTTATCTGAAAGGTTTCTTTTAATTGGGGGAGAACCGCAAGGTTGTTGAGAAGGGGGTCATCGTAACTTTTTAAAAACGTCTTTTCAATTTCCGCAACTAATGTCCCGGAATGCGCGTCTAAAGAATTCCCGGCAAGAAAGTTTTTTAATCCCGCAAAAAAAATTTGATCTTTTTCTGAAAAAATAAGCGTCCGGTCCTCTGGCAACCTGCTCCTTACGGAAGTATTAACCCAGGCAAGAAGGTCATCGCACTGAAGGTGACAACAAAGCGTTCGCACAGTCTTTTCCTCTGGTGGCCCTTCGCCACGTTCTGTATAGACCCTTTCTTTTTGGGTGTTGATAAGATTCTGGATGGAGAAGGAAGAAAAGTTTTGAAGATACAGGCTGGGAACTAAGTTCCGCTCTCTCAGAAATTCTAAAAACGACAAAACATTTTTTCCATCGCTCGCATCTTTTAATTGTATCACGGGAAAGATCATTAAACGGGATATGCTTTGGTGGCGATACGCCTCCTCCATAAAAGGCAAGAGCGTATAATTGAGGGTGGTGTAAATTTCTATGAGTGAGGCGGTGGACGTGAACGGGTGAAGGGGGCGGAGGTTGATCCGATAAAATTGATGTGCAGTAAGGAACTGAGTAACTTGTCGCACTGTCTCCATAAACCGGGAAAAGTCGTTCAAAAAATTTTCAGAGACCACATAAATATCGGAGTAGAGGTCAAGCAAAGGAAAAATCGGGGGGAGAGAGTCCTTATGGCCTCGGGAGCGATTTTCCCCATTGAGAAGGATTATCACGTTTTTAATCGAGATCACCACGGTCACGATACCTTTCTTTTTCCACCATCTAAGGATTCTTTTTCCCAGATGGCTTTAATTTTTTTGATCTCACCCGATGATAGACAGGATGTTTCATACTGGTCGCCGATGGAAAGGTAAGGAGGCGTTTGATTTTCGAGAGGGAAAACCCCGTATTTTTTATGATGATGCTGAAGCTCAGTGCCAAAATAAATTTGGGTCTGCTGAGAATTGGAGTTTCCCCGGATCGGCACCTGGTTATCTTTGAGAAACTCCAAGGTCATCATGGCATCTTCAAAGGTCTCAAGAGGAAGCCCGAATTGGGTAAAAAGCTCGACGTCGATTCCTTGTTGGTGCGTGAGTTCGATGGCTCTTCGAATCTGGTCAAGGGAAATTTTCTTTTTAAGACTCGAAAGCACCTTCTCTGATGCTGACTCAAGTCCATAGGCAACCTGCTTTACTCCTGCACGGTTCATTTTTTTGAGCACCTCCGTATTAATCAGGTCAGCTCTGGTCTCAAGCCAGATCTCGACTTTAAAATTTTTTTCGAGAATTTTTTCCATCAGCTGATCAACCCGCTCTAAATGGAAAGAAAAACTCGGGTCAGCAAACCAAATTTTTTTGATCCCCTTTTTTACGATTCGCTCAATCTCCTCCATTACTCTTTCGATAGAATGGAAAAGCACTTTTTGTTTGAAGGCATTGGGAGTATAGCAAAAAATACAGTGGTAGGGGCATCCGCGGGAGGTAAGGAGGATGGCTTCATCTATTTTTTCAAAGTCAATAAGACCATCAGTCAAATAAGGAGAGGGAAGATGATCGAGATTTTTGTAACCAAGAAGAGGAGGACCATCAGAGAACCGTCCGTCTTCTAATTTACAGGAACAACCCGAAACGAGACGGATCGCGCTGTCCTCTTGCAGTGTTTTGGCAATAGTAAAAAAAGCGAGCTCTCCTTCTTCCCGGCAGATAAAATCAATCGGGCCTTGTGCAAGGCTGAGAGAAGGAAGGAACGTTGCCTGGGGACCGCCGATTACCGTCTTTATCTCAGGATTGATCTTTTTTATTGCTTTTGCCAATCCTAATACATAGAAGATATTCCGCTGGTAGGTTGAGAAACCCACCAGACGGGGTTTATATTCTTCGATGAGTGTTTGTAAATGGCGAAAGCAAAAGGGTGTCCCTTCACCAATAGTAATGATCTTTACTCCGAAACCATGGGCTTGAGCATAGGCTCCGATATAAGCCAGGGATATCGGAACTGACGGGGGAATAAACGGATTAATCTCAAAAAGTAACAGGTTCATAGCTAAATTTTTGGAGGTTCGTCGAGATGGCTAAGAAGCACTTCCAGCGCCTCAGCCGAGGCTTCAGCCACCTCGGGGTGGGGATCGCTGGTCAATTTTTGCAGATGAGGGATGGCGTTCGGATCCCCGATCTTTCCCAAAAGGTCAGCAATATCACCTCGAATGCGGTGGTCTTGATGGGAGAGCAGCTCAATAAGCTGGGGAACCATTCCTCGGATTGCCCCTGGGTCTTTTTCTAATGCCTCTTCAAACGTGACTAATATACCCAACCGGGTGAAAAAATCTCCTTCTCGAAAGAGTTCTAAAATTACTTCCCTCCCTTTTTCATGGCAGATCAGGTCAGCTGCTTTTAACGTGAGCCCGCTTTCAATCAAAGAGCGCATCAGCTCACGGCCATAAAGGGGCGTATCCTTTTGGGCCAGAAGCTCTGCTAATTTCTCCTCAGTTATTGACCCGAAAAGGACAAGTTCATTATTTATAACAGTAGCAGGAACTGATTTGAGGTGATATTCATCAGCCAATTCCTTGAAGTTATGAACATCGATAATAAAGGCGGAAACCAGAGGATTGACGGAAGCTAATTTGATTACTGTTTCGACAACCTGGGGGCAGTTGGTGCAATAGTGAGAGATAAAAACGCGCACTTCAACTGGAGTTGTGATCGTGGCGATCGCTTCTTTTACCTTGTCGGAAAGGAGCGCATAGCCTGGGGCCAGAAATTTAATGGCCTGGATGAAGGGATGAAGCTCATAACCTTCGGGAAGAGCCAAATAATGGATGTTGCGAGAATGCTCACCAGATATGGTTAGGGCGGGTAATCCTGGCAGAGAAGAACCACTCTTTTTCATGCTAACAGAAATTTTTCCCCCTGCAGCTTCGGAAACCGCCTGGGCAAACTCTTTCAGAGCCTGGGAAAAAAAGTTGTGTTCTCCTTCCTGGAAAATTATTTCTCCCTTTGCCGGCAGGTCGTGCAAATTTTTTCTCAGAATATCCAAAGTTTCTTCTTGCATGCGTGAGGCTCTTTATGATGAATAGGATAGTATAATATCCAAAAGAAGTTTTAGGCTGGACGCCTCTTTTTTAGGCTCAGCCAGGATAATCGTTCCCGGAAATTTTTTCATTTTTAAGAATTTCCTCCAGATAGTTTTTGAGGGCCTGGTTATAGTTAAAGGCAATACCCAGACCTCCATTTCGGGCAACCTCACCTATCCCGGCACTATCTCCCATGGTATCTCCGATATGGGCGATCGCTTGCCTCGGTATTTTTAGTGTTTCCGCAATCGCAAAGAGCAGGTTAGCCTTCTCTCCTTCATCCTGGATTCCGAGCTTTACCGCTCCCGTGGCAAGAATTTCATCGTAGCGCTTTTCTTTTTCACCGCCGCGAAAATAGTTTTTCACCAGCTGAGACAATTCAGTCTCCTCAATCACTTTATGATTATCTCCTCCCCATCCAAAAATGAGCTGATTGCAGATCACCGCATAAATTTTTTCCGGCCCATAAAGAGCTTTGATAACCTCAGTAGTTATGCTGTATCCCGTAGAGTTTATAACAAAATAGATCCCCTTTTCATAGAGAGTGGAGATAAAAAAATCAAAGCCTTCCAGAAACTTCATTTCGTTTACTGCATATCGGATGGCATTTCGAAGGGTTAAACCCCTGGTAAGAGGTCCGGCAATTGCAAAAGCTTTCTTCATGCTTAAAAGGCCAGAGGTTTGCTTGTTAAAAGCTTCTTTTGCCTTTTCAAATCGTTCTGGCTGATCAGAAAAATAAACCCTGATCATATCCATCATCGTATGCTGATGGACCAGGGTGCCGTTGAGGTCACACGAGACAAGGGCGATGTTTTTGCTTCGTTGACTATTCAATCGGTCAGAACAAGGTTAAAAGTTGTTTTTTTCATTTCTCCGCCTTGTTTTTCTCTTTAACCCAAAAGTATTAATTTTCTCATGTCAATAAAAAAACTTCATCGATAGACTTTTGTTGAAAAATTATCATGGATACTGTATAGTTGTCAAGAAAGCATCTCCACCTATCTCTGGGGAGAAGAAATTTTTATTTTTAGGTCATTCCGGGCTTGGCCCAGAATTTAGGAGATTGTGGATTTCCCCTTCGCGGGAATAATATCGAGATAGCCCCTGTTACTTCACACTAGTATCAAAACGGAGGACTGATGCGGGTCGCGGCAATAGATGTGGGAACAAACACCGCGCGGCTTTTAATAGCTGACTACGCGGGAGGCAAAAATTTTACACCGGTCTTTCGCAAAGAAATAATCACTCGGCTCGGGGAAGGATTTTCTTCCCGAGGGGTATTGTCACCTGAGGCGATGGATCGGACTCTTGAGGCGCTTAGGGATTTTAAAAAATCGATTACTGAACGTAAAACTAATAAAATTATTGCGGTGGCGACAAGCGTGGTTCGAGACGCTCACAATGGAAAAGATTTTATTGATAAAGTACGAGAACAAACCGAGATAGAGATTATTCTCATCTCAGGGGAGACTGAGGCTAAACTGGCGTGCCGGGGAGCGGTGTTGCCGGTTGACTGCGAGTATGACCAGGCTTTTATTTTTGACATTGGAGGAGGAAGCACCGAGTTTATCCTCACGCAGAAGACTGAGGTTTTAAGGGTGGAAAGCATTGACCTGGGAGTGGTGCATCTCACGGAGAAATATCTTCATCATGACCCTCCTCAGGAAGAAGAGCTGGCAACAATAGAAAAAATCATCACTACAAAAATTCAAAACGTGAAAAAACAGTTTCAGATCGCTTCGCTTTATCCTTTTAGTTGTGATCACCGGATAATTCTGATTGGAATAGCCGGAACCCCAACCACCTTGGCGGCGCTTGATTTGCAGTTAGCTCAATATGACCGGGGAAAAGTTACTAATCACCTCGTAGAGATAAAACGGATCAGAGAGATTTTCCAGGAGTTAATTGTTAAGACTGCTGCGGAACGCTTATCACTACCAGGACTGCAAAAGGGACGAGAGGATTTAATTATTCCGGGGATCCTTATTACCATAGGAGTGATGGAGGTTTTTGAATTTTCGGCTTTGCGGGTTATTGACTCAGGAATCTTAGAAGGGCTGGTCTTATCCTACTCATCACCCGGAGCATCGATACCATGCTTTTCCAGGCGGTAACGGAAGGAACGGAAGGAGATTCGGAGAAGCTCAGCAGCTTTGTTCTTTCTTCCCTGAGTTTTCCCCAGGGCCTTAAGCAATAGATTTTTTTCCAGCTGATTCATTAACTCATCTAAATCTATTCCTTCAGAAGGCAGGTTCATATCAACCACTCCCAACTTTTTCCCCCCCAGCTTATGAGTAGCGAGCGCCAAACTCTCGGGAAGGATAATATTAGTGGTTTCGAGGGCAACACTTCGTTCAATGATGTTTTCCAATTCCCTTACATTTCCCGGGAAGTGGTAGTTTTGTAAGGTGTCAAGCGCATAGGAGGAGATTTGTTGAATTTCTTTTCCCATCTCCCGGGAATATTTGTCCAGGAAGTATTGCGCTAAAAGAGGAATATCCATTTTTCGCTCACGAAGCGGAGGGATCCTGATTTGGATTACATTTAAACGGTAATAAAGGTCTTCGCGAAATTTTCGTTCAATAACATTTTGTTCCAAGTCCTGATTGGTTGCCGAGATTATTCTTGCATCTACATTTATTTCCTTGGTCTCGCCAATGGGAGTAAAGACTTTATCCTGAACCACGCGGAGAAGTTTGACCTGGAGGAGAAGCGGAAGATCACTGATCTCATCAAGAAAAATAGTGCCGCCCGACGCTGCTTCGAAAAGCCCAATCTTATTAGCCAGGGCGCCGGTAAAAGAACCTTTTTTATGACCGAAAAGCTCGCTTTCCAGCAGGTTTTCCGGGATTCCACCGCAATTTATGGTTACAAAGGGTTTGTCTTTCCGGTTGCTGTGCTGATGAATTGCCCGAGCAACCAATTCCTTACCCGTACCACTTTCTCCAATAATAAGGACATTGCTTTTCGCACTGGAGGCCCTGGTGATCAGGGCAAAGATTTTATGCATCTCCGGACTGTTGCTGATGATGTTATCAAACCGGTCTTCTTCCAAAAGGGATTTTTTACCCTAGGGTTTCCAATTTAAGATCCCGTTTGGCTAATGCGCTTTGAATAAGAACTTTTACATCATTCACATCAAAGGGTTTGGAGATGTAATCAAAGGCGCCTTCTTTCATCGCCTCAATTGCTGATTCAAGAGATCCGTACGCAGTAATCATAATAACTATGGTATCAGGATGGAGCTTTTTTACTTTCCTCAGAATTGTATAGCCATCTCCCTGGGGCATTTTGATATCAGCAAGGATAATATCGAACTTCTTTTTTTCGCAAAGGGAGATCGCCTCAGCCCCATTAGAGGCTAAGGTTACCTCGTACCCTTCTTTTTTCAGGGTAATTTCGAGAAATTCCCTGATACCTTTTTCATCATCAGCAACTAAGATAGAATACATGGCTTTAAATTAAATTTATTTTTTGGTTTAGGAACGTTAATATTGTGATGATAATCCTGAAGATTTTTTATCCTCTTTTTAAAAAGAGCCAGTTGTTTTTTCTGCTGGAATTCGCCTAAGCATTCCTCGATGTTGGTAAGATAAGGGATTGATCGGGAAACTGCAACTCGTCGGATAATGAAGCCATCACTCATGGCATTCTCGTCTTTCTTATCTATGACATTGAGGATAAAAGCGACCTTGCCTTTTTCCATATACTCAATAATGGTGTGTTTTTCCCCCTCGGAGATTCGGGGAATGACGTTTTCGACTTTAATCCCATGCGCAGCAAGAAAGGCTGCCGTTCCCTTAGTGGCTAAAATGGTGGGTTTTATCTTGCTGATAATTCGCACTAACGAGATGAGGTTTTCATTGTGATGGCTATAATCAACACTGATGAATAGCGCCGGAGCAGGGGATTTTTCAATGCGTTGGCGCAAGGTTTCTTCTTCAGCAAATAATCCTCGCTGCCGCATCACTGATTCAATAGCATTCACCGCAGCCGCAGCAGCGGATATGGTCGTAAAACAGGGAACTTTATTAATGATTGCTTGTTGCCGGATAATGTAGTTATCGCTATAAGGCCCTTTCCCCTGAGGGGTATTGATGATCAAATCAACCTCTAACCGGTGGATGCGATCCACCACGGTTGCCCCTCGGCTCTTTTCGTATACTTTGCCAATAACTTCTGAAACCGGAACACCGTGTTTGCGTAAAGCCTTGGTTGTCCCTTCAGTAGCAACAATTTTGAATCCCAGTTCGTGAAGCTTTTTAGCAATAAAAACAATGACCCGTTTGTCTTTATTTTTAACACTGATAAAAACCGTTCCCCCAAACCTTTTGCCCAACGGAAGCTCCTGGCCGGCACCCATCTGAGCTTTGCTCAGCGCAATCCCAAAGTCATCATCAATCCCCATCACCTCTCCGGTAGACTTCATCTCAGGGCCGAGCACGGAATCAACGCCGGGAAATTTGTTAAAAGGAAATACCGACTCCTTGACCGAAACATGATGAACGTCACATTCTTCAGTAATACCAAGATCCTTTAGGGAATAGCCCACCATTACTAAAGAAGCTACCTTTGCCCAGGGGATTCCGGTTGCTTTGCTCACAAAAGGAATGGTCCGGGAAGCACGGGGATTTACTTCCAACACATACACCATATCATTTTTTATGGCATACTGAATGTTCATAAGCCCCTTAACCTTGAGGTCTTTTCCCAAGGCATGGGTTTGTTCTTTGAGGACCTTAATCAAATCTTCCGTAATGGTGTAAGGGGGAAGCACACAGGTACTATCTCCGGAGTGGACGCCGGCCTCTTCAATATGCTCCATGATCCCGGCTATTACCACTCTTTCTCCATCAGCGACAGCATCTACATCTACTTCAATCGCATCCTCTAAAAATTTATCAATCAAAACCGGCCGCTTTAAGGAAACTTTCACTGCCTGATCCATATAAGTATTGAGGGAACCTTCATCATACACAACCTCCATTGACCTCCCGCCAAGGACATACGAAGGTCTCACCACTACCGGGTAACCGATGTCTTTAGCAATTTCTTTTGCTTCACCATAAGAACGGGCGCAACCATTTTTCGGTTGCTCTAAACTTAATTTATGAATGACCGCTTTAAATCGTTCCCGGTCTTCAGCTAAATCGATACTTTCCGGGTCGGTTCCTAATATGGGCACCCCCTGTTCCTTCAAGGGTAGGGCTAAATTAAGGGGCGTTTGGCCGCCGAACTGGACAATCACCCCCATGGGTTTTTCGCGATCAATGATATTTAAAATATCTTCTCGCGTTAAGGGTTCAAAAAAGAGGCGATCTGAGGTATCATAATCAGTAGATACGGTTTCGGGATTACAGTTCACCATGATTACTTCATAGCCCGCTTCTTTTAAGGCTAACGCGGCATGGACACAGCAATAATCAAACTCAATTCCTTGCCCGATGCGGTTAGGGCCTCCTCCGAGAATCATGACTTTGGGTTTATCCGACGGCTTGGTTTCATCTTCAGTTTCGTACGTGGAATAATAGTACGGGGTATAGGCTTCGAACTCAGCGGAACAGGTATCGACCAGCTTGAACACCGCCTCAATGCCGAGTGACTTTCGGAAAGCGCGGAAGGAAATTTCATCGGTCTGAAAGATTTCCGCCAATTTAATATCACTAAACCCAAACTGTTTTGCTTTGCGGATTTGTTCAGGAGTTGCCGATTGGAGGGTATGTTTACTAAGCTCGATTTCTAAATCAACAATCTCCTTTATATTGAATAAAAACCATGGATCAATCTTGGTTAAATCGTTGATTTCTTCAACAGTCATCCCCATTCTCAAGGCCTGAGCAATATAAAAAATCCGCTCCCAGTTCGGCACCTTTAACTTTTCCCGGATCTTTTTAAGGGATTCCTTTGTCCCTGTTTTTCTGGACTTCTGGGGATCGCTAGTTTGATCTTTTTCGGTTTTTTCCAAACCATGATATCCGATTTCTAAGGACCGGATGGCTTTTTGAAATGATTCTTTAAAGGTGCGACCAATCGCCATCACCTCTCCCACGGACTTCATCTGGGTGTTGAGGGTCTGATCGGTTTCCGGAAATTTATCAAACGCCCACCGGGGTATTTTAGTTACCACATAGTCAATGACCGGCTCAAAGGAAGCCTTGGTATAACGGGTGATGTCATTAGGAATTTCATCTAAAGTATAACCGATTGCCAGCTTAGCGGCGATCTTGGCAATAGGGAATCCCGTGGCTTTAGAAGCTAAGGCAGAGCTTCGGGATACTCTTGGATTCATTTCGATCACCAGCATGTCTCCGTTTTCCGGATTTACCGCAAACTGGATATTTGAACCACCGGTCTCCACGCCAATTTCCCGAATGATGGCAATAGCCGCATTGCGCATGAGTTGATACTCTTTATCCGTTAAGGTTTGGGCGGGAGCCACGGTGATGCTGTCACCGGTATGAATTCCCATGGGATCAAAGTTTTCAATGGAGCAGATGATGACTACATTGTCGTTTAAATCTCGCATTACCTCAAGTTCATATTCTTTCCATCCGATAACTGATTTTTCGATCAAGACCTGATTAAACTGAGAATCTTTAAAAAAAGGCTTTAAGATTTCTTCAAGTTCAACGCGGGAAAAGGCAATTCCCCCTCCGGTTCCGCCCAAATTAAAGGCCGGCCGGAGAATAACAGGATACCCTAAATGATCTGCCGCTCGCAAGGCTTCTCGAAGGTTATAAACATATTCTCCCTGGGGCATGGAGAGCCCAATGCGATCCATGCTCTTTTTAAAAAGTTCCCGGTCTTCGGCTTTCATGATGGCGTCTAACTTAGCCCCGATGAGCTCAACGTTATATTCTTCAAGTACGCCGCTTCTTCCGAGGGCGATCGTCACATTAAGTCCAGTCTGCCCACCAATAGTCGGAAGCAAAGCAAGGTAATGAGGCTTTTTATCGGGATTTTCCTGGGCAATGATATCCGCGATCACTCTGGCATTAACCGGCTCAATATAGGTGCTATCCGCCATTTCGGGATCGGTCATGATCGTGGCCGGGTTACTATTGACCAGGATGACGTGATAGCCTTCTTCTTTTAAGGCTTTACAGGCCTGGGTTCCAGAATAGTCAAACTCACAGGCCTGGCCGATGATAATCGGGCCTGAGCCGATAACCAAAATTTTCTTTATGTCAGTTCGCTTGGGCATGTTGCATCAGCTCACGAAATTGTTTAAAAAGGTAAGAGGCATCATGGGGACCGGGAGATGCTTCAGGGTGGTACTGAACCGAAAAAAGCGGTAGCTGCTTATGCCGAAATCCCTCAAGGGTCTGGTCATTAAGGTTGATATGCGTTAAGAACACATCCCGGGTATCAAGGGTTTCGAGATCAACACAAAATCCGTGGTTTTGAGCGGTGATCGCAACTTTTCCCGTGGCCAGGTCTTTTACCGGCTGGTTACCTCCCCGATGGCCAAATTTAAGCTTATAGGTCTTACCCCCTAGGGCAAGTCCTAAAATTTGATGCCCCAGACAGATACCCATAATCGGCAGTTTGCCAATAAGCTTTTTTACATTGTCAATAACATAAGGAATTGCTGCCGGGTCTCCCGGTCCATTTGAGAGGCAGACTCCCTGGGGGCGCAACCCCAAAACCTCTTCCGCGGGGAAAGAGGCTGGTACTACCGTTACCTCACATCCTTCATCAACCAAATGACGGAGGATATTTCTTTTTACTCCACAATCATAAACGATAACGTTGAACCTATCCCCAATTTGTCTGGAGGAGTTTCTACGGTCTTGCGGAAAACTCCAAGTTCCTTGTTCCCACGCATAGGGTTGAGGACAGGTAACTTCTTTCACCAAGTCACGACCACCATACTGCGGGGCTTTTTCGAGTTTTTTTCTCAGGCTTTGGCAGTCAAAGTCTACGGTGGAAATGATTCCCAACTGAGCTCCCGCATCCCGGATATGTTTCGTTAGCGCCCGGGTATCAATTCCCTGAATCCCCACTATGCTATATTCTTTAAAATATTGATCAAGCGTTTTCTGGCTTCTCCAGTTAGAAGGGCGTGAGCTTAATTCTCTTACCACAAAACCTTCCACCTGCGGTCTTTCAGACTCGCTATCTTCCTCGTTGATGCCATAGTTGCCGATCAGCGGGTACGTCATGGTAACAATCTGGCCCTTATACGAAGGATCAGTGAGGACTTCCTGGTAGCCGCTCAAACTGGTGTTAAACACCACTTCTCCGGTCGTTTCTCCTTGGGCGCCAAACGATTCACCCAGGAAAGTTCGCTCATCTTCTAAACAAAGAATTGCTTTGGTTATGGTCATCTTTTACTTAGCCTCCCAAACAACGTTTCCGGCTACAATTGTCATGACTGGTCCACCTTTAAGTTTCCAATGAGCAAAAGGGGTATTGCGCGACTTAGATTTAAACGTTTGCGGGTTTACAATAAATTCCCGTTGCACGTCGAGGACGGTTATATCCGCCTCTTCACCTTCGTGAAGAGCGCCACCTTTTAACCCTAAAATACGGGCAGGGTTAGTGCTGAGCCGGGCGATTGCCTGATTAATGGTAAGGATATTGCTATGGACCAGTTCGTTTAAAGTCAACGAGACTGCGGTTTCTAAACCAACGATGCCGTTAGCGGCCAAAGTATACTCTATATCTTTCGCCAGACTATCGTGAGGCGCATGGTCGGTGGCGATCGCATCAATGGTCCCATCTCTTAACCCTTCGCGCAAAGCCTCGCGATCCTCTTGTGATCTCAACGGAGGATTTACCTTGGTGTTGGGGTCAAACGATGTCACTGCTTCATCGGTTAACGTGAAGTGGTGGGGGGTTACTTCACAGGTTACTCGAATGCCTTTTGCTTTTGCCCGGCGGATTAAATCTACTGAACCTGCAGTGCTCACATGGGCGATATGGACGTGAGAAGAAGTCAGCTCCGCTAAAATCAGATCCCTCGCTACCATCACTTCTTCTGCGGCAGCCGGAATACCAGGGAGACCTAAGCGGGTAGAGACAAAACCTTCATGCATTGCTCCAGACCGAGAGAGGTCTTTGTCTTCACAGTGAGAAATTATCGTGAGGTTAAAACTCTTAACATACTCTAAAGCTCGGCGCATAACCTCAGCATTCATAACCGGCTCGCCATCATCCGACAGAGCAACGACCCCGGCAGTTTTTAATTCTCCGATATCAGAGAGGTTCTCTCCTTTTAAACCCCGAGTGATTGCCCCGATAGGATAAACCCGGACACAACCTTCCTTAAGGGCTTTATTTATTATATAGCTGGTGACAATCTTATTGTCATTGACAGGATTGGTATTGGGCATGCAGGCAAGCGCGGTAAAACCCCCAACAGCAGCAGCCTGGCAACCCGTGGCAATGGTTTCTTTACCTTCCTGGCCGGGTTCCCGAAGATGAGTATGCATGTCAATGAATCCCGGGGCAATGATTTTCCCGGAAGCATCAATGATTCGAAATTTGCCAATATCTCTTCTTACCCTTTCCGGATCAATATTCTTGCCGATACGGATGATTTTCCCTTGATTGATAAAAATATCCAGCGTATTGTCGATGTTGTTAGCCGGGTCAATTACTCGCCCGTTCTTAATGAGCAACATTTTTATGATTCCCTCCGGCCAAAAGATAAAACAAGGCCATGCGAACTGCTATTCCATTAGCAACCTGTTTGAGGATGAGAGATTTTTCACCATCAGCTACGTCAGAGGTTATTTCCACCCCCCGGTTTATCGGGCCAGGGTGCATGACCATTGCCCCGGGTTTCGCTTTGCTCAGCCTTGCCTGATTAATGCCAAAAAACCGACTGTACTCTTTTAAGGAAGGAAACAGATTTTGATTTTGACGTTCCGTCTGGATCCGAAGACACATGATAACATCAACATCTTTAATCGCTGCATCCACGTCATAAAAGACTTCGATCCCCATCTCTTCTATATGGGAGGGGATAAGCGTTGGTGGGCCGGCTACTCTTACGTGAGCTCCCAGCTTAGTAAGCCCCCAAATATTAGAACGCGCTACTCGACTATGGCTGATATCGCCAATAATGGCTACTCGCAATTTTTCGATTCTTCCAAAAGTTTCCTTTATGGTGAAAAGGTCTAAAAGTGCCTGCGTCGGGTGTTCATGAGCTCCATCGCCAGCATTTATGACCGCGGCTGAAATATTATTGGCAACGAATTGTGGGGCACCAGAGACTGAATGACGAATAACTATAATATCCGGTTTCATTGCGTGAAGATTAAGTACCGTATCCTTGAAGGTCTCCCCTTTTGACATACTGCTGGTTGAAAAATCAAAATTGATAGTATCGGCTCCCAGTCTTTTTCCTGCTATTTCAAAAGAAGTCCGGGTACGGGTGCTGGGTTCATAAAAAAGGTTGATGATGAGTTTTCCTTTTAAAGGAGGGGGTTCTTTCTTTTTTTGGGAAAAAATTTCTTTCATCGAGTTAGCGGTAGCTAAAATTAAAGAAATTTCTTCAGAAGTTAATTCTTCTAACCCCAACAAATCTTTGCCTTTAAGTTTCATTTTGTCCGCAAGCAACCTTTAAAATCCCTCTTATAAACTCCAAAAAAAAACCTCCTTACCTTTCAGTAAGAAGGTTGTATCAGACAACGTTTCCTGCAAAATTTCAATATCGTTATCCCTTCTCGGGGATTAAGGTTTTTAGGTTTGGGGTAAAACCATCTTCAATTGTCAAAAAAATACCAAAATATTTTGCATTCGTCAAGGATTTCTTTCTAAAGTCTTTTGTCTAATGAATGTGTGATTTCAAAGACTTGGAAAAATTTTTTAAAATTTCAAAAAATTACCGTTTTTTTACCTTGACTAATGGATTCTATCTCCTACCCGGCTCCACCGATTATAGATGATGGCATCGAGAAGTTTCATGGGGTAGTTCCACGGAAACCGATTATGATTACTCCCATTAGACCAATAAATGATAAAGGCTTTTCCAATTACTGATTCGAGGGGGACATATCCCCAGAATCGGCTGTCGCGGCTCGTATCGCGGTTATCCCCAAGGACAAAAAGGGAGTTTTTAGGAACCGTTATGGGACCAAAATCGCCTCGTGGGAATTCAATATTTCCAGGATTATCATCAATATAATGAGCATACGGGTCAGAGTAGAGTTCACCATTGATATACAACTTCTTTCCTTTCATCACGATGGTGTCTCCTTCGACTCCGATCACCCGCTTGATAAAATCAAGCGTTGTATCGAGAGGGTAGACAAAAACAACTACATCTCCCCGTGTTGGCTTGTTAAAAGCAAAAACCTTTTTATTGGTAAAAGGTATTCGAATGCCATAAATAAATTTATTTACCAAAATGTGGTCTCCCACCAAAAGGGTTGGGATCATTGAACCTGAAGGGATTTTGAATGGTTCGACAACAAAGGTCCGGATAAAAAGGGCAAGAAGAATGGCAATAACGATGGCCTCAAAATTTTCCTGGAACTTGGTTTTATTTTTTTTCATAATCAATCCACTTGCTTTAACGGGTGTTTTTATTTTAGAGGTTAAACCTCAACCTTTGACCGCTTAACTTACTTTTAAAATAGATAAGAACGCTTCTTGAGGAATGGATATTTTGCCCACCTGTTTCATCCTCTTTTTCCCCTCTTTCTGTTTTTCCAGAAGCTTTCTTTTTCGCGTAATATCCCCCCCATAACATTTAGCCGTAACATTTTTTCTCAAAGGAGGGATAGAATCTCGGGCAATTACTTTACTGCCGATAGCAGCTTGAATAACTACCTCAAAGAGGTGGCGGGGGATTATTTTTCTTATTTTTTCAACAAGTCCTTTCCCAATATAATACGCTTTTTCTTTTGGTACGAGGAGAGAAAGAGCGTCAATTTTTGATCCATTAAGAAGAAGATCCAATTTAACCATGGAAGAATTTCGAAAGTCAAGAAATTCATAATCAAAAGAAGCATAACCCCGGCTCAAAGACTTTAATCGGTCATTAAAATCCCACACCACCTCGTTTAAAGGAATTTCATATTTCAACACCACCTTTTCTGGGGATAAATATTTGAGGTCGCGTTGCAATCCTCGTTTTTCTTCGCAGAGCTTTAAAATCTCTCCCAGATACGTAACGGGGGTAGGGATCGAGGCGAGGATATAGGGTTCGGCAATATGGGCGATTTCCTGAGGAGGGGGGAGCTGGTCAGGGCTTTCAATTTTTATGACGTCTCCTTTTAGGGTCGTTACATTATAAACCACATTAGGAGCAGTGCTGACGAGGTCAAGATTAAATTCTCGTTCTAATCGTTCTTGGATTATCTCTTTGTGCAAGAGACCCAGAAAACCACAGTGAAACCCAAAACCCAAAGCCACGGAATTTTCAGGTTCAAAGGTAAACGAAGAATCATTGAGTCTCAGTTTTTCCAATGCCTCGCGCAAAGGGTTATATTGTTCCGGAAAGGATGGATAAACCCCACAAAAGACCATCGGTTTTAATTCCTGAAAACCAGGAAAAGGTGTGGTGGTGGGTCGGGATGCATCAGTAATCGTATCCCCAACCTGGATGTCCCGTAAGTTTTTTATTCCTGCAATAATAAATCCTACTTCGCCGGTGCTCAATGCTTCTGTATCTTTTGCTGCCGGGGAAAATATTCCTACGCGGTTCACCTCATATTCATTATTGGAAGCAAAAAGTTTAATGCGCATCCCGGGGAAAATTTTTCCCTCAAAAACCCGGATGAGGACGATAACTCCCTGGTAGGTATCATACCAGGAGTCAAATATTAAAGCCGAAAGAGGATTATCCTTCTTGCCGGAAGGAGCCGGAATCCGCTTGACTATTGCCTCGAGCACGGTGTGAACGTTCTTGCCGGATTTAGCGCTCACCTCCAAAATCTCGGCGGAGTCTACACCCAGAATTAATTCAATTTCTTCTTTCACGCGCTTCGGATCAGCCTGAGGAAGGTCAATTTTATTAATCACGGGAATGATTTTCAGTTTATTTTTCAAGGCCAAATCGAGATTAGCGAGAGTTTGAGCTTCAATCCCCTGGGTAGCATCCACGACTAATAATGCTCCCTCACAAGCAGCCAGGCTTCGGGAAACTTCATAGCTGAAATCCATGTGCCCTGGAGTATCAATCAGGTTTAAACGGTAGTTTTTCCCATCGCTCGCCTGATAGTCCAGCGATACGGTTTGTGCTTTTATGGTAATGCCTCGTTCCTTTTCCAGATCCATTTTATCGAGATACTGGGGGGTCATTTCCCGGGCGGAAACTGTGCCGGTCAGTTCCAAAAGACGGTCTGCCAAAGTTGACTTTCCGTGGTCAATATGGGCGATGATGGAAAAGTTTCGGATAATTGTCTGGTCTTTGATTGGTTCCATAAGAATTGGGAAATTAAATCAATTTAAACGAAATGTCAAAGAGAGGTTATTTTTTTTGTGCATTTAATCTTTTTTTGCGGAGAGAATATTAGTTCTTTTCTCAGGTTACTGTTCATGGAAGGTTGCTCCATGGAATGAAAAGCGATTTTAGATTTTTTATTGAATTTGAGAAATTAACGGTAACGCTTGGAATGAGGACGGCTGGGATTGACATTGCTTTTCGGAATGATATATTAATCTATTTAAACTTTTCCCTCAAGCGAAATCATAGCTCAGGAGAAATATTCATGAATTTTACCATTAATAAAAATATTGCCCACGAAATAATTGACGGAGAAGCTATTATCGTTAATTTGGAAAACGGGAATTACTATAGTCTGGATAAAACAGGTGCTGACCTGTGGGATTTCGTCGAAAAGGGTCTTGATGTGCCTGAAATTATAGAAGGACTGGCGCAGCGGTATGAAGGGAGCAGAACAGAAATAGAAAACAGCGTTCGTCAATTGCTTGCTGACATGGAAAAAGAAGGGCTCATCACCATTGATCAGGAAACCAAGGGTGAGAAGCATAGGGGGATCCTTGCCCCACGTGAAGGTGAATTGAAAAATGGGAAAAAACCTTTGTTTGAATCACCTACCCTTCAAAAATATACTGATATGCAGGCAATGCTTTGGCTTGATCCGATCCATGAGGTTGACGAAACCGGTTGGCCCAATACTCCAAAGTTCTCAGAAGAAAACTGACAGACATGGAGACTTTTTCCTTAACCGAACGGAAGGTTGCTACACGTGAGGAAAATTCTGGTCCGGAAGCATTTTTCGGGAAGCTTCACTCGAGCTTTCTTCGGGCGGTCAAGGCGGCCGGAGGAGCGATTGAGCATTTTTATGATATGGGGGGCTTTAAAATCAGGCTGTGCTTTGCCGGCTCGGCAATGGTTCCTCTTATCACTCGGGCTTTGAGTCATCTGGAAAAAGGACCAGATCCTCGTTCACACCTTACTATTTGTTTATGGGACAGTCGATCAACGGGCATTGATATACCGCCACCCCCATGGTCACAGGATGATTATTTGAAGCGCGGGGAAATCGGGGGGTATTATGATGAACATATTTACACGCATTATGATCTTTACACCGGCATCTTAAGTATGCTGGACCTCCGGCAAAACATTGCCCTTTATTGGCTACGCGATGCTAAGGAATTTTTTTATTTTGAAACAGGTGCTCCTCTGCTGACGATTTTAAACTGGTGGATGGAAAGACACGGAAAACAAATGGTGCACGCTGCTGCCGTGGGAACTGTCGGCAGAAGGTGTCCTGCTGGTGGGGAAGAGTGGATCTGGAAAATCCTCTACCGCGCTTGCTTGTCTTGACTCCAAGCTTCTCTATGCAGGGGATGATCACTGCTTTGTTGAGACTAAACCAAAACCATACGCTTACAGTATTTTTTGCTCCGGCAAATTAAGTCCCAAGGACTTTGGGAGATTTCCGTTTCTTCACGAGCCACTTCGGTACGCAAAGCAACCGTATGGAGAAAAAGCGCTCTTTTTTTTGCAAGAATTTTTTCCTCAAAAAATTGCCAAGGGTTTTCCGGTCAAAGCGATTTTTATACCCCGAATAACTACGCGCCCAGAAACGCAGATTAAAAAAACCTCTGCTGTAGCGAGTTTGACGGCCCTGGCACCCAGTACTATTTTTCAATTACCCCATGCTGGTCATGAGGCGTTTACCTTCTTGAGCGCGTTTGTCAAACAGGTGCCAGCGTATACGCTCGAACTGGGTACAGACGTATCGGGTATCACGCGGGCGATAGAAAACTTTTTATTGGTGCACGGATGATGGAGCAAACCCCTCTCGTGGTGAGTGTAATCGTTCCGGTCTTTAACGGCGCTGCCTTTATCCGTGGGGCTATGGAAAATATTAACGCTCAGCACTACACGCCTCTGGAGATTATTTTTGTTGATGATGGCTCCACTGACGAGACCGCAAAAATCATCGCTGATTTTAAGGATAAGGTGAAATATGTTTATCAGACGAATAGCGGTCCTTCCGCGGCGCGAAACAAAGGTTTAGAAATTGCTCGGGGAGAGGTTGTCAGGTTTCTCGATGTGGATGACCTGTGGCCGGAAAATAGTCTTCCCCTGATGCTGGAATGTATGAAAAAATTTCCCGAGACGGAAATCGTCATGGGAAAGGTAGACGTGTTGTTCGAGCGAGAGGGAGCAATAAAAGACTTTATTGAACCCTCGGTTGCCTTTCATATTGGAAGTGCACTTTTCCGCAAGGAGGTGTTTGATAAAGTTGGCTTGTTTGACCCTGCGCTTCGTTATGGTGAAGACCTTGATTGGTTTATGCGCGCCCGCGAGTGCAAAGCTTCAATTGTGGTACTTGACCAGGTGACACTGCTTTATCGTCTTCATGAAACCAATATGACCCGGGGCCAAAATTTAACTTCCCTCAATATGTTTAAGGCTCTTAAAAAGTCACTGGATAGGCGTCGCGAGAAGAATAAAGGCGTTGCTGATCTCTTGCCGGATTTTCCCGAGGGAGTCAAGGTTGGAAATGTTGAACCGGAAACCTCAAAGCAGAAAGATGGCATGAGCAAACCTTTACTGAGTGTGATTATCCCGGTTTGGAATGGCGAGCGTTTTCTGGCGGAAGCGGTTGAGAGTGTTCTGAACCAGACGTATGCTCCTCATGAAGTTATTGTCGTGGATGATGGTTCAACCGACGGCAGTGCCGAGGTCGCAAAGAGCTTTGGCGCTTTGGTACGCTATTATTTTCAAGGAAAAAAAGGCGCGGCGACGGCGAGAAACCATGGAGTTGAGTTATCTCGGAGGAAATTTTATTGCTTTTCTGGACGCGGATGATATCTGGGTTAAGGATAAATTAGCCCGCCAGATGAAAAGCTTTTGTAGACCATCCTGAGTTGGACATGGTTTTGGGACAGGTGAGACAATTTTACTCCTGCGCTTCCGGTGTTGTTTTAAAGGAAGAATCGGAAATTATTCCCGGCTATTTACCGGGCACCATGCTTATTAAAAGGGCTTCTTTTTTTCGGGCGGGAAAGTTTTCCACTCAATGGCGGGTGGGAGAATTCATTGACTGGTATTTGCGGGCGGAAGAAACAGGGCTTAAAAGCTTTTTAGTGCCTTCCGTGGTTTTAATGAGAAGAATTCATGATGCTAATATGGGTATCCGGGAGCGCACCTCCCGAATTGATTATGTGAAAATTGTTAAAGCCTCTCTTGATCGACGACGAAAAGGAGCTGCTGAAAAAGAACAATAACCAATGAGAGCACAAGACGATCTATGAATGTACAAGCGTGGCGTTACTACCTGCGGTTTTACCGGGGGAGTTTTCTAAAACTTTTCTTGACCGTTTTTATTTCCGCGGGACAGGCGGCTATTAATTTGGCGATCCTTTTTCTGGTCAAGTATATTTTTGACAAGGTGATTTTTACCGGTAAATTTTCCACCCTGACGCTTATTGGCTTGGGACTTTTTTCTCTCTACCTCATCAATAGCGGACTTACTATCTGGATTCGATATCTGATACTCAAGATAACTAAAATAGTAACCCAGAAACTCCGAAGTGAGATACTGAAAAAATTTTATACCCTTTCTCATTTTTTCAACACCGAAGCTGACCGGGGCAAGTTGCATACTATCGCAGTCCAGGATACCGAGCGCCTTGATGTCATGAGCAACGCCCTGGTAGGCCAGTTGATGCCCGGTATTTTTATTGGCGTGGCCTTGAGCGGGGTTTTGATATATTTTAATGCGCTCTTATTTTTATTGCTTTTTTGTCTGGTGCCGTTCTTCATTGTGGTAAGCAGGGTGATCGGGAAGATCGTTCGAAAGCATATTCGCGCTTTCCATAAATCATTTGAGGCTTACAGTAAAGGGATATTTTTTGTTTTGCAGATGATGGATCTTACTCGGATTCAGGCAGCCGAAGAGTTTGAACTGGAAAGACAGCATAAGAATATTGAGCAATTACGGACTTCCAGCAAGCATATGGCCTGGCTCACGACGGCTTATAATTCCATTCAAACTCTGATTGTAGCCTCTTCGACAATTTTTATTTTTATTATTGGGGGAAGGTCAATCGCAACCGGACGCATGACGCTAGGGGAATTCATGTCTTTTTTTGCTGCGGTTAATATACTCAAAAACCATCTTCTCGTGATCATTGGGTGCTTTCCTCAATTAATCGAAGGCACTGAATCCTTAAATACCTTGTATAACTGGATTGAGATAAGGGACACCGTACCTTATTTTGGCAAAAAGAGGATAGACTTTCAGGGGAAGATAACCCTTGAATCAGTAGATTTTAATTTTAAGGATAAATCGATACTGCACGACATTAACCTTACTCTTTCTCCCGCTGCCCCCATTGCGGTTGTAGGCTCTAACGGCGCTGGGAAGAGCACGATCGCCAACCTTATCCTTGGATTATACCGACCGCAGAAGGGGCAAGTGTACGCGGATGACCATCCCTTTACGGAGCTGGACCTCACCTATTTGAGGCGGTATATAGGGGTGGTAAGACAAGATCCCATAATATTTTCCGGAACCATTCTGGAAAATATCGCCTATGGAAACCCGGATGCGCAGTGGGAACAAGTGGTCGAGGCATCCAAAAAGGCGACCGCGCATGACTTTATTCAGCGGTTGCCTCAAGGCTACGAAACGTTTGTTGGAGAAAGTGGCACGAAGCTTTCCGGAGGAGAACGCCAGCGGATCGCCATTGCTCGAGCGTTAATGGGTCAACCGAGGCTCCTTATCCTCGATGAACCGGATAATCATCTTGATAATGCATCGATACAAAAACTTATGCAGAACCTCAGGAATCTCGACCCGGTTCCTGCGATTCTGATCATTAGCCACAATATGGATATTTTGCGGGACGTAAAAGAAATTAATATTCTTGAAAAGGGAGGTATTAAACTAAAAGGGGATTACGAAACTCTCTCGCTCAAGAATTGGAAGCCCATGGGGGTATCGGAACAATGAGGGCTCGAGGAACATCCCCACTTTTACCTCGCGGGGGGTGCTGGCCAAACCCGGAGCAGGAGTTGCTCTTGCAGGCCGCGCTTTTCCAGGGAGAGAGGTCCATTCATGCCTGGCACTTATGGAAGAAAGGCACGGATATTGAAACGAACACCTTGGATCTCAGCTCTTTTCGTCTCCTTCCACAAGTTTACCGAAACCTCTGCGATCAGGGACTGAGCGACCCCCTGATAGAAAAACTAAAAGGAATCTATCGACTGCACTGGTATAAAAATCAGCGATTATTCCACCACATGACTCCGGTCTTAAAGTCTTTTCACGCTGCGGGCATTAAGACGATGATTCTCAAGGGGGCAGCCTTATCTTTACAGTATTACCGTGATTACGGGCTGCGTGCCATGGGAGATTTTGATGTTCTTGTTCCGACCCGACAGAGCTTTAGAAGCAATTGTATTGCTCAAGAGTATAGGTTGGACGACGAAAGGGATAGCACTTGAGGCTCTGACCGAAGACTATAGAGCAGTTCGACACTCGCAGCCTTTAGGGACAGCAGCGACTGTGAACTTGATTTCCATTGGCACATCTTATCGGGAAATCCTGCGGCTGACGCTGATGATGATTTTTGGGAAGAAGCACACGAGGTTAAAATCCAGGATCTGTCGACCCTTACCCTCAATCCGACCGACCAGCTTTTACATGTCTGCGTGCATGGTGCGACTTGGGATGAAGTTCCCCATTTGCGCTGGGTGGCAGATGCGATGATGATTCTGAAGGTCGCAAAATCAGAAATTGACTGGAGCCGTCTCCTGATCCAAGCGCGAAAACGCCGGTTGGTAATACCTTTAAGGGAAACATTTGCGTATTTAAGGGATAAATTTGATGCCCCGGTTTCGGCTGAGATTTTAAAGGCCTTGCAGAATACACCAGTATCCAAAAGAGAGTACCGGGTGTACCGATATTCCACCAGTCCCCCAACGTTTTTGTCGGTTTTGGTAAAGCTCTGGTTAATCAACTCGCGGTTAACAGGAGAGGTCGGTTTTTGGAAAAGACTTATGCAGTTCTCAAAAAATCTTCCCTATTGGAATATGCCACCTCTTTGGAAGGTGCCGTTTCATATAATTTTTCGAGGGGCACGGAAATTGGGGCGAATAATGTTATGGTGTACAAGCCGATTTTTTAAAAAGCCGCGGGCAACTTATGGACAACCATCGCATTAGCCGACGTGAGTTGATGCAGAACGTGGCTATATTTAGTTTGGAGTTGCAGTCATCACCCCCTTGATTCTCAAAATAACTTAATAAAATTAGGATAATTTCGGTACAAAAAATTATGGAGTTCAGCAAAAAATATTTTATTGCACGTGATCGGTTCTAACGGA
>CAVTQE010000046.1:0-15893 GCA_963736755.1 uncultured delta proteobacterium | reverse complement strand
CCATCATAATCGGAACCAGCACCCTTCTCAATTTTTCCAGATCATCTCGCAATTCCCGGGCATAGCGGACATTAACCGGATAGCGTTCCCGGCCTTCAATCGTGGTAGTGAGATTCATGCCGCCGACCGCTGACTCAATGATCTCCTGAATGTCGTCAACCGCTAATCCATACCGGGCAATTACCTCCCGTTTAATGGTAATAGTCCAAGAAGTAACCCGTATTGACCCGTTCCGCATAAACATCTCCGGTCCCGGAATCTCCCGCAGAAGAGGTTCAAGAGCAAGTCCGATTTTTTCAATCTCCTCAAGTTTAGGTCCCAGAATCTTAATCCCCACCGGTGTCCTGATCCCCGTGGCCAACATATCAATCCGCGCCTTTATGGGCATGGTGAAGGAATTTGAAACTCCGGGTATGGTTAACGCGTCATTCATTTCGTTTTTAAGTTTTTCCACTGTCATCCCCGCCCGCCAGTCTGCGATTCGGGCTTAAGATTGATAACCGTTTCAAACATCTCGAGGGGAGCGGGATCAGTAGCAGTCTCAGCCCGGCCCGCTTTTCCAAAAACCTGGGCAACCTCGGAATCTTTTTTAGGATTTTATCCTGGAGCTGAAGCAGCTGAGAAACTTCTGATATGGACGCGCCCGGAACAGTAACCGGCATATAAAATAACGTACCTTCATAAAGTGGCGGCATAAATTCTGATCCGATTTTTATAAAGGGGAAAATAGTCAAGGACAAAATAATAACAGCGATGATAATGACCCCCCATTTCAACTTAAGCGCAACCCGGGCGACTGGTTCATAAACCTTGTGGAGGAAAATACTGATGAAGTTTCTTTCTTCCGGCCTTATCTTACCGCGAATAAAAATGGTCATAAGCACCGGAGTTAAGGTAATTGCCAGGAAAGAAGAAAAGAGCATGGCAAAAGTCTTGGTATAAGCTAAGGGTTTAAAAAGCCTCCCTGACTGAGCCTGGAGAGTGAAAACCGGTAAGAAACCAACCGTGATGACCAAGAAGGGAAAAGAAAAGTGATGGCCCAACTTCTTTAGCTGCCTCAATGATTACGTCGGTTCGGCTGCCCTGTTTTCCTTTTGTTTCCCATTCTTCAAGTTTTTTATGAGCGTTTTCCACCATGATGATTGCTGCATCCACCATCGCGCCAATCGCAATAGCGATACCGCTCAAGCTCATGATATTGGCGGTAACCTTCAAATAATACATGCAGATAAAAGAAATGATGATGGCGATGGGCAAGGTGAAGATAACGACGAGGGCGCTGCGGCAAATGAAATAAAAAGACCAAGCAAACCACACCGACCGCCAAGCCAAGTTTCAAGATTTCCTCTTTGAGAGTACCGATAGAACGGTAGATAAGGTCAGAACGGTCATAGGTAGTGATGACCTTTACGCCTTGAGGAAGGCTCGGCTCAATCTCTTGTTTGATTTTCTCTTTGACCCGTTCAATGACATTAAGGACATTCTCTCCAAACCTTACCACCACAATGCCGCCGCAGACCTCCCCTTTACCATCCAGGTCCGCAAGCCCTCTCCGGATATCCGGGCCAAGCTGGATGTTCGCTATTTGTTTTAAAAAGACCGGGGTTCCGGAGCGATCAGTGCCGACGGGAATATCTTCCAAATCTTTGAGATTTCTAATGTAACCTCTTCCCCTCACCATATACTCGATGCCCGATAGCTCTAAAACCCGACCTTCGACATCCCGGTTGCTCCTCCTTATCGCTTCCATCACCTTCGTAATCGGAATGTTAAAGGCTAAAAGTCGATTCGGATTGATGGTAACCTGATACTGTTTAACAAATCCGCCAATGCTGGCAACCTCAGAAACTCCCGGAACACTTTGGAGAGCAAGCTTAAGATTCCAATCCTGAAGGGAACGAAGCTGGGAGAGGTCATGCTGACCAGTCTCATCGACAAGAGCATAACTAAAACCCCAGCCGAGACTCGTAGCATCCGGCCCAAGAGTGGGGTTAACATCCGCCGGAAGTTTATTTTTTACTGCCTGAAGGTATTCTAATACCCGGCTTCTTGCCCAATAGATATCAGTTCCTTCCTCAAAGATAGCGTAGATAAATGAACTCCCGAGAAAGGAAAACCCACGAACCACCTGGACCTTAGGCGCTGCAAGCAGGGTTGAAGATATCGGATAGGTAATCTGGTCTTCGACCAGGTCAGGACTTTTCCCCGACCACTCGGTATAGATAATAACCTGAGTATCGCTTAAGTCCGGAATAGCATCGAGGGGAGTATGTTTTAATGCCCAGTAGCCCCAGGCAATGGCAAAGAGAGTAAACAAAAAGATAATAAATTTGTTGCGGGCGCTGTACTCGATAATTTTAGCGATCATATAAACCGACTCAGGAGTCAGAAGCGAGACAGGAGTCAGAAACCGGAATAAATTTTTTAAATATTCGGTTCTGAACTTCTGAACTCCTGACTTCTGTTCTCCTGTTTAATGTTGATGGAGAGGCACTACCCCCTTGAGTTTTGCCTCCGAGTCGATAAGGAAATTGGCTGCCGAAGCAACCCTTTCCCCCGCATTAAGTCCCCTGATTACTTCTACCATCCCATCCCCCTTAAGCCCAAGGGCAACTTCCCGTGGTTCAAAATTTCCGCCTCCTTTATCAACGTAAACCACGTGCCTTTCTCCGGTATCAATAACCGCTTCTGCCGGGATCGCCAGTTTTGTCCCAAGGTCAATCTTCACTTGCACATCAGTATACATGTTTGGTTTTAGCTCGCCATCTGGGTTGGGGATGGTGAATCGAACCTTTGTGGTCCGGGTTTCTTCCGACAAGGTGGGATAAATGAGATCAATCGTTGAGAAAAATTCTTTTCCGGGAAAATAGCTAAGATTAATTTTTGCAGTATCACCCATTTTAATTAAGGGCAGTTCATACTCATAAATATCGGCAATAACCAAAACAGTGGATAAATCAGCAACATCAAAAAGTTTCTCTCCTGGCATGACCCGCATTCCTTGAAGGGCCATTTTTTGGACAATGTATCCGCTCACCGGGCTATAGATGGTGAGCGTCCGTATCGGCTTACCGCTCTCTTCGATCTTCTTAATCTGGGAGTCCGTTATATCCCAAAGTCTCAGTCGCTCTCGTGCTGCTTCAAGAATCTGTTGAGCGTCTTGCGCAAGCATCTTGCCAAAACCTTCTGTGTTTTGCGTTTTACTCCATTTTACAAGGTTGATAAATTCTTGTTGGGTGGCAAAAAGTTCCGGACTATAAATTTCGGCCAAAGCCCCCCCCTTTTTTACATACTTACCAGTGTAGTCCACATAGAGCCTTTCAATCCAGCCTTCGACTTTGGTATTGACCGTAGCCAGCCTCCTTTCGTCGTACTCAATCCGCCCAACCGTTCGGATAACCTTCTCCATGGGTTTCAGCGAAACTGCAACTGTCTTAACTCCAATGAGTTGCTGTTTCTCTGGGGGTATCTGGAGCGATGGAACTTCAGCGGTTGTTTTTTGGGGAGCTGATGGTGCGGTCGGAGCAGGTTGGGGAGTTTCAGCCGGCATGCCGGGCATACCTGGCATTGATGGTGTTTGAGCGATCGCAGGTGATGAGATCCTGCTACTCATGAATAGGTCGGGCTGCAAAAAATAGATAAAAAGAATAGCCAGGAAAATCTGAGCACCAAGAATAAAATTATTTGGTTTCATTTCCCTCCGTTCCTGCTGGTGAAACAATATGTGTTTCTCCCGTGATTGCTTCCAGCCGGGCAATTGCCTTTCCTCGCTCAGTAACCTGTCCCCAGTAAAGAAGCTCATAGTCAAGCAATGCTTTAAGACGGCTGATAACGGTTATCGCCTCAACCTTACCCGTTACATATCCCGCAATGGCTGATTCAAAATCCTGATATGTTTTCGGGATCAAAGCGCTTTGATATAACTCAGTCAACCTTTCCGCGGCCGTGAACATAGAGTAATTATCTCTTATGGCGGAAGCGATCATAAGCTTGATTGCCTCACGTTCACTCTGTGCTTCCGATAAAGATGCTTGTGCCTCGAAAACGCCCTGTCTCTGTTTGCTCCGAAAATAAAGAGGGATATTGATAGTACTGGTAAGGCTCCACATATCATCAAACATTCCTCGTCGTTTCGATACCCCCGCGTTAATGGTAAAGTCAGGATAGTATTCTCTCTTTGCCATCTGTACTTTTGCTTCGGCGCCGGCAATCATCTTTTCTCGAGCTTTAATTTCCGGAGAATTGTTGTAGGCTTTTTCGAGAAGCTCATCCAAGGTGGCGGGAAATGCAGCAGAAACAGGTTCAACCGGTCGTCCGAGAGAAGTGTTAACATCCCCCCGGCCGAGAGTGGAATTTAACATCGCCTCCAAAGCCTGAACCTTTTGCTTAAACATTTCCTCTTTTTCAATGAGCATGTACTTTTCGGTCTGAGCCATTATGACTTCTTGCTGGGGAGCCATGCCTGATGAATACCGGGCTAACGCTGCTTCCTCGATCCGCGAAAAAAGAGACGTCTTATCATGGATGAGGTCAATGTTTTTATGAGCAAGAAAAAGATCGAGATAGAGTTCCTTTACCTTGGCAATAATTCTTAATTGGGTTGCCGCATAAGCAGCCGCAATGCTTTCCGCATCTTTTTCCGCCATTTTCTCCTTTAATGATCGTTTCCCAGGGAAGGGAAACATCTGGGAGGCAGAAAACATCCATTGGGCATCAGATGACTCACCGTAGGTATATTCATTCCAACTGTCATTCTGATAGCCAAACATAACCATAGGATCAGGAAGGCTTTTGGCCTGGGGAATTTTGTATTTTGCAGCCTCCGCCCTCGCTTGGGCCGCAAGGATTTCCGGATTATTTTTCAATGCCTCCTCAATCAGGTCATTGAGCTTCAGTTCTTGCGCAAAGACAACCGAAGAGAGACAGAAAAACAATCCCACAATAATAATTTTGATTAATACCACGTTGCATTCAAAAGCAGATCGAGGCGGCGACGAGGAATTGACACAGGCGTACGTTTTAGTACGTCGAGGAGAATGACGAGGAGACAACAAAGATATGCAAATGAAGGCGACGTGGTATAAATTACCTGGCGTCCACATTGAAGTTCACCATTTCGGTTTTATCGTGGCGTGTAATTTTTACAGCAATGTTCCAGGCGCCTGACATGGAAAGGTTCAGAGTTGTATGATACGAAGTTCCTTTCACCATCGGTTCTGCCGTATAATGCATTGCCGGCATACCCGGCATAGCTGGCATTGTGTATTCAACGTTAACTGTGGCATCAGTTACCGTCTTTGCCCGAGGAATCCTTAATCATAATCGTCATTTGATTTTCACCTGCTACCGGAGGATTTTTATCTAAAGTAATAGTCACATTATATTCCCCGGCAGGTTTAGTTATCTCATACCCTTTCGCGCATCCAAAAATCACACCGATAAAAAAAATGAGCGAAAACAATAAAGCTATTTTTCTCATTGCACCCTCCTTTAAAAATGGTTTACCTTGTTCGCGCTTGACATCCACCTTTTTAACACCACAACAGGCTTGCTTGTTTACCTTAAATTTTCTCCACTCGGTCTTAAAAGATTTGCCCGCTTAGCTTCACTAAAAATATTTTACCATCTAAAAACAAAGAGAGGAAAGATTACCTTTGGTTTAGTCTTTAAAAACAATCTTTTAAAAACTTTCGTTTAAACGTGCTGGGTGCGTTGGAGTGTAACATTTGGAGAATTGGTTTTGGACGAGTGGTTAAAATTGGTGAATCCGTAAAAAGTCGAAAATCAGACGGCACAGTAAAAAGCTGCAGATGCAAGGCGCGCAAATCTGACGGAATGAGGCGTACTTACCTGTACGCCGCAATGATTCAGGATGCAGCGCAACGCCGCAGATGGACTTTTTACGAAGCCGTCAAAATTCATTTTAAAAATTTCGCCACCATCTGAGGGAACTTCTTAATATCAAAAGGTTTAGGAATAAACCCGGCAAATCCTGCCGCGAGAAATTTTTCCTGCTCTTCGTGTTGGTTATAACCCGTAAACGCAACCACGGGGATAGGGTTGATCTCAGGATCTTTTTTTATCACTTTAATTACTTCCAGTCCGCTCATGTCGGGTAATTCGATATCCAGTAAGATAATATCAGGTTTATTCTGACGAGCCTTTTCTATACCTTCTTTTCCACAAACAGCCTCTAATACCTGATACCCTTCCATCTCCAGGAGATCTTTAGCGAGCTCTCGGTTTAATCGGGTGTCATCTACCAGAAGAATTTTTGCTCCTGCCATGGGAAACCCCATCAACCCTGGTTGTCAATCCTGGGAATGACAAAGGAAAATTTACTTCCCTTGCTCGCTTCACTTTCCACCCAAATTCTCCCCCGGTGCAGCTTAACCAGTTCACGGGTTATACAAAGACCCAATCCCGTTCCCTCAAAATCCTGAGAACGATTAGGGTCAACTTGATAAAATTCGGAAAATATCTTTTCTTGGTCTTGGGGTTGTATCCCAATGCCCGTGTCTGCAACCGTGACCTCAATGTAGATCTGGGGGAAAAAAGGCGAACCTTCATCAGGTGGGGCTTTAAGGAACTGGGTTGATATTTTCACCTCGCCCCCGGGCTGCGTGAATTTAATCGCGTTCGAGAGAAGGTGGTGCAGTATTTTCATGAATTTAGCCTCGTCAGCTCTAATAACAGATACCCCGTCACCATTCTTTATTTCCAAAGAAATATTTTTTTTTGCAACCCAGTTTTTCACTGATTCGCATGCTTCATTGATAGCGAGGGGAAGGGGAAAATCAGAATAGTTAAGCTGCGTTTCACCCCAGCGGAAATTCATTAAATCCATCAAGTCATTTAAGAGGGTCAGAAGGTTTTCACCGCTCGAGTGGATATTTTTTAGATAATGGATCTGCTTTTCATTGAGCGTGCCATATACCTGTTCCAGTAAAAGCTCAGAAAAACCAAGAATCGCGTTTAAGGGAGTCTTCAATTTATGGGAGATCGTTGAGATAAATTTGGTTTCCGAATTTACATTCATAGGGTCCCCTTAGACATTTTAAAAAATATTTCAACCGAGTCTTTACGCGCAACCTGTTTCGCTTTTCATGGAATCCGCAGAGAGGTCGGAACTATACAACTGAAGGAATATGGTAGAACTACCAATTGTAGAACTGTTATACCCATAGGTGTTCAAAGAAAAAAAACCAAACCACGTTAATGGTGCATAATGCCGCCCATTTTAAACACCGGTAAAAACATGGCCAACATAATTCCTCCGACCAGGAGGCCGACAACGGCGATAATGATTGGTTCCAGAAGCGTCATCAAGGTGCTGATCGTTGTATCAACCTGCTTTTCATAAAAATCAGCAGCCCGAAGAACCATTTCGTCCATCGAGCCGGCCTTTTCACCGGTGGTAATCATCTGCACCATCATTTCCGGGAAGAACCCTTTTCGTTTAAAACCTTCTCCTACCCCAGCTCCTTGCTCGATGCTATTAATAATCTCAGTAAGGTTTTGAGAAATGATGAGGTTATTGATGGTCTGAGTAGCCAACCACAATGCAGGAACTAACGGCACACCACTTGCCACCAATACGCTTAAGGTCCTCGAAAAATTTGACAAGATAGATTTTTTGATGATCGGACCAAAAACAGGAAGATTTAATTTGATCCGGTCAATAATGATCCGTCCCCTCGGAGTCAAACTGAATAAGTACCCTCCTGCCAGGAGTAAAATGACTAAAATAACCCCTAAAACAAAGTGATTTCTAATCAGGGAAGATACGCCGAGGAGGATTTGTGTGGGCAGGGGAAGCGCCTTTCCAAAGCCATGATAGATTTTTTCAAACTTAGGGATAATCGCCACCACCATTACAAAAACCACCAAGAAAGCAAACGTAACGATCACACTTGGGTATATGAGGGCAGAAATTACCTTTCTCCTCAGGTTGTAATTATATTCAAGGTAAGAGGTAAGTTGCGCTAATATTTGTCCCAGCTTCCCACTGTTTTCGCCTGCTCTGATAAGATTGACAAAAATTTTGTTAAAAATCTGGGGATATTTTTCAAGCGCCCGTGAGAAGGAAGTCCCTTCGCTTACGTCTGTTCCCAGCTGGTGGATTACCTCTTGAAAATTCTTGTCCTTTATATCTAATGACAACCCCTTGAGACTCTGTACCAAAGGAAGCCCGGCGCTCACCATGGCAGAAAGCTGAGTGGTAAAGGAAATGAGGGATACGAGCTTCACCCCGCCGCCAAGCATAGGAATGCCCTGGGGGAAAAGCTTGTTTAAATTAAATTTTTGTTCCTTTTTTTCACGTTGCTCAGAAACCGAAAGGACAAGAAGCTTTTGCTGATGGAGTTTTGCAATCAAGGCGCTTTCACTTGTTGCCTCCATTGCCCCCACTATCTTTTTCCCCTCCAGATCTCGAGCTTTAAAGTTATAGACAGGCATAACGCATAAAATGAACTACCCCGCCGCAAGCAGCGGGGTATCAAAAACTTTAAATTCTGTCATTCCGCACTTGATGCGGAATCCTGTCCGTCTCTGATTCCGGCTTCCGCCGGAATGACGAACTCCCGCAAGCGGCGGGGAATACAACCAGAAAGATTAAATCATATCTAAGGGACTTAATCCTCTTCCGTCGTAATCCGTAATACTTCTTCGATAGTCGTTAGTCCCCGGAGAACCTTTTTCATCCCACTCTGATATAAGGTGGCCATTCCCAATTCAACCGCTTTATTTTTTATCAGCCCGGGAGAATTATACTGCAGAATCAAATCTCTTAATTCCGGCTTTACTTCAAAAACCTCATAGATTCCTACCCGGCCATAATACCCGATGGTATTACACCGCTTGCAGCCTCTGCCCCGATAAAAGACCGGTTCTTCCCCCACGATATCCCAGGCATTCAAACTATCGAGCAACTCTTTCGACGGCGTATAAGGTTCCTTACATTCTTCACAGATCCGGCGCACCAGCCTCTGGGCCAAAGAAAGTCGCACTGCTGAAGCAACCAAAAAAGGTTCTATCCCCATATTGATTAACCTGATTATCGTGCCTACGCATCATTGGTATGGAGAGTAGAAAATACTAAATGGCCGGTTAACGCTGACCGAATCGCAATCTCAGCCGTCTCCTGGTCGCGGATCTCGCCCACCATAATAATATCCGGGTCCTGGCGGAGAATGGCCCTGAAGCCCATGGCAAAATCCAACCCAATCCTGGGGTTTGCCTGGACCTGATAAATCCCTTTAATTTGGCATTCTACCGGGTCCTCAATGGTTACGATGTTTTTCTCCGGAGATTTGATAAAGTCTAACGCTGAATAAAGAGACGTGGACTTTCCACTGCCCGTTGGGCCGGTCGCTAAAATTAATCCGTAAGAGCGGGTTATCGACCTCTTGAAAATAGCCAGACCCTCTTCTTCTAACCCCAACTGTTCAAGACCAAGAAGGAAAGACCCCTTATCCAGAAGCCGTAGAACCACCTTTTCTCCAAACTGGGTTGGGAGGGTAGACACCCTCAAGTCAAGCTCACGGTGTTCTAATCGGATCGTTATTCGCCCATCCTGAGGTAGTCTCCGCTCAGCAATATCGAGTTCAGCCATGACTTTTATCCTTGAGACAATGGCCATTTGGAGGTATCGCGGGGGAGTCATGATATCATAAAGAATTCCGTCAATCCGGTACCGAATATTGAGACGGTCTTCTGAAGGTTCAATATGAATATCACTGGCCCGTTTGTCTACCGCATTGGCAATAATATAATTAACCAGCTTTATGAGAGGAGCTTCCCGCACCTGTTCTTCCAGTTTTGCAATGTCCACCGCCACATCATCACTGTCCCGCTTAAGCTCCACCTGGATCATTGGTCAAATCTCCCAGAACATCACTTATTGGTCCAATCTCTTCCTCCTTTTGGGGATAAATAACTTTTAAGCTTTCCTCAATCGCTTTTCGGGAACCCAGCACAGGATTGATTTCGCAGCTCATAAACTTCCTCAAGTCGTCTTTGGCCATGACATCAAAAGGGTTAGCCATAATCACGGTGAGTCCGAGTGCATCTTTTTTTATGGGGATCGTATGATATTTGCTGGCCAAAACTTCGGGGATAATACGAGCAATTTTCGGATCAATATTTTCCATCTCCTTAAGCGACATGTAGGGGATGCCGTGCTGTTTTCCTAAGAGGCGGAGTCGCGTTTCCTCGGTAATAAGCCACATATCAACTAAAATATCCCCTAAATAACCACCAACCTCTTTTTGTCGTTTTAAGGCCTGGTCAAGCTGGGCTTCGGTAATCAACCCTTCTTCCCGCGCGAATTTCCCCAGTTGTTTAACCTCACCCAGGTATTCTTTGGGCATCAGTATCTCCTGTAGAGTCTCCGGTAAAAATAGTAGGAGTAATAAAAATAATAAGCTCCCTTTTTGCCTTAGATTTACTATCGTTCTTAAAGAAAAAGTTTATCAGGGGGATCCGATAAAAAAAAGGAATCGCATGGGTAGTGGTTATCTCTTCCTCTTCGGTCAATCCTCCCACCACAAGAGTTTCACCATTCTTGACCGAGACTTTTGTCGTTAAAGCCTGCGTTCTTAAAGTAGGATTCCCCGCGATGGCAAGTTTGAAATCAGCGGTTTTTCTTGCCACCACAATATCCATGAATACTTTATCGCCCACCATATGAGGGCTTACCTCCAGCTCAATGGCCGCATCTTTAAACTTTACCGTAGTGGTTGTTGCTCCACCATTAAACGTTACTTCCTGATAGGGAATTTCATCACCGATTTTAATATAGGCCTTCTGGTTATCCTGAGTTACTACCCGAGGGCTGGCCAATATTTTCCCCCTCCCTTTGTCTTCCAGCGCGGTAAGCTGGACATCCAGGAAGTCTTTCGTTATATCTCCGAGGAGGAAACCTATACTCCCCCCGTGTCCTGCCGCAGCAATTGCGGCTGGAAGATCGACACCCGCAATCGACCCGGTATCTGAGGTTTTAGTAGTGTTTGCGGCCTCGGTGGGGTCAGTGCCGGTAGTGTTTGATGTTTCGGTTGACCAGCTTCGACTTCTCTGGCCGCTGATCATCAGGTCTTGATTTTGAACTCTCCCCCCCCACTCAATTCCAATGTCCCGGACATGATCGGAATCAACCATAACCAGCCTGGACTCGATCATGATCTGAGCGGAAGGCTGATCCAATTCCTTTACCAATGTTTTTATCTGTTCTACCTTTTCCGGGATATCAGTAATAACCAGAGCATTGGCAGCATCCACCACCTGGATATTGGCTCCTTTTTGGTCACTCAGCATCTTTTGTAACGCTCCTGCCAGTTGGGTTAAATTCCTGACCTCCTCTTTTCCCACGGTTATTTCTTTTACGATTGACTCGTTAGATTTGGTATTGAGGATGTATTGTCACTTTGATCGTTTCACTCACCATTGCCTGGGCTTCCAGAATCTTTTTCCTGCCCTCTGCTTGTTTCTCCATCTCCTTTACTCGCGAAGTCTCTTGGTCCAAAAGTTCTTTTTGAGTTGCGACCAGGATTACATTTCCTTTCAGGGTATAGCCCAGATCCGCGGTCTTCAGCACGGAAAAGAAGATATCTTCCAGAAGGACCTGGTCAAAATCAACCGTAATCACGCCGCCGACATTTTCACTGATAATTAAATTTAATTTGTATTCTTTGGCCAAAAGCCTTAAGACATCCTTAACCTCAGCATCCACAAACCGCATGGAACACCGCTCTTGGGGAAGTTGTAAAACCGGAGTCTGATCATCGGAAAAAGTGGGCTTTAAGCTGAGAGGAGATAAAAGGATAACCAAACTCATTACAAGAAGGGGTAGCCACCACGTGGGAGTTAATTTTTTAAACATCGTGTTTCCCTCTCTTTTGAATTTTAAACTCACTGCACAACCTCCTCTGTTTTTAAAGGCTTTTCTTCTTTTGTTTGAGGTCTCGGGGTTTCTTTGAGCCGGAGGGTAGAGAGCTGCCCATTGGCTTTTAAAATTACTCGGTCTTCTTTTATTGCGACTACCTGCTTGCCGCCAATCACGTCCCCTTCCTTGGCCATCGTGTGGTTTATTATTGCGACCCGTGAGCGTTGCGGAGCAGTTAATGCCGGTGAGGCTAAATTCGCTCGCAACGTCAACAGTGCCCGCCTTATTCTTTTCAGCAGGTCGCGCAACCTGCATTTTTTCAAAGGGATTTAAAAAGGGATCTCGTTTTACGATTTTTATTTTTTCTTTATCTGATGGTGATGTATCCGATTCTTTTTCTTCCCGTCCCTTAAGCAGTGGGTCGTTAAACTCCAGGCACACCAAATCAAACTCGGCCTGGTGCAGGGAAGAAGCTCGGGAGCTGGTGTTTATTTTTAAATTGTCAATGGAGATTTTTTCTTTATCCTCAAGCTCCTGAAAAAAGTTGACCATATCAGAAAAAGAAGCGCTTATTGCTCCGGAAAAGGAGATAAGGGAATAATTACCTTTTATTTCCTTTTCCGCAGGAGAAAAGCTCACGAGGTTAACCTTCCATTTATTTGCTATGGTACTGATTCGGTTAAACATGAAGAAGGAAAGGTCCATGTGAGAGGCTTCCGGAAAACGGGAAAAATAATTAATCCCTAAGCCCCCGGCCAGTGTATTTAAGTCTTTTTTTTCTTTTGCTAATGCGGTAACTGCTGACTCGTAGGTGAGCTTCTCTTGAATCAAATCCCTTTGGTTTTTCTTGTGGGTTTGATAAAACTTCCAGGAAAAGAAAATACCAATCCCTATAAAAATTATTACTGCCCCTGCTATTAAATTTTTTCTGCTAATGTTATGCATCTTGTTTTCGAAGAAGTTGAAATTCAAACTCAAGGCCTTCCCCTTGCCCTTCTTTTTGGTAATTGTTTACTGAAATTAATACCGGGGCTTCAAAGCCGGCCATAAAGGAGGCGTTGTTTTTTAAATTTTGCATAAAGCTCTGAATGGAAGAAGAAGGAGATTCCTCACCCGAGGGAATGACCACTCCTTTTATAACCAGTTTCTCTCTGTTTTTTATATTACTGCTGCCTCCGGTACCTGTTTTTTCTTTACTGTATTCCAGAGAGATTAAAAAAACCTGGCTGGGTGTCGCATCGCTCAAAGAGACCATTTTTTCTGTCCAGTTGAGCCGCTCTTTCTTTAATTTGGATAAGAGCGCTGCCACGCCAGAAACCTTTCCTTTTTCCTGGGTTACTTTTAAAAAGTCTTGTCCTATTGCCACAAGCTTTTGAGGCTTTTTAGTAATTCCTTTACTATAAAAACCGATAAAGGACACGGTAATAATAAAGCCAAGAACCAAACAGGCAATTAAAAGCTCTTTTCCTTTAACGTGTGCTAACCACCGGTTTCTATTTTGCGGTAAAAAATTAATTTCAAATTCCATACACTAACCCCTTAGGGCAAGACCAATTGCTACTCCTAATTGTGATTCCCACTGTTCCAGGGCCTCCAAAGGCACCTGTCTCATCAATCTGAATCCTTTCTAAAGGCTGAAAGTAGTTCACGGGTAAGTTCAAGTTTTCTTGCAAAAACGAAGCGAAACCAACGATCTGAGATGTGCCCCCTGTTATTACAATCTCTTCAAATCCTTTGTGCCCGGTGCGCGTATCATAGTAAAGGAGGGACTGACGAATTTCCAGGAGAAATTGATCAAAAACAGGTTTGGTTACTTCAAAGCTGATTTTTCCTTCTTTCTTAAACGCTTCTGCGCGGGAATAATCCATTTTATAATTTTCATGCATCGCCTGAGTAAAGCTTTTTCCTCCAAGAGAGATGTCCCGGGTAAAAAAGAACCCTCCCTTTTTAAAAATTGAAATGGTCGTCGCGCCTGCCCCCAGCTCTATCAGCACATGATTTTTCTCTCCATTATCACGACAAAACGCTAAAAAGGCATTTGCTAACGCCAAAGGGTTAGCGTCGATAATCCAAGGTGTCATATTAAGTCGGCTTAAAAGATTAAGGTGGTTTTGAAAATATTCCTTGTCAACCGCGACCAGTAATACCTCTGAAGTTTTTTCCCCTTTATTTATTTTTTTTATTTGATACTTAAGCTCAACAGCGTCTAAAGAGAGGGGGATATGCTTACTTGCCTCCCAGGGCAAAGAAGATTCTATTTCTTTGGTGACTGTGGTCGGAAAAGTAACCTGCTTGATTACCAGGTTGTGTCCGCCGAGAGAGGTAATGACGCGGGTATTTTTGAGTTCAAAATCTTTGATGACCTGAGCAAGCGCGGATAAGGTGGCTTCAAACGGATTTTTGAGATTTTGGTCAATCTCCGCCACGCTAAACCCCGTTAACCGAATCGCAGAAGTCCCTTCTTTTACAAGACGAACTGCCTTTACATTATGAGAACCAATATCGAGACCCAGGGAAACTGTTGGACTGTGGAATAACCTCAACCTATCTCCTCCGAAAAATGCTTATCGATTCCAACTCGTCTGGTATTTTTTCACTAATGTTGAGTCTCTGATGCTGCATTACAATAATCGCGATCTGTCATTCCCCCGTGCTTGAACTTGGTTCATGATATTTTGGAGAGCAGGGGCACGTTGCGCCTGCCCCTGATACCCGGATATGTGATTTCAATATGTTGCGCACTAGCCCCCCATTTATTGATTGTGACACAGCCTCTTGACATGGGAATCCAGATTAAAAACGATCTCGATTCCGCTAAATCAAGTCCGGCATGACAAAACGTATAAAACTATTTTTTAATATGTAACATAAAAGATTAAAACTTCCAATAAAAATTTAAACTTGTACTTTAGTTTTTAATATAACATTCTATCGCTTCTCCATACGACATTTCTAAGATAAATAACAACTTAATATTATTAGTTTTTTTATCAAGCAGACAACGTTTTTGCGGCTCACAAACCAACCTCACCTTTGGGCAACTAACCTAACTCAAAGAAAAAATTTAACTCCCCCTTGCCCCCTCTTTTTAAAACTGATCTTTACCCATAACTGGGACTGCTGGACACAAGGGGTGTGGGACGGAATTTTTTGACTGAGTAAGGGGTAAATTCGAAATTCTAAATCCGAAATACGAAACAATAACCAAAACCTCAAATTCAAATGACCAAAACGGACTTTGACGGTAGCGATAAAAGAGAACCAGTGGATGTTTTGAACATTGGAATATTCGAGTTTAGAATTTGTTTTGAATTTCGTGCTTCGAGATTCGGATTTTTTCGCCCATGCCTCCCATGCGGTGGTTTCCCCCGGTGTCCAGCAATCGACTTGTCTCGTACCCATGGTCGGTTGCGGCGAGAGGGCAAAACCCCCTCGATTACACGAAGACCTGTAAGATTAAACAAGGATTGATTTAAAAAAAATGATTTGGAGAATGGAGATATTGTGGGGTTGGGTAGATTTATTCTGTCGTATCCCTCCAAAGAAGCGGCCGGCTGTAATCCTCATTGTTAGTGAACCCGAAATTATACAACTGGGTCTTGTAGTCACGATACGTGATTGAGGTACCATAGAGAGGGTTGGTCTGAGTATTGGAGTTAAAGGTATTAGCGATGATCTGGCCCCCCCCGATTGTCACCCCGCTTGTCGAGGATAGTCCGAATTTGGCCTCTTCACCCACATAAATAAGCCCGTAGAAAGGACTCCCCGCATTTGTCTTAACGTAGCGGCGGAGGGTGAAATTTCCATTGCAAGCGAGAAAAAGTGGATTGGTATCGCCTGCAGGCCGAAAGAGGTCGCGGTGAAGAATAATATTTTGTGCAACCAGAATGCTGCCCCGGGCTTGCAGGTCAGTGTAAAGCAATCGGGAATATGGTGATGTTTCTACGTCGCCTACCTCAAGGCTCCCATTGCGCACGTAAAAAGCGGTTTGCAGGGGTGTTGTCATTCTCTA
>CAVTQE010000045.1:0-74725 GCA_963736755.1 uncultured delta proteobacterium | reverse complement strand
TCAACGCCATTTCGGCAAATAGGTTTTCATAAAACAATAAGAGGACGGAGTTGGGCAATCCATGATGGGATTTTAAGAGATGTTGACGACGAATTAATCGAAGGGGGGTGGTCATCTCCCAAGATGTATAAAATGGTGGATAAGACCCGGCAGATCTGTTCTTTTCCTGATGCCAGTTATTGAAAAGATTGATCTTAAACTACACAATTAAATGGCTTTGTTTGTTAAAGAGGATATTGACGGTTTCTTTGGTTTAATGACGGATAACCTGATGCAGCTCATTGTCATCGGTGCTCTCTGTCAACAGGTTTGCGGTATAAGCGCAACCAAAGTTTTTGGGACAATCCTTCCCGGAGCAGCAATTTCAATTTTTATTGGTAATGTTTTTTACGCGTGGCAGGCACGGAAGTGCTCTCGCCGAGAGAAACGTAACGATGTAACTGCTCTCCCGTTTGGCATTAACACTCCGAGTCTATTTGCCTTTATATTTTTTGTTATGCTCCCGGTAAAATTAGAAACCGGGAGTCCGGAAATGGCTTGGAAGGTTGGCTTGTTAGCATGTTTGGGAAGTGGCATCATAGAACTGGTGCGGGGCTTTGGTAGCTGAGTTTATAAGGAAACATACCCCTCGAGCAGCATTGCTTTCAGCGCTGGCCGGTATCGCGATTACTTTTATTGCGATGGATTTTGCCCTCCGGATTTTTGATCGTCCGCTGCTTGCTTTTTTACCCCTCTCAATCATTCTGATTGAGTATTTCGCCCGGATAAAATTTCCCTTTGGACTTCCCGGCGGATTGGTAGCGTTGAGTACCGGAACCGTTTTGGCCTGGGTGCTTCAGGCTTGTGGTTTTAGCTACATGGATCCCGTTGCTTTGCAAAACTCTTTGGCCCAATATCATCTTACGCTCCCCACCTTTTCGGGGAGAGAGATTGGAGAAATGTTAGCGACCGATTATGCGTGGAAATATTTTTCCATTATTTTTCCCATGGGGATCATTAATGTGGTTGGTTCGCTTCAAAATATAGAGAGCGCTGAAGCGGCGGGTGATCGTTTTCCCACGATGCCTTCTTTGGCGGCAAATGGCATCGGGACGATCGTAGCGTCTCTTTTTGGTTCCTGCTTTCCTACCACCATCTATATTGGTCATCCCGGGTGGAAAGCACTCGGCGCACGATCCGGTTATTCAATCCTGAACGCTTTTTTTATTAGTTTTATTTGTTTTTCAGGTTTAGTCAATCTAATATTCAACTTGATACCCATTGAAGCTGGAGCCGCCATTGTGCTTTGGATTGGTATCATCATGACCGCTCAGGCCTTTCAAACGACTCCCTTAAGGCACGCCCCGGCAGTTGCTTTCGGACTTTTTCCTGCGGTGGCTGCCTATGGAATTTCGGTTATGGAGAAAACGTTAGGGGTTGCCGGAAAAAGCTGGGGAACAATCAGTTTGGATGTTTTTAGAAAAAGTGGCTTTTATATCTCGGGAATGATTGCCTTAGAGCGGGGCTTTATTCTAACCTCGATGATCTTGGCGGCAATAGTGGTCTATGTGATTGACAAAGATTTTTTTAAAGCAGCTTGCTGGGCGGTCGTTGGTAGTCTACTTTCTTTTGTCGGGATCATCCACGCTTATAAAATAACTGGCAGTGGAATAGTAAGTGTGTTAGGGATAAATACTTCCCCCTATTTTTCGATAGGCTATCTGGTAATGGGGGGAGTTTTTTTCTTGACTGGTCTTATGATAAAAAATACGGAAAAGTCGCAATGAAAGAAGCTTTGTTTTATCAAAAACTGGATGGGAATGACGTTAAATGCGCGCTTTGTAATCACCGGTGTGTCATTCAAGAAGGGAAGAGAGGAATTTGCGGGGTGCGGGAGAATAAAGGAGGTATTCTTTATAGTTTAGTATACGGGAGATGTATTTCACAGGCGATAGATCCGATCGAAAAAAAACCCCTTTATCACTTTCACCCCGGGAGCAGTTCTTTTTCGATCGCTACGGTCGGTTGTAATTTTAGCTGTAGACACTGTCAGAACTACAGTATTTCTCAGCTGGTTCGGGATCATGGGAAAATTGTCGGCGATGATGTTTTTCCCCATGAGATTGTAAAAACCGCAAAAAAATATCAGTGCAGCTCTATTTCTTACACCTATACTGAACCGACTGTCTTTTATGAATACGCGTATGACATCGCTGTGTTGGCACATGAGCAAGGACTTAAGAATATATTTGTTACTAATGGGTATATAACCCCCGAAGCCCTCCGGAACATTCAGCCCCATTTGGATGGTGCCAATGTAGATCTCAAGAGTTTTTCTGATACTTTTTATAAAAAGATATGCGGGGCAAGGCTCGAGCCGGTTTTAGAATCACTGCGATTATACAAGCAACTGGGGATTTGGTTAGAAATCACCACTCTCATAATCCCTACCTATAATGACTCGGATGAGGAACTTAAAAACATTGCTGATTTTATTTTTCATCTCGATGCAAACATTCCTTGGCATATCTCTGCTTATTATCCAACCTATAAGCTTAATGATCAACCCCGGACTTCAATTCAAATTTTGAGAAAGGCGCGTGAGATCGGACTTAAAGCTGGGTCTTCGTTATGTATATGAAGGAAATGTTCCTGGTGAAACCGGTGAGAACACCTATTGTTATTCCTGCGGCAACCTTCTTATTGAAAGAAAGGGATTTAACATTTCGCGATACAAGATTAAAGAAGGAAGGTGTCCGGATTGCCAGGCGAAAATAGATGGAGTAGGGTTATCGTAAATGAAATCTAAAGCTATCATAAAAATACTCTTTTTCCCATTTTTTATTTTTTTCTGGTTCTGGAAAAGAATGCGGTCAATGGTACTATTTGCCTTTTTGATCGGATTGCTTGGTGTTGGTGTTCTTTGCGCTATGTACTTTTATTTTATTATTGCGCAGCCGGGAAAAGATTTTACGCGAAAAGCAATAATGGATGCATTATCGAGGGAAACACCGGTTTATTATGATGACGGGAAAAATTTGATTGGAGTGTTTTTTGAAAATGAACACCGTATTTATATAAAATACCAGGACATTCCCAAAGATTTTGTGAACGCCTTAATTGCGGCTGAAGACAAAAATTATTTTCACCACTCTGGGGTTGATCCGTTAAGTATTCTTCGGGCGGCTTTAGTAAACCTGAAATCAGGAAAGATCATTCAGGGTGGAAGCACGCTCACCCAGCAAACCGCCAAAAACCTTTTTAAACGGAGTGGACGCACGTTTGAAGCTAAATTTATAGAATTGGCTCAAGCGCTCAAGCTTGAAGCCCATTTCTCAAAAGAAGACATTATTGAGTTTTTTACCAACCAGTTTTATGTAACCGGGACGGGTCGGGGATTAACAATCGCAGCAAAATATTTTTTTGACAAACCAGTAGACCAGTTAAATCTGCTGGAATGTGCCTTTATTGCCGGCGCAGTTCGGGCACCTAATCGGTATAATCCTCTCGTGCAACCCAATCAGGAAAAAAGGAAGATAGTTTTGGCACAGGCGATTGAACGAAAAAATTATGTCCTCCGGAATATGGCAAAGCTCGGCATGATCACCCCTTCACAGTACACAGAACTGCTCCAAGCTCCGATACCTTTTAAGGAAGGAAAGGTTTATTTTGATCTCAATGTAATTTTAGATTACATTCGGGAAGAGCTTCAATCGGAAAAATACCAACAAATTTTAGCTGATCATGGCATAAGCAATATCGCTACCTCGGGAATTAAAATCTATACCTTTGTAAACCAGGAGCTGCAACAAAAAAGTCATCTGATATTACGCAAGCACCTTTCGCAGCTTGAGACTTCGCTTTCAGGGTATAATAGACAAATTATTCAAGCCCGGTATGCTCATCTGGATATACCCCAAGTTATTGAACCGAAAATTGGTCAATTTGTATTTGGAAAAGTGGAAAACAAAATCGAAGAAGGAAAGGATTTAGGGATTTTCGTGAGGGTGGGGGAGGCTATAGGAAAAGTTGACCAAGGGGGTTTAAAGGAATTGGCCTCTGCGTATGCAAAGTACAAGGTGGGGATGTGGGCGGAGTCATCCCCAAAGGATGTTAAAGAATTGTTATCTCAGATCAAAGTTAATGATTTAGTATATGTTTATGTACGCGACAAGTTGCCGGATGGCATATTTTTATTTGACTTAGAGCAAAAACCAAAACTTGAAGGGGGGCTTTTGGTTTCACAGCGCGGTAAGATTCTGGCGATGGTTGGAGGTTTTGAAAACAGTTATTTCAACCGCGCAGTTGATGCCAAGCGTCAGATGGGATCTATGTTTAAGCCTCTGGTATATTCCGCAGCTTTGCAGTTAGGATGGAATATCCTCGATCCTTTAGAAAACCGGCGCGATATTTTTGTTTTTCAAAACCAGTTTTATTTTCCTCGACCAGATCACGAAAGCCCTTATGAGAAAGTTTCTTTAGCGTGGGCGGGAGCGAAATCCGAAAATGTAGCGTCGGTCTGGCTCCTTTATCATCTTTGTGATAAACTTTCTTTTTCTCAATTTAAGCAGATTGCAGATCTGGTGGATTTGAGTCCCCGGGAAAATGAAGATTATCTGGTTTTTCAAAAACGAATTCGAGATTCGTGGGGCATTGGAGTAAATGAGAGTGACCTTCGAGAATCGGCTTTCCAAGCTGCGAAGGAAGAACTGGTTACTGACCTTATTTTTGAGGGAAGAACCAAGGAGGCTGAAGCATTAAGGGTTTTAAAGTACGGAATAGGGTTTGATGAATACCGGCCAGACCTGGTACCGGAAAATGAGGAAGATGTCTTGGAAAAAGAAATTGAAGAAAGGTTATTGAAAGAACATTTTTTGCGCTTCGTTCGCCTCAACGCTGAGATGCTTAAGAAATGGGATGAATTGAAAAGTACTAATCCTGCAAATTACGCTGATTTGTTGGATCGATTTTATTCTGGTGTGTCAGAAGGACAAGAGGTCGTTGCTTACGGTGACGGTTTAGCGGAAAAAGGGTTTATTCCTTTAAGTTATGGAAAGGCGATCGAGCTTATCCATAGCGACTTTTCTGCGGGAGAAATTCTGATCGAGGGTAAAATCCGCTCCGTGATAGTATCCAACTTAGGTGAGTCTCTGGAAAAAGAGCTCAAAAAGATAAAAGTGAACCGTGCCTATGATATGATAACGCTTTGGAAGATCAGGGACTACCGAGTATTGGTTGGACTTCTTTACGTGGTAAAACTTTGTGAAAGTTTAGGCATCAATACCCCATTAGAGCCAGTCCTTTCTTTTCCCTTGGGACCAAGTGCGGTTAGTGTTCTGGAGATTTTGCGTGCCTATACCACCTTTACCGATGGAAAACAATATACTGTGCAGGGCGATTTTTCTCAGGAAAGCTCTATTATTATAGACAGGATTACTGATTCCGAGGGGAAAGACATTTACCGTTACCTGCCAGAGGATAAACCAGTGCTTGATCATCATATTACTTATATGATAGCGCAGATTTTAAAAAATGTTGTAAACTATGGGACCGGCAATAAAGCTCAAGATTCGATTAAACTCGAGGTAGAGTTGGGAGCGCGTGGCAATACGTTGACCTTTAACGTGCCCACCCTCGGAAAGACAGGCACAGCAAATGAGTATAGTAACTCAAGCTATATCGGCTTTATTCCGACTTTTTCCGAAAAAGGTTTTGATTTGTCTTTGCCAAACTCCTTTGTGGTTGCTGCTTATGTTGGATATGATGATAATACCCCGATGAAAAACAATCATTTTCGGATTTTTGGTGCTTCGGGAGCTTTACCGGTTTGGATTGATGTGGCGAATGAAGTCACCAAGAATCAGCTTTTTCACAAAAGTATTGATCCCGTTGACTTTGCGTTTCTTTCGGAAAATAACCTCTTGTTGCCTAACCCTGAAGGGGCAATTGCTGTTCCGGTTGATAAGGGGAGCGGGTTACCTCTTGTTTTAGACTCACCGTTAGAAGGTTTGGAGGGTGAAGCAATAGTGTATTCTTATGGACAAGTAGAAGGTAACTCATTTAGACCGCAGAGGTTTTTTACTCCATTTCAAACCAATCGACTCAGCACCCAGAGTCCTTGGTAATAAAAGGGAGGTCACGGATGGTGTTTTGTTGCGCAGTACGATGGTGGTTTTTCTTAATGATACTTATTACGGTTAGTTGCGCTTATCCTGAGGGCATGAGGGTTAAAGAAGTTTCTTCAGAACCAAAAGCTCAGCAAGAATCTTTTCAGGAAAAGGCTCAAAAGCTTAGGCTCCAAAAAGACCAAGTGATTTGGGAAGACACGCTCAATGAGATTATAGACGCTCTTCAGACAGAAATTGAAAAAAATAACGTTTCGCTTCACGAGGGACGATCACCTGAAGACGATGCGTACCTTGCTAAAAAAAATGAAATGCTTGCGGGTTATCTCGAAGATTTGAAACGGATTAAAATCCTGCAGCAAAAATTAAAAGCTGGAGACACTGCTTTGTCACGCGAAATATTTTATTTAGATTTGGTTGATCATTATCTTGCGACGTTAAAATTCGCCGAATCTTTACGCGGGAAGGAATATCCAAATGGAATAAATACTCAGAAATTAGAGGATGAGATTGCCAATAGTTACCAGAAAAATAACTACTACAAAGTAGTAGATCTTTATGATCAACTTGCTAAGATTAAACCTGGGGGAAAAATAAATTTTAACAGCAAGGCCTACTATGCGCTATCCCTCGCCCGATTGAACCAAGGGGAAGATACTCGCAACCTTATTGAAGAACTTTTATCCAAAGATTTTTCCCTAACCTCAGAAAACGCACCGTTATGCTTTGCACTTGGAGAATGGTTGATTAATAATGGGCAGACCCAACTTGCACAGGAGATATTCCAGAAGCTTAATGCTTTTTATATGAATGAGGAAATATGGTATGCAAAAGTAAAGGGGAAGGCAGCGCTTTTGCAGACCGGACCTCAGGATATAACGGTAAAAAACAAAATTGATCAAGCGCGCGCTCTTTTTCAAGAGCAAGGTGATTTTCTGGGGGCATATCAATTAGGCATTGTAGCTCAAAGGGAATGCTTAGACCTTGCGTGCCAGAGTGGAGTTCAAGATTTTCTTAATCAGTTAACTGAACAAGGAAGGAACCAAATTGATGCACGGCTACGAGAGATAGATAACGACATTAAAATGTCAAAGTATTCAGAAGCACAAGCACTCTTGTTTTCGCTTAAAAAGTCTTTTCCTCCCGGGGAATACCCTTTTTCAATGCAGGAAAAAATTGCGCTTATCCCTAAAACGGAGGCGCTATTAAAAGGGAATAAACAAGTTGAATTGAGCGATGAAACGGGAAAACAAAAATTGGAAAGAGCAAATCGTTTACTCGAATCGGAAAATTTTGAAGAGGCCATCGCACTCTATGAAGAACTTGAAGGTACTGCCTATAAACCTGCTGACGCTGAAGAAAAGAAACTTTTAGCTATCGATGGCCTGGCTCGTACGCGGAGGCTAAAGGCGGGTCAGTTGTTTCTTCAAGCCAAGAGCTGCACCAATGTAGAGCAAAAAAAGAGTTATCTTCTGGAAAGTTATAACCTTCTAAAAAGCGTTTTGGATAAATACCCGAATAACACGTATGCAGATAGGATAATGAAAAATTTAACGGATGTCCGTTCGGAAATCGAAAAAGTTTATCCTGAGTTCTTTTCCGAGGAAGGATCACAATTTCGTGGCAAAGAACCAGGTGGCATTAGCAAGTAATAGCACCAAACAATAAGATTATACCATATGGGGTATCTTTTTTATAATATTCTGTCCATCATAGCATTCCCCGTTCTTGTGGTAGCCTTAGTAGTCAGAAGGAAGTACCGCGAGGGCTTATGCCAGAGGATGGGGTTCATTCCAAAATCAGTTCACGATCAACTCAAGGGCGTTCACCCTATTTGGATCCACGCAGTTTCAGTGGGTGAAGTTATCGCCTCGATACCAATCATCAAAAAGATTAAAGAAGTATATCCCCAAAAAAAAATAGTGCTCTCAACGATTACTTCTACCGGAAATGATACTGCCCGGAAAAAAATTCCCGAAATAGATTTTCTTATTTATTTCCCTTATGACTTTTTTTTTATCGTAAAAAAAGTGCTTACGATCATTAACCCTTGTATTTTCATTCATACTGAGACTGAAATTTGGCCCAACTTTCTTTTTTTTCTTCATCAAAGAGAAATACCATCAGTAATTGTTAACGGTCGAATTTCATCTAAATCATGTCGCCGCTATAAGCTTTTTGGATGGTTTTTTAAAAAAGTTTTTAATAAAGTGTCAGCTTTTGGGATGCAATCTTTGGTTGACTATCAAAGAGTCATTGATATTGGAGCTGATCCTCAAAAAGTTTTAATCACCGGTAATATGAAGTTTGACCAAAAAACTCCAGATGTAAATGACAGGCACAAAGAAGAACTTCTAAACGAGCTTAATCTGGGATTGGAAGATAAAATTTTTATTGCCGGCAGCACGCATTCGGCTGAAGAAGATATTATTCTTGAAGTTTTTCAGCAACTCATAAAAGAATATTCAAATTTGATTTTGATTTTAGCTCCTCGTCATCCCGAACGATTTTCCGAGGTAGAGAAATTAGTGAAAAAAAGAGGTTTTGTCGTCCACCGAAAAAGCCAAATTAAAAAATACCAACATTTATTAAGAGCTCAAGTAATTCTCATGGATACTATTGGTGAACTCGCTCAATTTTATAGTATCGGTGAAATTATCTTTGTGGGAGGAAGTTTAGTCAATATCGGCGGGCATAACATTTTAGAGCCTTTAGTTTATAAAAAACCTGTTATTTTTGGGCCCTATACCCAAAATGTTTCCGAGTTTGTTAACGCATTAAGAGAATCTGGTGCCGGCATCTTGGTGACCACAAAAGATGATTTATTATTTCAGGCACAAAAACTTTTGAATAATAAAGAAGAAGCCCAAATGCGTGGTGAACGGGGTTTCCAAGTGATTAAGGTTAACCAGGGAGCAACCGAAAAAAATTTCGCAATAATAAAACGTTTTCTTTCTGATTGACGTTTGATTAATGAAGTAATCAATTAAGAAAAGCTAACGGAGGTAGGAGAGCACTTTTGGTAATGGACGATCTTTCCCCATAAGGTCCTCACCATAGTTTACACTTGCCAGGGTTTTTAAGTCTTTTAATACTCTTTTGTCTCCTACAAAAGTAACTTTTTCTATTTTTTCCCGAGCGATTTTTCCTCCGGCCCACGTTAAACTCAAAACGCTTTTGGCATCAAATTTATCTTGTCCCACTACCATATAAACATCTGAGCCATAATGGTTAACCACCTTTGCAACTAACGTAGATGGCCGAAGATGAAAACCCAAATCCTTAGGGACCGGCAATTCAATTGAATCCATCGCCGTATATTCTTTTAGTAATTCATCGGCCAACATACGGCCGGATAGCATCATCACATTAATGTAGTAAAGCGCCCAATTGATAGTACAGTTTAAAATATTATTCTGGGTAATGGATTTTTCAAGGATACTGTTTATTTTTTCATGGCGCTCATAAAAATGCACTAATACACGCGCAATCTCAAGGAGGTGCAGGATGGATGAGATATATGTCCGTAAGCGGCTAAAACGGGAGTCTTCATTTTCCAAGGCCTTGTCTTTTACATAGGTGTCATAAACTGACTCTAAATTATGCATAACCAATTCAAATCGTCTGATTCTCTCTTCATTAATTTTTTCGGGAATCATTTGTGAGAGTATCTCTGAAGGATACTGTTTGTTACATCTGAGATCATGAAATTGACTACTTATGTTGAGATATTTGGAACAGATCTTAATAATATTTTCTCTTTTATTTTTTATTTCTCCTTCATCCAAATTTTGCGGGAGAAGCTTATTCGATGGGATATCGTAGTAATAAATTTCTGTGAGTCCTCTTGGAGGAAAAGAGATTTTAAGCCTCTGCGCTTCTACTTTTATAAGTTCAAAAATTTTTAGTAAGGTTTGATTAAAGTAATGTTTAGTATTCTTCGTTTTATCAAAATATTCATTAAAAATTTTTTGGTCTTCAGGGGGAATGTGGCTTTTTTCGATATGCTCAATGAGAAATGCAGCAAATCCAAAATTGCGTGCTGAAGCAACTAATTCCCTAAAATAAGACCACGCTCGATTGCTTTTTGCCCCATGAGCATCCAAAAAATCTTCCAGGTCCCTAGACACCGTAAGAATCGCGTAAAATAATTTTTTATTAAAAACCTTCTCGTTACTTTTTAAATCTTCCAAAAAAAGGCTTAGCCGAAGAACGTCAGCGGCAGCATTTTGAACCAGCTTCAAAAATTCCTCTTCCGAGATGATTTCCATGAGATGTGTCGTGGTCGACTTTGGAATTTCTGTTCTCTTTTCTTTTTTGTTCAAACAAGCCTCCGAAACTATTTTTAGAAAAATGTTTTTGAATCATATCAAAAAAACAATCTTAAGGAAAAAGAAATTTTTTTGAGATAAGTGAAGTGAAAAGTAAGCAATGAGGAGGGATAAGATTTTATTCACGGATGAAACGATATATCGTTCAGCAAAAACTCATTACTCTTTATAAAGGACCGAAGCTGCGTAATTCAAAATTATTCTTGGGTTGGTTTTAAGAAGAATTGCATTTTAAGCCCAGCGATTTCGATTATATCACCATCTTTAAGCTTGACCTGGCCCTTTACTGATTCGCCATTTACCTTTGGGATGGCTCTTCCCTCAGAATGAGAGAGAAAGTATCCGGCTGGTCTTCTGCTGATAACAGCGGAGATATTGGGTAGAAATAAGCCTTTTATTTTTATTTCCGCCTCCTTACCCTTTCCAATCATGGTGATTCGTTTTGATAAATCTATTTCACCTTGACCTTCGCTATCCGATATAAAGGTTAGCGCCCCAACCAATTCTCCCACCTTGTCCACCCCTTTTTTAGCAGCAGCTTCCTCAAGTAACTGCTGCTGAGTGCGCATATCGAGCATGACCGTTCCTTCAGGTGATCTCAATTCTGAGGTGCCGGATAAAGGAGATTTCTTCGGTACTCTTTCATCTATATATACCAGAGTGTGTTTACCAATCGTTATAAAGTCGTTATTTTTGAGGATCCATTTTGATATTTTTTGCCCATTTACAAAAGTTCCATTTAAACTGTTAAGATCAATCAGAACATAATCACCATTTTCTCGAATTAATTTAGCATGATGACTTGAGACCGCCATATTATCAACCTTGATGGTGTTATCATCAACTCTTCCAATAGTCACCATCTCATCTTCCAATGCATATTCTTTTAATACTGCTTCCTTGAACTTTAAAATAAGCTTGGGCATAGATAAAAATCCTCCAAATGCTTGGTAAGCCTTATTTAGACAATTTCATAACCCTTTTTTTGTTTTTAGTCAATCCTTTTCACACGAAAATACGAAAAAACCCTGTCAAAAGCCGAATACAAATATTGGGTCAATTTTTTTCTTGAACGACATTTAATATTAACTAAAATGGCAGTGATATTATCCTTTCCTCCTTTTTCATTTGCCTTATCAATGAGGTTTTGGACAGCTTGATCTAAGAGGTGACGACTTTTTAAAATAATTTCAAGAAGTTCATCATCAGTAACGAGGTCGGTGAGTCCATCAGAGCAAATAAGGAATAAGTCGTTATTAAACGGAATAAGTTCATCTACAGTGGGAGTCAATAATTCTTCTGCTCCCAAGGCTCGCGTAATAATGTTTTTCATCTCTGACTTTTCTGCTTCTTCTGCGCTAATAATACCTCTTTTAAGCTGCTCCATAACTAAGGAATGATCTTCGGTGAGTCGTTCAATAGAATTTTCTCGAATAAGATAAATTCGGCTGTCTCCGACATGAGCAATGGCAATATTTTCTCTCCCCAGAAGCAGGGAAGCTACCGTAGTGCCCATCCCGAAGTATTCCGGTTGTGAGTTAGCTGCTTCGTAGATAACCTGATTAGCTAACAGAAGGCTTTCATTTAGAATCTGTACTTCTCGAGATAAATTTTGGTTATCTGCCAACGGTTTATCTTTTATAGAACGTATAACATTTTCTTTAATGGTATTAAGGCCTAATTTGCTTGCCACTTCACCTGCTAAGTGGCCGCCAATACCATCTAACACCATAAAAAGACCTATGCTTTCATCAGCCAAGAAGCTATCTTCATTAACCTTTCTTTTTAGACCCAAATCAGATTTTGCGGAGAATGAAACTATCATATTTTTTAATTATTATAATGTTAGTAAAAAAGAAAACGGAAAAGAATTTCCGTTGATTTTGAAAAAGCGTGGATGTTTGTTTGGGCCTCTTTGAAGGCTGTAATTATCTGAGAGGTCATGTGAAGAATAATATTTTTAGGTTTTTTTATTCTTTTTTTAAAGTTAGCCCTGGAAGGAAAGGTGTAAATGCTTTTTTTAGAAAATTAATTTGATTAATTTTTCTTAATATTTTAAATAATTGAGAATAAATATTATGTCAATATAAATGATTTGGAAGTGCTTTAAAATTTAAAAATTATGCGATTTATCTAAAATAATAAACCTAAGAACAAAAAAAGTTTATTTTAAATATATCTTGTGGTATAAAAAAAATTAAAGATAATCAGATAAATTATCTGATATTTTATGTTTTTTTGAAATAGGTTAAATTTTATAGTATTATTTTTAAAAACTATACTTAAAAATTAAATTATTACAAACCACTAAAAATATAAGAGATTTTTCTGAAAACGGAGAAAAATTAACCGTGAAGTTTTTATCATTTTTAATGAAAAAAAAATCTGGTGAAAAAACCCTTGATGAATATCTGCAACTAGCTAAAAATGAACCTGATAATATTGGGGTTCATATGAAAATAGCTGACTTGTATTTAAAGAAAGGGAAAAAAGAGGAAGCCGTAAAAGAATATCTTTATTCTGCTGAAACCTATGCCAAGGAAGAACTTTACCAATTGACAATGTCAATTTACAAGACAGTGCTTTCTCTTGACCCAACTTTGGTAAATGTCTATTTAACGCTTGCTGAGCTCTATCAAAAGCTTGGTTTTATAGGTGATGCGGCTGCTACCTATGAGAAATTGGCTCAGTATCTTCTAACTACCGGAAAACCTTTTGAAGTCAGAAATATAATTGAAAGGATGATCAACCTTGACCCCTCGAATCGATTCATTAGAGAAAAAGCGAATAAATTTCTTGTGGCCTTAAAGAAGGTTTCTCATAATAAACAAGATGGTGAAGAAGAATTAATCGAAGTTGGGGAAAATCAACCCGAGTATATAAAGATTGTCCCTCCTGAAGAAGGGTTGAGGGAAAAAAATTATTTTGATCTGGGATCTCAGTTAGACGATGGTGACGAATTAATCATATCAACGGATAAAACTGAAACAGCCAAAGATGAGTCCTCAATGGAGGTGAACAAAGTCTTTGAAGGCATTATAAAAGATATTGCAGAAAAACCTAAGGAAGAAGCCTTTAGACTTCATTACGAACTTGGGATAGCATATCAACAAATGGAGAGGATTGACGAGGCAATCGAGGAATTAAAAAAAGCTTTAGATGATCAGGACGTTAAAAATGATTGTTTCCGGCGGTTAGCTACCTGTTTTCGAGAAAAAGAAATGTATAAACATGCTATTAATGCGGCCAAAAGTGGCTTAAAAAGCCGTTTTGTTTCTCAGCGAGAGTTTTTAGAATTGAATTATGAGTTAGGTTTAACCTATGCGGAGATGAGGGAGTCAAAAAAAGCTCTCGAGGTATTTAAGGATATCCAAAAGGTTGATCCAAGTTACAAGGACACAAAAAAAATTTTAGAGGAATTATCGAAAGGATAAAAACTAATGGTTGTGTTTAATCCATCGAAAAGGGAAATAGGAGCTAAGATAGTTTATTATGGTCCCGCTGCTGGTGGTAAAACTACTAACCTTCATTTTATCCATAACCGGTTAAATCCGAAACAGAGAGGTGATCTTATTTCTCTGGCCACAAAAGACGATAGAACACTTTTTTTTGATTTTCTTCCTTTGGACCTTGGGACGGTAAAAGGATTTAATGTTCGATTTCACCTCTATACAGTTCCTGGTCAAGTTTACTATGTTTCAACTCGGAGAGCAGTTTTAACCGGGGTTGATGGAATTGTCTTCGTGGCCGATTCACAAGAAGAAAAATTGGCGGAGAACATTGAAAGTTTAGAAGACTTGGAAAAAAATCTTCTTTATTATGGGAAGAAGATTGATGACATCCCGATGATTCTCCAATACAATAAGAGAGATTTAAAAAAAATTTCCAGTATTCAAACTTTAAACTCAAAGCTAAACCGACGCAACCTTTCTGTGATTGAATCAGTAGGCTTAAACGGAAAAGGGGTGATGGAAACCCTTACCGATATAAGTAAAGCAGTTTTAGAAAGCTTAGAGGATTCTTCCAAAAAACCAAAGGTAAAGCCACCAACCCGTTCAGCACCTTTAATTCCGGGTGCCACTAAAACTCCACCCCCTTTACCAAAGAGTGATGTAGAATCTCTCATTGAATTGGAATCTGAGGAAAAGGTTTTTGACATTGAAAGACTTCGAGCTGAAAGGCGTGCGACCATCGATAGATTATTAAAACAAAAGGAGCAAGCAAAAGCTCAATCAGAGCCCGTGGATTTAAAAACAACGAAGGGCGCAGAAAAGTTTGACAGTGAAAATGTCCTTGGCACCGGGGAAACCGAGGCAATTGATCAAGAGTTTACCGAGGAAGATTTTGGAAATGAACTTGATATATCGGAAGAAGGATTCGAGTTCAATGGCATAACGGATGACATACCGATTTCAACCGAACCATATTTAAAACGTGAAGAAGCCAAAGAAAAATTTGCGAATGAGATTGATTTACTGGAGTCCAAGGAAGAAGACAAAGGGATATCATTAGAAACGCAAGGAACTACTGATTTTGACGTTGAAGAAAATAAAACGGACATTGAAGAAATACCTTTAGATCTCGAAGAGTCTCCGGAATGGATTGAGCTTGAAACTGATGAAGCTGCGGTAACATCTCAAGGTGATAAAGAGTTTAGAGATGAGGCGCAATCCTTCCAAAGGGAAGATTTAACAAATAACGGCCGCAATGCGTCATCAACAACGGGTAGAATTGAAATTATTAGCTGTGGTGCCCCGGAGAAAATTTTACCCGCTTCAATAAAATTACCTTTAACCCTTCAATTGGGCAATGTTCATAAAAAGGCAAAACTTACTATTACGATACATTTAGAAGAGCTTATTTGATGAACCACCTCTCCCGACAACGGGAGTGATTTTACTATGCATAAAAGATTGGTTGTTTTGAAGAGGCCTTTTTACTTTTTTCTATTTTTTTCTCTCTCATTACTTTCCTCTTTACCTTTTTTTGCGTATTCTCAACAAAACATTTTACCTCTCCAGCCATTGGAAGACGTTTCTTCAAAACAAGAGCAAACGGTTAAACCTCCAGAAACAATAATCCCGCAGAACCTCGAAGAAGACTTTTCTCTTCCTTTTCCTCAATATCCTTTTTTATCTAATTTCATAAAAACAATCATTCCCGGACACATAAAATTGGATGACACTACTTTAAACTCAATTCATGAGTACCAGTTGAATAACGGGATAAAAAATTTTACAACCTTTGCGAGTTTTTTGGTTAATGAGTCTCAAAAATCGATTCGAAGCGGGGAAGCTTCAGAGGCTATTCGCCTTGCAAAAGCAGCAAAAAACATAGCCCCTGATTTTCCCGCAACCTTCCTGGGCTTTAGCTCAGGCCTATGGAGCAGAAAATAGATTTAATTTTTTTCGGGTTATTGGAGAATATTTAGAAGGTGATCTGATCGCTTTAAAAAATTTTAAAACCTTAACCCTGATTGCAAGCAATTCTTATTTTATTTTTTTCTTTGCTTTCTTCCTTACCATCATTGTGTTTTCTTTTGTTCTCCTTATTAAATATTATAATTTATTAGCAAAAGATAGCGGTGATTTTTTTTCCCAAAAGACCTATGCTTTACCGGGATATGTATGGGCTGGTATTATCGTTACTCTTCCAGTTATCTTGGGCATCGGGCCTATTTTAATTGCTTGCTACTGGCTGGTTATTCTGGCGTTATATGCGAGCAAAAAAGAAAAACAAGCTATTTTTAGTATAGCCTTGCTTTTGGTTTTATCACCTTTGGCTTTTGAAACTGCTGCCTCAATGGTGCTCATCAATCAAGAAGGGTTAGTGGATTCGCTTTACAAAGCTAATTATGAAGATTGGTCACAAGAAACAGAAAAAAAGCTGGAGGCCTATCTAAAAACACATCCGCGTGATTTGGATGTTATTTTTACGTTAGGATTAATTAAAAAAAGATGGGGAAGCTTGGAAGAAGCGAAAAGATATTATACTACATTATTGGAAAGTAATCCGTCGTCGGGAGTAGTCATTAATAATCTGTCGAATGTTTACTTTGCCCAAGGAAAATTGGAACAGTCCGAAGCTGCCTATAAAAGGGCTGTCAGTATAATTAATAACAAAGCTTCTTTTCATTATAATCTTTATCGGGCATATCTTGAGCTTTATAAGTTTTTAGAAGCGCGAAAAAGAGAAGAACTCTTTATTGCCCGAAGGCTCGACCCTCAGCTGATTGATTATCATTTAAAAAAAATTTATAGTCCTGCTACTTATAATCGCATTGTAATTGACGAGACCATTACTTTCAAAGAATTTTGGAATCGAGTATTCCAGGATTCGGAAGAAAAGAAGATGGTGGTTTATTCTTTATGGCCGCTTTTTTTCAAAGGAATACCTTATGCCTATGGAATTTTTTTCTTTATTTTGCTTTCTTTATTTATCTTTGTTCTTCTTTTTCATCAGGAAGCTGGAAAAAATTTATCAACTCGGTGTCATCAATGTGGAAGGCCCATGAAAAGAAGAAGGCTTTTGAGTAAGGGAGACATGGTTTCTGAATTCTGTTCTCATTGTGTCAATATTTATATTCAAAGAGTTAAACGTGATGCAAATGTAAAAGGCAGAAGGATTGAGGAAGTGGAAAAACATCAAAGGCGTCAAACGTTAGTGTGGAAATTTTTAACGTTTGGGCTTCCGGGAAGCGGTCAGTTGTGGTTAGGCTTTACCGGGATAGGAATATTGTATGTTTTTATTTTCTTTTGTTTTATTATAAAAATCTTTTTTTGGAACGGTTTCGTGAACGATCCTTTCTTGTTGAATTATTCAGGCTCTTTTTTAGAAATTATTTTTTTTGGTTTTCTATTTCTTTTATTTTATTTCTTTGTAAAAAATAAAAGTTATCGAAAAAAAGAACTTTCCAACAAAAACTTTATGCAAATTATGGAAGACTTTCGGATGAGAAGTCAAAAACAAAAAGATCAAACTGAAGAGCAGGAAACGAGCAATAACATTAAAAAGGAAACCCCATGGCCTTAAAGGGTAAAATTGATGACTTCGGCATAGTGGAGATTTTTCAGCTGATCAGTCAACAACAAAGGTCTGGCGTGTTAACGATTCAGAGCAGCGGGAAAAAGGCCGACGTTATTTTTGCAAATGGCATGATCTCCAAAGCATGCCCTTTTTATTTATCACTGAAAAGGGATCCATTTGGAGATGCAGCGGTCAAGGCTCGGTTAGTTACTGAAGAAGAGTTACAAAGGGCCTTGGCAAAACATAATGAAAGTTTTAAAAACTTGGAAGAAGTGTTCTTGGATATGAATCTGTTGAGTGTAGGTCAAATACAAAAAATAAATAACTATTTATTAGTAGAAACACTATATGATGTTCTCCAATGGAAATCGGGAGATTATGAATTTAGTCTTAAAGAAATTGAGCATGACAAGAGATTGAGCACTATAATCACTACTGAGCATATCCTTCTTGATCTCCTCCGAATGATAGATGAAGAACCAGAACTTTACCAAAAAATACCCCATTTTGGTATTGTCTTTCAAAAAAATCCCCTGGATGAAAAAACTTTGGCAGGTATTGATGAGCTAACTATTAATGAAAAAACTATTTATCGTTTAGTTGATGGGATAAAAACTACTCAAGATATTATTTACCAAAGTGTATTGGGGAGATACAATACTTTAAAAGCATTGCACAGCCTCTTAGAGGGGCATTTTATTAAAAAAATTGCGGCAAAAAAAGAGCCTTATTTAAAACCTCCAATCAAAAAAAAATACTGGCAATACGTTTCCTATGGGATTTTTCCTATAATTATCGTTTTGCTTCTATTAGGACTACGATTACTCTTGTCTCCTTCGTTAAGCGAGGATGTTGCCTCATATAAAAAGGTCTTTGCCAAAACTCAATCCCAAAAGATTAAAAACGCATTAAATGTTTATTTTTTAAAAAGTGGTAACTACCCTGTCAGCTTAGAAGATTTAGTACATGCTGGTTTAATTAAAAAAGACGACCTTACGTATCCAGGGGGAGTTAAATATGGTTATCATCTCCAGGCAGATGGCAGCTATCGCTTGGAAGATGCTCCTTTGTGAACATTGTTTTATCAATAGACCATAAGACGAGGTCTCTGGCGTTAAGACTTTCGTTTCACCCAAAGAAGACATAATCTTACCCCCACATTTTTCAAGCAACTACGTAAATCATATTTTGATAATTCCAAGAAAAACTTTTAATGGTACTGTATCGTTAGGTTCTCCCTGATCATGGTAGTACCTGCTCTTGATACGCACTTATTATTGTTAAATAATTTTTTTGTCTCTTTGGCGGGGAGATGGGCGGAGTACACATTAACTTTTTGGAACAAGAACCAGATTGAAAAATTAAAAAAATGGAAATTATTTCTCAAAGAAAACTCATTAAAGACTTTTCAATTCTGCCTCGTAAAAATATGGGGCAGAATTTTATTGTTCAGGAGGAAATCCTCAATCGCATTGTTGAATGTTGTGGTTTTACTAAGGAGGATATCGTCGTTGAAATCGGTGCGGGGCTGGGTGGTTTAACGTGCCGTTTGGCTGAACAGGTAAAAAGGGTATTCGCGATTGAAAAAGACGGAAAATTAGCAACCCTCTTACGAACAAAGATTATACGAAAGAGTAATGTCAAAATAATCCATCAGGACGCCCTGCGTTTCGATTACCAAAGAGCTGCAAACGAGGCAGGCCAAGCTTTAAACGTGGTGGGAAATTTGCCTTTTTATATTGCGTCTCTTTTAACCATCGAGCTTTTAAAAAAAGGAGATCATATTTCACGAATGGTACTCATGTATCAGAAAGAAGTTGCCGAAAGGATAACCGCACAACCAGGAAATAAAAATTACGGTTTTTTAACTTTAATGGCAAATCTTTATGCGGATTCAGTGGTGGTGCTTTCAGTGGGAAAAGAAGCGTTTTATCCTCGACCAAAGGTAGAATCAAAAGTAATAAAATTTAACCTCCTGCCATTTCCCCGTGAACCCCTCGAAGATGAAAAATTTTTTGCAGTTTTCGTTAAAACATTGTTTTCTCAAAGAAGAAAAACCTTAAAAAACGCGATTAAAGCAATCGGGACTTTTTCGTCTGAATTTATCGAAAGGCTTTTCACGGAAGGAACGATTGATCCTAACAAAAGGCCGGAGACCCTAACGTTAAGAGAATTTGTTTTTCTTAGTAACCAATTATTTTTACACTTAAAAATGATGAATACCTAACCAAACCCTTAATCCATCTCTCCTTGCTGGTCAAAAGGCCATAACTTTTTCTTTTTAAAGAAAATATCATAATTTAAGCAGGTTAATAAAATAAGTTGACTTATTTCTTGAAATATATTATGAACCTTATGAATATCTAAAAATTTAGCATATTTTTCTATGCAAGCATTTTTGAATTTTGAGTTTCCATACGAAAAACAAAAACTATCCTTAGGGTCTCTAACCACCATTGGAAGGAGCAAAACTAATGATTTGGTTCTTCCTGACCCCAAAGTTTCCAGAAATCATTCATTGCTGCGTTGCCTTGGTGAAGATAAATACTATCTTGTTGACATGGGAAGCGCCAATGGAACCTACCTTAATGGTAAGAGAGTAATTGTTCCGATCCTCCTTAAATCCGGTGATGTTATTCAAATTGGTTCGAATTTTTTAATTTTCCAGATCGAAAAAGCTGATCAAGAAATTCCGTCAGATTTTATTGGTAATGAAGCCGCTGACTCAGAAACTACGATTACCTATGATGTCCCGTTAGTCCAGGAAGTAACGGTACTGGTAGCGGATATTCGTGATTACACCTCAATGTCCGAGCAATTACCCATAGATCTTTTGGCTAAATTATTAGGCGAATGGTTTCGATCGGTTAACGATGTTATTGAAAGGAATGGAGGCGGAGTTGATAAGTTTATTGGCGATGCGGTTATGGCGTGTTGGTTAATTAATGAAAAAAATCCGGAAAAAGATGTGAGAAATACTTTAAAGGCAGCGTATGAACTTCATGTTGTAACCGAGTTAATAAATCAATCTTACCCTCAACTGCAAAAACCATTGCAAATAGGAGTAGGGATTAATACTGGAGAAGCAGTGGTGGGAGACATGGGTTCCGGCCGTCTGCAAGATTATACTGTTTTAGGTGATTCAGTAAATCTTGCTTTCCGTTTAGAGAAGGCTTCCAAAGAGTTAAAAACTGACCTTGTGATCAGTTCGAATTCTTTTAGCTATCTCCCCCGACATTTTTGGGACAACCATTTAAGCTCTATTTCCGTTAAGGGAAAGGATGAACCAGTCAGGGTATGTATGTTGAAATTCCCAGAATTATTGGAAGTGATAACATAACGTATTAAAACAAAAAATAATTTTAAAAAGGGGATAATTGGAAAAAACGCTAATCCTAAACAAAAAAAGCCGCAAATAAAATAATAAGATTTTTCTAAGAAATAATATCAATAGTAATTTGAGATAATAATTTTGGGAGATTATCTATGAAAACGATGACCATAAAACAAAAACTTTTAATTTTAACCGTGGTAATAGTCGTTCTCATCGCCTTATTGTCCATGTTTTTTATATCCCGGCTTGGGGCAATTAGCAAAATCCACCAAAAAGTTGCTGACATTACGGTTCCTCTGCAAAAAGTAACCTCAGCCATGACGGTTGCTCTACTTGACGCTAAGCTAAATCTTTATAATTTGGTCAAAGTGGATCGGGATCTTGAAAAATTCACGGCTCTAAAAAACATAATCCAAACCAAACTCAATGAATATCAAATATTAGAACGGGCTCTTTTAAATGGTCATGAAGATCTGGGGAAAGAGATAAAGGGCTTAGAGGGACTTAAGGTGATGCCCTGCGATAAGGGTGGAGAAATAGAGAGTTTAACGAAAAAGGCTTCTATCCAATTTGAAGATTTTAAAAACATTTGCAATCAAATCATAGACCAAAAAGGAGAGGAAGTTGAGCTTAGCCAAAGTTTCGGAGGGGCTGACAAAAAGGGAGGTGGCAATACCGGTGTTGTCAAAGATTTGGACGATAGTTTGGGTAAGCTTCAGCTGCTCAAGATGATATTCAGTTTCAATCGATGATTTTTGATATCAAAAGATATCAGGATAAAATCATACGCGATCCGAATAAAAATGATATGGATGAAATAAAGATGGTCTTTGAAAATTTAATTTTGGTCGCGAATGATTCTGGCAAGCAAGCAGCTGCGGATTATTTTTCGTCTTTATGAGAGTGTTGCTAACAAGTTGATGCGGGTAGTGGACCTAAAAAATTCCATTGATCAGCTGAACAATAAAGACCTGGAGGACAAACATGAGCTTTTAGAACAGAGCATTAAACGCTTTGGTAGCAAAAACGCATGAAGAAATGATTCGGGATTCTTCTGACGCCGCTGCTATGGAAAAAAATGTTAAATTGTTTGCTATCATTATATGTATTGTAGGGATTGGAATCAGCAGTATCTTTGTGATATTTTTTCTCTGACAATATTACTAAAAAACTTGGCAAAATTATTTATAAATTGACTGAAAGTGAAGAACATTTGGCTACCGCTTGTGCCCAGGTCTCAAGTGCTAACCAGTCAGTTGCTCAAGGAGCGTCTCAGCAAGCTGCTTCCATTGAAGAAACATCTTCTTCCATGGAAGAGATGGCATCCATGACTAAAATGAATGCCGACCATGCCAACCAGGCAGACAAATTAATGAAAAATGTTGCTCAAGTTATGACTGAGGTCGCAAAAATCGAGTGAAGATGTTGCTAATTCGATGAGCAAAATCTCTCAGGCAAGCCAAGAGACATCAAAAATTGTAAAAACTATCGATGAAATTGCCTTTCAAACCAACCTTCTTGCCCTTAATGCGGCAGTAGAGGCGGCCCGTGCCGGTGAAGCTGGCGCTGGCTTTGCGGTCGTAGCAAATGAAGTGAGAAATCTTGCGGGCCGGGCAGCTTCTGCAGCCAAAAGCACTGTCGGATTTAATAGAAAGTATTGTAAAGCAAATCAATGAAGGCTTCAGAAACAGTCAAAAAAACTGGTTCACTCTTTAAAGATATGTATAAAAATGTCCTTAAAGGAGTTGAATTGGTTGCCGAGATTTCTGCTGCTTCAAAAGAACAATCAGAGGGGATAAATCAAGTCAACAAAGCAGTGGGTGACATGGACAGTGTTGCCCAGCAAAATGCCGCTAATGCCGAGGAATCAGCGAGTGCCGCCGAAGAAATGAACGCCCAGACGGAGAAATTAAAGACTATGATCAAGGAATTGAATAACATGGTTGGGGAGGGAAAGGTCGGATTCACGATGCAGGATGCTTCGTCTTTACCGAGTCGAAAAAACCGATTCATCAGCTTATTTTTTCCAAGTGTCCAAAAAAAAGTTCGCAAATAACAAGAAAGCTATTCCCCCTCAAGGATCCTTGACTGATTCGGTGATCCCTTTTGATGAGAAAGAAACCAATGATTTTTAATCAGATAGTTTTTGCTTTCAAAAGCGGGATTAAAGACGGGTAGGGGACAGCATTTTCGTGCAGGAAAATAAAATAGATTCTCACACGCTTAAAGTTCTTGAATTTGATAAAATAATCAATTTTTTGGGTAGATTTGCTTCCACCGAATTAGGTAAACAACACTGCCACAATATTCTTCCGCAGATAAATCCCTTTTTGGTGCAAGAGAGACTCCAGGAAACAAGCGAGATGAAAGCTTTTCTTGGTGTTTCTGACTCCCTTCCTTTTAATACCTTACGAGACATTACTTTTCTTTTAAAAAAAGCTGAACCCGAGGGCGGTGTTTTGCTACCCCTTGAATTATGGGAAATTTTATCGCTCTTAGAATCAAGTCGTTTAGTCAAAGATTTAATTAAACCACGTAAAGAACAATCACCGGCACTCTGGTCGATAGCCAATAAGATTAAACCTCTTTCTCCGGTTGAAGACCAAATAGGCAAGGCGATAAATGCTGAGGGGGAGATCCTTGATTCCGCAAGTAAAGAACTTGCTCGGATCAGACTAAAAATCAACCATGTTAAAATCCATATCCGTGCAGTTCTGGAAGAAGTTTTAAACCACCCTGAAACTTCTCTTTTTGCTCAAGAAAAAATCATTACCTTGCGACATGATCGTTATGTCATTCCCCTGAAAGCTGATTTTAAAAAACGCATCCCCGGGATAGTCCATGACCAATCTCATAACCAAGCCACCTATTTTATCGAGCCGTTTCATGTGGTGGAGCACAATAATGAACTAACGTTGCTCAAGGAAGAAATGAAGAGAGAAGAGGTTCGAATATTAAAAAATCTCACCATGGTGGTGAGAGGAGAGAAAAAAACTCTTTTGGAAAACCAAAAATATTTAGGGATATTGGATAGTATTCAGGCACGTGCTCGGATGAGTGAGGCAATGAAGGCGCGAGAGCCAAAATTGATTAAAGAAAAGGAAATTAATTTTTTGCAGGCTCGGCATCCCATTCTTTTAAATCAATCCTTCCCAGACGATCCGGAACACTATCCACGGTTTGATAATAGTACAATTACACCGGTTGACCTGTTCTTTCCCGCTCCCTATTTAGGGATAGTTATTACTGGCGCAAATATGGGAGGAAAAACTGCAACATTAAAAACTGTTGGTCTTTTGACCCTTATGGTTCAGTCAGGTATGCATATTCCCGTGGCAGAAGGCAGTACACTGCCCATCTGGGAAAAAATATTTGCCGATATTGGTGATGAACAAAATTTAGAAGAAAGTATTAGTACATTTTCTTCCCATGTGGTCCACCTTAATGAAATTCTATCGCGCGCTGATGAACATTCTTTGGTCCTTTTGGACGAAGTCGGTTCAGGTACTGACCCTGAGGAAGGAGCAGCATTAGGGTCGGCAATTTTGGATGAGCTAAGAAGCAGAAAAACCAAGGTAATCATAACCAGTCATCTCAACCTGTTGAAGGCCTATGGAATCTCCCATCCTGATGTTTTGAATGTTTCGGTTGGGTTTAACCCCATTACCTTGAAACCGACTTTTAAACTGGTTTTTGGAATTCCCGGAACGAGTAAAGCACTGGAAACTGCTTCACGCCTTGGGATTTCACCCCAAATTCTTTCTCATGCGAAAGTCTTATCTCAAGGAGAATGATCGTCGTATTTTAGCTCTCACTGAGCACTTAGAGGATATGCTTCAAAAACTGAATGCAATTAAAATAAACTGTGACGAAACACTCAATGCAGCGGCTCGTTACGAAGAAATAATGGCTAAGTTTGTCGATAACGTTAAAGGTAAACAGAAAATTCTCTTTGACCATGTTGAAAAAAAAGCTCAAAGACTATTTCGTGAAATTGAAATAGAAGTAAAGAAGCTTAGAAAGTCAAATTTTTCTTTTAAAAGTTTTAAGGAAATAAAAAACAAAGTGAGCGCAACAGTAGCAAAAACTTCGGAGGATCTGAAACGTATCGAACTTTCTACCCAACTATATGAAGGGCTAAAAAAAGGAGATAAACTTTCCCTGGGTGGGAAAGAAGGAAAGGTGGTTGCCGTTGATCTTTCTTCAAAAAAAGTTGAAATTCAGACCGGGGGAGTTCGATTAAAAACCGGCCTGGATGAATTGGCACGCATTGAATGTATCCCGATTCCTTCTTCTCAATGCACCAAAGGGGTCATCTTCAAAAATTAACGTAACCACTTCTGAACCGTTAGGCCCGGTATCTTCTCTCAACCTGATAGGGTTAAGGGTTGATGAAGCCATACCATTGGTGGAAAAATTTATTGACAATGCTCTGCTTTATGGGATAAAGGAACTACGGATTATTCATGGAATGGGTACCGGAAGACTAAGACTATCAATTCATCAGTTCCTTCAAAATCACTCCAGAATCAATAAATTTTTTTTGGGTCCTCCGCTTGCAGGAGGCGCTGGAGTAACGATCGTTGAACTCGAACCATGATTTGATTTGCAACAGTTTACATTAAAAGCATTTATATTCGTAGCCTTGATCGGAGTGATCGCCTGTTCTTCGTTTCATCGAAGGAAAAACGATCCTACTGCTTTTACCACGTGGGCGACCAAGGCTCATTATTCTCCGGTGGTTGCTATTCTTCCTTTCACCAACAAAACTAATCAGCCTGATTTACCGGAATTAGTGAGAGTTGGTTTTTACGGTCATTTTTCCCCCTTGCCTTTCAATGACCGTGAATTAGGTGATATTGACCGCACCTTGGAGCTTTTGCAAAAAAACCAAAAAAAATCTCTCCATGAACTTTCCAGTAAGGATATAGGAGCTCTTTTAGGTGCTCAAGCTTTAGTTTATGGTGAGGTAACTAAATTTACCAAGGTTTATGCCGGGGTATATTCCCAGATTGGAGTGAGCGCGAAAATTAAAATTGTGGACGCTCAAAACGGGAAGACCCTTTGGGAAGATTCTTATGACACGCGTTTTCACGAGGGAGACATCCCCCTTAATCCAATTTTGGCTGTTTTTTCCTTGGCAAAGACATATACCAATATCCGGTCAACTCAGGAACTTCGTACGATTGACGATCTCTGCCGCAACTTAGTGGCCCGCATACCAAAAGTCTCATTTCCCGAAGATGAAAAAGGTTCACGCTCCTCTTTGTGCGAGATCCAAATTGGGGCGTTTAAAGACCTTGAACGTGCTCAGGAGCTGCAAGAAGAGTTAAAAAATAAACATTACGAAGCGTTTATTAGGACGATAGAAAACCATGGAGTCGTTTGGCATCGCGTGCTGATTGGCCCATTCGATTGTGGTCAAGAAACGGATACGTGGAGGGAAAAAATTACAACGGAATTTGGTTTTCCTGCAATACCCATAAAAATTGATGCTTCTGTTCAACCGTAGGAATAAATGCTAAAAAAGGAGGAATCATTATGGAACTCGGCGATAAAATAAAATTTTACTTTGGAGGGAAAGAAAAAGAGGGTGTGGTTTATAAAATTTTTTCTAAAACCATCTATATTTTAACTGATTTTAATAATCACAAAGGTAAAATTATCCGGAGAAAACTTGCTGACTTAAACGAAGACAAAGGAAAGAAGAAGAAAAAATGAATCAATAGGCTTTGCTTAGATATGCAAGAGAGAGGTTAGCACTAATGAGGCATTTAAACCCAGTAAAGATATCTGCCACAATTTTCACAATTGCGCAACACCTGATTGCCCATCTCCCGACTGGATATTTGAGTAGGAATTTTTATAAAACAGCCGAGGCAAATGTTCTCCCGTACCGGAGCTATGGCTCTACCATAACGTGCTCGCACCCGATTATAGTGATTAAAAACTTCAGGAGGGATTTTTTTTATTAATTCTTCACGCGCTTCGATTAATTTTTCTAATCCATTGATTTCAAAACCCATTTCTTCTTGCTGGGTAATAATCTCGGCATTGTTTGATTCCGAGATCATTTCATCTAAATCCTGTAAAATAACTAAATTTTGTAAAATATCATTCATTGGTTAAAAATTCCGTGATTACCTTTTTAAATCCTTTAAAGCTTTTTACTCGAAGAAGCCTTTTTCTAGCCGATTCATCTCTTAAAAGTTCAACCAGTTTTCCTAAAAAGGGGAGGTAATTAACATCTTGAGGGGGGGCAATGATCACAAAGACTATTTTAACGGGAAGCTGATCAGGAGCATCAAAATCAATACCTTCTTGTTTTAATCCCACGATCACTGTAAGCTTTTCAGCAGCCATAGAACGGCAATGAGGAATCGCAATGCCCTTACCAATGGCCGTGGTGCCTAATTGCTCCCGTTTTTCCAGAAGATCAATGATTATTTCGGCTTTAAAAATTTTTTTTGTGGCTTCTAAGAGGTTCGCTATTTCCTTAAAAACATCCTTTTTGGTATGAGAAGTAAAATCCTCGATAAAAAGGTCTGAATCAAAGAACAGTTAAAAATTGTTGAAGATGCATCGCAAAGTTCCTACAAAAATATTTGTGTTCAGTAAAAAGGTTGTCAAACAAAGTTTGTTATTTTAATATTAAATTATTTTATTATAATTTTACTAAGCAAATTTGTCAAATATTTTTTCAGTAACCCGTAAATTTTTTAAGGTTGATAAAGAGTATGATCGCTTATTTTGATTGTTTTTCTGGGATAAGTGGGGACATGATTTTAGGAGCTTTCCTTGATCTTGGGTTTCCCCTATCAGAGCTTACCGCGTCTTTAGCCTCCCTTAAAATCCCAAAATATACCCTTGAGGCCTTACCTGAAAAACGAATGAATTTAAAAGGGACCCGTTTGCGAATAAACGTGAAGCAACCGGGAAAAGATGAAAAAACTTTTAAAGAAATCCGCACAATGATTGAGGGAAGCAAAATAAACAAAGACGTAAAAGAAAAAAGCATCGATATTTTTTCCTGCCTGGCCAAAGCTGAGGCTTTTATTCACCGAAAAAGGATCGACCAAGTTCATTTTCATGAAATCGGTGCTGCTGATTCCATAATTGATATTGTTGGGTCGGTCCTTGGGATTCACTACTTCAACATTAAGGAAATTGTATCTTCTCCTTTACCCTTGGGAAATGGTTTTATACAGTGTAGACATGGTACACTCCCCTTACCCGCTCCGGCAACCCTTGAGATATTAAAAAATATACCGGTATATGGAATCGGCAAACCGGTTGAGACGGTTACTCCTACTGGTGCCGCAATAATTGCAACCCTCGCCCAAACCTTTGGTCCTTTACCACCCATTACCATAGAAAAAGTTGGATATGGGGCAGGGGAGCGAAAAGACAATGAAGTGCCAAACTTGCTTCGGGTAATATTAGGACGAAAAGAAAAAAGAGTTTCCTGGGAACAGGTAGTTGTTATTGAGACCAACATAGACAATATGAACCCCGAGATTTACGAGTATCTCATGGAGGTGCTTTTTAAAAAAGGCGCTTTAGACGTTGCTTTGATTCCGGTGCAGATGAAGAAAAATAGACCGGGAATACTTCTTAAAGTTATTGCCAGGGAAAGTGATAAAACCGAATTGATAGAAAACATATTCAACGAGACAACTTCGCTGGGAGTGCGCGTCCATACGGTAGAACGTTATACCCTATCGCGGAAAACGAATGTGGTTGAGACTCCCTGGGGGAAAGTTCGGATTAAAATTATTGAGGAACCCGATGGAAGGATTGTAACCTCCCCCGAATTTGAGGATTGTAAAAGAATCGCGCGAGCAAAAAATATTCCGTTAAAACAAATTCTTCTTACAATTAGTAAGATAATAAAACCTTAAAAAGAATTTATATTGCATTTACATTAGTAAGAGTTTATATTAATTAACAAAAATTAATTTTTAATTATGAAAGAGCACTGAAGATGCCCATTTATGAATTTCGGTGTAATGATTGTGGAAATGAGTTTGAAGAACTTGTCTTTGGAAGTGACACCGAGGTGGTGTGCAAGAAATGTCAAAGTAATAAAATTGAAAAGCTGATGTCAGCGGTTAGCTTTAAGAGCAGTGGTGGTTTTACTCCTGCCTCAGGTGCATCCGGTTGTTCAAGCTGTACAGGAAAGAGTTGTAGCACATGCAAATAACTCCCCTCTTATATTTTAAACAGATTGATCTCTACCTTTTTTACCTTACCCTTACCATTTATTGTATTGGCACCATTAATTTTCTTATTTACCTCATCAAACCACGACCATTATTTTCCCTTTTAGCGTTTTATATAACGATTATTGGATTTGTTTTTCACAGTATAATTTTTATCTTCCGTTATTTTACCTATGCCTGTTTTCCCGTAACCGATCTCCATCAGTCCCTTTTTTTCTTTGCCTGGTGTTTTGTAGGGGTTTTCATTATTTTTAATATCAAGCATAAAATTCCGGTCTTGGGGTCATTCGTAACTCCATTGGCCATAGTTTTTCTTATCTCTTCAGCTACCCTCTTTACTCAAAAGCCGGTCCAGATTCCACCGCCGCTTCGAAGCATTTGGTTACCTATTCACACGACGCTTGCCTTTTTAGGGGAAGCGTTTTTTGGACTCGCCTTTTGCGGGGGAGTCATGTATTTGATCCAAGAAAATCAAATTAAAAATAAAAAGTGGAGCCAATTTTTACATCGACTTCCTTCTCTCCAGACCCTTGATGACCTTAACTATCTTTGTCTGAGCTTAGGTTTCCCTTTTCTTACACTTGGAATAATTACCGGTTCAATATGGGCAGAGTATGCCTGGGGCTCTTATTGGAATTGGGATCCTAAAGAGACCTGGTCTTTGGTAACCTGGCTGATATATGCTGCTTTACTTCATGGGCGATTAACCATTGGTTGGCGAGGCAGACGGGCAGCTTACTTTTTAATCATTGGTTTTGCCGTGGTGTTATTTACCTTTTTGGGAGTAAACCTTCTATTGCCTGGGCTCCATAGCTACGAAAGTTTTACCTCTCCCTAACATCTCATCAATTTTTTTTGCAATGAATATTATTGTAGCTGGGTTAAGCCATAAAACGGCATCGATTGAAATAAGAGAAAGACTTTCTTTTTCTTCTCATAATCTCACTACCCCTCTTCAGGAAATAGTAAATTTCCCAGCAATATATGAAGCTATCATTCTTTCTACCTGTAATCGTGTGGAAATTGTCTGTACTGCCGCGGATCGCGAAAAAGTTATTCGGGAGATCAAGATATTTTTAGCTGATTTTCACAAACTATCTTTGGACGAAATCACTCCTCACCTTTACTTTTATACTGGCCAGGATGCTATCCGGCATGTGTTTAGAGTAGCCTCAAGTCTGGATTCAATGATTGTAGGCGAACCGCAAATACTCGGTCAGTTAAAAGATGCATACCGTTCCGCAGTGGCAAATAAAACAACCGGTTCAATCCTCAACCGATTTCTTCATAAAGCTTTTTCGGTGGCTAAACGAGTGCGCACTGAAACGGATATCGCCTCAAGCGCAGTATCGATTAGTTTTGCGGCAGTGGAATTGGCACGCAAAATTTTTGATAATTTAGAAGACAAAAAGATTCTTTTGATCGGTGCAGGGGAAATGGCTGAATTGGTTACTCGACATCTCGTTTCCCATATGGTGAAGGAACTTTTTATCACAAATCGAACCTTCGAACATGCTTTGCTTTTGGCACAGGAATTCGGGGGAAGAGTTTTAAAGTTTGACGAGCTTTTTGATAATTTTGCCCAGATGGATATTATCATCAGTTCTACTGACGCACATGATATCATCATTACTTATGAGAAAATTGCAAAAGCTCTTCACGCAAGAAAAAACAAACCAATGTTTTTGATTGATATTGCGGTCCCACGAAATATTGATCCTCGCGTCAATGACCTCCCGAATGTTTATCTTTACAATATTGATGATCTTGATGGGATAGTTGAAAAAAACCGCCAGGTAAGAGAAAAAGAAGCAAAACAAGCGGAAGAGATTGTCGAAGGGGAGCAGATGCGGTTTTATGGTTGGCTTCAACAGCAAGAGGTAACTCCGACAATAATAACATTAAAAGAAAAGTTTGAAAGTATCCGCCTTAAAGAAATTGAAAAGACTTTCTCACACTGGGAAGGGTTAAGGGAAGAAGACAAGGAGAACATTAATGCTCTTACCCACGCAATTATCAATAAGATACTTCACGACCCGATAAATTTCTTAAAAACCAAAGGTGAAAAAAACAGGTTTCCCATCGAAGAAATAAAAAAAATATTTAATTTAAGTGATGAAGAAGATGCGTAAGCTGTGCACCCGGTAACATTGAGGGAGTTTCCTTGTCCATGAAATCGGTTTTCCTCATTTTATCTGCATCAAAAGATTTCCCAATTTTAAAATGATAACGAGTTCCCCAAACCGGAGCAACCGTTCGATTTAATGGAAGAACATACTTTAAGGTTTCTTGTTGATCACATGCTCGGAAAACTGGCCAAGTATTTACGTATGCTGGGCGTTGATACCGTTTATTTTACTCAAACTGACGTATCCACGTTAATTGAGAAGGCATACCAAGAGAAAAGAATCATCCTCAGCCGCAATACTAAGCTTAAACACATTGGCGGTTTTCCGGATTTTGTTTTTATAAATGATGACCAACCGGATAAACAGCTTAGTGAGGTGCTTAAGTATTTTAAGATTCACATCTCTCATGACCAGCTTTTTACGCGGTGCCTCACGTGCAATCAAAAACTGATCGTTGGTAATCACGAAGATGTAAAAGGAAAAGTTCCTCCCTATATTCTCGGAATCCACAAAGAATTTTCCTTGTGCCCCCAGTGTAAAAAAGTTTATTGGGAGGGCACCCATTTAAAAAAGATGAAAGAAATAATTTGGAAGGTCTTGGGAAAAAAGGACCCGAGTAATGATTTTATTGACGCATGACACCGAAGCGTTTTACCTGCTTCCGCACTCGCTGGGGTCGCCTTTGAGTTTGGCGAGTGCGTGGGGGATTACCGGTAACAAGGTGGAAAGATTTTCGCGGACTCCTTTGGGACTTCCCGGAAGGTTAATAATGAGAGAATGACCTCGTGTACCGACAATACTTCGGGAAAGCATGCCAAAAGGAGTTATTTTGAGTGAATCGAATCGCATTGCCTCTGCCATCCCTGGCACTTCCCGATCGATGACCTTTTTCGTTGCTTCTGGAGTAACATCACGCGGACTTAAGCCAGTGCCCCCTGAGGTGATGATAAGATCTAATTTTTCTTTGTCAGCATACGCAAGTAAAGTCTCAATAATAATTTTTTCCTCATCAGGAATGATCGTATAGGCAGTTATTACGGCGGCAGGGAGATGGTGTATTATTTTTTTTATTTCCTCAACACTCAGGTCTTCCCGTTCTCCTCTGCTCCCTTTATCACTGATGGTAATAATTCCGACTTTAATCATAATTACATTAGATAACACGAATAGATATGCGGTCGGAGATACGGAGCGTAAAACTCACCGTGCTTATCTCGTATCCGAAATTACTCTTCTTCCTTTTCTTTCTTTGCCGCGGCAATAATTTTATCAGCTAAATATGAGGGGAGTTCATCATAGTGGTCAAGGATCATGGTAAATGAGCCCCGGCCGCGGGTTATGGATTTGAGGGTATGGTCATAATCCAGTATCTCCGCCATGGGAACATGCACACGGATAACCTGATTTTTATTTTTAGGATCCATACCTAACACCCGGCCACGACGGCTGTTGAGATCTCCAATAATATCGCCCTGACATTCCTCGGGAACAGTAATTGCCATTTCCATGATTGGCTCCAGCATGATAGGGTTAGCTTCAACGAAACCCTTTTTAAAACCCATTGAGGCAGCGATTTTAAAAGCCATATCCGAGGAATCAACGTCGTGATACGATCCGTCTACCAACGTTACCTTAATGTCAACAACGGGATAACCAGCTAGAATCCCGTGGGGCATGGTTTCTAGGATTCCTTTTTCAACTGAAGGAATATAGTTTCTGGGAATAACCCCACCAACGATCTTGTCCACAAATTCAAAACCCTTACCTCGTGGTTGCGGCTCAAGCTCAATCCACGCATCACCGTACTGGCCTCGGCCCCCGGATTGACGTTTGTATTTGCCTTGAACGCGGGTTTTTCCCTTAATGGTCTCTTTGTAAGGAACCGTTGGTGTTTTAAGTTCAACTTCTACTCCAAATTTTCGTTTGAGCTTTTCAACCATGACTTCCAGATGGATCTGTCCCATCCCGGATATGAGAAATTCCTTGGTTTGCTCATCCCGACTAAAATGAACGGTTGGATCCTCTTCCTGGAGACGTGCCAGGGATCCGCTCAGCTTATCTTCATCACCGCGTGATTTTGGATTGATGGCATAAAAAATAGCGGGGGTTGGATACGTAAGTCCCTCAAAAATGATGTCGCTTTTGCCATCGGTCAGCGTGTCATTGGTTGTCGTCTCCTTTAATTTAGCGAGCGCGACAATATCACCTGCCACTGCGGGATTAATCGGTTTTTGGGATTTACCTTCGAGCTTTAAAACCTGTCCAATCTTTTCTTTGACGTTTCGGGTAATATTAAAAATGGTTGAGTCAGAATTTAACGCCCCAGAGCATACTTTTAACACTGTTAATTTACCGGTGTAGGGGTCAGACACGGTTTTAAAAACAAATCCATAAAAAGGTCCCTGCGAGCTCATTTGCAAAACTTCTTCAGCACCAGTTTTTGCATTTTTTGCTTTTCTAGAAGGTCGGTCTTGGGGGCAGGGGAAGTTATCGGCAATTAAATCTAATACTGGCTGAATGCCCATATTGAACAGCGCTGCACCGCACATAACCGGAGAAAAAGCATTTTTAAAAATTCCGGTTCGCAAACCAGTACTTACTTCCTCGTCAGAAAGCTCTCCTGAATCAAGGTATTTCTCCAAAAGAGTATCATCAGATTCTGCAACTGCTTCAACTAATTTTTCTCGGTATTCGCTCGTTTGATCTTTTAATTCCTCGGGTATGTCTGCTTTAGTAATTTCTCCGCTTTCATCATTAGAAAACAAAAAGGCCTTTTGTGTTATGAGATCCACCACCCCTTTGAAATTACTTTCTTTACCAATGGGAATTTGAAGGATAACGAGTTTGGTCTTTAAATTATCCTCAATGCTTTTTAGAGCAGAGAAAAAATCTGCTCGTTCTCGATCCATTTTATTTATAAATATTGTAGTGGGAATGTTGTTTTCCCGGGCAACCTGCCAAACCCTATCCGTTTGTACCTCTACCCCGGCAACCGCATCAATCAAAAGCACCGCACTGTCAGCAATACTCAAAGAAGAAAAAGTTTCGGTAATGAAATTGGTATCCCCTGGGGTATCAATAATATTGATGATTTTCTTCTTCCATTTTAAATAATGGAATGCAGATGTTATCGTAGTTTTTCGTTTGATTTCTTCAGGTTCAAAGTCTAAGACTGAATTCCCATCATCAACTCGACAGAGACGATCCGTTACCTTGCCATTAAAAAGGAATGCCTCCCCCATAGATGTCTTCCCCGCTCCTGAGTGGGCAATAATCGCAATATTCCGAATATCTTTGGTTTCATACGCGTTCATTATTCCTTTCCTCCTGAAGACAAAAATTAAAAAGAAAACGATATCCTAAAAAATAATTAAAATAATGTCAATAAAAAGAAAATAGTTTAAAAATGAAAAGCGCTTGACGGGTAAAAAGAAAAAGTGAATAAAATAATAGCGGGTTGATAACTTTGGGAAAATAAACCAAAACATTTTGGAGAAAGAAGGGTAAAACTTTTGTCCTACTTAAAAAATATGGCCTTTAGGAAAGTCTAAAGGCTTTTTTTATTTAAAAATTTGCCTTCACCCCGCTTTCAGGATAACCTATGGGGTAGAAGACCCTTTAAATAATCTGGCAAACCCCTATAACCTTTTACCTCAAACATAAAAGTGCATCCTATTCTTTCCATTGATATCGGCGCCGGGACCACGGACATTCTCGTTTTCTACCCCGATACTCAAGAACATTACAAAGCAGTTGCTGTTTCACCGATCAAAAAAATCGCGGAGACTATCCAAGGTTCTCGTGGCGACCTTCTTATTTCCGGAACGATTATGGGGGGGGGCGCGGTTTCCAATGCGGTTATTCAGCATGTCAAGACCCATAACGTTTTTATGACCCCAACAGCAGCAAAAACAATTTATGATGATCTGGAAAAAGTTCGCGAAAAAGGAATCACCATAATATCGGAGGAGGAAAAAGAAAAATTACCAGGAAATAATACTACCCACCTAATCCTCAAGGATATATCTATCTCGGGTATCCGTGTTCTTTTAAATGAGCTTGGAGTAGCGTGGGAGTTTAGCTATATAGCGGCTGCGGTGCAGGACCATGGAGTTGCACCCAGTGGAGTAAGCAGCATTGACTTCCGGCATCAAATAATGAAAGCGATCATCGAAAAAAAACCTCTTCCGGAAGCGTTTCTTTTTGGGGTTGAAGAAATTCCTCCTTACTTTACGCGAATGAAAGCAACCGGAGTGCTTCTTTCTGAAATACCTCACCAAAAGGCTTTTATGATGGACACTGGAATGGCAGCAGTGCTCGGAGCTTCTTTAGACCAAAGCCTTCAGGGGTGTTCTCATTTAATAGTAGCTGATGTCGGTAATTCTCATACCCTCGGCGCCTGCCTCAGTAACGGTTTAATTGGGGGTTTTTTTGAGTATCATACTAATCATTTAACGTCTCAACGCATTGAAGAACTTCTTGTTAATTTAGGGAACGGAACTCTTGAACACCACCAAGTAGTTTCCGAAGGAGGTCATGGAGCCTATGTCCGGTCTTGTCCTGGATTTAATCAAATTGAAAAAATCGTGGTGACCGGACCACGACGTCGGGAAATAATGCACGGAGTAAAGCTTGAATATAGGGAAGGAGGCCCCTTGGGAGACACGATGATGGCTGGAACTGCGGGCATTATTGAGGCGATTAAAAGAAATGAAAATTTAAATATTACTTTATAAATTATTTTATCAGGAAGGATTTTAGATGCTGATAACTGACAAGCAAAATTTTGAACTGATTGATAAAATTAAAAATCTTAATGTGTTTAATCGATTTGAAGAAGATCAAATTGAGGAGTTGATTAATGTATGTACGCTAAAAAAATTTGGTAAAGGTGAAATCATCATTAATGAAGGGAGCGTTGATAACTGGATATATATTTTGATTTCAGGTAGTGTTAAAATATTGAAAGGGGACCAAATCTTTGGCATCTTTAAAAGGGTAGGGGAAGTCTTTGGAGAGATGCGGGTGATTGTTGATTCTCCCCGTTCCGCATCAATTATCGCGGATGCTGAAACAACGTGTCTCGCAATTGACTTTGCCAAATTTAAAAGTGATTTTGAAAAAGCGCAACCAGTAATTTTAACGATTTTATACCGAATGTTCGCGGAAATCCTTGCTGTTCGGTTGAGGAAGACAACTGAAGAATTGGCAGAAGCAATAAAAGAAATTGAGAGGTTAAAAAATGGCGAAAAGAACTGAAAAAGGCATTTGCGGAATCTGCCCAGCAAACTGCGGGGTAGAAATCGGTTTAGAAAATGATCGGATGGTTAACATTCATCCTTGGAAGGAACATCCCCAAGGAATTCCGTGTGTCCGCGGACGACACGCTCCAGATATTATTTACTCTTCTGATCGCCTCAAGACCCCCTTGAAAAGAAAGGGGCCCAAAGGTACCTTGGAATTTGAGGCAATTTCCTGGGAACACGCATTGGATGAAATCGCCAAAGTAATTTTTACCTTAAAAAGTCAGTATGGACCTGAGTGTATTGCTTCTTTTTTTGGCCGGGGAAATTTTGAGCAATCCTTCTGGCAAATGTTTACCCCCAAAGAGCAAGGATTTCCTGTCGGCAACTCCATTTTTATGCCCCTTGGCTCTCCCAATGCTTTTTCGGTAAGCAGCATTTGTTATTTAGCTTATGGAGTTTTAGGCCCGATAGCCACTTTCGGAGCCCCGATAGGTATCTTAGAACCTGATTTAGAAGATGCGGAAATAATTTTTGTTTGGGGAACGAATCCTGCGACCGACTCTCCTCTTACGCGTATGGTTCGCCTGCAAGCAGCAAAAAAAAGAGGAGCGAAAATTATTGTTATCGATCCCTTACGGACCGCCGCCGCTAAGATTGCTGATCGCTGGATTCCAATTCATCCGGGAACCGACCTTGCACTTATTTACGGTATTCTTAACCAATGTTTCAAAAAGGGAGGCGTTGATAGAGATTTTGGCCAAAAATTTTGTCAAGGGTTTTTGGAGCTCGAGGAGTATGTGAAGCAATTTACACTGGAAAAGCTGGAGAGTATCACGCGGGTTCCCCAAAAGACAATTATAGAATTGTCCGAGGTCCTTTCCTCAACTAAAAAGATCGCATTTCTTGCGTACACTGGTCTGGAATATTCTAACTCAGGCGTTAGCTGTAATCGCGGGTTACTTACCCTCTGGGCTTTAACTGGTCACCTCGATGTAAAAGGGGGGCAATGCTTTAACCTTCCGATTTTATCATCCTTTACGAAAACCAGAGGTTAAGTTTCCCACGGAGGTTCCTGCGATTGGCATGGATAAATATCCCTATTTTTGCCAGATAGGAAAAGGGGGACAATTTATGGAATTTCCCCGTTCGGTACTCAAGGGAGAACCTTATAAAATTCGTTTCCTTCTTATTGGCGGGGCCTCCATTTTAACCAGCTTTCCTAATACCCCTCTTTTTACAAAGGCACTTAAAGCTCTTGATTATCAAGTATGTATTAATAGATTTTTTAATGCTGATGCTCTTTATGCTGATATTGTTCTTCCGGCAACCACCTATTTTGAATCGTGTTCCTATTGTGGGTTTCCTCCCATGGCTCCTCCGAGGGCAATGCAGTTTCGAAAAAGAATAATTGAGCCTCTTGGCGAAGCACGGAGTGATTATATTATTTACGCCACCTTAGCCGAACGATTGGGGTATGGGCATCTCTACCCACAAACCGAGGAAGAAATGGTAAAATTTGTGATCGCTGATCTACCTTTCGGTTTTGAAGAATTTAAGCTTCGTTCTCAGCAAGGACCAATCTCGTTTACAGAAAAATCACTTCACCCTTTTGAAGAAAAAAAATGGCTTTCGGGTAAACTCCGACCAGATGGAGCGCCAGGTTTTAATACTGGGTCAGGCAAGTGGGAAATCAATTCCTCTGTCCTCGCAAATTTTGGGTACGATCCGTTCCCATCGTTTGTGGAACCTATCGAAGGACCACATAATAAAATCTTGGCAGAAAAATATCCCTTAACCATGACTACCGGCTTTAGGCTTCAATCAACCTTTAGAAGCCAGCACCTCAATATTCCCAGTCTATTAAAATTTCAGCCCCATGCTGAGGTCTTAATCAATACCAATGATGCTGCTTCTCGAAATATTTCCAATGGTGATACAGTAAAGGTTAAAACAACACGAGGGGAGGTGCAATTTATCGCCCGAGTAACCAATGATATCATAAAAGGTGTCGTGGAGGTAAACCAAGGAGGAGGATCACCCATTCAGGCAGAAGGTTGGAAAGAAAGTAATGTAAATTTTCTTACTGATGAAAATAATCGCGAACAAATTTCAGGGTTTCCCGTTTTTAAGGCATTACTTTGTGAGGTGGAAAAAATTTGATTACAATAAAAATATATGTTATTAAAATTTAGATATCCGAATCACAAGAAGCAGTAAGCGTGCTAAATAATATATGTATAAAAAATCTGTAAACCTTTCTTTTTCCAAGACGTCTAAAAAAAATATTTGTACATTAAAAGGATAGATTAATTTTGATTTTATGGAGGGAAAAATGATTAGTAAGAGAATTTATGGAGTCTTTGTTTTTGTTATTATTATTATTTTATTAACCTCATGTGCCACCGACGAACATAAAAGAACCGCAGTCGGTGCTGGTGCCGGCGCGGTTGTTGGAGCGCGGCATCGGCGCGATTATTGGTCACCAGACCGGTCATACTGGCGCGGGAGCGGCAATTGGCGCAGCAACGGGTGCCTTAATCGGGGGAGGTATTGGCTATTATCTGGATAAGCAGGCGGCAGAATTAAAAAAAATTCAGGGGATCCAAAATGTAAGACAAGAGCGTGATCGACTCATCGCAACCATGTCGAACTCTCTTTTGTTTGACGTTAATTCCGCTATCATCAAGCCAGGGGCAATTGATGGGTTGACCAAGGTGGCTGACGTATTAAATCGTTATCCCGAGACTACCATAACTGTAAAGGGGTATACCGACAGTACCGGAAGCGAGGCATACAACCAAGAGCTTTCCGAAAGACGAGCCAAATCAGTAGCGAACTTTATGATTGGTAAAGGCGTAGATGCGGGACGTGTTACTTCGATTGGTTTTGGGGAACAATTTCCGATAGCCGGTAATGATACTGAGGCTGGAAGGCAACAAAACCGACGAGTGGAATTAGAAATTATCCCAAGAGATACTGCACCGCAGCAGGGATAAAAAAGTTGATAGTGAATTAAAAAGGAAAACAAAAGTAATCTTAAACCAAGGCTTTGATCTCAGAATGGAGGGTCTTAAGGCGAGTCTCCATAAATTTAAGTAAGTTTTTAATATTTGTTTCTAATGATCTAAAATCATTACTTTTAATTATTGCTTGTTCTATTCTTTCTTTCCACGTTTTTATCGCTTCTTCTTCTATTTTTAGTTTTTCCAAGCTTATCTTTTTTGTTAATAGTGCTTCTAATTTTTTGTCAAGTTCCACTATTAGATCCTCCAAATGTTTTATTCGTGGATTATCCGATCTTCAGGGAGTTGATATTCCAAAGAGCGGGCCAGCTGGTAAAAATCAGAATTTTTATGGATGTAGCGGATTTTTGCGAGTAAAGTTTTCGGATCAATTAACTCATGAAAAGGGACATATTTAATTTGCATTTGGTCTTCAACGCTTACCATTACTCCTGAAAGGCCTTTTTGACAAATGGCTCTAAAGGCTCCGACACCCAATTGACTTCCCAGCATAACATCAAAAGCAGCAGGCTCCGCACACCGTGTCTCATAACCAATCTGCTTTGCTCGAACTTTTAATGATTCTTTGGGATGTAGTTCTTTATATCGTGCTTCAAGTTCATTTGCTATAAACTTTCCGACCTCAGCGTCTCCCAGGACAACATTTCCGTGTCGGTCAACCCTTGTTGGCTTTAAATTTTCAGGAAGGAGTTCGGCTAAGCCCTCACTGACACAAACCACTCCATATTTTTTGCCCTCACGCGCCCGTGCCTCCATAAGCGCCAGCAGGTCGTTAATAAGCTTATCAAGATTAAACTCACCCTTGATATTTTCTACACTTATCATGCGGACCGCCTCGCCAGCAATACCTGCCGCATAGGTAAGCCAGCCAGTCTTCCTGCCCATAATTTCTAAGATAAACCAGCTGTTTGTGGATGCAGCATCTGCTCCCAGATTTCTGATTTCAGTGGCGGCAAAATTTGCGGCCGAGGTATATCCAAAAGTCCAATCAATCCCCAAGTAGTCGTTATCAATTGTTTTCGGGATATGTACAATATGCATGGGCCTAATGTCAGGAACATGGTATTGCATCAAATAAAGATAATTTGCCGTTTTAAGGGTATCATCGCCACCAATAGTAATAAGACCATCAATTTCAAAATGGTCCATCCATTTATAAACATTTAATAACCGACGATTTTTTTCAGGGTTGGTTAAATCGTGGATTGAATGAAATTCCTTTTCCGGGGTTCGCTCGAGAAGTTTTAATAATAATCGACTTAATATTTCGAATGCCACTTACATCCGATAACGTCAATATTTTATAATGCTCATTGAAAGCTAAAGTCTTTCCTTCCTCGTATTCCTGTAAAAATTCAAACCCTTGCAAAAAACCATATACTTCAACTCCAGCATTCACCAGATTCATAACCGTTGCTGAAATAACAGCGTTTGCGGCTGGAGCTGGTCCACCAGAGAAAAGGAGTCCAATATGTTTTATTTTTGGCAATTCCATATTTATAATCCTTTAAAATTTAGAAATTGATTTCAGGTGTTATGATTAATATAATTTACTCACACCATTTTCTCAAGAGATTTATCATTTAATTTAATGAATAACCCTGCAGCAAGTTGCAGGGTTATTCATTGCTCGGACAATACCGGTTTATTTTTGTTGAAGTTTTTCCTCCCATAGGTTAAAAGAAAAGAAATTATCAAAAACCAGCAACCGATAATCACAGTAAAAAATGGGTGTCACTGAGTAAGGGACTTCCATGAGTGATGAGAATAAAACAAGGCCGGGTTGCCAGATAAAAAGGTGATAGGCCTTTTTTCGAGATGTACATATTTTGAGTGGTGTATAATACATTGTTATATGAAGAATTAGAAGGAGAAAAAATATGGGCAAAAGTCATGATGCTAAGAAAGGTGAAAAAAAGCAGCCAGGAAAAACCCTAAAAGAGAAACGGCTTGAGAAAAAATCGAAAAAAGCAGGCAAATAAAACCTGGTGTCAGACCGTGAATCTGGATCATAGAGTATAGTTTCCAACCCTGACTCCAAAATTTTAATCCAACGTCACCATCAAGAAAAAAAGACATATAACAAATCACTCCAGTGGACTAAGTACCTCCCCCAAAAAAGTGGACACAGGGAACTAACGTAAGAAGAGGTATATGAGGAAAACAGGGAGGATGAAGAAACATCGTTATAGTAAGGAATTTAAAGTCACGGCGGTGAAGCTGGCAAACCATGGGGACATCCAGACACAAGATGTAGCTTTGGCGTTACACACTCATCCATTTATGTTGTCGCGTTGGAAGAAAGAATATGGGAAGGGAAATTAAAGGGGGGCTAAGGAAGCGGCGCCTACATGCGCTCATCTGGCAAGGCAGTTCGCAGGTCGGCGCTGCAGCTCAGCTCTAACGTTATTATTCCATCCTCTTTACCCGGTTCTCAACCGGGTTTTTATTTTTTTCCCTTTTACTCCTTTTCCTCTTCCTTAGGAATTATGGTCATTAGATCGTTCGGGGTACAAGCAAAATAAAGACAGAGCTTTTCGATGTTGTCAGTAGTGGTGTTGTAATCCCCTTTGCTGTTGGCAATCTTGGAGAGCGTTATCCGTGAGATCCTCGTCTTTTCCGCTACCTTAAGGATCGAGATAGCCGCTTTTCCTTGAGCTCCTTGTATGCATGCAACCCTTTAAAGTGAAATTGAATTATATACAGGTACTTTTGTTTTTGAAGAAAGGGGGTTAAGACATGAAAGGAGCACGCTATCTATCAAAGAAAGAAATTCAAAACCTCACTCAATCGTTCTATGGAGAATACGAGGTAAGAAATAGAGCGCTCTTTCTCCTGTGTCTTAACATAGGGAACCGGATCTCAGAACTCCTGGCTTTGAATGTAGGGGATGTTTGGCAGTATGGGAAGTCGGTAACAATCCTGGAACTAAAGAAAACCATCACCAACGGAAAGAAGACCAGCAGATTCCCTTAATGAACAGGCAAGGGAAGTAATTACCGGGTTTATCGAATGAGAAGGTATCTCAAGGGGAAGACCTCTTGCCTCATGCTCCTCTGTTACTGTTAATAAATTTAACACTTCGCCAGAATTCAATACAAAACTATTGAGATATATAAGATAAATTTCTGGTCATACTATTTAGTGTTAAATTTCTTTACAGAAAGGCCTTGTTTTAAATTGGGCACCTTTTATCACTTATGCTCAATAACTATTTGAAATATTTATATAATTATTAGTTTTTTAATGTTGGCATGCCCTTTGCTGTAGTGTATTGGCGAATAGAACATGCATGTAGATAAATTTTAAGAAAAGAAATAAAATAAATTTTATATAAGGAGGTATTAAAATGGAAAATATGAACTTAGAAGAAAAAAAAGTACTCATCGTTGATGACGAAGCAGGAATCAGACGCAACCTGCATGTCGGCTTAACCCAGCATGGCTTTTCTATTGATGATGCTGAAGACGGGCTTTCCGCTCTTTCCCAAATCGAATCAAGTTACCACAAAGGTACGCCCTATAACTTTGTGATTACTGATATGGTTCTTCCTGATATCAATGGATTAAAGCTGCTTGAGGTTATCAAAAGCAAGTACCCTAACCTTCCGGTCATAATCATTACCGGATACGGAAACGAGATCACCCCGGATGAAGTCACTGCCCGACATGGTGACGGTTATCTTTCCAAACCCTTTTTAGCGGACGAACTGGCCGATGTTTTGGGAAAAGTTGCCCCTCCCAAAATGGATGCTCCGCAAGCGATCGCCGAACCGGCTCTCAAGACTTCGGTAAGCGCATACGCCATGATTAAGGTAAAAGAAGGGGGAGATGTGCTGGGCGTATTTAATAAATTATATTTCATGGACAATGTTCTTTATTGCGATGCGGTTAGAAATTCTTATGATATTGTCCTGCTCCTTAACGCTGCCACCCCGGCGGAGCTTGAAAATATTATCCAAACAAAAATCAAAACCCTTCCCGAGGTTGATGAGGTTGTTTACTGCCCGGTGGCAAAACCAAAACTGGAAGCCGGCATTCAGGATTTCATCAATGATTACGAAAAGCAGAAAAGTCTGTCTCCCCAAGGCAACAAACCGAAACGGGTTCCCTATCCTCTGTCAGCCTATGTGCTTATTGAGGTTGAGAAATCCCGCTTCAACGAGATCTACCCGAGACTCTACTTCTTGGACAATGTGGTCTCTTGTGATACCACCAAGGGGAAATATGATCTTATTCTTCTCATTCAGAGTGCTACGTTTAATGAAATGGAAAGGTTGGTCCGTGAAAAAATTGGCTCCATTGATGGAATAGTAAGAACCAAGTTGTTAAACATAATGAATCTGTTTGAAATGTAACACTGAAGAGAGAAATCTGTCATTACACATGAAGAACTCCGCAGAAATGTGGGGTTCTTTTTATTGCTCGGACAATACCGGTGTATTTTTGTTGAAGTTTTCTCTCCATGGGTTAAAAGAAAAAAATTATAAAGACCCAGTAAATATTGCATAAAAAATGCTTTTCCCTCACGCGAAAGTCTACAATGAGTGATGAGAATAAAATAAGGCCGAATTGCCTGATTAAAAGGTAAAGGGCCTTTTTTATTTTGCGAAAGGGGACAAAGGAGTGCGGAGTCGGGTTAATGTGTTATAAAGGGGGCGGGGTGTTTATATAGAAACTTTATAAGCATTGTTATGGCTAAGGAGAAATATGCTTCAACACGACGGGAAGAACCAACATCATCCGACCTTGGTATAACAAAAAAAGGAAGAAGATTGTGTCTGAAATCTTCCTTAGAGGGTAGCTATAGGGTAGCACGAGTAAAAAAAGGGTTTAAGCTTTTTGCCTAAACCCTTTTTTTATTAGTAGCGGGGCTTGGATTTGAACCAAGGACCTTTGGGTTATGAGCCCAACGAGCTTCCAGACTGCTCCACCCCGCATCAAGTAATCTGTATAAATATTTCCTTTTTTGCGGTTTGTCAATACCTTACTTGAATTGTTTTTTATTCGCGCTTTCCTGAAATAAAATAATCCATTAATTTATGACCTTGGGGGAAAAAAATACCTGTGTTAGCTGCTGATTCTTCATCAAAGGACTGGAAACTTTCTTGTTGCCCCACTCCCTCTGGGGACGGATAAATAACAAAAGGCACAGGATCAGAGGCATGGGTCTTCAGTTGAATTGGGGTGGCGTGGTCCGGGAGGACTAACATGCGATACAAGGGGAATTGTTTAATTTTAGTTAATACCGTTCCTACCACTTTTTCATCAAAATCCTCGATAGCTTTTATCTTATCCTTGACATTCCCATTATGACCAGCCTCATCCGGCGCCTCTACATGCACAAACACAAAATCTTTTTCATTTAAGGCATTGATCGCGTATTCTGCCTTACCGTAATAATTAGTATCCAAAAATCCGGTTACTCCTGGAACCTCAATTATTTCGAGTCCAGCCGAGATCCCGATTCCTTTAATAAGGTCAACTGCAGAGATCACAGCGCCTGAACAATCGTATTTTTCTTTAAATGAAGGAATTATTAAAGACTTTCCTTGCCCCCAGAGCCAGATTGAGGAAACTTCTTTATCACCCCTCTGTTTCCGGTGTTCATTAACTAAAGCCTTCAAGAGAATCTCTTTTGACTTTTCCATTAAGTCTCTTAATCTTTCGGATCCATTTCCTTGAGGAAGATAAGGTTCAATTTCTCTCCCGGTAATATCATGCGGTGGGGTGGTCTTAAGCTCGGATTTTCCTTTTTTCCAAATCATGAGGTGGCGGTAACTAACACCGGGATGAAATGAAAAATGATCGTCGCCTAATGCGTCATTTAAAATTCTAATTATGGCATGAGCATCTTCGTTGGATGATGTGTCCCGCACTGTAATCCTCCATGAACAATTGTCCATTTTTATCCGTGAAGGTTACTAAATTGCAACGGAACGCGACATCATCAGCGCCTAACTGAATTTTCATACTTGCGGCTTCCAAAGGCGCGCGTCCAGGATAAAAGATAGTAGGGTCATATCCCATGACCGAAAGATTCGCAACATCGCTTCCTGGTGTTAGACCTTTGGGAACAGTTTGGACTCTCCCCAAGGTTCCTTTTTGGGCCAGAAAATCCATAAAGGGAGTTCTGGCTACCATGAGCGGAGTTTTTCCTCCTAACTCGGGTAAAGGATAGTCAGCCATCCCATCACCGAGAAGTATAATGTACTTCATGAAAACAAGTCCTTAATTTTTTTATTCACTGCAACTAATCAATGAGATGATCTTCGATCCGAATGAGCATGGTTTTATCAAGAGCAACGGGTAGCGCGTCAATTTCCTGAAGCGCTTTAGCAACGTATTCTTCACGTGCTTTATGGATCAACATAAAAATTGGAACCGCCCCATCTCCTTGCTGGCCTCTTTGAATCACCGAAGCGATACTGATATTAAATTTACCGAGTATTCCTGAAATCTGTGAAAGCACCCCCGGCCGGTCTTGGGCAGAAAAACGGAGATAATATTTGCTGAGAAATTGATTTTTTGCTTTCACCGTGATGGTGTTTTTATTCTCAGAAAAAAAAGGAACTATGGTTCCACAGTTACCTTTTAAAATATTCCGACTGATTTCCATCAGATCGCTTACGACCGCACTGCCCGTGGGCATCATTCCGGCGCCTTGTCCATAAAACAATGTAGAGCCCACAGCATCCCCATAAATAAAAACAGCATTGTTAACCCCTTTGACATGGGATAAAAGACTTTCCGCAGGAATAAGCGTTGGGTGGACTCGAGCTTCAATCTCCCCGTTTTCATCCTTAAAAATGGCGAGGAGCTTGATTCGATAGCCCAATTGCATGGCAAACTCAATATCAAGCGGATGAATCCGGGTTATCCCTTCCGTATAGATATCCTCCGGGCTGATTTTTTTGCCATAAACCAGAGAAAGAAGAATCGAAAGTTTATGCGTGGTGTCGGTACCTTGTACATCTAAGGATGCGTCGGTTTCAGCGTATCCCAGGTTCTTTGCCTCTTCCAATACCTCCTGAAACCCTTTCCCTTCCTCAGTCATTCGGGAAAGAATATAATTTGCTGTTCCATTTAAAATACCAAAGATGGTAGTGATTTTATTGGCTGCCAACCCTTCTTTAATAGCGCGAATGAGAGGAATCCCGCCGCAGACACTTCCTTCAAAACCAATATCTACCTGATGTTCAAACACGGCTTTAAAAATTTCTTCACCCCGGGTGGAGAGGAGAGCTTTATTGGCAGTTACCACGTGTTTCCCTTTTTTGATTGCTTTTAACAAAAATGAAGCAGCTGGCTCTTCTCCTCCCATAAGTTCCACCACGATGGAAATTTGGGGATCATTGATTACTTCCAGTGCATCTTGGGTAAGAGGGAGATGGTTGAGAGAAATTCCTCGGTCAGAGGTTAAATCCAAATCCGCAATTTTAGCGATCTCAATGATCGCGCCAAGGCGATTCTGAATGAGGTCCTGGTTTTGCTGCAGGATTTTAACCACTCCGGTACCAACTGTTCCCAAACCAATAATGCCAATCTTTATCTTTTTCATAGGACTTATAGTAGCCACCTTATGAAAATAAAATGAAATGTTGTTGCGTAAGGTACGAGCGCTTTACTCTGGTACTCACGACAACATTGGTTTTAGATTAACTTTTCAGCAAATTCCGGATGCCACGAACCGCTTGGTTTATTCGGTGTTCATTTTCGACCAAAGCAAACCTTACACAGTCATCTCCATGTTCACCAAATCCGATCCCCGGAGCTACTGCTACCTTAGCTTTGTCTAAAAGAAGCTTGGAAAACTCTAAAGAACCCATCTTACGAAACCGTTCAGGAATCTGTGCCCAAACAAACATGGTCGCCTTGGGTTTTTCCAATTCCCACCCTGCCCGGTTTAAACCATTGACAAGCTGATCCCTTCTTTTTTGATACGTGGATACAATCTCCTTTACATGTTTGGGACTGCCATTGAGAGCAATAATAGAAGCGATTTGAATCGGTTGAAAGATTCCATAATCAAAATAGCTTTTTAATCGTGCCAAAGCGCTAATGATCTTTTCATTGCCGACCACAAACCCTACTCTCCATCCCGGCATATTGTAACTTTTTGAAAGGGTGAAAAGTTCAACCCCAACCTCACGGGCGCCTTTTACTTGTAAAAAACTGGGAGCTTCGTAGCCGTCAAAAACCAAATCCGCATACGCGAAGTCATGGATAACGATCAGGTTGTTTTCTTGTGCAAAATTCACCACCTTTTTAAAAAACTCCCTATCAACCACCATCGTCGTAGGGTTGTGGGGAAAAGAAAAGATGAGAATTTTAGGCTTAGGCCAGGACCTTTTCGTGGCCTCAACCAATTCATCGAAAAATCCCTCCGGACTTCTCATGGGAAGGTTAATTATATCGCCCCCCGCAATAATAACCGAATAAGCATGAATAGGGTAGGTGGGATTCGGAACCAGCACCGTGGTTCCTGGAGTCACCATGGACAATATAAGATGGGATAAGCCCTCCTTACTCCCAATGGTTACCACGGCTTCTCTATCAGGGTCCAACTCAACATTAAATCTTCGTTTATACCAATCACAGATAGCAAGCCTAAGCTTAAAGATACCCCGCGATAATGAATAACGATGGTTACGCGGATTAGTAGCTGCTTTGTTCATTTTTTCGACAATGTGAGGTGGGGTGGGAAGATCAGGATTACCCATCCCCAAATCAATGATATCATCACCACGTTTGCGAGCCTGATGTTTTAATTCATTGACCACTCCCAAAACATAAGGAGGCAGGCGTTTGATTCGGGGGAACTCTTCCATTAAAAAGTCCTACAATAAAATTGTTAAATTAATTTTTTTTAGGGTAAAAAAAAACCATTATGAAAAACATCGCCAAAATTCCTGTTGAACTTTTTTTACCCGGTTGATAACCGGATCGATTTCTTCAGAGTTTTTTGATGGAACTACCTTTGATTGAGTTTCGCCGGAAAGTTCTAAAAGCACGGCTCGGACGGAATCACTAAGCCCCTTTAAGCCATATCCTCCTTCTAAAACCATGGCCAGTTTACCATTGCAGCTTTGTTGAGCACAATCCATTAACATTCGAGTCAAAGAGGCAAAGCCCTCTGGGGTTACTCTCATTCCTCCCAAGGGGTCATCAAAATGAATGTCAAACCCCGCGGATACCAGAATAAAATCCGGAGAAAACTCACGCGCAATGGGTATCAGAATTTCTTTAAAAATCATACTATATTCTTCGTCTCCTGCTCCGGGTTGGAGAGGCACATTAATGGTAAAACCTTTGCCTTTTCCTTCACCCACGTCACCAAAGTTTCCCGTCCCAGGATAAAACGGATACTGATGAGTTGAGAAATAAAGGATTTGGGAATTGTCATAAAAAGAATGTTGGGTTCCATTGCCATGGTGCAGATCCCAATCCACAATCAATACCTTATTTAAAGTGAATTTCTTGATTAAATATAGTGCACCAATAGCAACATTGTTAAAAATACAAAATCCCATAGCCCGGTTTGCTTCAGCATGGTGGCCCGGAGGACGAACCAGCGCGAAACCATTTTCAAGCAATCCATCCTGTATTATTTCCAACAGAGACAAAAAACCACCCGCAGCCAACTTTGCGGCCCGAAAGGAATCCGGGCTCGCAGAAGTATCAGCATCCAAAGGGGTTATGCCGCGACGAAGAGCAGTTTCTGACACGGTTCGGTAGTAAGAGGGAGCGTGGACCGCAGTAATTTCCTCTTCGGTAGCCTCCCGAGGAAAAATTTTTTTAAAAAGGCCATTCATTTCCGGCTGATCTAACATTTCATAGATTACTTCAAGTCGCTCCGGACATTCAGGATGAGAATATCCATTTATATGTTTTTTGTAAAAATCATCCCTAACAATACCCGTTTTTGACATAACTACTCCTGATTCACGTAGAGAATTTCATTTCCCCTTGACAAAATATGGGGAAAATTAGTAGTTAATTTACAATTAGATATTCTTTTCGTCAAGAAAATATCCAAGTTGACTCTTGATGAGGGTTGCTTATATAATGATAATTATTTCTGGGGAATCGTCCAGCGGCAGGACATCAGACTCTGGATCTGATTACCCAGGTTCGAATCCTGGTTCCCCAGTTTTTTAATGGTGGTAAAATTACTTTCCCGCAACATTCCCCGCTTGTTCAACCGCATAAGGCTTAAACAAGAAGAATTTTTTAAATTTTTTTCGAAAGCGCAACGAGAAGTTAGCTGACAAAACTAATTCCCTGATTAAGGAAGGGAATTAGTTTTTTTGTGAACAGCGCAGGGAAGATGGTTTTTTAAGAAAAAAATTGAATAATGGAAAAAACAAGCTATAATAAAAATTTAACCAAAATAAAAACCAGTTTAAAAAGGCGGTGTAGCTCAGTTGGTTAGAGCATGCGGCTCATATCCGCAGTGTCCGGGGTTCAAATCCCTGCACCGCCACTTAATAATCAAAATGTCATATGATAAAACCCTTTCTACCTATTGGAAAGGGTTTATTTGTGTGTGGTGAAAATGAAATTTTTAAAGCGGATCCAACAAACCATTGAACGTTACGGAATGCTTGCGATCGGAGACACGGTGATCATGGGTGTTTCCGGAGGGCCTGATTCAATGGCACTTTTGTTCGTATTACGTGAAATGCAAGACGACTATCAGCTTTCTCTTTGGGCTTCTCATTATAATCATAAGCTCAGAGGTAAAGAATCAGATCAGGAGGCTGAGTTTGTTAAATGCCAGGCAGAACGAATAGGCGTTCCTTTATTAGTTGAGGATGACGATGGTTCACTTTTGAAAACCAAAGGCAACTTAGAGGAAATAGCCCGAAAAAAGCGGTATGACTTTTTTCAGAGGAAAGCTTTAGAGTTAAATGCTCAGAAAATCGCTCTCGGCCATACCGCCACTGATCAGGCAGAGACTTTTTTTCTTTGGCTTTTTCGGGGAACGGGTACTAAAGGGCTGGGTGGCATACCTCCAGTACGAGATAGTTTGATCATTCGGCCGCTCATTGAAACTGAGCGGGAGGAAATTATAGGTTTTCTAAAACAAAAGGGTATTCCCTGGAAAGAAGACTCAACAAATAAATCAGGCAACTTTCTCAGAAATCGTGTTCGACAGATTTTAATCCCTAAACTTCTTGAGGAGTTTGATCCCCATCTTGTTAAAAAAATAATCAAAACTACCGAGATTTTTAGAGATGATGATATTTTATTGGAAAAATTAACAATAGATAAGTTCAATGAAATAAGTATAAAAAACGATAAAAATAAAGTATTACTTGATATTAATAGACTCAAAGAACTACGGGTTTCTTTAAAGCGCCGCATAGTCAGATACGCTCTTAAAACAATTCAGGGATCACTTCGTAGGGTAAACTTTGACCATGTTGAAGGGATATTAAAGCTCATGGAGAGCCCCCAACCGCATTCACAAATTTCTCTTCCTTATGGAATCGAAGTTTATAAGGAGTATGATTGTTTGAGGTTTGCGCGGGCTTTAAAGGAAACGATATCTTTTTATTATGAGGCTAATAAAGTGCCCGAGATAATCACCATCCCAGAAATTGAGCGGAAGATCACAATCACTGTGTTAGACTGGGACCAGAACAATTCACCGTTGACGGAGAAAAATATTGCTCTTATTGATTTTGAAAAAATAAAATTCCCCCTTATCGTCAGAAATTGGAGAAAGAGGTGACCGCTTTCAGCCCTTGGGGACACAAGGCTCTAAAAAAGTAAAGGATTTCTTTATTGATCTTAAAATACCCCGAATGGAACGGAATCGAGTTCCCCTTGTGCTTTTCGGAGATCAAATTGCTTGGATAGCCGGGCTCAGAATTGATGAAAAAGTTAAGATTACTCAATCAACCAAAAAAGTAGTTAAACTGGTTATTATTTAATAGATTTTTTATTTGTTCGGTAAGGTTGTTTGTGGTAATTAATTATTGAATTTTAAATTTACTTATTTGTCTATCCAAAATTGGTTTGGATCAGGAGGATTAGCATTGAGAACGATTTATAAAAATTTATTTTTATGGCTGACGTTTAGTTTAATCCTGATTGTTATCTACCATATTTATAATCAACCCCAAAAAACAACTCAGAAAATTTACTATTCTCAATTTCTGACACTTATAGAGCAGGGGAAAGTAACTGAAATTACGATAAAAGGGAAAAACATTCAGGGATCGAGCACGAATGGAGAGAATTTTAAAACCTATGCTCCTGATGACCCTGACCTTATAAAAACAATGCGAGAAAAGGGAGTAAAGATAAACGCTGAACCAGAAGATGGTACTCCGTGGACAAATATTTTTTTCTCTCTCTTGCTCCCCACAATCCTTTTTATTGCTTTATGGATCTTTTTTATTCGCCAGGTTCAGTCGGGCGGGAAGGCAATGTCTTTTGGAAAAAGCAAGGCCCGGTTGCTTTCTGATTCTCATGAACCAAAGGTAACGTTCAAAGATGTTGCCGGGATTGAGGAAGCTAAACAAGAACTTGAAGAAATAATTGAGTTTTTAAAAAATCCAAAAAAATTTACGAGCTTAGGAGGAAGAATTCCAAAAGGTGTCCTTCTTATCGGTGCTCCGGGAACCGGAAAAACACTTCTCGCTCGGGCAATCGCTGGGGAAGCTGATGTTCCTTTTTTCAGCATTAGTGGTTCTGATTTTGTGGAAATGTTTGTCGGCGTTGGTGCTTCAAGGGTCCGCGACTTATTTCTCCAGGGTAAAAAACATGCTCCCTGTCTTATTTTTATTGATGAAATAGACGCAGTGGGACGTCATCGAGGCGCTGGTCTGGGGGGCGGGCATGACGAAAGGGAGCAGACTTTAAATCAACTCTTAGTAGAAATGGATGGTTTTGAATCAAGCGAAGGAGTTATCATAATTTCAGCAACTAACCGACCGGATGTTTTAGACCCCGCTTTAGTAAGACCCGGACGTTTTGACCGTCAAGTGGTAGTACCCATACCAGATATCAAGGGTCGAGAAAAAATACTCGAGGTTCATACTCAAAAGACTCCGCTTGCTGATGATGTTAATTTGGGAATCGTTGCGCGAGGAACTCCGGGACTGTGTGGCGCTGATTTGGCTAATTTAGTGAATGAGGCTGCACTGTTAGCTGCCCGAAAAGGAAGAACAAAGGTGATCAAAGAAGATTTTGAACAAGCCAAAGACAAGGTTTTGATGGGGGTTGAACGAAGAAGTATGGTCATTTCTCCTGAAGAAAAAAAGATTACTGCTTATCATGAAGCAGGACATACTTTAGTGGCTAAACTTATTCCTGGTACGGATCCAATCCATAAAGTTACAATTATTCCTCGCGGACATGCTTTGGGTTTAACCCAGCAACTTCCGATTGATGAACGGCATACCTATCCTAAACAATACCTTATAGACAGCATTACCGTTCTTTTAGGCGGGAGGGGTGCTGAAGAATTAGTGCTTAAGGATTTAACCACGGGCGCTGGAAATGATTTAGAACGAGCAACCGAAATAGCACGAAAAATGGTTTGTGAATGGGGCATGAGTGATGATTTAGGGCCTTTAACTTTTGGGAAAAAGGAAGAACAAATTTTCTTGGGTCGAGAAATCGCCCAACACCGGGATTATAGTGAGGACACGGCTTTAAAGATAGATCATGCGATAAGAAAAATTGTTGAAGGGAGTCATATGAGGGCTCAGGAGCTGCTAAGAAAGAATCTTGAGCTGCTCCATATATTGGCAAAAACTCTTTTGGAGAAAGAATCCTTGGATGGAGAGGAAGTTGACCGAATTTTAACTCCAGAAAATCATACTGTTTTAAATCCTCCCCAAGGAGGAGTCATCACCATCTTCTCCGAACTAAGGGTTTTACTCTGATGGTGCTCTTGTTCAATAAAATCCTGTTCTAACACGTGGTGGGTGATGGTCGCAATTCTTTAAACTTACTATGCCTAATGTAAATGGGAATCAAAGATTAAGGATGGACTGGAAGGGGAGACATATTGATTTTTCACTCAAAACTTTTATAATGGGCATCCTCAACGTGACTCCTGATTCTTTTTCTGACGGAGGAAAATTTTACGATACGGAAAGAGCGGTTGAACAAGCATCGATAATGCAGGAGGAAGGTGCGGATATAATCGATATCGGAGGTGAATCCAGTCGGCCGGGAGCAAAGCCAGTTCCTTTTGACGTGGAATTAAGCAGAGTTATACCGGTGTTAAAAGCTATCGTTAAAAAGACAAAAGTTATAGTATCAATTGACACCATAAAGGCCACCGTGGCAGAGGCGGCATTGTCCGAGGGCGCTGAAATGGTAAACGACGTAAGCGCCCTGCGGGGTGATCCTAAAATGGCTCCCTTGTTAGCAAAGCAAAAAGTCCCGGTTGTGCTGATGCACATGCGAGGAACAACGCCTCAGAGCATGCAGGCCAATATCCAATATCGCAATCTTATTTCTGAGATAATTGAATTTTTAACGGAAAGGATTTCTTTTGCTCAAGCGTCAGGGATTGATTATTCACGGATTATCATTGATCCTGGTATTGGTTTTGGAAAATCAATCGAGAAGGATAATTTTACTATTTTAAAACACCTTGAAAAATTTAAGTCTCTGGGAAAGCCAATTCTTGTTGGTCCTTCCCGAAAAGCTTTTCTGGGACATTTATTGGATTTGCCGGAAAATGACCGAGAAGAGGCTACTGCTGCGGCAGTGGCGGTGGCAGTAATGAATGGAGCCAACATTGTGCGAGTCCATGATATAAAAAAAATAAAACGAGTTGTACGAGTTGCGGACGCCATTAAAGAAGCCGAATAATTTTTAAACAAAGATTACCTATGGATGAAGAAAGAAAAAAACTGTTTGGTACTGACGGAATTCGCGGGGTAGCTAATAGTGATCCGATGACCGCAGAGATGGCTCTGCGCGTAGGAAAAGGCATTGCTTCAATCGTTAAATCGGAAAACCGTCACAACCGGATTCTTATCGGAAAAGATACCCGGCTCTCTGGTTATATGCTGGAAAATGCTCTCACCGCCGGAATATGCTCGATGGGCATAAATATTTTATTGGTCGGCCCGTTACCAACGCCGGCCATTGCTTTTCTTACTGTCAGCATGCGATCTGATGCTGGTGTCGTTATTTCTGCTTCTCACAATTCTTTTCAGGACAATGGGATTAAAATTTTCAACTGGGATGGGTTTAAGCTGCCCGATGAACTGGAGAACAAAATTGAGGACCTTGTTTTTTCTCCCTCGTTCGGTTTGTTTTCTCCTAAGGCTGGCGAGATCGGAAAAGCTTACCGCATTGATGATGCCGCAGGTCGCTACATAATGTTTTTGAAATATACCTTTCCCAAATATCTTAGTCTTGAGGGACTGCGGATTGTATTAGATTGCGCAAATGGTGCGGCGTACAAAGTTGGCCCCGCAGTATTTGAGGAACTCGGTGCCAAAGTTATTCCTTTAGGAGTCCATCCGGATGGTGAAAATATCAACTTAAATTGCGGCTCGCTTTACCCGAAAATGATCAGTGATGCGGTTAAGCAAAACCAGGCCCATATTGGAATTGCTCTGGATGGAGATGGTGATCGAGTGATTTTTGTTGATGAATATGGGAAGGAGGTTGATGGAGATCAGATTCTGGCGATTTGCGCCAAGGAGATGATTAAGAATAATACCTTAAACAAAAACACCCTGGTTGCTACCATCATGAGTAATATCGGTCTTGAAAAAGCGGTTGAATCTTTTGGAGGAAGGTTAATAAAAACTCAGGTTGGTGACCGTTACGTTGTTGAGGAATTGCGCCGGGGGGGATACAATCTTGGGGGGGAGAAATCCGGACACCTGGTTTTCCTGGACTACAACACGACCTGTGATGGAATCTTAACTGCTCTTCAGATATTGACCATAATGCTTAAAAATAAGAAACCACTTTCTGAACTATCCCAGGTTATGCAAATTTTTCCACAAATTTTAATCAGTGTTGATGTTAATAAACGAAAAGACATTTCACAAATCCCTGCTATTTCAAATCAGATTCAGAAAGCGGAAAATAAATTAAAAGGAAAGGGCCGAGTAGTCGTTAGGCCTTCGGGCACGGAATCAAAAATCCGCGTGATGGTTGAGGGAGAAGACGAAGGAGAAATAAAATTAATCGCTGAGGAGTTAGCCGGGGTTATTAAACATAACCTTGATTGATAGCAAAAGGAGAATGCAATGGCAAGACTTTCTGTTAATATTGACCACATTGCAACTATTCGCGAAGCGCGTAAAGGAAATGAACCAGATCCGGTGACTGCTGCTTCCTTGGCTGAACTCGCGGGATGTGATGGGATTATCGTCCACCTTCGTGAGGATCGCCGTCACATTCAAGACCGAGATGTCGAGATCTTACGGAAGACCATAAAAACAAAACTTAACTTGGAAATGGCTGCCACTGCGGAGATGGTCAAAATTGCCGTGAAAATAAGACCGGATATGTGTACGTTGGTTCCCGAAAAAAGACAGGAGCTGACGACTGAAGGGGGTTTAGATTTGTTGGGAAATTTTACCCACCTAAAAGCAACAGTCAGTAAGCTTCAAAAAGGAAAAATTCTGGTTAGCCTTTTCATAGATCCTGATCCCGAGCAAATAAATGCGGCCAAAGAAATGAAGGCTGACTATGTTGAAATCCATACGGGAATTTACAGTAATGCCAAGACCACAAAAGAAATCGATCGTGAGCTGAAAAAAATTGTTGAAAGTGTAAGTTTAGCGTCCCAGCTTGGACTTGGGATAAATGCGGGACATGGGCTTAATTATCACAATATTCAACCTTTGGTCAACCTTTCAGAGATCGATGAATTCAGCATTGGCCACAGCATTATTGCCCGGGCAGTTTTAGTTGGATTTGAACGGGCCGTTAAAGACATGATCGACTTAATTAAAACGCCATAAAATTTTAAGGCGGTCTTTCACTTTTAGGAAAATTTATGAAAGTTGTTTCAGCTTTCCAGATGAAAAATTTAGATCGACGTGCTATTGAGGAATTTGGCATTCCGGGCATTGTATTGATGGAAAATGCGGGACGGGCGACGATCGAGGTTATTGATAAATATTTTCCTGCAATGAGCATGAGGAAAATCATTATCATCGCCGGCTCAGGAAACAATGGAGGAGATGGGTTTGTGATTGGCCGCCATTTATTGAACCGTGGCGTTGAAGTAGAAGCGTTTTTATTGGGGCACAAAGCGAAAGTGAATGGTGACGCTAAGGTCAACATGGAGTTGTATCAAAAAATGAGGCCGGTGCAGGAACTTCATCGTCAGGAAGATTTAATGAAATTTCAGACCCAAATAGGCGACGCCGATCTTATTATTGATGCTATCCTTGGAACCGGTGTAAACACTGACGTTCGAGGATTGTATCGAGATATTATTGACTATATAAATGCCTTACCCACTCCGGTTGTATCCGTTGATATTCCTTCAGGCATTGATGCCAGCACCGGCAAAATACTGGGCACGGCAATATACGCTGACCTTACGGTAACCTTTGGACTTCCTAAAATTGGACTTCTTATCCACCCCGGGCTTGATCGGGTCGGTATTTTAGAGGTTGCGGATATTTCAATCCCTCCCTATTTAGTTCAAGAAGAAAACATCCAGGTTGAGTTGCTTGAAGCTCATGAGCTGTTCCCATTATTAAAACAACGAGATAGTAATTCCCACAAAGGCAATTACGGTCATGTGCTCATTATTGCTGGTTCGGTGGGAAAAACCGGAGCTGCTGCACTGTCATCTGACGCTGCGTTAAGAATTGGAGCCGGGCTGGTAACCTTGGGTATTCCTGCCAGCCTAAACCCGGTTATGGAAGTTAAATTGACCGAAGTGATGACTGAACCCTTGGCTGAGACCGCCTCCCAAACGTTAAGCACAAAATCTTTACCCCGGATCCAGGAGTTGATGGAAGGTAAGAAAGTGCTTGCCCTGGGGCCCGGTATTTCAACCCATCCTGAGACCATAGCGGTAGTACAGCATATTATCCGGAATAGCGGGATTCCTCTTATTGTTGACGCTGACGGGATTAATGCTTTAGGGCAAAAGCCTTCTGTGCTTCACGAAGCACAATGTCCGATCGTACTTACGCCTCATCCCGGAGAAATGGCGCGGCTAACCGGCACTTCAATCGAAGAAGTTCAGGATGACAGGATTGGGGTTGCGAAAAAATTTGCGCAAGAATATGGTGTGGTTCTTGTTCTCAAGGGAGCCAGGACCATTATTGCGGAGCCGAATGGAAATATTTACATTAATTCCACGGGGAATCCGGGTATGGCATCCGGCGGTACAGGAGATGTGCTTACCGGGATGATTGCAGGTTTAGTCGCCCAGGGTTATACGATAAGCGAAGCGAGCCGCTTAGGGGTATTCCTTCATGGTTATATCGCTGATGAAATAACCGAACAAAGGGGAGAAATGGGGTTAACTGCTACTGATATTATCAACCGAATTCCCTTGACGCTCAAAGAGGTAATGTCAGAAAATGGAGCTTTTGGCTGAGGATTCGGATTTTATCATCGTAATAACAGATAAACCAGAGGAAACCGAAGAAGTCGGAAAGGTTTTGGGAGCGCACCTTGGACCAGGTGATATTGTTTCCTTAATCGGAGAACTTGGATCCGGCAAGACCTGTTTTACTCGTGGTATCGCTTGTGGTCTCGGAATTGAGAAAACCGTCCCTATAGTAAGTCCTACTTTTACCTTAATTAATGAATACCCGGGAAAGACACCTTTATTTCATTTTGATCTTTACCGGATTGAGGATAGTGAAAGAATTTTTGATTTAGGATATCATGAATACTTTTATGGCAAAGGGGTTGCGGTTATCGAGTGGGGAGAAAAGGTTACTAATCTTTTGCCGGATGAATATTTTCTGGTTTTGTTTTCCTCAGCGTTTGATGAAAGAAGGGAAATAAAAATTAAAGGGCAAGGAAAACGTTTTATTGATATAATAAAATCCTTGAGCAAATTTTTAAAAAATTAATTTCCACTTTTTTTGATGGAAAGGGCATATGGGAATTATAGTTCATAAATACGGAGGAACTTCAGTAGGCACTATTGAGAAGATAAAAAATGTTGCTCGCCGTTTGATAGATACGCAAAAAAAAGGGCACGGCGTGGTTTGTGTGGTTTCGGCAATGGCGGGAGAGACTGACCGACTGATTAAATTAGCCCATGAAGTTACTGATTCTCCTGACGTCCGTGAATATGATGTTTTGGTTGCTACCGGTGAACAGGTCTCTATTGCTCTTCTGGCGATGGCGATAATATCTCTCGGAGGAAAAGCGCGGTCTTTTACGGGCCATCAGGTAAGAATCCTTACGGATGAATCTTTTAGTAAAGCCAGGATCATGAGCATTGATACCGAAAGATTATTAAAAGAAGTAAAAGATGGATATATAACTATCGTAGCCGGTTTTCAAGGGGTAGATGAAGGTGGGAATGTCACCACCCTGGGGCGAGGCGGGTCCGATACTTCTGCGGTGGCTTTGGCGGCTGCGTTGAATGCTGATCGGTGCGATATTTATACTGATGTGGATGGGGTGTATACGGCCGATCCCAATATTTGTCCCAAAGCTAAAAAGTTAAAAAAGATTTCCTACGAGGAAATGCTGGAAATGGCAAGTCTTGGGGCTAAAGTTCTTCAAACCCGCTCCGTAGAAATAGCAAAAAAATATAATGTCCCTATCCATGTACGATCATCTTTTTCCGAGGAGGAAGGCACTATGGTAACCATGGAAGATGAAGAAATGGAAAGGTATGTGGTTTCCGGTGTCACCTATAACCGGAATGAGTCAAAACTTACTATTTCCGGTATCCCGGATGTACCGGGCGTAGCGGCAAAAATTTTTAAACCCATTGCGGATGCGAATATTGTTGTCGATATGATAATCCAAAATGCAAGCAGTGCCGGGCACGCTGACCTTACCTTTACCGTTTCCAAAACCGATACCAAAAAGGCTTTAGAAATTTTACAAACCATAGGAAAAGAATTGGGCGCTACCCGAGTAAGCTCTGATGAAAATATTGCGAAAATATCGATTATTGGTGTTGGCATGAGAAGCCATGCTGGTGTGGCATCCCAGTTTTTTTCGGTGCTGGCTCATGAAGGAATTAACATTATGATGATCAGCACCTCGGAGATAAAAATATCCTGTGTGGTTGAGGAAAAGTATACGGAACTGGCGGTCCGGATTCTCCACGATACATTCCACCTATCTCCGGAAGAAAAATAGATTGTTTTATTTTACTAAGAGGGCATGATGAAATCCTTAAAACTTTATGATACTACCCTGCGTGATGGAACCCAGGCAGAAGATATCGCGTTTACCGTTGAAGATAAAATTCGGATTGCCAAAAAACTCGATGAGCTTGGCATTCATTATATTGAGGGCGGATGGCCTGGGTCAAATCCGCGGGATCTCCAATTTTTTAATGAAATAAAAAATTATAATTTATCCCAGGCCAAAATAGCGGCTTTTTCCAGCACCGCTCATCCCCACACCCCGCCGGATAAGGATAAAAACATCAAGGAAGTTCTTCGTGCTCAAACTCCGGTTGTAACAATCGTTGGTAAAAGCTGGGATATTCATGTCCGAGAAGCTTTAGGGATCACCCTCGAGGAAAATCTCAAAATTATATTTGATACTATATCCTTTTTAAAAAAACATGTCCCGGAAGTCATTTTTGATGCGGAACATTTTTTTGATGGATTTAAAAAAAATCCTGACTTATGCTCTCAAGGTAATCAAGATAGCTACTTCTGCTCACGCTGATTGGCTAATTTTGTGTGATACTAACGGCGGTAGCATGCCCCATGAGGTTCAGGAAATAATTCGAATTGTAAAAAAAGAAAAGCTCCCGGTTCCTCTGGGAATCCATTGTCATAATGATTCGGAAATGGCAGTAGCCAATTCTATTTTAGCGGTAAAAGAGGGGGTAACGCAGGTACAAGGGACAATCAATGGCTTTGGAGAACGATGCGGCAATGCAAACCTTTGTTCGATTATTCCTAATTTGAGGTTGAAGTTAGGGATACCGTGTATATCGGATGAACAACTGACGAAGCTCAGAGAAACTGCCCGGTTTGTTTATGAACTGGCCAACTTTCAACCCCCAAACCATCAGCCTTTTGTTGGGGATAGTGCATTTGCTCACAAGGGTGGGCTCCATGTCCATGCAATTCAAAAAAAATCTGAGACCTATGAACACATTCGACCCGAACTGGTAGGAAACCATCAAAGGGTTTTACTTTCCGATTTGTCTGGAAAAAGTAATATAATTTATAAAGCTAAAGATCTGGGCATCAAGGTAGGAAGTAAAGACCCGGTCGTCATTGCTACTTTAGAAAAACTTAAAAACTTGGAAAACCAGGGATATCAGTTCGAAGGCGCGGAAGCTTCTTTTGAGCTTATGCTTAAAAAAGCTTTGGGACTTCAAAAAAAATATTTTGATTTAGTTGGGTTTCGCATCATCAGCGAAAAAAGGAAAGAGGATGAAACACCCTTGGCCGAGGCTACCATTATGATCCAAGTTGGCGGCAAAATTGAACATACCGCTGCCTTGGGTAATGGTCCGGTGAATGCGCTCGATAATGCTATTCGAAAAGCCTTGGAAAAATTTTATCCTCAGCTCAAGGATATGGAACTCGTAGACTATAAAGTCCGGGTTCTTTCATCCGGCGAGGAAGGCACTGGTGCTAAGGTGCGGGTCTTGATTGAGTCAAGTGATAATCACGACAAATGGGGAACTGTGGGTCTTTCTGAAAATATTATTGAAGCAAGCTGGCAAGCATTAGTAGATAGCATTAATTATAAACTTTTAAAAGATGACAAGAAAAATGCAGAATGATGAAGGGAAAATCACGTATCCTCATCAAATCATGGCATTGGTTATCCTTACTGTATTCTTAGCACTCAATTGCTATCGTTTTTGCTTTTCTTTGAACAATGAAACGCAGATCGAAAATCTTTCCCCGTGCCTTCTTGAAGTTAAAGGAGAGGTTCCTCATCCGGGACTGTATTATTATGCTTATTGTCCGACTATTAATGAATTACTTAATGCCAGTGGACAAGCACCTGATGAAAAGGTCACGATTAACCAAAACTCAATGGTTATGCTCTCTACCGGCACTTCCCTATGGGTACAAAAGACTCGGAAAGGAGTTACGGGTCGGCCTTTTCCCCTTGGAAGGAAAAAAGAAAATGCTTTTGGGAATCCCCATAAATTTAAATACCGCTACCTCGGATGATTTATCAAGTTTACCCGGCATTGGACCACATATTGCTGATGAAGTTATTTTGTTTCGAAAGACTCGCGGAACATTTTCAAAAATCGAAGATCTTAAAGCCGTTAATGGCATCGGAGAGAAACGTTTTAAAAAAATTGAGAAGTATCTTACGGTAACAACAGAAACTATCTCGTAACGTATTTTTTTGAAGGGAGGTTTTGCTTGGTTAGAAAAATAAAGGGCTCGAACAAAATTACTATTGGCCGGAGTGCTGAGGCGGTGCCATCGGTCACTCCTTTTTTTGAATTAGTGAAAAATAATCTTTTGTATCCCATCCTGGGGCTGGTTGCAATTTTACTTTTATCCGGGGGGTTTTTCCTGTGGAATTATTTTGACAAAAAAAATGAAGAAAAGGCCTCCACCTTATTTTATCAGGCTTACCAGATCTTTAAAGAGTCGAAGCAAAAGGAAGCCTCTTTAGAAGAACCCATGAAGCTTTTTCAAACAATCATTAAGGACTACCCCAGAACCAGTGCAAGTGAATTGAGCTTTTTTTATCTGGGTAATTGCCAGTTTGTCATGAAGAAGTTCGATGAGGCTATTGATGCTTATAATAAATTTTTGGAAAAAGTTTCTTCTCAACCGCAATTGGCTCTTCTTGCCTATGACAGTCTCGGATACTGTTACGAAGAGAAAAAAGATTATAAGAAAGCCTTAGAATACTTCCAAAAGACTATCACCCCTCACCCCGGCTTGGGAGAAAGTGGGTATTTAAATGCGGGTCGTTGTTTTGAGGCACTGGGAGATAGTGAAGGTAGTTTGAATATCTATAAAAAGTTTCTTTTAGAATTCCCGGACTCTTCTAAAAAGAGTTTTATTCAGGAAAAGATTAAAGGAATAGAATTGAAAAGTGGACCAGCAAGCGATGTGGCCAAAAAGTCTCACTGATAATGTCAAGGTGATTATATTTGATTGCGACGGAGTCATGTTTGATTCTCGTCAAAGCCAATATCGCTTTTTATAATACGATCCTTGCCCGCTTTGAAAAACCACGGTTAACTGATGATGCGCTCGAGGTAGTTCATATGTCTACGGCAGAAGAATCCATCAATTATTTATTTCGCGATGATCCTCAACTTCAGGAAGCGCAAAAATATCGTAAGCAGGTTGATTATCAACAGTTTATTCCTTTCATGACCATGGAGCCTTTTTTGGATGAGGTCTTGGAAGCTTTGAAAAAGAAATACCAGTTGGCCGTTGCTACCAACCGAACCAATACCATCCACCCCATATTAAAGGCTTTTAAACTCGAACATTTTTTTGACAAGGTCGTATCAGTCGTTAGATGTCAATAATCCCAAGCCTCACCCAGAAGCGGTTTTTAAGATAGTGAACCATTTCGGTATTGATGCTCGCGAAGCAATATTTGTCGGCGATTCTCCGGTAGATAGGGAAACTGCCCTACACGCAAAAGTTTTTTTTGTCGCTTACAAAAATTCTCTTCTTCACGCTGATCATAATATTGATGACCTGCGTGAACTACTTTTTCTTTAATTTGTCTAACGTATTGAAATTTAATGCTTATGAAAAATAAAAAAACCTGCACACGTTAGTTTTAAAAACCGATTGCCTAAATTTTTATTTTCGTTTATTATTAATTATTACACCTTATTAAACATTGTTTTTAATGCGATATGGATGAAGCTGATACTTTTGTCTTAGAATTTTTATTAACTCTGGTTTTACTTTTTTTTCTTCTTTTCTTTTCCATCATTGCTTCCACGCTCCATCGGCTTACCCCTTTTGATTTAAAACTTCTCAATGAACAACACGGAAAGAAAAGCAATATTTTTAACTTACTCGCCCACAATAACCTTAAGGTTATTATTCCCATTTCGTTTGGAATCCAAACCTCTTTGCTTTTTATTTTTATTCTTACCACCCACATGGTTATACAAAAGATTGATTCACATCCCCTGTTATGGGCATTTGGTATACTGTTAGTTGTGAGCCTTATTTTCTGCCAATTTATTCCGCGGCTGTTGGTCCACGTGAATCCAGAGAAAAAATTACTCAGGCTCCTTCCTTTGCTTTCCATTCTTTTTCCGGTGGTAAAGTTTTTCTCTTACCCCATTATTTCCAGTGTTGAACGAATGCGGGGTTCAACCAAGGGCGACGACGACGAACCCGAAGTTATGGATAAAAAAATTCAAGCGCTCATCGCCATTGGAAAAGAAGAAGAGGTGCTCGAAAAAGAGGATAGTGAGCTGGTAAAATCGGTCATAGAATTTGGGGATACCAAAGCCCGCGAAGTGATGACCCCTCGGTCTCAAATCGTGGCGCTCTCCGCAAAACGCTACCATCAAAGAAGCCAAAGACCTTATGGTTTCGGAAAAACACTCCCGGATTCCTGTGTATCAGGAGTCATTAGATCAAATCGTGGGTGTTATTTATGTTCGCAGTCTGTTGACCCAGTTTAGAAAAAACGGGATGGGACTCCCTGATACATGATTTACTTATCCCGCCAGTATTCGTTACTGAAGAAGAACGTATCTCTGAAGTCTTTAAAGAAATGAAAGCCAAACGGTCATGGATGGTGTTTGTCAAAAATGAGTACGGCGGAGTTTCGGGGTTGATCACCATCAAAGATCTCCTCGAGGAAATTGTCGGTGATATTGACGACGAAGACCAAACCAAACAACCGGAGATCATCCCCCAGGGAAAGAATCTTTTCCTGGTGTCGGGCAAGGCGGGCCTTTACGAGCTGAGTGAGGCGCTGGGAGTCACCTTAGCAGATGATGATTGCCAGACTATTGGCGGTTTTATAACGAAAACAATCGGGCGGCTGCCGAAAAAGAATGACCGGGTTGAGGTTTCGGGACTGGTGATTACTATTTTAAATGTTGATTCGAGAAAAATTAATCGTTTGTTAGTGGAAAAACCTGCGGAGCTACAAGAAGACCCGCAAGCGCCGATAAAAAAAGGAACCAGTAACTTTTTTTGGATTTTTTTCTTGGTTAAAGGAATCGTACCCCACTTATTTTTGTTGTTTATCTTCCTTGGTCTTTCGGGTTTGTTTGCCGCCGTCTGAGATTGCTCTGGTCAATCTTACTCCGTCCCAGGTCCGCCGCATTGTTAAACAAGGTACGCGTCACAGCCGACGTCTTGTTTTCTGGGAACGGGACCCGGATAAGATCCTTATTACGATCGCCATTGTTACTAATCTGGTCAATATCGCTGCTTCGGCTACGACGGTTACTATTTTTGTCCGTGTTATTCCCCACATCAGTGTTGATTCTGCCGCGGTGATTGCGACTTTTGTAGCCACCTTGCTTTTGCTCATTTTCGGAGAAATTACTCCCAAACTCCTTGGAAAACGACACCCGGTTACTGTCTCCATTGGAGTTTTGCCGATATTGCTTTTTTTGGGAAAGATTGTTAATCCGATAAGTAAAGTCGTTCTGAAGTTGAGTCGAAGCATTTTGAGTTTTTTGGGCAAAGAGAGTCAGGAGATTTTTCCCCCAGAATCACATCGAGAGGAGATAAAAGCCCTTCTTGAGTTAGTAAAGAAAGAGGAGTAGTATCAGAAAGAGAAAATAAAATGCTCATGAGCATCTTACGATTGGAAGAAACCAAAGTTCGGGACATCATGGTGAATCGAATGAATATGGTCGTGTCTCGAAATAAACACTCCTTATGAAGAGGTATTGGAAATAGTCCGTAAAAGCGGATTTTCACGCATCCCGGTCTATGAGAAAAACCTTGAAAACATCAAAGGTATTTTAATGGCCAAGGATATTTTATCATGCTGGGACGAAAAAAGTTTTCAGCTTGCTTCTCTTATGCGTCCGGCAAAGTTTATGCCTGAAGTGATCACCATTGACCGGGCACTGCGGGAATTTATCACTACTCAAACCCATTTAGCGATTGTGGTCAATGAGTATGGTGAGGTTGAAGGATTAGTGACCTTAGAGGATGTGATTGAAGAAATTACCGGAGAGATTCAGGATGAATTTGACACCGAAAGCATCTTGGTTAAGAAAGTAACGTAGAATAATCGCTTTTTTATTTTTCTTTTTCGCTCACTTCCAAAGAGTCTGCCACCAGTTCCACAATACTTTTAACCTTAACGCCCAATTTATATTTAGTGTTTAGTTCGCTGATTTGGGTACGACAATTATAGCAATTGGTAGCCACAACTTTCGCTCCCGTTTTTTGAATCTGTTCGGCCTTGACCTTACCCATTTCCATCCGAATTTTCCCATAATCTCCGGTTGCGGCCAACCCCCCCCCGCCACCACAGCAATAGTTCCAAGCACCATGGGGTTCCATCTCCACAAAATTAGAGGTGAGCGCACTAAGGATGTTGCGCGGTTCCTCAATGACCGCACCATAGCGAGCAATGTTACAAGGGTCATGGTAGGTAATAGGACCTTCGATGGTGTCTTTTTTTATCGTGAGGCGGCCTTCTCGGATAAAGCGATCGATAGTTTGGGTAAAGGTGTGTACCTTGAAAGGAAACCGATAGCCGAGAATCCTTTCCGCTTCCCATCGAAGTACTCGGTATCCATGTCCGCAAGGGGTAAGGACCACATCCTTAGCCTCGAGTTCATCTTTTGCCTGCACGAGGTTTTTGACTATCTGAAGCATATAATCGCTGTTACCCGCATAGTACGCATAATTCGCGACATCAAAGTGGCGAGAGGAAAAGGTATAGTTTGCTTGAGCAGCATGAAGTACGGTAATCGCAGCACTAATTAAAAAGGGATTGTCGCGTAGTTCTAAGGGATGGGGTATATAAAGAAAATCCGCATTTTTTTTGTCAACTGGTATAGAAAATCCTTCAACCTTTAATTCATCACCCATTTCCTCCGCAATCCATTCCAATGTTTCAGTAAGGTCTTCAGTGGATAACCCCACATAGTTTCCCTGTTTAAGAGCCGTTTCCACAGGCTCGTCAAGTCCACTCGGTACTTTTTTTATTTGAGAAAACATGGCACGCACAGTAAGAAAAATTGGGCCGGCGTTTAGCCCCATCGGGCATGCCATCCCACATCTGCCGCACAAAGAGCAATCTTCAAATACGGTGCGGTAAATATCAATAGCTTCCTGTTCGTTAAGGTAGTTAAATCGTGCACTCCAGGGTGTTTTATTTCTCAAGATAACTCGGTATTTTTTAAGAATCCGGGTTAATCTTTTCATTTTGGAAGCGGGGATCAACCGGGGATTGTTGGTTGCTTTAAAGTAGTGACAGGCATCAGTACATAAGCCGCAATCAACGCAGCTGTGTAATAACGAGAGAATCCGCCAGGTAATGAGAGTGCCCAACAGAGCAACCATTTTTTTCCGTTGCTCGTCGGAAAAGGTTAAACCGCCTTCAGCCGAAGGTTGCTTTTTTCCTGGTGTTTGATTATTTTTAACTTCCTGAATACTGTTTGCTGGTCTTGTTTCTAAAACCATAGTGACCTATCCTTTTAACATTCAGTTTTTATTTTTTCGCAATGCGCACCGCCTCAAATTCCGATCCCATATATGCTTGGGTAAAAAGGATAAAGAGCATATGTCCCAATCGCGAAAAGGGCAGAACCATCAAAAAAAGCTGCCCGGATAAAATATGGGCGATCAGCATTGGTTCGTATAAAAACCATTGATGATAAGTTACCAAACCGGTGATAAATGGGGCTATGACAAGAACTATCAGGACATAGTCAGAAAAAGAAGTCACGTAGTTAACTTCCTTTAGGAAAAGTCTACGAAATAAAAAAAAGAGACAACAGACAATGACAATCACGGTCATTATATCAGCAATTTTATCTGGTAGTGCCCACCAGGTAATATCCCAGGCTTGGTACCAGAGAACAACATGCGAATAAAGAAAAATAGGAGTAACTAAAAAGCAGAGGTGAAAAATAACGGTAATTAAAGTCAAAACCGGACGTTTTTTGAAGTTGGTTTTAAAAAAGTTTAAAATCCAGGCCCAGAAGGAAAGAGGGCTATACTTTAAACCCATACGGGGAAACACTGCCTTGTCTTGCTTTGCTAACCAAAAAAACCACCCTAACTTAAAGCAACTTCCTCCCACAAAAACAAAAAAGGCGACCCACATTAAGGGACCAGAAATAAATTCATACATCGTGAATCCTCTTTTTTATTGTAAGAACTAAATTAAATGTTGAGTTAAATATAGCATTTTTACATGGCAAAAAAAATATTGTCAATAGAATCGATTTTTTATTAAAGATTTGACAAAATATCCCCTAAAAACTTATCATCTCACATAGATTAACCTTATAAGATGATTGGTTTTGGGCAAACAAAAAAGGAATAAAGGAGGAACCCCATGGAACTAAAAACTGAAAGGTTGGCCTTTCCTGAAGGCTGCAATATTATTTTAGGTCAAGCCCATTTTATCAAGACCATAGAAGACTTATACGAAATCATGATGGGATCAACGCCAAGCCCAAAATTTGGTGTGGCCTTTAGCGAGGCCTCTGATCCCTGTTTGATAAGAAAAGCGGGCACTGATGAAGAAATGATCACAATAGCGGTAGATAATGCCCTTAAAATTGCTGCCGGCCATTCTTTTATTGTCGTGATGAAAGGCGTTTTTCCGATTAATGTTCTCAATGCCATCAAGGGATGCCAGGAAGTTTGTCACATTTTTTGTGCTACCGCCAATCCCGTAGAAATAATCATTGCTCAAAGCGAACAAGGACGCGGGATCATTGGGGTAATAGATGGATTTTCTCCGAAAGGTGTAGAGTCGGAAAAAGATATCGAAGAGCGAAAAACACTCTTAAGAAAGTTCGGTTACAAGTTATAAAGTAGCTCCCACGGCACAAACTTTGGGTTATGGGTTGTGCATGAAGAAGGTGGTAAATAGGATGAGGGTTAATGATTTTCGTAAAATAAAATAGGCCAGTTTGCCGGATGAAAAGGTGATAGGCCTTTTTTGTTTTGCGGCCCAACCCAATAAGCTGAATTTAGAATTTTGATAGGGGTGGTATACTGATCCATATAACATCCCTGAATAAATGGTTGATATTTTAATTAGAATGTAATAACAAATAGTTAAGAAATATTTTTAAAGTTTATTTTAGGTATCTTATATTGAAAAAATGGCATTTTAGGGTCGTGTATAGATCAACATTAACAGTAAGTATTCTGTTAAAATAATCTTGAAATGTATCTCGTTTTAGCATACAATTGAGTCTCATTTGGAGGTGAAAATATGAAATTTTTAAGTGTTAGAGATCTTAAAACAAAATCATCACAAGTTTGGAAAGATCTTCCCGATCAAAAGGATATGGTCATTACCAGCAACGGCAGACCCATTGCTCTCCTTTCATCAATAACTGAAAATAACCTGGAGCAAGTTTTATCATCCTTTCGCCAAGCACGTGCAATGGAAGCAGTGACCTCAATTCAATATGAATCAGTTCGCAAAGGGACGGATAAAATCACATTGGAAGATATTGATAATGAAATAAAATCAGTTCGTTCTAAACGCAAGCGATGAAAATTGTCCTCGATACAAATGTGTTCGTTTCCGGTCTTCTCACGCCCTTTGGTTCAAGTGGAGAAATAGTCCGTATGATTTCAGCGGGCAAACTTATCTTACAGTATGATTCTCGAATGCTACTGGAGTACCAAGAAGTCCTTTATCGGCCAAAATTTCAATTCAACAGGGAAGATATCGACTTACTTTTTGACTATATTAATAAGAATGGTCAAATAGTTCCAACCAGTCCATTGAAGAAAAGCCTACCTGATCCAGATGATGAGCCTTTTCTTGAAGTAGCTATTGGAGGAGAGGCTGAATGTTTAGTTACCGGAAATAAAGTTCATTATCCACGACAATTCAGGGAAGGCATAAAAATCTTATCACCATCCGAATTCATCAATTTCTATCGAAAAAGAAAGGACCGCACAAAATCTTAACTTTGTGCAGGATGATCCTATATCACGCCTCTCATGCTTGCGGTTTTGGGCATGGCACGTACCTTGCGGGGTGGAAGTCACCGTACCAGGTATTAGCGGAGCCGAAGGCAAGGAAAAGAGAACGCAGAATTGATACCAACTTTAATAGAAATTTGTGAGAATCAATCAAAGCAAAAATCTTAACCTCGCTGCTGCATTAGGCCCGCGTGTTTCTCGCAACCTGTGAGCAGCCCATTATGAAAAAACTTAATGAGTGGAGATTATGAAAATCGATATTGATTCCATGAGCTATAATGATCTTATTGAATTGAACCACAAGATTGTTGAACGGCTTAAGTTTCTTGATGCGATGCATGCGCATAAAGAAATGATGCAATTCAGTCCAGGTGATCAAGTCTGTTTTGATCTGGCCAGCAGGGGAAAGCAGTTTGGCACGTTGGTTAGGTTCAACAAGAAAACAGTCACTATAATTACTGAGTCCGGGCAACAATGGAATATTTCACCCCATTTGCTAAGGAAAGTAAAAAGCGCAAAAGAAAATAACCAAGAAAAAATTATCGATCTCTATAAGAAATAAATGGGGGTCTTTGGTATCAAGACCCCTGACGCCTCCGTGATCGTGTAGTGATTTAAAAAGTTGTTTTATTTGTCATTCCGGGCTTGACCCGGAATCCAGTGTTTTTTGGCTGGATTCCCGCTGGAGTTTACACCGTACTTGATACGGGGCGCGAATGACGGCATTGAAATTTATGCAAATCACTACCATAGTTAATTTAATAGGGTAATAGGGTGAGAGTTAATGATTCCGTGAAATAAGATAGGCCAAATTGCCGGATGAAAAGGTGATAGGCCTTTTTTGTTTTAAAATCCCCTCTGACTCCCCTTTTAAAAAGGGGGATTGAGGAGGATTTTATTGGTGTCTTATATGATTTGTATAAGATATTTTAGGATCTTATACGGATCAATATAAACATTGTTAGGCGTGGTAAAGATACATGCAAATCTCAGGGCGCGGACAAGAAACCTTTCTCTATCTGAACTGCTCGGCGTTTGCCGGTCGATTCGCCTGGCAGACGACGTCGAGTTACTGCCCGCGCATTGCTCCCCGGTGCCGGATGACATCATCAGCGTCGCAAGTAGCGAGGTCGACTTTGGGATCATGTCGATTTTCTTGAGGCAGGTTCAAAGCCAGTTGCGCATCACAGCCACAGACGCGAAAACGCTTGCCACACTCGCATGGAATTCTATTTGGGACGGAGTGCTGCTGAGCGCCCTTTATGATTGCGAGGCCGTGTGCAACTTCCAGTGTGACAAGCCAGTCGAGGAGTTCAGTGCACAGGCGACACTTGAGATCACCAACTACCATCTCCGCGGCCTCACGGACACACCACGCACACTCGATGAACAAGAGGCAGCATGGGTGGAAACGAACTTCCAGAAGGCACGAGCACTTCTCGACCAGCAAGCGTTTCAAAATGCCGTGCACTCCCTTGCCACGTATCGTTGGATCCACAACGCAGAGCAAGGCTCGCCTTGCTCTGGTCTGGGATTGAAGGTCTTTTCAATATCGACAGCGAACTTGTTTTTCGCCTCAGCCTTTATGCTGCCAGATTTCTGTCGCCTGACGATAGAAACGAAACGAAGGAGATCTTTAAAAACGTCAAGAAACTGTACAAGCAGCGTTCCGCTGCTGTACATGGGTCGGAAATCAAAGGAGACGTTGGGCAAACTGTCGTTGCCTCAGTGGAATTGCTCCAGAATCTGATTCCGGCAGTGCATCCTCGCGGAGGGCTTGCCCGTCGGTGACGACTTGGCCCTCTGAGATAACGAGAGAGGTCCCCTAACAAGAGTGTGGACGCGGTGCAAAACGAGCGTCACGCATGTCGTTAGGGTTCAAACGGTTCATCCAGAAGGGACATATACAAGATGATACTTTACCGGCTGCTAAAAGCGATCCTTAGTGGAAGCACTCGACGACCGAGAGATGCTATTGGCTCTTTTACGCTGGCCCGGAAAACTATCTTTTCGCAGATGGGGTTCGCGAGCTCCCACGCGAAGTGTTCTGGAGCTGCGAACCAGAAACAAGAAAGGGCGATCTCATTCTTGTCTATCGAAAGTCAAAGAATCAACTTACAGCCCCGCTCCTGATGAAGCATTTCGGAATGTCTCAGAAGACTGCAAGTAGGGTAACTAAAGAAGACGTTGGGAAAGATTTTCCGGTCATCTGGGAGGCAACATCCAACAGTAGGCGGAAATTATTTTGGTCTTGGCCGTACAGGTGTAATGTTAGAGAGTTGCGGAAAATATCGCCGCCTTTAAAGCTAGAACAACTGAAAGTAATCCCTGAATTAAAACGGTGGGAAGGCCTACGTTTCAATCTTCAGGCGAAGGGCCGTAGTGCCCTTGAAATACCGCCCTTCGCGTGGAAGATCATTAACAACGTAATCGAAAGGAACGAAGAAAAAAGGAATGGCGGTTAATCAAAAACAGAGCGAAGATGGGAGATGGTTGATTATATAACGCCCATAAAATTATAAAATTCTTAACAACGGGGTCTTATGCAGATCAATATAAACCTTAATCCAGCGATAAAGCATAGAGGGGCACAATTTTTGTCCCCTTAGGAGTATTGAGGCCTAAGAATTACATTTAAAATTCTATTTCTCGTTTTGGAATGCGAGCTTTTTTGTCTGTTAAAGAAATACTTCAAAATTTCTCAGTTTTAAAGGATAACTTGAAGACACTTCTCCCGTGTCCCCTTAGTATCGGCGCCATGAACTATTTTCGAGATACCTTCTTACCCAGGATTAAGCATGGGTATTTTCTCCCACGCCTGCACAAAATCTCTCCACCAATGGTGCATCAGGGATATCCTCAAACTGATTTGCCTTCCCCCGGATACCACTTTGCTCGCTATCAGTCCAATGGTTCGCCGTATCCTCTTGATATGCTTTTTTCGGTAGCTTTTCGGCAATACCAAATCCCGTATCCACAAAGAAAGGTTGTAAGCCAACTGGGCACAAAGCAGGTATACCCAGTTAGCCATAAACTCCCCCAGTGGCAAATGACTCAGAAACTCATTGGTAAATTGCCCAATCCGCTTCTCACACCGCCCTCTACTGGCATGTGCCTTCATCAAGGGTTTTACTTCGCCTTCCTTATTGGTTACCACTACATAATAGGAATATTTCTCAAAAAGTCCTTTCTGTCCGTGCTTTTCTTTCTGCCTTTCCCTGCGAACAAGATACCGATATTGTTTCTTCCACTTCACCGGATTATAGCTAAATTCCCCGTATGCTATCTCAGCATCCTCAGTATCTTGTTGCCAGGCATCCGGGGCCAGGGCATTAATCGTCCTGAGCAATGCAGCGGTCTGATCCGCGGTGATCGAAAATTTCCATCCCTTCTCCTCACAAAACTCCACTACTTCCCGATTATAAAAAGCAGAATCACTTCGAAGATAAATTCTCTCTCCCAAGGTGGGAATCTTCTTTGCAAGTCTTTTCAGATAGCTCACGGCTTTTGCCCCCGGATGGGTATTGCCGGAGCGCACCTCAACGTGAAGAAGCTCATCAGTTTCATCAGCAAACGCATACATGGGTTGCAACGAATAGACCCCGTTATAAGCCTTCGCCGCTCCCTGTTTTTTCTTCCCATATACTTCATGTACCTTTGCATCCACATCGACCGTAAGCTGAGAGATTTCTTTGCGCTTTTTGTAGACTTCGTGTTCGATTTCGGCAAAGGCTTTGTTTATCTGAAGGATATGCCCAAGTTTGAAACGACGACAAAAGTCCCCTGCCGTGGTAGGATCAGGAATCTCTTTACGCCCAATCGCCATCTTTATCGCATCATCTTCTCTAAGAGCCTCCAGGTCATCCAGAAAATCTCCTCCCACAAACGCATTGGCAGCAAGAGCCAGAATGTGTTCCGACTCAGGATACCCAGAGTCTCTTTGTTTTACTTGGACATGGTTATCCAGAGTCTTTGGTATTTTAAGGGTCTCAGCCATAGCATAAAAAAGCGAAAGTCCGGTATGGACGGTCAATGGCTCATGAGTGCCCTTCAATCTAATGGTATGACCAGGTCGAATAGTAAGCGGGATTCCTTTTATAAGTTTTTCGGGAATCTTCTTTTTCACTTTTTGCATGAATGGCCTCCAAAAAATAAAGATTGTCTATTCCCAGTAACGATAGGCCATTCCACTGCTTTTATCAATCTAAATCAGCGCTTATCGCTGGATTGAGGTATAAATATTGTTGTGCGAGAAGAGACCGAATGAAAATACATGATCCGAACTTGCTTTTCTCAAACCCTGGCATGCTGCTTGATGCCGTACGGTCCCACCCGTTCTTGCCCGGTTTGGATAATCTGATCTCTTCCCTGACGGTCAAGGATGGCTCGGAGCCCTGCGTGAACGTGACCGGACGAGATGTTGTCTTGACCATCCCTTCCCCGAGAGCCGACGATTACCCCTTGATGTACGTGCTGTACCACGAACTGGGGCATGTAGCAGATCGATTCAACCCGGACTTCCGATACTTAGAGAATGAGAGAATGGCACTTCCTGATCTGAAGCTCAAGAACTTCATCGAACTGTGAAATCTATATATCGATGCGAGGCTCCATGCGTATGGGCTGTTCAAGCTCGTGGGCAGCGATCAGGCGACGGAGCGCGAGGGGGGGAGACTTCGTCGTGTTAAGGCGAGCGTAGAAACCAACCTCAACGACCGTGTGCAGTTTCTCAGCTCCCGCGACTTTCGAGACGCTCGTTCTGTGGTGAGGACTATTTGGGAGCAACCGGGTCGGTTCCTGTCATTCCCGGCTATCATTTCCTTGCTGGACGAGCATATGGACTGAGCGCCGGGGAAAAGAAAGGGGAAGTCCCCAAAATCATAAAATTCCTAACAACGGTGTTTTATACAGATCAATATAAACACTCTTAAACAGATAAATGAAAAAAAAAGGAAAAAGTAAGCCTCGTCAGGAATATATTTACGCAACAACTTCGGTATGTGGTTGATAATATATCTTTTTCAATTGACCCAAAAACGAATAGTATAAGATTTGAGACT
>CAVTQE010000044.1:0-7785 GCA_963736755.1 uncultured delta proteobacterium | reverse complement strand
GGCTGCCCCCAAAGTGCCGGAACCGGAAAAACCAAAACCAGTAGAGAAACCAAAAATAGTGCAGAGAATAAGGCAACTGGAAAAGAAGGTAGATGAATCTTCGGAGCCTAAAATTGTGACCCCCGTTGAGGAGCAAGGTCCAGTCCCGATAGCTTCAGCCGAGGTTCCCAAGACTCAACCGCTGACCGAAACACTTCCCGGTGCTGGCGACCAGTCTGCTCGCGGCACGGGCGTTGGAGAAGGGGGAGGTTTGGGAGGTTCGGGTAATGGTGCAGGAGGGATTTCGGCAGATGCGCTCAGGAAAAAGTATTTGAACGAACATTTCGCTTATATCAAAAACATCATCCAGGAAAATATTACCTACCCGGCGAGGGCGCAGCGAATGGGTTGGCAAGGGAAAGTAATCATAGACTTTATCATCCTGGAAAATGGAAACGCTACTGACATAAAAATTGCCCAGAGTTCAGGGTTTGCATTGCTGGATGATAATGTGATTAAAACGGTGGAGGCAGTAGCACCCTTCCCCAAGCCGCCGGTTAAAGCCGAACTGCGCGTGCCGATTATCTACCGACTTGAGTGAGCTTAGCAATAGCTTTGCTTTGCCCATAAGGGCACATCGTTTTGACCATATAAAAAACATTTTTATAATAAGGAGGACAGAGTATGAAAAACTACAAAAAAGTTTACTTGGGCATTACCATTGCTTTTATCGCCTTACTATCCTTCTGCTTCCTGCCATGGGTGACAAAAACACTTGCGGGCGGCTGTGGCACGTGGGAGGGCGTTCCTACCATTACCTTGAAACTGCCAGGGCAAGAAAAGCCACAGCATAAATGTGAGAAGGGGAAAGAAGGCGCGCAACCTCAAGGCGCCAAAGATGCAAAGGGTAAAGAAGGACACAAAACCTGCATGAAAGAAAGGTGCCAGGGCTGTGCCTCCATCGAAAATGTCACTCTCGGATTTGGCGATCTGGAAAAATATCACGGCCACGTCTGCTCGGGGACAGCTCTGGGTTACCGCGCTACGCAGGTTGCCTTAGGACAGCTTTATCCGGGAGAGATTCCTCTGCGGGGGGATCAATTTGTGGTGAGCGGAATTCCGCGGGCTTGTCCTGCTGACGCGATCAGTTATTTGACCGGCGCCCGTTACGGCAAGGGGTCAGAAGGGGCATTTAACGGCAATCTGGCGTTTGATAAAACCATTGGGGCGTCATCCTATATTTTTGCCAGCATGACGACGGGCAAGGCGATAAAGCTTACCACCACCTTTCAATTTCCCAAGGAGATGGAAGCGTTAAAAGCCAAAAAAGATACCGACCCTGAAGCCAATGCTCAGTATGAAGCAATGTCCCGGTGCGTGACGATCCGTATCCTTACTGCTCCGGAAAAAGAAGTCTTCGCAGTGACACCGGTCAGCGACTTTTCCTGGAAAGAGTATAAAGATAAATACCTTAAATGAGAATATAACTGAAGAACCCTTTAGCAAGGAGGTGCGGAAAATGAAAAGAATGGTGATAATTATGATCCTCACCCTCGGCATGGTTGCCATCGGTTTCATGTTGTATTGCGGGAAAGCTCAGGCCGGAGAAAGGTGCTGCACGTGGGAAGGGATCCCCACCATTACGCTAAAACTTCCTGGTCAAGAAACCACCCCACCTCAGATGGTTCCTGGGAAAAAAGAGCCTTTAGGAAAAGGTAGTCATGCTGAAGGGGGACATCATTATCCATGGGAGATAAAAACTATTACTCTCGGTATCGAGGACTTCGAAAAGTATCATGGAGGTATTGGTCCGGGAAATGCGCTCGGATTCCGTGCGTGTCAGATTGCGTTAGCCCACTTGTATCCCGGAGAAATACCTCCGCGAAAAGACCAGTTTGTTGTGTTAGGGTCGGAAAAGGACTGCCCAGCGGATGCGGTTACCTACGTTACTGGAGCCCGTTATGGCAAAGGAGCATTAGGGGCCTTCAATGGCAACCTCGCCTTTGACCAAACCGTCGGTGCTTTTAATTTCATTTTTGCCAGCATGACCGCGGGCAAAGCCGTAAAACTGATTAATCGCTTCGAGTGGCCCCAGGAATTTAAAGAACTTCATGCCAAAGGTAAAATTTTAACGCCCGAGGAGCAAGCGAAATCAGAACATATAACACGCTACTTGAGCCGCTACATCCTTACTGCTCCGGAAAATGAGATTTTTGAGATTATACCAATAACCGATTTTAACTGGAAAGCGTATAAGGAGCAATACCTCAAATAAAAACTTATGACGATGAGTTTCACTCTGGATTGAGGTGACTCCGATGAGATGGGTTCGAACATTCACAGCTTTTCTTTTACTGACGCTTTTTATAGTACCTTCTTCTCTTTTTGCAACCACTTTGCGCTTGGCGACCGGCTCGCCCTATGAGTTAGGGTTAGTTGATGCGCTTTTCGCCGAGTTCAAAAAAGAGGTTCCTTGTGAACTGAACGTGACCAAGTCTGGTTCAGGTGATTCCTTGCAGCTTCTCAAGAGCGGACAGGTGGATATCATTATGGTTCACGCTCCAGAAACAGAACGGCAAGCCGTGAAAGAAGGCTGGGCGCTTAACCGGACGTATATTGGCGGTAATGACTTTGTTATTCTCGGGCCCATTGGAGATCCAGCGTCAATCAAGGAATGTAAGGATGTTCTCTGCGCATATAAGAAAATCGCTGAGAAAGAAGCGGTCTTCATTACCCGCGGGGATAATTCGGGCACCCACAAAAAGGAACTGAGTATCTGGGAAAAGACAGGGATAAAACCAGAGGGTGACTGGTACCGCACCTCAAAAGATTTTATGATGGCTTCGCTTCAGAAGGCAGCGAGTGAAAACGGCTACTTCATGGTGGATCGGTCAACCTATATTGTGGCGCGCAAGGAAAATCCCGCCTTAAAACTTGCAGTCCTTTTCGAAGGTGACCCGATGCTTATCAATCAATACCATGCGCTCACAACTAACCCGACAATGTATCCTCAAGCGAACTGTGAGCTGGCAAAAAAATTCGTGGATTTTTTGAAAAGCGACCAGGGGCAGAAAATCATTGCTACTTTTGGGAAGGAGAAATTTGGTGAACCCCTGTATTTCTCTGTTGCTCAGAAGCCGGAAAAGTAAATGATTGTGACGAACGTGTGGACATGCGACAGATCAGTATGGTAAAAAACGTATCTGTTTCGGACAACGGACATCATAACAATTTATAAACCTTTTTTTTGCGAGGTTGAAACATGGTAAAAAGATTGCGATTGATTATTTTATTATTACTACTCAGTGTTATCAGCTCTGGGGGGATAGTCCAGGCTGAGGAACTGCGGCTTCGTTTAGCCACCACCACGAGCACTGAAGATACCGGAATTTTACCCGTTCTTAATGCTCCCTTTGAAAAGATGATGAATATTAAGGTGGACGTGATTTCCGTGGGAACCGGAAAAGCCTTGGAACTGGGCGCACGGGGGGATGTGGATGTTGTTCTGGTGCACGCCCGCGAGGCAGAAGATAAGTTTGTCGCGAATGGTTCGGGTGTTAACCGGCGGGATGTTATGTACAATGATTTTATTATCATTGGGCCGGAAAAAGATCCAGCTAAGATCAAAGGCATGAAGGATGCTCAAGAAGCTTTGAAAAAAATCGCGTTTGCCCAGACGCCTTTTATATCCCGGGGGGATGATTCGGGCACCAATAAAAAAGAATTAAAGCTCTGGGAAAAGGCGGGGATCAAGCCGGAAGGAAAATGGTATTTTGAAGCTGGCCAGGGAATGGGACCGGTTCTGACGATGGCAAACGAGAAGCAGGCTTATACTTTATCAGACCGGGGAACTTACCTTGCTTATAGAGGAAAGATCGCATTAAAAATTCTCTGTGAAGGTGACCCGATTTTAAATAACCCTTACGGAGTCATTGCCGTTAATCCAGCAAAATTTCCTTATGTTAAGTATATTTATGCTATGGCATATATTGGCTGGCTGACCTCTTCGGAAGGCCAGACGATAATCCGAGAGTTTGGAAAAGATAAGTTTGTACAACCACTTTTTATCCCCACCGCTATCCCCGAACCAGTTGAAAAAAAGAATTGATTTTTCAATTGTTGAACGAATAGAATAGCCCAAATTTACCTCCACACGGGAGGTAAGTTTGGGCTATGTAAAATTGGAGTCATCGCCCCGTTAATCCCTCCAGGTTTTCTCATTTTCACTATGTTTATGGTATGACATAATTGATTGGCTGACCTTACCGGAAAGTCAGAAGATAATTCGGTGGTTTAGGAAAAATATTTTGGTCACCCATTTTTTACCCCACTGCTATCAACCAAGAGAAGAAATACAATTTCCTGGTCTGGGTTTTATTATGTATAAATAATAGGTTCTGTAAATATTATTATTTATTTTGTTGCTCCATTCTGAATAAATAAATTGACAAAAAATATATTATTAATTGATAAAAATCATTTTTTAGATTTAAAATTTATGTCATTAATGCCGAAACCAATTGGTTTTAGATGTTAATTAGGGAAAAATTAATGTCGGAAAAGGAGGAGAATATGAGGAAACGGAACTATTTATGGGTATTACAAGTTTGTTTCATTTTTTGTTTAATGAGTTTTGGGGGGACAGCTTTAGGGTGCAGAGAATATAGGACTTTTCCCTAAATCCATTAAGGAACTAAAAATAGATAATGTCAAGATCACCTGGGGGGGTGAGTATCGTCTTCGCTATGAGTACAAAGAAGATTTTGATTTGGACGATACCGTTAATGACAAGGACGGTTATTGGTATGCCCGCACCCGTTTTAACGTGGGGGCAAATATCAATGACAAGGTTTTGTTTTTTTTTGAAGGATTGGATGGCCGGGAGTGGGACTCAGATGTGAGCCCCAAACCACAGAAGGACGATTTCGATCTTCACCAATTATATTTTTTATTATCTAAACCCAATGACCTTCCCGTGAGCCTGAAGGTTGGAAGACAGGAATTAAGTTACGGGGCTAAACGCCTGGTGCATTGTTCTGCGTGGCCGAATTTGATGCGTTCCTTTGACGCTGTCAAGCTCACCTATAATCCAAAGTTGTTTGATGTTGACCTGTTTTGGGGAAACGTGGTTCAATATTTTGATAGACATTTTAATGACGGCAAGTTTGCCGAACACTTTTTCGGTCTCTATACTACCTTTAAAGGAATTAAAGGGTCGGTGTTTGATCTTTATACCTTAAACCTCATTGATAAACATCGTTTGGTAGCCGGGGAGGACAAACAAGAAGGAGATTCAGAGCGATACACCGTGGGAACGCGAGGCGAGGGGAAGCTGCCGCGCTATGACGCGTGGGGTTATGGTTACGAGGTTGCATATCAGTTTGGGGATAAAGCATCCGATAATATTAAGGCCTATGCCTGGCATGGGGATATCAATTACACCTTTAAAACCTGTTTTATGCAACCGGTCGTGAAAATTGAATACAATTTTGCCAGCGGCGACGACAACCCAAAGGATGGTGATTCGGAAACCTTTATTCCGTTGTTTCAATCCACCCATGAGCCTTATGGTATTATTGATTTCTTTCGCTGGCAAAACGTGAAAGAGATAGCTTGTTCTCTCGATTTTACGCCGCTCAAAGACCGCATAAAAGGCTCTCTCCAATATCATAGATTTTATCTGGATGAAACTGAAGACGCCTGGTATAACTCTTCGGGCAAGAAGATACGGAAAGGCACCTCGGCCGATGTGTCTGATTATGTGGGGGACGAGGTGGATTTTTATCTGAAGTATAAGGTTCTGAGCTTTTTGGAGCTTGAAGGCGGTTACGCTCACTTTTTTTGCGGAGATTTTGTTAAGGATACCGGTAGTGCTGATGATGCTGACTGGTTTTATCTGCAGACGTCAATTACTTTTTAGAAAAAAAGAAATTCAAAGTAACATCAGCAGACGTTTAATTATACATAGTTTAGAAACCCTGCCCCGCTCCTTCTCATAGATCGAGCGGGGTTTTTATTTGCCCGATAGAAATAATGTTCTTGACAATCGGTCCGAATTTAGTATTATATTCAGACTGGAGGTGATAAAATGAATATTACACGTGATATAAAACCGGTTACATACTTAAAATCAAAAGCAGCAGATTTATTAAAGCAAATCAATGTAACCCATCGTCCTGTTATTATTACCCAAAACGGTGTGCCGCGCGCTATTCTTCAAGATCCTGAAAGCTACGAGAATATGCGTAATGCAATCGGGATACTAAAGGCTCTTTCCCAAGGTGAATCAGATATTAAAAATGGAAAAATCAAATTTCAGGAGGAAGTGTTCAACGAAATAGAAACCTCACTGAAAGATAAGCTTAAATGAATCGAATTTATGAAATTGTATGGGCTCGTATTGCAGAAAACGATTTAAAAGAGATAATTGACTATATCACAATTGATAGCCCGGCAAATGCGTTAAAATTTTTAAAAAAGATCAAGAATAAAACATCAACTCTTTATACTATGCCGGAAAGATGCCGAATAGTTCCAGAGCTTAAGGACCAGGGTATTATGCAGTATCGAGAATTAATTGTATCCCCGTGGAGAATTATGTTTAGAATAACAGAAATGAAAGTTTACGTTTTATCTGTTTTAGATGCCAGACGAAATATCGAAGATATTTTATTAAAAAGACTTGTTATTGACTCGGCAAATAAATATATAAATATTTTACAATCTGTGTTATACAGATTTCATGGAAAAGATAGATGCACGCAAACATAGTCCAAGGACCCAATATGAGATACGCAAGCAGGTAGTTCGGCTTCGGAAGCAGGGGTTTTTGAACCTGACAGTTGCTCAGGGCGTAGGAATCAGTGAAAGCCATGCCAGTACGATATGGCAGCGCTACCAAAAGGAGGGAAGCAGCGCGATAAAACTTGGCAAACGTGGACGTCGGCATGGCGAGAAACGCTCTTTTTTGCCTGAACAAGAGAAACAGATTCAACGTTGGCTGATTGACAAAACGCCTGAGCAGTTGAAACTCAATTTTGCCTTGTGGACACGCGATGCTGTTAGGCTTTTGATTAAATCGCATTATGGCATCAGCATGCCGATTCGTACTGTCGGGGAATACCTCAAGCGCTGGGGGTTTACACCGCAGAAGCCTACCAAACGCGCCTATGAACAGAACCCGCAGGCCGTCAAGAAGTGGCTTGAAACTCAGTATCCGGCTATTGAAAGCCAAGCGAAGAAGGAAAAAGCCGAGATTCACTGGGGAGATGAAACCGGAATTCAGACGGACGCTTATCGAGTTCGAGGCTTTGCTCCCAAGAGTCAAACGCCGATCATCAGGCTTGCTGCCAAAAGAAACAGCGTCAATATGATTTCCACCATCACCAATCAAGGCAAGATGAGGTTTATGATGTATCGCGATACCATGACCGGCAATATTCTGATAAAATTTATGGCTCGGCTGACAAAAGATGCCGGAGGTAAAGTGTTTTTGATTTTGGATAATCTTCGCGCTCATCATGGCACAAAAGTTAAAAAGTGGTTGGAAAACCACAAGGGGGAAATAGAGGTGTTCTATCTTCCTTCCTATTCCCCGGAACTTAACCCTGATGAATATCTCAACGGTAATCTTAAAGCCAAGGTACACTCCGGGATGCCGGCTCGTAATCAAAATGAGCTTGAACATAAAACACGGTCATTCATGAGAACCCTTTCAAAACGACCTGGACATGTCCGTAGTTACTTTGGGCACCCGAAGGTGCAATATGCTCAGTGATATTTATATCTTTAATTGCCGGAGCAATA
>CAVTQE010000043.1:0-40733 GCA_963736755.1 uncultured delta proteobacterium | reverse complement strand
GGATTCGACCATATCCACGTCGAAATAGTAATAGGCGAACACCGAACAGCCGGGCGGCGGAACACCGATTGTCCTGTCCTGTATGCCGAGCTCGTCGATTACCTCGCAGGTAATGCGGTGTATGATGGAGTGTCCGCATCCCGGGCAGTAGTGAAAAACAGCCTTTTTTAAGGATTTGGGATGGCTGAATATCTTTTTCAATTATTTAGTTCAAACCCTTCTGATAGTATATGCGCGTGATTACGCGCAGCACTTCGGACGGTGTGGGAATCACGCCGCCCGGCCTTCCGTGGAAGGATATGTCGCCCCTGCCCTCAAGGGAAAGCCGCACGTCTTCGATCATCTGTCCCATGTTCATCTCGAAGTCCAGAAAATATTTCGTCGTATTCAACAATTCTTTTAGCTGCTCGCCGGGAAAGGGCCACAGCGTGATGGGCCGGACACGTCCCATCTTCATCCCGTTAACGCGGGCCTGTTTAATAGCGCCCTTGGCTATTCTGGCCGCTATGCCGAAGGCGGTCACTATGAGCCTTGCGTCGCCGGTCATGTAATTTTCCCATTGTACTTCCTGCTTCTGTATGAGCTGGTAGCGTCTGAAAAGGCTCCAGTTGATCTCCTCCAGGTCCGGCGGGTTCGATGTAAAGGTGCGCACGAACCTGCTCGGCCGGTCCTTCGCGCCCCTGAGCGCGTTCTGCCGTACCGGCGGTACCGCTGGCGCTTCGTGTTTGAATTCCACCGGCTCCATCATCTGCCCCAGCATGCCGTCGCCCAGTATTATTACCGGGATAAGGTATTTATCGGACAGCTCGAAGGCGAGATCCGTAAGGTCGGCCAGCTCCTGCACCGAGCCCGGGCCCAGGACTATGGTCCTGTAGTCCTCGTGTCCGCCGCCGCGGGTGGCCTGGTGATAATCCGATTGCGCGGCGCTGATGCTTCCCAAACCCCGGCCGCCCCGGGACATGTTCACTATTACCCCCGGTAGCTGGCACGCGGCCATGTAGGATATGCCCTCCTGCTTCAGGCTGATCCCCGGGCTTGATGATGATGTCATGCTCCTCACGCCCGCCACGCTGGCGCCGTATACCATGTTGATGGCCGCGATCTCGCTCTCCGCCTGCACGAAGAGCATCCAGGCCTTCGGCTCAGGTTTGCGGCCATATATTCGGTCAATTCGTTCTGCGGAGTGATGGGATAGCCGAAATAAGACTGGCAGCCAGCCCTTATGGCTGCCTCGCCTATGGATGCGTTCCCGGTCATCAATACCTTAGCCACGGTACACCTCTATCGCCACCTCCGGACAGACCACCGCGCAGGTGGCGCACCCCGTGCACTCCCCGCTGTCGTTAAAGGCCGATGGCAGATAGCCCGCGGCATTCAGCTGGTCCGAAAGCATAATCACTTTTTTTGGGCAGAAAAAGACGCAGAGTTCGCATCCCTTGCACAGTGCCCGGTTTATTTCTATTCGTCCCTTCATTCTTCGTCCGTATACGTGTTTACCGTAAAATTCATTTAGATTTTCAATGATATCGCACTGAATTTATCGCACTTTTTACATAAATGGGAAAACTTGTCAAGAACAATGAAGCAAAGGCATAATCCATGCCGAATATTTATTCTTCCGGAACAGCTGTCGGATTAATATTCCGTTTCTGTAACCCATTGAATTTTTTTCCAAAAATATCCCTTTTTTAGAAAATTTTAGTGACAAGCAAAGCCAAATTTTAGAATGCGCCTGGAATGCAAGTTTGCCTTTTACTTTCTTTTGCAAATCAAGGCAAATAGTTGCGCCTGGGTTGCGTTTTGTGGTAAAATATTTCAAGTTTTATAAAAATTATTTTTATAACCTATTGAATTTATTTTTTACTTTTTTTTAAAAAATGGAAGTTATTACCACCCATGTTAATGCTGATTTTGATTCGGTCGCTTCAATGCTGGCGGCAAAAAAGCTCTACCCCCATGCGATACTTGCTTTTCCTGGTTCACAGGAAAAGGGGTTGCGGGATTTTTTTCTTCAGTCCACGATCTACGTTCTCCAGACCGAGCGGATAAAAAAGATCGACTTGATGCCAGTCAATCGTTTATTCTGGTGGATATCCGGCAAAAAGACCGGATCGGCAAATTTAAAGAGATCTTGCAACAGCCGGGATTGGATATCCACATTTATGACCACCATCCGGCTTCAGAAAATGACATTTCCGGGTCAGTTGAAGTGATAAAAGAAGTCGGCGCTACGACGACCATTCTTTGTCAGATTCTTGAAGAAACGAAATATCGAGATCACCTCTGATGAAGCAACCGATATTGATGATGGGAATTTATGAGGACACCGGAAGTCTCACTTTTTCTTCCACCACCGAAGAAGACTTTCCGGCGGCTGCCTTTCTTCTGAAAAAAGGGGCGAACCTCAATATTGTTTCCGATATGGTGACCAAAGAACTCACCGCGTGAACAAATTTCTCTTCTTTATGAGCTGGTTCATACGGCCACGGTTCACACGATTAACGGAATTGATGTGGTTATTGCGAAAGCCTCCATCTGACAAATACATTAGCGACTTTGCAGTCTTGGTTCATAAGCTCCGGGATATCGAAAATATCAATGTGCTTTTTGCCCTCGCGGAGATGCATGACCGGATCTACGTGGTCGCCCGCAGTCGGCTGAGCGAAGTTGACGTAAGTAAAATCGCGATAGAATTTGGAGGGGGAGGGCACCCGACGGCTGCTTCCGCCTCTATAAAGAACTGTTCGCTACCCCAGGTTGAAGAAAAACTCAAACATATCCTCAAGCGGAAAATCAATCCTTTGAAAACCGCCAAGGATATTATGTCTTCTCCGGTCATCACGATAAACGCTCATGACCCGATCAAAGCGGCTGGTGAAATTTTAACGCGCTTTCAATTAACCACCTTGCCGGTCATGGACGAAGGTAAACTGATCGGACTTATTTCCCGGCCCGTTATTGAGAAGGCAATTTCTCACAACCTGGAAAACCTTTTGGTCAAAGACTACATGGTTACCGAATTTTCTAAAGCCATGCCGCATACCCCCTGGTCTGAAATCCAAAAAATTATCGTGGAACAGAGTCAGGGTTTTTTGCCGATCCTCAAAGCAGGAAAGTTAGCAGGAGTAATTACCCGCACCGATGTGCTTCGGGTTTTGAGTCTTGGACAGGGAGAACAGACGAAAAAGGTGTACAGTTTTGATTATGATCTTTCTCAAGTAAAGCAAAGAAATCTTCTTTCGTTGATGGAAGAACAGCTGCCCCGCGCGATGCTGGAATTTATGGAAAAAGCAGGAACTGTTGCCGAAAAAATGGGCTTTCAAGGGTTTGCGGTGGGTGGTTTTGTGCGGGATATGTTGCTGCGCCGGAAAAATCTGGACTTCGATCTGGTGATTGAGGGCGAAGGAATAAAATTTGCGAAATATTTTTCTTCCGGTAATAATTTTATTGCCAAATACCACCCCAAGTTCGGCACTGCTCAAATAAGAACTCCTCAAGGATTCAAAATTGATGTTGCTTCCGCGCGTCGGGAATACTATGAGTCGCCTGGTGCTCTTCCGGTGGTTGAACTCAGTTCCATTCATCAAGACTTGTACCGAAGAGATTTTACCATTAATACCTTAGCGATTCGTTTAAACCCCGGACATTTCGGGGAAATGATCGATTTTTTTGGGGGGCAAAGGGATATCAAAAGGCGGGTCATTAAAATAATCCACAGCTTGAGCTTTGTCGAAGATCCAACCCGCATCTTCAGGGCCCTGCGGTTTGAGCAGCGTTTTGGTTTTTCCTTGAGCAAGGAAACCGCCAACTTAATCCGCAATGCGGTAAAAATGAACATTCCCCATCGTCTTTCTGAAAGCAGGATTTTCGGAGAATTGGAACTTATCTTACAGGAAGATAATCCTCCCGCAATTATAAAACGGATGGCAGATTTCGGACTCTTAAAATTTTTTCATTCAAAGATAAAATATGATCAGGGTGTGATTGAATTGCTTGAGTCGATTCATGAAGTTTTTACCTGGTTTGAGCTTTTGTACCTAAACGAAACGTGGGAAAAATGGCGCGTTTACTTTTTAGGAATGGTTGATGGATTAAGTGACGATGAATTTTTAGATTTAAGCCGACAGCTTTCTTTTTTAAAAAAAGAAAGCAAGAAAGGTCTGGTGGAGCGTTTTCAGGCAAAAAACACTTTAAAAAAGCTTCAGCAACAGAAATCCCTTAATGACAGCGCCATTTTTGAACTCCTCAACGCTTTGTCAATCGAGGCCTTGCTTTATCTTATGGCTAAGACCTCTCACCAACCCATAAAAAAGGCGATCTCTAATTATATAACCCGCCTGCGGTTTACCGAAGCGCTTCTTTCCGGAGAAGATTTAAAAAAAATGGGCCTTCCACCCGGAAGGGTATACAAGCAGGCATTCCAGAGCCTTTTAACGGCCCGTTTGGACGGAAAAATAAAAACCAGGGAAGACGAGATTAGTTTTATAAAACATCACTTCCTTTAAGACTCACCTGTACTTTTCTAAATCAGATAACAGGAGACGACGATAATAATTCATCCGCAGGTGATAGAGAAAAATATCGCGAACACTTGTTTTTTTATTGGCTTTTTACTCGGTTAGTAATAAAAAACAAAAAGAGGGCAATGGGGGACGGTCATAGGAAAATAAATAACTTGACATGGTGAAGGTGATGATGTAGAAAATACATATGCCAAGATTATCCCGATTAGACGCACCTAGTATGCTGCACCATGTTATTATACGCGGTATTGAACGCCGTAATATTTTCGAAGATAATAATGATCGTGATAATCTGTTGAAGCGCCTTGGGGAATTATTGCCTGCCACGAAAACCTCGTGCTATGCCTGGGCAATGTTATCCAATCATGCACACTTCCTTTTGCGTACGGGAACAACAGGGCTGTCAATAGTAATGAAAAGATTGCTGACCGGATATGTGGTCAGTTTTAATCGTCGTCACTTGCGTAATGGCCCCCTTTTTCAAAACCGATTTAAGTCGATTGTTTGCCAGGAAGACATCTATCTGAGGGAGCTTGTCCGGTATATCCATCTCAATCCTTTACGTGCAGGCATTGTTTCCGATTTCAACGGTTTGAACACCTATAAATACGGCGGGCACGCTGTATTGATGGGGAAGAGAGTCTGTGAGTGGATAGATAAGAAATATGTTCTTTCATATTTTGGTAAGACAGTGAGCGAGGCGAGGAGTCAGTATAATTCATATGTAAAGGAAGGAGTGGAATTAGGTAGTCGGCCCGAGTTGGTCGGTGGCGGTTTGATTCGGAGTTTAGGAGGCTGGGAAGCGGTCAAAAAGATGAGGATAGATGGGCAGGAAAGAGTGAAGGGTGATCAGAGGATACTGGGGGATAGTGGGTTTGTATTTGATGTGTTGAAAGAAGCGGGTGAAAAGTTTGAACACCATTATGAGATGAAGCGCTTGGGGTATGATCTCAATACGATTGAAGAGCGCGTTTGCGATATATATAAAATAGAAAAAGAAGACATTTTTTTCCAGGAGCAGAGAAAAGGTCAAATCCGACGCCAGAGCCCTTTTTTGCTTTTGGGCAGTTAGAGAACTTGGGTATGGGCAAAGAGAGTTGGCTAGAAGGCTGGGGATGACTCAACCTGGAGTGGGGTATGCTGTTATCAAGGGCGAAGCAATCTCAAAGTCAAATAATTATCGGATCAAAAACTGAGTTAATTATTTATTTATGACCGTCCCCTAACTCTAACACAGCCGACATCTTGCAGCCGCGGCTGATTTTTGTGTTGTGCAAAAGATCGTTTCAAGGAAGCTATCATGGTCGGTGGATCTCACAGAGTTCGTCCTGAAGGAGACATTGAGCATCCTGATGCTAGTCGGGCTGATGCTCTTGGCAGGGCTTTTCATTTACCACAAATATCTGGAATATCATTTAAGGTTACCCGAGGGTTGCGATGAGTTTGGCTATCTTAACATGGCCAAAGCGATTGACGAAGGAGAATTGTTTAGAGACCATGCAAAACGTTCTTTTTCCCCGGAGCTGATATCCCATTTGAGGCGGGAATTTCCGGATGAAAACAGCTACCGTTGGATGATAGCTCCTCATGCCTACCACCTCGATCCAGGAAGGGGAAAAATCATTAATCAATATCCACCTGGAGTGGGTTTGATGCTCTCCATGCTTCCGACGCACTTGCGTCAAACGTGGTTTCCCCTACTTTGTTTTTTTCTTTGGGGGCTATCCTGGGTGATTTGTTGGTGGCTTTCAGGAAATCGCGACTGGGTTCTGTGCGGAGTTATGTTTCTTCTGCTCAGCTTTCTATTCTACTCATTTAATCCGGTCCGCCTTGAGTTTAAGCGAATTAACTCCTTAGCGCCGACCTATGGTCTCCTATTGGCTTCTGGATGGTTGATTTCCCGAAAACCACGTCTAGCGATTGCGCTTCTCGGGGCGGCAACGGTCTTCCGTCTGCCTAACATCATTCTGATAGTTCCATTGTGGATCGCCTTCCTCGCTCAAGGTGACAGATCATCCGGGGTGCCTCGCATGTTGATCTTAAGAAGCGTTCAAACATGTTTGTGCGTACTAGCGGGAGGATTCGGGATTTATCTCATCTATGTATGGATTCTACTGGGGAATCCGTTGCTTCCCATCTATTCATCCATCGATCAACAGGTTGCCACTATTAATAGGGTATGGTCTAATTTTAATTATTACTTCGTGCAAGATCCCTCGTGGGCTTATGTGCACCTGCTTAGCGTAGGATTGCTAACTTATGTGGCCGTTACTCGTAATTTAAAGGCATGGTGGTTTTTTGGGTTGGGATTGGTCTTGTCCAACTATGGGTTTTATCTGATCCATCATGTTCAAATATCCTATTACCCATATGCTTCTGCTTTCATGATCGTCGGGCTGGCGATGTCTCTCTGGTTGGAGATACCAATCTCTAAAAAGATACGGTGGTTGCTTATCGGGACCTTTGCGATTATAACCGTCATCCTTCTGACGCATTTAAAGCTGTCCCACCAATCTGATCCTCCTTCTTATGCTGAGCGGGTAGCGGCATACCAGAAAGCATTTGGAGAGGTTGATGTTATCTGGGCTGAAAATCGTTCCGGAACGGTGGAGTACACGACTAATCGAGCAGGTTTTCGCTACAAATGGGGACCAGAAAATGTTAGATTAGAAATCATACGATTTCTTTTATCAAGGGGATATTCGCAGGTGATTTGGACCAGTGACACAGGAATGCCTCCACATGAGGAAATTCTAATTTTTCTGAAAGGAAATAAAATCCCCTTTCAAGATTGGGAGTCACCTGATTTAGGCCACGGCGTGGTGATTCCTGCCAACTAACCCGATTTCAGTTTCTATGTCGGGTAGAGCACCGCGAAACCCGACGCAATGATTCCAACCAGCGGCTCAAGAACGACGCGCAAAAACGCGCGTCTTAGCCGCGTGTTAGGCTGAAGAATAAAAAGGACCAAGACGAGGAGTTCGGCACGAGATATGAAAACCATGCCCCGAGAGGAAGTAGCCCAGTTGGCGATCCGGAAATACGAGGGGACGATTTGCCTGGTCGCGTCGGCTCAGGACTTAAAGCGGGCGATTCATGTGATCCGCGGCGAACAGGTGGTGGGACTGGACACGGAAACGAAGCCCACGTTCTACAAAGGTCAATTTCACCTGCCCTGCCTGGTACAGATTGCCACCGCGTCCGTGGTGTATCTATTTCAGTTGAAACGGATGGAATTTTCTGGCACGTTGGTGGAAGTGCTGGAAAATCCGGCGCTCATCAAGGCAGGCATCGGGCTGGCTGACGATTTCTCGAATCTCAAGAAGGTTTTTCCGTTTGAACCTCAAAACATCATTGACCTGAGCCTCGTGGCGCAACAACAAGGCATCAAACGTTCCGGCGTTCGCAATCTGGCTGGGCAACTGCTCGGATTTCGCATCACCAAGGGCTCCTCCACTTCCAACTGGGCCAGTCCCCGGCTGACATTGAAGCAAATCGTTTACGCCGCTACCGATGCGTGGGTTTGCCGGGAACTCTTCCTGCGTTTTCAGCAACTCGGGTTCCTCGATCTGGAAGGCCGCCCGCTCTCGAAAAGGACTGGCGAGCGAAAAGGAGACACCGAATAGATAATCGCAGTCGTATCCGATTTAAGAGAGTTAAATCTTATAATCCAATGTACCCCTATCACTATCCAAAATACATAAACTTTGCACCAAAATGTCCTCCGTCCCCATAAATAACCCAGCTTATTTCCGATAAATTTTTTGATCTCCTCCTTAAATATATTATTTTAAAAAATTTCCTCAGGTTATGATTGACTTTAACGTGAGTCTTTGTTAAAAAAGGGGCACTTTTATCCAAACTTTTGGCAATGAGAACCCTCTTATTTCCCTTTGTTGGCACGAAGACCGGGGATGGATGAAGGGTTTTATAGATTGAGAAAAATGCTATGGAATATGCTAATATTATTCAGAGTATTGCCATTTGGGCCTTGCCCCTCGTTTTTGCGGTATGCTTTCATGAAGCCGCGCATGGTTTTGTTGCCAATCGGCTTGGGGATCCAACCGCGCGCATGCTTGGCCGTCTTACCCTCAACCCGATCCGGCACATTGACCTCTGGGGGACAATCCTTATTCCCTTGATTTTGATTATTTCTCGCGCCGGGATACTTTTCGGTTATGCCAAACCAGTGCCAATCAACCCGCGTTATTTTAAAGATCCAAAACGGGATATGGCCTTGGTTGCTTTTTCCGGTCCCTGCAGCAACTTTTCCTTAGCATTGTTGAGCGGAATTGTTTTTCGAATCATCTTATGGCTCTATCCCGATCTTTATCCCTTTATCCTGAGAGAGGGAAGGACATTTGCTGGTGCCGGAATCGCGGCCTGGCTTTTAGTTCCTCTGCTTCTCATGCTTATTAAAAGCGTGCAAATAAACGTGATTCTCGGTGTTTTTAACCTTCTTCCCATTCCACCGTTGGACGGGGGACGGGTTATGATGGGCATTCTTCCGGATCAACAGGCGCAAACGTTGGGGAAAATAGAACCATGGGGATTTTTTATTGTGGTCTTTTTAATCATCCTCGATCCTTTTAAACTGATGAGCCATTTTCTCTTTGGGATAATGGATTTCTTATCAATGTTATTTTTATTTGGATAATAAGTCGAAACGGGAAAAAGATAATGAGCAGCAAGCAAAGAGTGGTCAGCGGAATGCGGCCGACCGGAAAACTTCATTTGGGGCATTATTATGGGGCGCTCAAAAACTGGGTCTCCCTCCAGGATACCTATGAATGTTTTTATTTTGTGGCTGACTGGCATGCGTTAACCACTGAGTATGTTCACCCCCAAATCATCAAGGAAAGCATCCATGATATGGTCATTGACTGGCTCGCGCTGGGCATCCACGTTCCGAAGAGCACTATTTTTGTCCAGTCAAGCCTGCCTGAACACGCGGAACTGCACCTGATGTTATCCATGATCACGCCGCTTTCCTGGCTGGAAAGAAACCCCACCTATAAGGAACAGGAGCAGGAGCTGAAAGATAAAGACATTCACACCCACGGGTTTTTGGGCTACCCGGTGCTTCAGGCCGCGGATATTTTGATTTATAAAGCTCACAAAGTCCCGGTGGGGATCGATCAGGTCCCTCACCTGGAACTTACCAGGGAAATTGGCCGGCGCTTTAATTTTCTCTATCAAGAAATTTTTCCGCTCCCGGATGCCTTATTAACCGAGACACCTAAGATTCTTGGTATCGACGGCCGGAAAATGAGCAAATCATATAACAACGCTCTTTTTCTTTCCGACCCCCCGGAAATCATAAAAGAGAAAGTCTCCCAGATGTTTACTGACCCCAATCGGAAACGTAAAACCGACCCGGGGAACCCTGATATCTGCAATGTGTTTACTCTCCATAAGCTTTACAGTCATCCCGATGATGTGGCTATGATTAACCGCGACTGCCGCGTTGCTAAAATCGGCTGCGTGGAATGCAAAAAGAAACTCGCTCCCCATCTTGTGGAATTTCTCGCCCCGATTCAGGAACGGCGTGAATACTATGCCGAGCACCGGGAAGCGATAGACGAAATCCTGGCTGCCGGCAATAAGCGCGCCCAAGGCATTGCCCGGCAGAATTTAAAGGAAGCCCGAGAGGCAATGGGAATCTGATTGTATGGAAGAAACTTCTCAAGGTTTTTTATTTCATCTCCCCGCGTTTGACGGTCCGCTCGATCTTCTCCTTCATCTTATCAAGGTCAATGAAGTAGATATTTACGATATTCCCATCGCGCTTATTACCGCGCAGTACCTTGAATATCTGGATTTGATGCAAGAGATGAACCTCGATATCGCGAGCGAGTACCTGGTTATGGCTGCCACCCTGGCTTATATAAAGTCACGAATGCTTCTTCCTTCGCAAACGGATTTATCTGAGGAAGAAACCGGCGAAGATCCTCGGGATGAATTGGTCCAGCGGTTACTGGAATACCAGAAATTCAAACAAGCCGCTGAACAGCTCGGCAGCAAAGACATCCTGGGAAGAGATGTTTTCGCGCGCTCAGCGCGCGAGGAGATTGAGGAAGGGGAGGGGGGTGAAGAAATCGAGGCAAGCCTCTATGATCTCATGGAGGCCTTGCGGGAAATTTTGAAAAAGGTTGAAACTCAGGAGAAGCTTCTTGACTTCACCCGGGAAAAAATTTCTCTCAAAGATAAGATGATTGAGATTTTGGAAAAACTAAGGGATGTGGAATATGTCCTTTTTGAGGATTTATTTTCCGGCTCCATCACCCGCTATGAGATCATTATTACCTTTGTTTCTCTCCTTGAATTAATCAAAAATCAAAAAATCCGCGCACTCCAAGTTCAGGCATTCGGAAGTATCCGGATTTATCAAAGAGAAGAAAATTAAAAACAAAAAAGGACACTCACACAATTAAAGTGTCCTTTACGTTAAACCACTTATTTTAGCTCTTACGTCCCGTTCTTCACCATCTTTCCCATGGAAGGGAAAAGAGCTGACTACTTGTTTTTCCCATGCCCCTTACCTTTACCAGTTTCCATACCCATTCCTAAATCCTTATCTTTATCCCTGTCCCTATCCCAATCTCTGTCTCTATCTCTATCTTCATAGTGTCTGTATCCCTTTTCTCCCCGCTTACCGGAGAAGACGAAATCACCGCGTTTAAGCGCGTGGAATTCAGGAGAGCCTGGTTTTATGCCGAGTTGTTGTGCCATGGCTCCCCATCCTTTCTTACGGTCTCTTTTATAGGTATTAAAAATTGTATCGAACGGTTTACCGGTCATGACCCCAAATTGAAGCAACATAAAAGCGTGAGCCGGGGAATCAACCGACCTGACGATGGACTCTGCCCTCGGCACTGAGATGCCAAACTGATTGCTGAGCCGGGTATTGTAGCTGTGTCTGTCAGTCGCAGCCTGATGGTTGAGATCGTTGAGGAAAACATTCATATCAGCCTGAGCAAATGTAGCAAACCCCGCGAGAATGGAAAAAATAACTCCTGCAAAAATGGTTTTTTTCATGCCATTACCTCCTGATGGTTAAAATACTTAAATTTATGGAGACTCGTCTTAAGACCCTCCATTCTGAGATCCAAGCCTTGGTTTAAGATTACTTTTGTTTTCCTCTCTGATTAGTTATTATTATTTTTTTTATCCATTCTGCGGTGCAGTATCTTTTGGGATAATTTCTAATTCCACTCGCCGATTTTGTTGCCTTCCAGCCTCAGTATCATTGCCGGCTATCGGGAATTGTTCCCCAAAACCAATCGAAGTAACACGTCCCGCATCTACGCCTTTACCAATCATAAAATTCGCTACTGATTTAGCCCGTCTTTCGGAAAGCTCTTGGTTGTATGCTTCGGTTCCGGTACTATCGGTATAACCTTTCACAATTATGGTGGTTTCCGGATAACGGTTTAATACGTCAGCCACCTGGGTCAACCCATCAATCGCGCCTGGCTTGATGATGGCGGAATTAACATCAAACAAAAGGGAGTTCGACATGGTCGCGATGAGCCGATCGCGCTCTTGTCTTACATTTTCGATCGCCTGAATTTCTTTTAATTCTGCCGCCTGTTTATCCAGATAATAGCCAATACCTCCACCAATTAAGGCACCCGTTGCTGCTCCGATAGCCGCTCCCGCGCCAGTATGGCCGGTCTGGTGTCCGATAATTGCTCCGATGCCCGCACCCGCAACTGCACCAACGCCCGCTCCGACCGCGGTTCTTTTCTTTTCGGTGGCACATGACGTTAATAAAATCATAATAATAGCAAAAACAAAGACCCCATAAATTCTCTTATTAATCATTTTTCCCTCCATAAAGTCAAAATTGATCTATCCTTTTAATATATAAAAATTTTTCTTTATAGACGTCTTGTAAAAAGAAAAGTTTACAGATTTTTTATACAATATTAGTTAGCACGCTTAATGCTCCTTGTGATTCGGGTATCAAAAAAGTAAGTTATTCGTTGTTGGTTTAAAGTTCATCGTTGCCTCTCCAAAAGGCTCATGTGCTGACTCCCAAACAAATGGTTCCGGTAAAATTCGTGAAATTGGGGAGGAGGCCAGGTGATCATTATGGCAATAATACACCTTTTCGGGATTTCCAGCAACCATCATGGTAAGGGGTTGACTGTTTAAGTAAATATAATCAATCTGCCTGATCTTATCGGAACTGTATTACTCAAGTAAAAAACCACTGTGCAAAAAAACGGCTAACTGATATTTCGTTCACTGTTAGCCGTTTTAAAAATCATCTTACATTATAGTCTTTAACCCAGCTGTCTCCAATCCCTGCCGCCATGGTTTTATCTACCATGATATCGACCGCCATGGTGTTCACCACGATAGCTCCTGGAGTAGCCGCCATGGGGTCTACCCAGCTATGATAGCCCCTATAGTCGGCTCCGCCATAATAAGCATAGCCTCCTCCATACACAACCGGGGGAGCCGGGTAATAATATCCTGAGTGATAGAAAAAAGGATCAACTGCGATAACAGCCGTTCCTATCCCAACCGCGAATCCAGGCCAGAAAAAGCTCCAATGAGCTTTTGCGGGAGTGGCTGTTAAAAGGGTTATGACCAGGCCTAATCCCACTATGAAAATTACTGTTTTTTTCATGTTCATCACACCTCCCTTTTTTATGATACGAGGTTTACTTTTTTAATATGTATTCTTAAAAAGATCTTCATGAGCCAATTATTTTCGTTTAACTCACGTTGTGATAAGACGCACGAGCTCTAAATTGGTTTACCAGAAATAAGCTTAACAAATAATTATCTTTCCGTGGACTTTATTGGCGGGACTAAAAAGTTAACCTATTGACTTAGCAACACTTTTTTTATAATTTCTCTCCTTTTAGTGAAAATAATATGGGATAGACTAAAGACAATATAAAAAAAGAAAGGGTGTTGATTCGAGGCCCTTTTGTTTCCGGAAAATCTTAGAGTTTGGTAAGTTACACAGAGAGGATGAAAACCCTCAATTTCTCCGAAGAACCCCTCAGAAATATGGGGTTTTTTTATTTAGCAGAATCTTTCATTATCATTGACTTTTTTCCAAATTTATTTAATAAATCAGGGAAAACCCAAACGGGGGTATAGGTTTAAAAAATGGTTTCGAGGAAACAATATTTAGTGCTCACATGACACGCTCCGCTTTACGGAGAAGTAACTTTTACCCAGTTCCGTACCCCAACATATCCTTAACCTCCCGTTCCTGTAAGATTTTTAATTTTAATAATTTACTATTACCTTACAACGGATAAACTTCATACTTTTCTTTATCCTGAAAAAATGAAAGTTTATTGAACGTTATAGTCTTTCCGTGTTTTATCCGGCGGTGAGTAGTCGGTTTCTTCAGATTACCTGAGGGATAGTTGTCCTCAGTTTTGATCGTGGTTTTCTTGATGCATGTTAGGGTGTCCGAAAAAAGAAGGGGCACGTGAAATAAGGCAATTATTCGTTATGGGCAAAAAAGCTAAAAGAAAAAAAAGACATGCGAAGAAATCAGGGTGGAAGCTGTTTCGTATCGCAGTAACAGGTGTCATTGTTTTTGCCGTAGGTCTGGTTCTTTACTGCTGGAGTCTTTCCGCCCAGATTGAGAAACGGTTTTCGGGAAGGCGTTGGAGTATCCCATCGAAAGTTTTTTCTGACATCACCGTCCTCTATCCGGGACAAACAATAAACCGGGAACTTTTTCTTTCAAAACTGTATCGTCTTGGCTATCGAAAGGTCTCCCAAAAACCAAAGCAAAAGGGCGAGTTTTGTGCCTCAGGCGCGGATATGGACCTTTTCCTCCATGACCTCAAGGTTCCTTCTCAGACGCGGGAGGGATTCCCGGTAAAGATTGCTTTCTCTGAAAATATTATCACCGGGATTGCACGCCTGGATACAGGCGAGCCGGTGCCGGTTCTGGAATTGGAGCCTGAAGAGATTATGTCCTTCTTCAGCCCGGAGCGGGAGAAGCGACAGCTGGTTTCGCTCAAGCACGTTCCCCGGCACCTGATTGATGCGATAATCGCGGTTGAGGATAATCGTTTTTATCATCATCACGGCTTCGACCCCCTGGGAATATTGAGAGCTTTGCTTGCGAACCTGCGTCACCTTGCCTTACGTCAGGGAGGCTCTACCATCACCCAGCAGTTGGCTAAAAACTATTTTCTTACTCCGGAGAGAACCCTTTCCCGCAAACTGAAAGAGCTCCTCATTTCAATCAACCATAGAGATTAGGTATACCAAGAACGAAATCCTGGAAATCTATCTCAATGAAATCTATCTGGGGCAAAAAGGCTCAGTTTCTATCAATGGCGTGGGCGAAGCCTCAAATTTTTATTTCAGCAAACCGGTGACCGAGCTCTCATTGGCCGAATCGGCTCTGATAGCGGGACTGATCCGTGCTCCGAACTACTATTCCCCTTATACTGATAAAAAGCGTTGTCAGGAGCGGAGGAACCTGGTATTGCAGGCCATGTTTAAACAGGGGGTGATCTCCGACCAGGAACTTAAGACCGCTTCCGCCAAACCGATAACAATAACTGGCTTTATGGTCTACGCCAATAAAGCTCCCTATTTTATTGACTACCTTGCTGATCAGCTTAAAGCCCTCTATCCTCCGGAGACCTTATCCAGCCTCGGTCTTTCTCTCTACACCACCTTGGATACCCAGGTTCAGGCAGCAGCAGAGAGGGCGCTTGCCAACGGACTTTCCCGTCTCGAAAGGTCTTATCCCCAGCTCCGTCGTTCCGAACCAGAAAAAAGGCTCCAGGGTTCAATTATTGTTATGCAACCAAATACGGGGTACATCCTGGCCCTGGTGGGTGGCCGAAATTACAATCAAACCCAGTTTAACCGGATCACGCAGTCTCGACGCCAGCCGGGAAGCGCTTTTAAGCCGTTTGTTTATTTGAGCGCCTTGGATTCATTTACCCCGGCTTCTTTTTTATCCAATGCCCCTAAATCCTATGAGATAGATGGAAAAACCTGGGAACCGCAAAACTATGAGCCGGATTCGGAAGAACGGGTGACCGTAAGAAAGGCGCTGGCTAAGTCCCTTAACCTTGCTACCGTTGACCTGGCCATGCGGGTCGGTTTGGACCGGATTGTCAGCACGGCAAAAACGTTTCAGTTTTCCACCCCGGTCAAGCCTTATCCGTCTCTTGCGCTGGGAGCGTTTGAAACCATACCGCTGGAATTAGCCCGTGCCTACTGCGCTCTTGCCGCTGACGGGGTGCTTCCCCATCCGCTCTCTTTAAAGGAAGTGGTTGATGAAAAAGGTCAGGTTTTGGAGCGGAGACAAATGACGATTAAACGGGTGACTTCGCCGGCAAAAGCATTTATCATGAGCTCGCTGCTGCGCAGCGTCGTTACGGAAGGCACCGCTCGGTCTCTGTTAGACAGGGGAATAACGTTTCCCGTTGCCGGGAAAACAGGTACTACCAATGAGTATAAGGACGCCTGGTTTGTGGGGTATACTCCGGATATTCTCGCGTTGGTATGGGTGGGCTTTGATAATGGCGATTCCATTCATGTGGCAGGAGCAACAGCTGCTCTGCCCATTTGGGCTGATCTCGTGAATTCCATACCCGAATACATTTCCGGGCAGTGGTTTAAAATGCCGCCGGGAGTGGTAAAACGGGTTATCTGTTCCGAAAGCGGACAAATCGCTGTTCCCGATGTCTGTCCGGAACCACGGGAAGAATTTTTCTTGGCAGAAAATGCGCCTGCGGATTATTGTTCAGTTCACCGTGACGTAAGTCCTTTAGAAAAAATTATGAAGGGAATGCAAGATGTCATCAAATAATTTTAAAAAGTTTTTAATCATTTTACTTGCGGCGATAGGGTTGGTAACGATGGGCTGTACAACGACAGGTCCCATGACTACTCCTGCTCCTTCGCCTTTGCCACTACCAGGTTCTCCCTCAAAGCCTGACACAGCAGTTATACCCGGAAGAGCGAAAAGAACCTGAGGAACGCCCTGGCCCGCGAGCAGTGGCTTCTTTGCAAATGACCGAGCAGGGGCGAGTGCTTTTAGAACGAAAAAAAGTTGACGATGCCATTAGCGTGCTTGAGCGGGCAGTAAGCCTCAACCCGGGTAACGGCCGGAACTACTACTACCTTGCCGAGGCTTGGCTTCTAAAAAGAAACATCAAACAGGCCGAGGAATTTAACTCTTTGGCGGGGATCTATCTGGAGGGAGACCAAACGTGGATGCCTAAAGTAGAGGACCAGAAAAACAGGATAAAGAAATCTTCCCTTGCTCCCCAATAACGTTCATGCGGATTACTTTTTCGGAAAAATCCCCAAAAGGAGTTATTAAACCTGTTTTCCTTGATTTTTTTTCAAATTTATTTAATTAATCAGGGAAAAATTATACTAATTGAAAATGATTTTTTCGCCTCGAAAGAACACGTGATGGAGCGAAAAAAGATAATCCCCGATAAGGAAATCGAACAGCGCATTCTCATGATTCGCAATCAGAAGGTGATGTTAAGCACGGAGCTTGCAGAGCTTTACGGGGTCGAACCAAAGGTTTTGGTAGAAGCAGTTAAACGAAACATAGAAAAGTTTCCGGAGAATTTTATGTTTCAGCTTACGGAAGAAGAGGCTGAACTTATGGTATCGCAAAATGCGATACCTTCAAAACAATCCCGCTCCATGCCTTATGCATTTACCGAACAAGGCGTTGCTATGCTTTCCAATGTATTGCGTAGCAAACGCGCGGTCCAGGTTAATATTGAGTTTAAAGCTGTTTTTGACGCAATCCGTCAACTGAAGACACCGCCGAAGTCTTCGCGAAAAAGGATTGGTTTTCAGGTCAAGGAAAAGGGCGCGGTTTATAAAACAAAAAGAAGGCGGGAGAAATTGCAGTAGGGTATTCGTAAGCGCATGATCACGTAAAAAGGTGATTCAGATGGTTTCGAGGAAACAATATTTAATCAAGAGCGAGCATATAACAAGGCCGGATTGCCGGATAAAAGGCGATGGGCCTTTTTTATTTTGAATTAACATTCTAAAAAACCAGTTTTGAAATGAGTTGAGATATGTCCGCAGTAATAAATAAAAGCCGCTTAAACAATTTTGCCAATCAGATTTGGAAATCAGCCGTGTTGTTTGGAAAACTTAAGGCCGAACTGGAAGCAGATGAATGAAGAAGCGGGTCTCAACAGCAGCAGATAGTGGCGCAACAATCACTGGTCGCTTTTTGTCTCGCCCGGCTTGTCAATCAGGTGACGCTCCATACGACACTGGGTGAGGGTGAGTGAAGGCAATCTTAAAAAAGACGTTTACTTTTCCTCTGGAAGAGGAATGTGTGTAAAGTCAAAAATAAATCTTATTGGTATCAATAGCTATGACCGGACAAAAAACCACCAGAAGACAAAAAGACATTTCCCGGCTTCTGCGCGAGAAAAAATACAATCAGCCTTATCGTTCTAAAAAGGATACGTTTCCATCAAAAAAGCGCGGTAAATAAAAGGAGTGGCGATGCTTTCAAGTGTTCTCAATACTAACAGGGCCATCCGGGTGAATATTCAGTCATGAGAACATTCACAAAGATCAGAGAAATGTTTGCTGCCCATAAATATTTAAAACAGAAAATTGAAGATATGAAAAAAATGCGACTATCAATTTAAGGTTGTTTTCGATACGATAAAAAAATTGTTAGAACCGCCGCAAAATCCTGGAATGAAGATTGGCTTTCAGTTAAAAGAACCAAAGGCTTAGTAGGGTAAAAAATAGCTTTTCTTAATTTTTTTCCTTTTTAGGTTTAAAAAGATCAAAAGAAATACTTATTCAAAAAAAGGTTATTTTGGGAGTGATTGTTAGAAAAATGGATTAAATATATTTTTAGCAAAATCCATAATCAAGGGGAGGCTAAACCATGCAAAAGGAAAAACAGAAAAAGCAGGAGAAGCAAAAATATACAAAGATGGTCTTAACAAAACACAAGAAACTGAAAGACATCACCCAGGGAATCCATGCTACACTTGTTTTGGGTTGCACAAAATTTCTTTTTTAAATAAACCTGTTATTTTAAAAGATTGTATAAACCTGGTACAGGGGAATGCATCCCCCATTTCCTTTATCTTGAAACCTCGCAAAAATGTGGGGTTTTTTATTGCCGGAATTTTTCATTATTATTAATTTTTTCCCTCCCACGGATTAAAAAAGAAATTATCAAAACCCAGCAAAAAATAATCGCAGTAAACCCCGTTAGAAGGATTTCACACGAAGCATTTACCCTGTGCTTCTTCACCCTTAGATATTTGATAGCTAACGGGTTCTAACGGGGTAAATAAAATGGGTGCCACTGAGGAAGGGACTTTCATGGGTGATGAGGTTAGAAACAAGGGCAGATAAAGATAACTTTAAAAATTTCAATAGACCCGGGAGAGAACTTATAAAAAATGAAGAGACGTCTGTTGACGGGAAAACCCTTACAATTAAGGTTGATCTATCCAAAAAATTTGGTCCCTCTTCTTATGGGAAGACGATCATTATTGCCTCAACTGAGGGTAATGTGGTCATTTCAGTGCATGAGGAGGATAAGATCGGGTTGAACATTTGTCGCAAGACTTGGTCTGTATCAGGAAGCAGTGGAATTTTTAAAACAGGTTATCCGCTGATCCGGAACGTCGACAACATGATTGGGGCAATAATTTTTTTGTTAGTTCCCCAGCGTAAATGTATTCTTTAATTGCGAGGCCCTCATGGCAAAAGATACTGAAAAATATAAACAGTTTGAAATCGAATGGATTACTTTACCCTCAATCCCGCGGAAATGGGGTCCTGGAGTAGAATTTCATTACAAGGGAGAGCGAGGTATTTTAATTGGTTTTATAGAAGGTTATGGGTGGCACAATAAAAATAGCGGTTTTTGTAAGATTTATACCTTGGCTGAAGACAGCACGGAATGGGGTGAATTTAAACCTGAATCTAATGTGATACTGAAAGAATTAAAAGATTGTATTTATCAAGTTTTGCGGCAGCACCGATTTTTTGGAATTATCAAAGGGGATATTTTTGGATGGCCTAATCCTTAATGGAGTGAATATTTCAGACCTTTAATTATTATTTACTTTTTCCTTCTCAAAGGTTAAAGAAAAGAACTTATCAAAACCCGAAAAACAATAATCACAGTAAACCCCGTTAGAAGGATTTCACACGGAACATTTACCCCGTGCTTCTTTACCCTGTTAGATATCAAAACCCTAACGGTTAATCTTAAGGGTACCTCTAATAATTCCCAATCTGTCACTCCCGCGAATACCCTGGAGGGCACGGGTGCGGGAGTCCAGTAATTTCGATTGGTTCTGGATTCCTGCTGGAGTCTATCCCCGCGCAGACGGGGGCAGGAATGACATTTTTAGAGGAACCCAAAAGTATTAATATTGGACAATGTCCCCTGACATAATTCTTACCTTAATAGAGGGCTTTTAATCTGTTTTATGAGGTGATTTTCTCTTTATCTAAGTCGGAGGTATATAAAGTATAGGGTTCTAAAAGATAGAACGAAAAAGCCCCCTATATAAGCTTTTTTCATGAAAGATCAGTAGAAAATAAGGATGGTTCGACGAAATAAATATTACCTAAAATTATGAACTAAGGTATTATTCATCTGTCTTCATCAAAAAAATTATCTTCAAAATTCAGTCCCTTTTTATCCAGATACATTTTTTTAATTAGGGGTCAATATTTTTTTTGAAAAGATTCTCTGATGATTCATCTCACTGGGCTTCTCAAAGTTGAAATAAAATTATTTAACAATTAATTCTAAAAGAAAGGGGTTAAAGAAAATGATGAGAAGAGGGATTAAGGGCTTAAGTATTTCAATTGGGTTAGTTTTGGTTTTGGGTTTAACAAGTTGCAGCTCTCGAGCAAAGAACCTAAAAACCGAAAACATGAATCCTGCTTCTGAAGCAGTCGAAGAACAAGCACCTCCAGAATCTGTAACAGCGTCCGTTTTAGAGGCTTTAAAGGATAAAGCCCAAGCAGAAGGTGCACTCCTTCCTATTTATTTTGACTTTGACAAATACAACGTAACACCAGAATCTGGAAAAACTCTCGACAAAACTGCTGTGTGGCTTTCTAAAAATTCTACGGTTAAGATCAAAGTTGAAGGCAACTGTGATGAGCACGGCACTATGGAGTATAATGTAGCCCTGGGTGATCGCCGAGCTAATAGTGCTAAAGAATATTTAATTAAAATAGGAGTTGCCGCTAATCGGCTTGAAACTATCAGCTGGGGGAAAGACAAACCCCTTGATCCCGGCCATAATGAAGCAGCCTGGGCTAAAAATCGACGGGACGACTTTAATCCAACAAATCAATAACGAAGGGTAAAAATTAATGGGTATGGGGCAAATTCCTTTTTCTTCTAGTTCGAAATAAAGACAGAAACCTTAACATAGTAATATTCGTTTAAAGGATGAAAATCCTTCATTTCCTTCATTCCGAAACCTCGCAGAAATGCGGGGTTTTTTATTACAAGAATTTGCCATTGTTGTTGACTTTTTGCCAAATTTATTTAATAAATCAGGGAAAACCCAAACGGGAGTGAAGGTTTTAAAAATGGTTTCGAGGAAACAATATTTAAACGTATTAGAAGGCCAAATTACCTGATAAAAAGGCGATAGGTCTTTTTTATTTTAATATCCGGCAAGAGAATGGCGCCTCAATAAGAAAAGGAACATATTTGCAGAGGGTGAGCTTGTGCCGGAATCAGTTATCCGGAAATTCCGGATAACTCAAAAAAAGAGCGGGCATGGTAAACGGTATTTGAAGAATCGGCCACAACGCTCCCCATCTCTAAAAGTTTGAATAAATAGAACTATTCTTGGATAAGCAAAAAGTCATAAAAATATTTGCTGAAATTTAATTGTTCTTGTGATAGCATCTTTGTAAATTGTAATTCATGGTGACAAAATGCAAAGATACATTGACCGGCAAGCAACCGACGAACTAAAGCAATCCCTTAGCCATAATCCTGTAACAGCATTGATCGGGCCGCGTCAGTGCGGCAAATCAACCCTTGCCCGCCATGTCCTTCAAAGCCGGAAAGATGCGCTTATTCTGGATTTGGAACTTCCATCGGATATGCGGAAACTTGGTGATCCTGAGTTATTTCTTCAGGAGCATGCAGACAGGCTGATTTGCATAGATGAAGTGCAATTAAAGCCTGATCTATTTCCTCTGCTGCGGGCGCTTGTAGATAAAGATAGACGGCCCGGCCGTTTTCTGCTTCTCGGTTCTGCATCCCGTGATCTTGTGAGACAAAGCGGTGAAACTTTAGCCGGGCGCATCCATTACCTTGAGCTGACGCCGTTTACCTTGACTGAACTTGAGAGCAGCACGGGTAAAAAAGGATTGGATTTTAAAAAACATTGGTGGCGTGGCGGCTTCCCTCCTGCATTTCTTGCGAATAAAGACGCGCAGAGTGATGCCTGGCGCAGAGATATGATTCAGGATTATCTGAGCCGTGATATCCCCGCTTTTGGTTTTACCATTCCCATACCGGCCATGGCGCGCTTCTGGAAAATGGTGGCTCATTATCATGGCGGACTTCTTAATGCATCCAAATTCGGACAATCAATGGATCTGTCGCATAACACCGTTCGTAAATACATCGACATTCTGGAACAGACTTTTATGGTGCGAATCTTAAGGCCACTGGAGATCAATCTCAAAAAACGCCTGGTTAAATCACCAAAGATATACCTGCGCGATAGCGGGCTTTTGCACACGCTTTTGGAAATTGATACTATGACGGAACTTTATGGTCACCCTGTTTTCGGAGCCTCGTGGGAGGGCTGGTGTATTGAACAGCTCATTACGAGGCTTCCCCTGTGGCAGCCATTTTTCTATAGAACATCATCGGGAGAAGAGATTGACCTCGTCCTGACAAAAGGCAGGAAAAGGCTTGCCTTTGAAATCAAAGCATCCCTCACACCTCATCTTTCCAAAGGTTTCTCCGATACAATGACCGCCCTGAAACCAGAACGCACTTGGGTAGTTTGCCCTATGACCGATCCGGGTTATCCCATTCAAAGCGGTGCGCGTGTTGCAGGCATAAGCGAATGCCTGAAAGAAATGGATGCCTTTTTATGATGAGTCAGGGTTAAAAGTGAAGTTAGGAAGTTAGGAAAAAGGGAAGTTGGGAGGATTGGACGGGAAGACGTTTTTGAAAAACAACACGTTCCTTTAAATTCCTAATTCACTTATTCACTTATTAACCGATTTACCTAATCCCTTAACCCTATAATCAGTCATTTACTCATTCACTTAATCATTTACCATAGGAGGTGAAGCTTGCGTTTCGGTGGAAGGGTATACAAAATTGAAGATTTGAAAATTATTGGTTCCTTAGGTCTTGACTTCGCTGAAATTAATCTCCTCGAAGGAGGAACTATGATATACCAGCCTCAGGACTTGCTACGGGAGGCTGAGAAATGGGGTTTTACCTACTTGGTTCATGCCCCCAGAGAAGAAGACCCCTGTGATCTCAATCGACTGGCGGGTGGTTATTTCCAGGAGATCCTTGGCTTGTTTAAGGCTTGTCGAAAACTCTCTTGTCCGCTGCTCAACATCCACTTCTGGATGGACTCCCGATTTATCCCGGAAAAAATTCGGGATCGGAAGCGGGAAATCCTCTTTGCCATGGCCCGGGAGGGACTGCGAAACGGGGTCCAACTTTGTTTGGAGAACTTGAGCGAACGTCCGGAGGACTTTCAATCATTGCTCTCAGAATGCCCGGAATTGGGCCTCACTTTGGATATTGGCCACGCTCAGTTGTACTCTCAGAAAAATCATTGTGTTGAATTTCTGGAACTATGGCCTAAACGGGTCAAACACGTTCATGCCCATGATAACTTGGGAGGAGAAGGGCTGGAATATGACGTTCATCTTCCAATCGGACAGGGAGTAATCGATTTCCTCTCTATCATGCGAGCATTCGTGGAGTCTGGATACCAGAAAACTATTACTTTAGAAGTGCCCCTTGATCATTTGGAATCGTCGGTCAGGCAACTCAAACAAATTGTTGACTCCCTTATAGTATAGAAATATAAATTTCCCATTTTTTCGTCGATTACTCTTCGCAGTAATGCGGATTTTGGATTCTTTATTTTTCCTTAATTTAATTTTCTCTTATTTTGTTGACTTTTTTCCCCTTACCGTATAAAAACAAAAGGAAATTATTTGATTGATAAAAGGAAATATAATCGGGATGATCGAGACGAGAATAAATCGAATGAGCATAAAACAAGGCCATATTGCCAGATAAAAAGGTGATGGGCCTTTTTTTATTTTAGAGACTCAGCTCAGGCAGATACACAACAACGGATTCTGATAGGCGATGACAGAGAAACTTGTTAAAAACTTCAATAGCCCAAGGAGATAACTTATGAAAAATGTAGAAATGACTGTTGACGGGAACATCCTTACCATTAAGGTTGATCTATCAAAAGATTTTGGTCCCTCATCTTCCGGGAAGACAATCATTATTGCCTCAACTGAGGGTAATGTGGTCATTCCCGGGCATGAGGAGGCTAAGGTCGGGTTGAACGTATATCGCAAGAAGTAAAACCGGTTCATAGGAGTGCCGATGCATATTATGGATTGAAATAATTGCGTCATTGACGCTCATCTAATAGCTTTAAATGCCGTGCGCAAGAAAAGAATATTGAGGTAATGTGAAGAGCGAAGGTGGTGCACTTTGAATTTGATTATACCTGAAATAATGTCCGATGTCGGGGGCGTGTTGCCCAAATAGCAATTAAGGCTATTATGTCATGCTGAACTCGTTTCAGCATCTAATAAAATCAACAGGTTATGAGACCCTGAATCAAGTTCAGGGTGACACAAAACGATTTGGGCAACACTCCCTCGGGGGCTCGACCCCGTTATTCTCAGTATATCCAACGTTTGAAACAACGTGATCCTGAACTGAGCAAAGGGTGGGTACAAATTGTACATACCCTTTTGGTCGAGACATCCGGTGTCTCAAAGAAAAATTATTTGCAAAAGCCCGAAAAAGAAAAAAATCACTCAAGGAATAAGAATTGGATATGCAGTCCCTTGTTACGAATATGCTCACACCCATTTTGAGCGCACTTTTAACAGAAGGCACTTAAGGAACAATTAATGGACAAACAGCAGGCGCGGGATATTGTTGAAATTACCTTTGAAACCCTTTTTGACAAGGCCAGGTTAAGCTCCACAAGTTTAAGGGACGAAGTTACCGGATAAACGGCATTCCTTGACCCCGTTAGAAAGGCCCCGCTTGCCCCATTAGATATCACGTATCTGACGGTGTCAAAAATCACGGAGTAAAGTTAAAATTCTTACACTTTGTTACACGGGGTGAATGCGCCGTGTGAAATCCTTCTAACGGGGTTGACTTTTCCCCAAATTTATTTAATAAATCAGGAAAAATCAAAAAGGCGATATGGGTTAAAGAGATGGTTTTGAGGAAACAATATTTAATAAAGAGCGAGCATATAAGAAGGCCGAATTGCCAGATAAAAAGGTGATGGGCCTTTTTTTGTTTTAATTACCCCAAATATATACGGACCCTTTGGGTTAGGAGGACTTATGAAATATATAAAAAATTTTCTTTTATGGCTTCTTTTCTTCTTTCTTGTGGTTCCTTCATATGCGATGAGCCAAGATACACTAAAACAGAAAATTGCATCAAATTTTGAAAAGCTAATTGCAAAATCAAAGATTCAGGAGCCTTCACAAGACATATCAACTCGGTCACCTTTGGGGAGCAAACTTTATAAAACTGCATCTAACGGGATCGTCCTTATTGTGACAGAAAATGATGTAATGGGGTCTGGAGTTGTAATATCAAATAAAGGGCTGGTCATCACGAATTGTCATGTCGTTACAAAAGAGCCTGCCGTTGGTCTTTTATTCAAACAGGCAATCCGTAACGATGGAACTCCTATAAGCGAAAAAGATATTTTTATTGCCAAGGTTCTAAAAACTGACAAAGTTCGTGACCTAGCTCTATTGCAAATTGACACTCCCCCTCCGGGTTTAAGTGCTCTACCGTTTGGATCTTTGCCGCAAATTGAAGTGGGGGAGGATGTGTTTGCAATCAGTCATCCTAAAGGTCTGTTGTGGAGTTACACGGAAGGGGTCATAAGCCAGATTCGCCCAAATTACAAAGTGAAAGCGGATGACGGTACTGTTAATTGTGCAACTTATATCCAGACACAGGCTGTAATGAGCAATGGTAGTTCCGGTGGTGCACTTTTTAATTATAATGGCCAATTGATCGGAATCATAGCCCTCAGTGCTGGTCCTGGTTTGAATTTCGCAATCGCTATCAACGATGTGCAAGATTTCACCCTGTCAGCTTTAGAAACACCTTAGCACTTTTGGGAATCCTCTTCAGAGATAATTTATTGAAGAAAAAAAGTTGTCTCAGGTTATTTGTTCTTCTACCCTTTTTCTTAGGGGTTTTCTGGACATCCTACACGGATAACCCAAGCAAAACAACAGCCGTTGCTTCCGATATTGCCGTAAAAAATAATTTCTCGGGCATTGAGAACCGACTTGCGGAAGCTTTTAAATTCTACCACCAAGGCCACTTCGCTGAGGCTTCACAGGAACTTGAAATCGCTGCACAAAGCATTTCTAAAGCACCACCCACCTGGTCGGCAGCAATCCTTTACTCAACATTAGCCTTCTTCCAAGATAAATCCGGGAATATAGACAAAGCCACCGTCACATACAAAGCGGTTGAAGAGTTATTGGTTGGACTTAAAGGTACAACGCTCGAATCTGACCAGATGGCGATAAAACTTGTGCAGTTCAACCAGCAGCTGAATGGACAGGATGGACTCCAGTTTTTGGAAAAACTTCTCCCTATAGCAAGCAAGGCACAGGGGAAAGCTGGAGAGGCGCTAATTTTGACAAGCCTTGCTAATGTCTATCTTAATCTTACTAATTTTCAGGAAGCTTACAACCGTGGGAATGAAGCACTTAAACTCGCTCGTGAAGCTGAACAATTACCTCTTGAAGTATCAGCCCTGATGACAGTCTCAGGTAGCTTAATCGGCTTAGGTCGTGCCCAGGAAGCAGTAGATACTTCTTCAAGGGATTTTTCCAAAAGCCCAAAAGGATTCCACACAAAAAATCGACATTTTGACACAGCTTGGGGTAGCTTATGCTGCTCTTGGTCGTGAAGATCTTGCTTTGCAATCTATTCAGGAAGTGAGGTCTCTGACCGCTTCGTCAGAAGAAAATATTTTTTTAGCAAAACTCAATATGAAATTCGGCTTAGCATATTTATTTCTTAAAAAACCACAAGAGACGATAAAAGAATTCATGGCTGCTCTTATCATTTACGAAAAATTGAATGATGAGGTGAATGTTGCCTCTGTCGAAGGATGGATTGCCCAAGTCTCCTTTGAAAGTGGTGCTTTTGAAGAGGCAAACCAACACGCCTCGCATGCCGCTGATATATACCACAAGTTAGGAAACCAAGCTGAAGAAGCAAGAAAGCTGAGAATAGTAGGTAAAAGCCTGGCAGAATTAAATAAGGTTGACGATGCGTTAACAACCTTAACAAAGGCAGCTTATATCCATGTGGACATAAAAGATCGGGAGGGCGCTTTAGAGACATTTTGGATTCTTCTTGACCTCTTAAAAAAGGAAGGAGACTTTGAAGAGGTAAAGCGGGCGTTATTGACCGGCATAGATACCTATACCAAAGTTTTTGGAGATAAAGAAGGTGAACTAAAAATTAGATGGGAATTATCAAAAATGTATGACGGGATGAACCTCTTTTCCGAAGCACTCAAAGAATATGATAAAGTGTTTAACTTACATAAGGAACTTTCTGACACCAAAGGAGAGATTAATGCATTACTTAGTATGGGATTAATTTACTCTAAACTCAGGGATTATGAGAATTGGAACACTTTATTAACTTTTGCAGAACAGCTCGGAAAAAATTTAAATGACCCAATCATTCAATTACTCATTATTGACCAAAGTGCTTCTTTCTACATGGATATTGGCAACAATGTTGAAGCGCTTGAGAGGTTTTTGGAAGCACTTAAAATTGCTCATTCAATCAGCAAACCAGTGGAGAGTGAAGAATTGGCGATTGTTGGTGGGTTTTACCTCAACATGGGTGAATATGAAAGAGCACTTAATTGCTTTGAGAAAGGTCTTAAGTTAGCGAGGGAAATTCATAATCAGATTGCTCAGAAAAACCTTCTCATAATGATGGGCCATACTTACCTTGCAATTAAAAAATATGATGAGGTGTTACGGGTGAGCCGTGAGGCGCTGGAAATTGTGAGGAGTTTAAAAGCAAAATCCGATGAAGAGAGTGCTTTGGTATTGATCGGGCTTAGCACTAATGGGTCAAAAAAATTATGAGGCTGCGAATACCATTTTTCAAGAGTCTCTCGAACTCGCCTTCAAGTTGCAAAGCCCAGCCCATATCGCACGAGCATATACCAGGTTAGGACAGTTATACTTTTTGATGAGCAAAGATGCTGAAGCTATTGATGCCTTTAAAAAGGCAATTGAGAAAATAGAATTTCTTAGGGGGCAGAATTATGAGCAACAAATGCAATTTTTTGCAAGAGAAACATCGCCTTACGATAACATCATTGATCCATTGTATAATCTTTATATCAGCGACAAACTAAAGAATAAAGTGTTTGCAGAGGAGGCCCTCCTCATTACTGAGCAAAGCAAGGCACATGTAATGGAAACTCAGCTTCGCTTAACCAGATTTATGCCAATTATAGCAAACATTCCTATAGAGGTTCGCAACGAGATGGCTTCAATTTTTCAGCAGCGTTCAGTTGCTGTTGAAAACTATGCTTATGTTTCCTCTCGTTATGGGATCCCAGAGGTGGAATTAAAAGAAAAAGAAACGGCATGGAAAATTGCTGATGAAAAATGGAGAAATTTTATCGAAAAAGTGCAGAAACAATACCCAGAACTTGCCTTTGTTTTGTCCGCAAGATCTCTTCACCTTGATGAGTTTGTAATTAGGAATGGAGAAGTCCTCATTGAATACAAAATTACTCCAAGCGGGGTCTACGCATTGGTTCTCAAAAAAATAGGCGCACGAAATGAAATTGTTAAGTTTACACGATTACCGATCAAAACGAACGACATAACGAAGCTTGTGGTAAAATTTCTCGGGCCGTTCCGAAAAATTAGAAAAGAACAGTTTGACCCGAATGTCGCTCATGAGCTATTCAAGGCAATTGTAAAACCCTTACTTAAAGAAATAGGTTCGTCGCGACATCTCATAATTATACCAGACGGAATGCTGAGCCTTCTACCATTTGAAGCGCTGGTCAGCGAGATTGTGGCCTCTCAAGGTCTTCATACCAAGCATTTTTTGGGCGATCAATTTCAAATTAGTTACTATCCTTCCGCCACGATTTTAACCATTAATCGGCAAGCAATACCACACAACCTTCCTTCAAAGGGTGCTCTATTGGCTGTCGGGGATCCGGTCTACGGACCAGATGATGAACGCCTTGATCCATCTCAGATAAGCATGCTGCGTGAAAGCAAACAGGGCAAAGCATTTGATCTTTCCGGTAAGATCCGTAACGGTGCAAAGGAACAAGGTTATTCCTTTGAACGGCTTAAGCATTCCGGGGTCGAAGTCTTGAAGGTCAGAGAGGCCTTTGGAAACGAGCCGGGACCTCAGGATCTTTTACTTGGTTTGGAGGCCTCCGAGAGCCGGGTTAAAGCAAAGGACCTAACCCAGTACAGATATCTTCATTTTGCGGTGCATGGTATTCTCGCATACGACGTGCCGTATATAAAAGAACCAGCCCTGGTCCTTGCTACTGATTTCGATAGCAAAGAAGACGGATTTTTGACGCTCAGGGAAATCTATGGACTAAAGCTGAATGCTGACCTTGTGACCCTCTCAGCATGCAAGACTGGTTTAGGAAGGATATTTCCCGGTGAAGGAGTCATTGGTTTAAGTAGAGGGTTTATCACTGCCGGTGCCCGTGCCGTTCTTGTAAGTCTGTGGGAGGTGGGAGACGAGTCTACCGCACTTCTTATGGAGGAGTTTTATCGTCTTCTCGCTCAGGGTGTAGACAAGGCTCAAGCACTTGAGGAGGCTAAGCAAAAAATTCGCCGGATGGGCTACGAAAACCCTTACTTTTGGGCTTCGTTTATATTGATTGGTGATTAGGATAGATGAAGGAAACAAAAAAATATAACATTGTTAGAACGGGAGCAGGGTTTTGTCGAAAAATAACACTTAAACAAGTTCGCCACGCTCATCAGGGCTTATAGAACAATTATATCAAAGAAACTGGCTGCCTTTTTTACAGACTGTTACACCGTTTGTGAGGGTTAAATGCTTGCCAAAGACATTAATAAGTTTTGCAGCTATTTTGAACAAGAGATACAGACCGTGGCGCAGATGCAAGATAGCCTGTATTCTCGGATATTGTGGGTCACAATGCTCGATTCCTTGAGTATAGCTGGCCATCCGAATTTGAGCGGAAAAAGCACGAGCGTATCATCAAATTCATTGAGACATATGCTCAGTGGGGTGATCGGGATCGGGTAAGCCTTCCACAAATAGCGCTCCAGCTAAAAGCATCCGCGCTTACGAATGCAAAGTCTCTACAAGCACGTGATGGCCGAGATTGATAAGTGGCCGCATGGGCAAATTTTGGGTCCAGATAAGGATCCTCAATGTACTTTTCGACGAAGATCAAGTTAAAGTAGCCTTGCCCACTGCAACTCAGCGAGCGGTCAATGGCATTATAAGCGTGCCATCTATAAAGAACTTTTCTATATCAACAGAAACTATTTGGTCCATGAGATTCAAAGACCCTGGATATCGGGGCCTTTCGGATCACTCTAAAAATCTTCAGAAGCGTGATTTATCGACGAAATTTTTGGTGTGGCTGTAAACAGACGTGGCGGAAGTGGGTAATATGGTTTAATCAAGGCTTCCTGACGGTCTATCGTTATTAAAAGTATCGACCCCATGGATAAAAAACAATTCTCAATCGACTCATACTCAATGTAGTTTGTGCTGTGTGTTAGCAGCAGCAAACTTCAATACAGTATGCTCTATCTGCGAGTGCTCAAAAACCGTCCAAGCTCCTTACGACCCCTAAACATATTAAGTTCGGGGTCCAAGTTGGTGACTACGTGGATATAGAGCACTTGCCAGATCCCAAACCCAAAGGAACGTATGTTTTCCAACTCAATTCCGTCGACTCAGCAACAAGACATATTGCGTCATGCGCTGATACCTTCGAGGTACCGGTAATACTTTATTTCCTGGGTTGGTATGAAGGGACGAGGTGGAAGGAAGGGGACGTCCATAAAATTATAAAATTCTTAACAACGGGGTCTTATTCGGATCACTATAAACATTTTTAGAAGCGTGATTTGATCGACGAAGTTTTTGGCGTGTTTGTAAAAAGATCGTGGGGAAAGTTTTATAATACTGTTCTAATAAGGCTTCCTGATGATCTATCGTTATTAAAAGTAGCGACCCTATGGAGAAGAACATTCTCAATCGATTCATACTCATTGTATTCATGCTGTCTCTTAGCAGCTGCAATCTTCAATACAATATGCTCTATTTTCCGAGTACGCAAAAACCGTCTCAAGCTTCTTTGACCCCTAATCATATTCAGTTTTGGGGTGCAGCCATTGATGACTATCGTGGATATATGAGCACTGTGCCGATCCCAAACCCAAAAGGCACGGTAATCGTTTTCCACGGCAATGCCGGCGACGCGGCGAGCAGGGCATTTTACGTGCATGCGCTGACGCCTCTCGGGTACCGGGTAATACTCGCTGAATATCCTGGATATGGAGGGAGAAAAGGAGAGCTTGGGGAGGCGGTATTTGTCAAAGACGCGAAAGAGACCGTGCAGCTCGCATTCGAACAATTCGGAAAACCAATTTTTCTGTTGGGCGAGTCTCTGGGTTGCGGAGTGGCTGCTGCTGTGGCTAAAGACTCATCAGTTCAGATCGACGGTATTATCCTTATCACGCCATGGGATACGCTTCTGTCTGTGGCAAAAGAACATTTTCCCTGGCTGCCGGTTCGGTTATTCCTGAAGGATAAATATGATAGTATCGGAAATTTGAAAGCCTTTCAAGGGAGAATCGCAATTGTTGGAGCCGAACAGGATGATATAATCCCTGTGCATCATGCCCATGCATTATATCAAACGCTGCCATGTAATAAAAAGATGTGGACCATCAAAGGGGCCGGGCACAACGATTGGTTCGATCGCGTGGGCCCGTCATGGTGGCAAACGATCACGGATTATGCAGGGGGACGCGATAATTGATAAGACGGGTTTTGTGAACGTTGCTGAGAAAAAACACTTTAGCAGGTTTGCCAAGCTCCTCATGGGAAGGGATAGGGGACGCCCATAAAATTATAAAATTCTTAACAACGGGGTCTTCTACGGATCAATATAAACACTGTTAGGCGTTAATGAGTTTCAAGAATATTCTTGAGTGGACTTATCTGAGTATCGTTGTTTTAATAAATATTTTTTTTTGCTGGAAGGATAACTTTACAATGATCATCAAATCTTGCGAAATTCATCATGTAGTCATGGGCGCAGATCTGAATCACCATGGAACATTATTTGCAGGCCAGGGCGCAAAATGGTTTGTTGAAGCCGGCTTTATTGCCGCTGCTAATCTGACGGCACCGGAAAATATTGTTTGCGTCAACATACATGGCATGAAGTTCAAAAAACCTGTTGCGGCAGGAACTATCATTAATTATGTAAGCAAGGTCGTTCTGGCCGGTAAGACCCGTATGGTTTCTTATGTAAAGGCCATCAAAAGTAAAAATGCGGAATTAATTGTTGATGGCTTTATAACTTTTGTTAATGTCGATCGCGATGGGCATCCATTTCCTCATGGCATAATCATAGAGGCTGTGACACCCGAAGATGTTTCCCTCCAGGAAAAGGCGAAAGCCTTATAAGAGATTTACTAGGAAAAAATTTGGGGGCAAATCTTTCCCCTTGACAAATGAAGCTACGGGGAATCTTGCAGGTGTCCCTTTTTTGTTCTTTGAAATTTTGCCTTCAAACACATCTTTGCCGGAAGTTTACTGGAGAATTGGCAGATGAACAGACCAAAAGCTAAGCCGATTTCTCAAAAGGACGGCCGACTCGATACATCGCTTTCTCCGTCATAGGTAACGCACCCCATTATATATGGTGTCAATATTTCATTGACATACAAGACCCTTCTTCGTATACTCCCTTCCATCAGAAGCAATGTCTTATCAAAAAAATACTAAGACAATTTAAAGAACGGAGGCATAAACATGGCAGAAAAAAAAGGATTGAATAAACCGGTAAAATTGAAAGCGGACTTGGCGGCACTCCTTGGTGCTAGCTCACTTCCTCGTACTGAGATAACCAAAAAATTGTGGGATTACATCAAGGCAAACAAACTACAAACCAAAACAATCAATGGTAAACCAGAAAATGCCGGCAAGAATATTGTGGCTGATGCTAAATTAATTAAAATATTTAACAACACCAAAATTAAAAGTAAGACTGGCAAATTAACTGATTTTACAAAGTTAAAAGAAGGTCAGACGATCGATATGATGCAAATGGCATCTGTTGTTAGTGCCAATATCGAATAGAGTAGGAAAGCATTAGGATCACCCATTAAGTTTTCCCTGGTAGCGCTTCGCATTAGCGCGGAAAGGTCAGGAACGTTCTTTATTTAAAAAATATTTTATAAAAAATAAGGGTGAAAATTGAAAATCACCATACGAAAAGTACTTAAAAAGATCGACCATTTTCTCACACGATGGAATATGACAGTTGTAAGATGGTATTGGATAAAAAGGTGCGACAAAGATTTAAAAAGCATCATTAAAAACACCTCTATAGTTTTAGACCTTAACCATCCATCAATACATGAGGCAAAAAACTATTGGAGAAAATACAACATAAAGCTTAATCCTAAATGGCATGCTTTCTATGCATTATTAAACAATATCTATAGCAGCAAATATATCCCCGAAGACATATTCTTTAACTATATCATCCCCTCATTAAACAATAATGATCTGTATAAAGCATATACGGATAAAAACAGTTATGATGTTTTTATGAAAGGCATTAGGATGCCAAAGACAGTACTGAGATGCATGCACGGAAACCTCTATAATGACAGCTATGCTTTATTAACTAATGAAAATTATATCAATAGTTTTCCGCCTGAAGAGGTAGAGTGCTTTATCAAACCTGCTCTTGATTCAGGTCAAGGAAAAAATATGGTCTACACCCATAGTGAAGTAAACCCCGTTAGAATGCATTCACTCAGGACATTCATCCCGTTTGAAAATTTTCAATGGGATTTGCCCCGCGTTATTTACCCTGTTAGATATCCAATATCTAAAAGGGCACACGAGACATTTGTAACCGGTAAAAATTGCGGTCAAATCTTTGATTAAGGATTACGGGTCGAAACAAACATCATAAACCCATAAGGTGTCCCCCGAATTAACTCTAACCCTCTCCCCCCGGAGACTGTGTCGTAATTAGAAAAAATGTCATTCCGAACCCTTCGCTCTGTCATTCTGAAGGAGCGTAGCGACTGAAGAATCTGGCTCAGGACAGGCTCCGTGAGGAATCCGATGCGTAGCATTGTCCCGAACCTTGTGAGGGAGCGATCTGACTCTTGCACAGGGCAGATCCGTTCGCTTCGCTCACGTGATGACTTGCTCTTGCAAGTCAGATTTCTCGCTTCGCTTCGAAATGACACAAAAATGAATTACGACACAGTCTCTAATGGGAGGGGGAGTACTATCCCTAAAGTCAATGACATTAAACTTTACGGAGATTTTCCGCCGTTATCAATGAGTGCTTTCACCGCCTCAAGACCGTATGGTGTACCTTCCTCAATGGCCTTTAACACCGTACCGCCGCCCGTGAAGAAATAGTATTTCGAATTATCAAGGGTCGACAGGTAAAGGCCGGGGCAAAGATTTTTAAATTCCTGAAGCGTATCCCCGCCTCCATAGAGCTTATTTGCCGCTGCGTTCTGATCGATTTTACTATCCAGGGCCGCAGAGCCTTCACTAAAATACGGCGTATATCCCATGACCGCATTAATAAAAATGGTTCTTGCCGAGTTCAGAGTATCCGACACCTCGGGATCTTCAAACGATTCTTTCGCAATATCTAAAATATAAGGAAGTTTCGCGCCTTTTTTGAATTCCTTTATCGACCTGATCCTGTATTTTCCCTCAATCTTCCCCTCCATGGTATCCGATTCATACACATAGGGAAGTTCCAGTATCTTGTGCTGTTCCTTGTCCATCTCCACAAGATTCCTGGAAGCATCGATATCTTCCTGTTCTATACCGCTGATTGATATATTATATTTTGCGCAGAGGTAGGTATTGTAAATGATCCCTCCTAAGATCAATTTATCAACTTTCTTATAGATTGCATTCAAAGGTCCGATCTTCGTATTGTACTTTGCGCCTGCCACGACAGAGATGAACGGCCTCTCGGGTTGCAGAACCTGCGAAAGATTCTGTATCTCCTTTTGCATGAGATATCCCGCAAAAGACGGTAGATACTTCGTGATGTGACAGGTGGATACATGCGACTGCCAGGAGCCGAACGCATCGTTAACGAAGACGTCGGCCAGGCCCGCTAATTGGCGTGCGAAGTCATCACTGTATTCCGCTTTCGATTCTTCTCCCGTGAACCATCTCGTATTCGGGAGGTATATGGCGCCGATCCTTTTTTCTTTCAGATTTTTTACGGCAAGATTTATCGAGGTGTCTATGCTTTTTATTCCTTCATCACCTTCCGGCCTGAATGAGGGACAGTAGATCTTCGTATGAAGTTTACGCTCCAGATATTCGGCAATGGGTTCAACCGCGGTTGATTTATCTACTTTAATTTTACCTGTTTTGTCCCGGGGCCTTCCGATATGCGTCATAATGATCGGTCTGCCGCCCCTTTCGACGATATTGAAGATAGTTCCAATGGTTTGATCTATTCTAAACGGGTCTTCGATGACTCCATTCTTGACCACATTATGGTCAACGCGCAGAAGGACTATTTTATTTTCTACATCGGCATCCTGCAAAAGCGGAAGTTTGGGATCAAGTTGTGTTTTCATGGCAATTCCCCATTCCTTGTTAGTTAACCAACTTTCTTTCTTCTCCGATGGATTCGCCACCGAACTGGCTCTGTATGTGCTCTCTTACCATTGCCGCAGCCTTCTCGATCATTTGCGCAAAAGCTGCTTCTTCAAGTGCCGAAAATTTCATGAGCACGAACCGCTCCGGTTTATTCCCATCGCCGGTCCGGTCTGCGGGCCGATGGGTGCGGCAAAGGGTATGTCCGGAGAAGGTTTGTAAAGATTGGAACACATGTCACAAAAAACATCCACACCACACCGATCTTTCCAGCACTGGATGGGGCAAGCTCTGTTGATGATGAGCCTGACCAGATGATCCGCCTTGTTCGAACCTTTTAGAAGCACCAAATCGCCTTTCCTCAATTCCGTTTGCAGGTAGGTTGCCGCATAACGAATACTGGAAAATCCCTGAATCGCTGTGTCGCTCTCACTTTGTCTCGCACGCAGCGCGCGGTGCGCATGAGGTCCGACGAAAACAACAAGATCTGCGCACTCGCGAATCTGTCTGCAAAATTTCTTATACCTCTTGGTAGCGTCCCCGGAAGAATCCGAGATCGTTCCAACGATGGCAACCTTACGATCGGCTCTTGCTTCTCTCAGGAAGACCAGCGGTTCATTCAAAGACCAATGAGGGGCTTTCATATCATCCCGGATAAACACAACGCCATCGTCACCGGTCACCGCCTGCATGCGCCCCTCGGTCGGCTGCACCTGTGCTATTGCCACGATCGCCTTTTCCAGGGGCAGATCAGCTGCCAGGGCAACCCCGAGCGAGGCCAGCACCGGAATTGCCATGTGGGTGCCATGCAATTGCGTTCGAACTTCGTAGGTTTTGTTTTGATACTCAAAAAACAGGGTCAACGGGTCCGGCCAGCGGGAACGCGCTTCGCGCAAACGCAGTGTGGCACCTGCGCCTTTACCGAACCATATAATCCGCCGCTTGCAGCGTTCCCCGATCGATCTCACCAGGGGGTCGTCAATGTTCAGTACGGCGATGCCATGAGGTGACAACGCAAGCACCACTTTTTCCTTTTCTGCGGCGATCGCCTCCATACTCTTAAAGGCGCTGTAATGATCCCGTCCGATCATGGTGATAACGGCAATATCCGGTTTGAGTACCCGGAGAGACATATCTAGCGTGCCGGGGCCGTATGCGGCCAACTCCGCGACACAGTAGCGATGGACTTTGTGTGTATGCCTAACTGTACGAACAATAGACGACAGTGTATTATAGGACAAATGCGTTTTTTGGCAAGAGCCAAAATTGGCAAGGATAGTGGCTGTCAGATCCTTGGTCGTTGTCTTGCCGGCGCTTCCCGTGATGCCAATAAAAGTGACATGATCAATTCTTCTGCGATGAAGGATTGCACGTAAATATTTAATCTTTGGTTTAACTTGTTTGAAGAGATTCTTCATAGAAATCATTAAAATAGAGTTCTCCTGTTTTTTTCCATGGATGCAGACCCGCTTCTGGTTTGGATAAGGCAATGCTTTTAGATTAAAGTATAGGGGGGCTGTTTTTGCTTGTCAAGAAGAAATGACTGCATTACTGGGATCAAATTTTTCTTCTTGACAAATGAAGCTATAGGACATTTTGAAGGTGTCCTTTTTTCGATCTTTTAAATTTTGCCATTAAGTACATCTTTGACGAAAGCCTGCGGTTTGCACAAGTAACTAACACTAACACTGATACTAATACTACCTGCTCAGATAGGTAACGATGAATAATAGGATTTTATCATTCGTATCATCACTTCTTGACCTAAGACCGCAATATCTTCGGTGGAGAGAAATTCCGTAATGCTGGCGTCAAAAAGGATTTGAAGATCAGAAGGAAACTCCGCATCAGCAAACCATAAAACTAAGGTAACCGGAACGCGCGGAAACGCAGAAATTTTAATCCCCGCATCACCTATTGCAACTGGTTTACCTCCAAGTCCTTCCGCAATTGATTTAAAAACCTGAAGTTTTGTGCTAAAAGTTTTGAGGAGAGGTTCTATTGATCTTCTGGCAAACGCAGGATAATAAAACTCTCCGGAAGGAATTTCCTTGAAAGAGATTAAACTGTTTTTAAAGGGAATATCTTTAACCCCATTAAGATAGTGAAGGATCAAGATCTGATTGGAAAGATTTATGTTCTCCCCGCTTTCCTTGAGAGAAAATTCGACGTGCGGGATAGTGACTTGGCAGGTTGTATCAAAATAACGAAGATAAATTTTTCCGCCAGCATCGGAAGGTTCCCATTCCGCGCCGGCGATCCGGCATCGTTCTTTTATGTCAGAGCTTAAAAGAACTCCTTTAGCAATTTCGAGAGCTTTTACATAATCTTCCTCTCGATGAGATACCATGAGCTTTTTATTCTAAATCTTTTGGGTTAGGCCGCGGAAGCAGTTTCGCCTGTTCAACAATTTCTGGCACCCGGTGTTCCCATTCAATCGCCATAAGGTGAACCCCTGCAATCCCTTTCATCTCTTTAAATTCCTCAATTTGTTCGCAGCACATTTTTATGCCCTCAGATGCCTGCTTCTTTTTATCAACCCCTTCGATCCTTTTTATTACCTCCTCAGGCACATCCATACCCGGAACATTTTTTTGCATATACCGCGCCATACCAAGGCTTTTCATGGGAGTCACCCCGGCAAGAATGTATATTTTTTCCGTCAGCCCCATGTCATTGGCTTGTTTCATAAATTCCCGAAACCGGTTCATATTATAAATGCACTGAGTCTGAATAAAGTCGGCACCGGCCGCGATCTTTTTAGCTAATCGAAAAACTCTAAACTCATGGGGATCGCCAAAAGGATTTGCCGCCGCGCCAATAAACATTCGCGGGGGTTTGGTGATTTCCTGGCCGTTGAGAAACCTCCCGTCATCCCGCATTTTTTTGACCATACTAATAAGCTGCATTGAGTCGATATCAAAAACTTTTTTACTGTAGGGGTGATCCCCAAATATCTGGTGGTCACCGGAAAGGCACAGCATATTCCTGATCCCCAGCGTATAAGCGCCCAGAATATCTGATTGCATGGCAATCCGGTTTCTGTCCCGGCATACCATCTGATAGTTTGGTTCTAAGCGCTCTTGGATGGCAATAAGCGATGCGGCCCAGCTTGCCATCCGTACTACCGCGGTCTGGTTGTCGGTGATATTAACCGAATCCACCATCCCCACCAGATGTTTGCCCTTTTCACGGATGGCATCCAAATCCGCACCCCTCGGAGGTCCGAGCTCGCCGGTTACGGCAAAAATACCTTTCGTGAGTATCTTCTCAAGATTACTTCCTGATTTCATTTTTGAGATCCCTCTTTATCCTTGTAAGAGTACCGGCCTTGATACTCTTCCAGGACAAACGTTCCCTGGGTCTGGTTTTTCCAGTCCCGCGCGGGAAAAACATTCAGAATTTGTTCAAGTCTTCCTTGCGCCGTAAGCCGTTTATAGATATTCACCCAGGCACAGGGAATGTTTTTATCAACTTCGCAATGCCCGTCTTGAGAACCTCCGCAGGGTCCGTTAAAAAGTACCTTGGCGCACATCGTAACCGGACATATGCCGCCGGTAATCCCCAGGACGCATTCTCCGCAACATTGACACCTTTCTTCATACCACCCGATATCCCGGTTGACTCCCACAAAAGTAGTATTCACGGCCGGGAATACCTTCATGTCCGGGAAACGTTCGGCTAAAAATTGAACTCCGGCACCACATGCCATTGAAAGCAAAGCATCGTAATCTTCGACCATTGTATCTAACGCGGTAAGAAACTGGACCTCACATTGCCGTTCTACGGTAAAGCCCTCGATCAGGGGAGGGGTTACATCTTCTTTAAAGGACAACGCGAGTTTCGTGTTTAAGGTCTCGACTTCTTTTTGTCCGCCGGCAAGACATATTGCCGTGCAGCCGGCACACCCGACGTTTAATATCCGTTTAAAGTCTTTGATCATAGCTTGCACTTCTTCGAGGGGTTTTATTTTTGCAATAATCATTTATTAACTCCATGAGCACAGAAGATAAAAAAACTCGATAACCGAACCTTACGCCCGGTAAACTACTTTCTCAGCTTTGAACTACGGTTCACCTGCGGAATAAGGAAAGACCCCATAAACCCCTTGGGAACGGCAAATAGTCCGTGCTAAAGAAATCATGCTGGGTATATCGATTCCCAAAGGACAATAACAGCGTCCGCAGAGAACACAATTTTTAAAAATTAATTCTTTCATTTCTTCGAGTTGATTACGACCAACCCTACCTTTTTTTTATAAATCTTGCCTAAAGAGTTTATCGCTTTATACGCTGGTACATATTTGGGGTCCAGGTGGTTTTGATAGAGGAAACAACTTTCAGCGCAAAGACCGCAATGAGCACAAAAGGCAAGCAGAGTTTTCATTTTGCTTTTTTTCAGATTAAGCATCTCTTGTATCTTTTTTACATCAATCGGTCTCGGATCGTTGTTTCTGTCATCGGGTTTATTGCGTCCTTCCTCGTAAAACTACCAGGTTCGTGTCCCGCGGCTTAAGCTAAATTCACTGCCGATAAAAAACCGCGCCAAAAAGAAAAAAATCATATGACCAAGCTTGGTAAATGTAATGGCAATCAGCATAAGTTCGCCCGAAAGAATATGAATAATAAGCGCGGTGTGATAATCAAACCATTGCCGGTAACAAATAAACCCGGTCAAAAAAGGAGTAACGGTGATAAGCCAGACAAGATAATCGGAGGTTCTGCTGAGTGCTCTTACCTTAGCAACCACCACGCGGCGAAAAAAGAAAAACATCGCCAGAAATAAAAACAATATTGTCAGCGTATCTCCCGTTGATTCCGAAAAGCTCCAAAGGCTGAAATTCCACGATTCATAAAGAAGAAGGTTGTGAGCTAATAAAAAGATTGGCAGGATAAAAATCAGGACATGGAAAAGAGACGTTAAAATAGCCACGGCCTGATGCTGGCCAAGAATGGAATTTTTAAGGGAAACAACAAAGCGCATTTTGCGCTCCTGGACCGAGCTTT
>CAVTQE010000042.1:0-67013 GCA_963736755.1 uncultured delta proteobacterium | reverse complement strand
TTTCCCTAATTTAGTGGACACACCGAAAAGTTAGAGATATAAATCTTAAACTTGGAGGTGATCCATGAATACGGTTAATAGTCGCAGGAAATACGACCGGGAATTTAAACTTGAGGCTGTCCGCCTCGTCACTCAAGGAGGCCGTCCGGTAGTTGAAGTTGCCAGAGACCTCGGGATTCATGAGAACCTGCTTTACAATTGGCGGCAAAAATATCTGGACGATACAGCCCATGCCTTTCCGGGTAAAGGTCATTTAAAACCCGCAGATGAAGAAATGCGGCGTTTAAAGAAAGAACTCACGGATGTCAAAGAGGAGCGCGACATCTTAAAAAAAGCCTTGGCCATCTTCTCAAAGCACCCCAAATGAAGTGTTCCTTCATCGCAGAATACGGCTCCGGGTTCAGGGTGAAGAAGATGTGCCGGACACTGTGTGTTTCAAGGAGCAAATATTACGCATGGAAAAAGCGTTCCAAAAGTATTCGGCAGCAAGAAAATGAACGCCTGATCGAAAAGATCAGAGAAGCCCATAAACTGAGCCGCAGGACTTACGGAAGCCCGCGGATTGCAAAAGAGCTAAAAGAAAATAACATCCCCTGTGGGAAGAACCTTGTTGCCCGTCTCATGCGGCTTGAGGGCATTTATGCCAAGACAAAACGCAGATTCCGGATAACCACCCACAGCGACCATAAGCTGCCTGTGGCAGAAAATCTGCTCAACAGGCGATTTAAAACGGATAGACCTAATAAAGTCTGGCTCTCTGATATCACGTATATCCGAACCCAGGAAGGCTGGTTATATCTCTCGGCCGTTCTGGATTTGTATAACCGCCAGATTATCGGATGGTCCATGGAAGACCGGCTTACTCAAAATCTTGTGCTACAAGCGTTCCAACAGGCTTTAGGAAGGCGCAAACCCGATCCTGGCGTTGTGTTTCATTCGGATCGCGGCAGCCAGTATGCAGCCAAGGCTTTCCGCAGTATCCTCAATCAGCATCAGTTTTCACAAAGCATGAGCGCTAAGGGAAATTGTTATGATAACGCTGTGATGGAATCGTTCTTCCCTACGCTCAAAACAGAAGTCGTTTATTTTGAAAGATACCAAACACGGGCAGAGGCCCGGCAGAGCATATTTGAGTGTCTCGAAGTCTTTTACAATCGCATCAGGAGGCATTCTTCTTTAGGCTATTTCTCGCCTCTTGAATTTGAAAATCAAATGGCGTTTAAAGCCGCTTAACGGCGTGTCCGCTTTTTCGGGGGAACATCACGTTCACTCATCTACAGGTTGGCTCATCTTGCTTGCCCCTTACTATCTCTTGTCCCTCTCGTCTTTCGCCACATTCGCTTTCGCCCAAAAATAAAAATGCCCTAACAGTCCATGCTTCAACTGCTAAGGCAATCACCCCAATAGGTTGGAATTTTTTCACGTGTGTTTCTCCTTTTTGACAAATTAAAAAAGGAATTCCACTTCAATGTCAATTTTTTATAATATTTCTCACTAAATGTCAACAAAAATTAGACTTTACATTAATTCAAAAAGATCATACCTCCCTAAATGCTAACTCATTAATTATAAAAGTAATTTAATGGGTTGCTCTTCGCGCTCGATTTTCGTTCCCACTGAATTTCCGCAATAAACACAAAGATAATCATACTTATCCCCCTCAGGCAGAGCTAAGAGAAGCTTTTTTCTTACCGGGACTGCATCCTTACACTGAGAGCAAAATAAAACCGTAGCTTCAAGCTGGTCAAATTGCTTAGGGGAATGCTCATGCTTCGGGACAAAAGGATCAAAATCAGCAAAATCATTACCCGGGTATTTCACTCAAAACCTCCTCGATTGATTTGTCGGCTTCGTTAATTTTAGTTGCCAAAAGAGTAAGCGTTTAAGAAATAAATTTGTTTTTCTTTTTTTATTTTAATAAAGTATTTTGTTTCAATCAGCGATATTTACATTAGAGGCAGTTAAAACCAGTTTTATTTCACCCTGAACTTGTTTCAGGGCTCAGAACTCGTTGATTTTCTTAGATGCTGAAACAAGCCTGCCCTGAAGATTCTGAACCCTCTGAAACAGTTCAGTACAAGGTTCAGAATGACAGTTCAGAGTTCGGATGACACTTTGCATATTTTATGAGTTTTTCAACAACCTGATAGTTACGAAAGCTCCGGAGTTCTTAACCTTTAACCACGTTTATGGTAATTAATTCATTGACAAAAAAAATTTGAAATGATACCGGAAATAAAAATCACTTTTCGGTCTTCGCGATGCCAGGGGGAAACCACGTGAGAATGGGGTTGGCCTGGGCGGCTCAAAAAAGCCAGCGAGTGGGATTGAACCACCGACCGACTGATTACGAATCAGTTGCTCTACCGCTGAGCTACGCTGGCTGTGTTTTTAATTTATGTTAAAAACTAATACATTGTCAAGTAAAAGCCCGTTAACTTTTTATCATCGACAGGAAGCCTTCTTCTGGCTTAGCCTTCGCCAGGTTCCCGGAGTAGGCAATGTTATTTATAACCGGCTCATTAAAAAGTTTCATACTCCGGAAAAGGTTTTTCACGCCTCGCCGGAGGAGCTGAAAAAAATTGAAGGGCTTCGCTCGCAAACGATTGAGGCAATCGTTGCTTTCAAAGATAACGATTGGGCAAAAAAAGAATTGGACCAGATCGAAAAACAGGGGATTACCTTTGTAACCATACAGGATGAGCGGTTTCCTCGAAATCTAAAAGAAATTTATGACCCCCCGCCTTTTTTATATGTCAAAGGAGAGCTGCGGGAAGAAGACAACCTCTCCTTAGCCGTGGTTGGCTCCCGAAACGCTTCATCCTATGGAAAGGCAATGACCAAACGTCTTTCCCGGACCTTGACCGAACGAGGATTCACGATTGTGAGTGGTTTAGCAAGAGGGATTGATAGCTGTGCCCATAAAGGCGCTCTGGAAGGAGGAGGAAGGACGTTGGCCGTGCTTGGCTCCGGCATCGACCTCATCTATCCCTGGGAGAATAAGGGACTGGCTGAAGAGATTACTCTCCACGGGGCGATTGTATCGGAATTTCCTTTGGGGACTCAACCCGAAGCAATCAATTTTCCTCCCCGAAATCGAATCATCAGCGGTCTTTCCTTAGGCACCGTTATCGTGGAAGCCTCCTTTCGGAGCGGTTCCCTGATCACTGCCCGGATGGCCTTAGAACAAGGAAGAGAAGTTTTTGCAGTTCCCGGCAATGTTGATTCTCCCTGGAGCAAGGGAACGAACCGCTTGATCAAAGAAGGGGCGAAACTCATTATGGACCCGGACGATATTATCGAGGAGGTGCTGCCCCAATACAAAGCACCGGTAACCTCCCGGCAAGGGAAACCGCCGGAGACAAAGGGATTAACGCCTGAAGGTCAGAAAATTTTTGACCTGCTCGACAGTAATCCCCTGCATATTGACCACCTCATCCAACACAGCGGGCTGCAACCCAATCTGGTTTCGAGCCTGCTCCTTGAGTTAGAACTCAAGGGATTGGTAAAACAACTACCCGGAAAAATGTTTATTAAAATATGTGAGCGTTAAAAGCATGGCAGAATCTTTACTCATCGTTGAATCACCCACAAAAGTTAAAACCATCAATAAATTCTTAGGGGAAAAATTTCAGGTTATGGCCTGCATGGGACATGTCCGAGGACTTCCCAGCCGGTCAGGTTCGGTGGACATCACGAATGACTTCACCCCCCACTATGAGGTCATCGCTCAAAGCGCCAAACATCTCACCCTGATAAAAAAAGCCCTGAACGGTGTCAAGGAAATTTATTTGGCTACCGACCTTGACCGGGAAGGAGAGGCCATTGCCTGGCATCTGGTAGAAGCGCTCGGCCTTAATAAGGAGGGAAAAAAGAAAAAAATTGCGCTTAAGCGAATAACGTTTCATGAGATCACTGAACCGGCAATTACCGAGGCCATGAAACATCCGAGAAATGTTTCCATGCCGCTCGTTGACGCCCAGCAAGGCCGGGCAGTTCTCGATTATCTTTTTGGATTTAATTTAAGTCCTTTTCTCTGGCGCAAGGTCCGCTCCGGCCTCTCTGCCGGAAGAGTGCAATCTCCTGCTCTGCGGATGATCTGCGAAAGAGAACTCGAAATCCGCGCTTTTAAAGAAGAAGAATACTGGACCATCACGGCAGAGCTCTCCACCGCAAAACCAGCCACTCCTGACACCACGTTTAACGCTCTTTTGACCGCGATTGGTGACCGCACTTTAGAAAAACTGGAAATCAAAACCGAAACTCACGCCCAAGAAATAACCGCGGCTCTGCGCGATGCTCCCTTTCGGGTAAAAAAGATCCAGAAACAAGAACGAAAAGAAAACCCTTCTCCTCCCCTGATCACCAGCACCTTGCAGCAGGAAGCAAGCACCAAACTGGGGTTTTCCGCCAAAAAAACCATGTCCCTCGCCCAGCGGCTTTACGAGGGGGTAGAGATCGGCGGGGAAAGCGAAGGCCTGATTACCTACATGCGGACCGACAGTTTCAACATGGCCGCTGTCGCCATCGAGAGTATCCGGAGTTTGATCCAGCAACGTTTTGGATCAGAGTATCTCAATAAAACTATCCGCCGATTCAAACAAAAGTCAAAGACTGCGCAGGAAGCTCATGAGGCAATCCGGCCGACCGATATCGTGAGAACCCCGGAGAGTCTTAAACCTTATCTTCCCCCTGACCAGTATAAGCTCTATGACCTTATCTGGAGAAGAACGCTCGCCACTCAGATGTCTCAGTCGGTTGAGGATCGGGTTTCCGTGGATATCGCCGGAGGTGAAAACTATCTTTTCCGTGCTCATGGTTCAATCCTCACCTTTCCCGGATTTAAGAAAGCTTTTCTCTCCGAGAAAGAAACAAAATCCAAACAAGAAACTGACGCTCTGCCTCCGCTCAATAAAAATCAGGAATTAGAGCTTGTTACTCTGAATCCTGAACAGCACTTTACCAAGCCGCCCCCGCGTTACACGGAAGCTTCGTTAGTAAAGGCTTTGGAAGAATATGGCATTGGCCGGCCTTCCACCTATGCGAACATCATTAGTGTGCTTCAGGAGCGGGACTATGTAAAACTGGAGAGCAGAAAGTTCATTCCCCAGGAAATCGGAATGATCGTTCACAAATTACTGAAAGACCACTTTTCCCAATACGTTGACTATCAGTTTACCGCACGGGTGGAAGACGAACTGGATAGCATCGCCCGAGGAGAAGCGAGCTGGAAAGGAGTGGTGCGGAACTTCTGGGAGCCGTTTATTCAACTTATCAAAAAAAAGAGCGCGGAAGTTAAAAAAGCCGATGTCGTCAATGAACCTACCGATGAGATCTGTCCGGAGTGCGGAAAACCTTTAGTGAGTCGCTTAGGCCCGTACAGCCGGTTTTTAGCCTGCACGGGTTATCCCCAATGTCGCTTCGTTAAACCGACCAGCGCTGAAGGGATCTCCCCCGAGACTGAGGACAAAAAAACCGATGAGGTCTGTGAGAAGTGTGGCTTGCCCATGGCAGTGAAGCGGAGCCGTTTCGGTCTTTTTCTGGGTTGCTCCGGATACCCGGCCTGTACCAACACCAAACCGCTGGGGGGTGGCTCACGGGAAAATGCTAAAGCTTCGGACGAGAAGTGCGAAAAATGCGGGGAATTTCTGGTGATCAAAAAGAACCGTTTCGGAAGAACGTTTCTTGCGTGTCCTAATTACCCGAAATGTACTTATGCGAAGTCAATAAAGAAAAAACCTGCGGTCACCAAGACAGAAGAAACAAAGCCATAGAAAATAAAACAGGCTCATCGTGAAAGAGTGTGGTGGGAAGGAGGGGGTAATTAAGCATGCGATTGCCCCCTCTTTCAAAGAGGGGATTTGAATGCTTAACGAAGACGAAGTAAGAAGGATAATCCGATTCTCGTTCTAGACGTGTGAATGAACCGAATCCTTCGCTTGATCGAAGCCGAAAAATTCAAAGTCAAGAGGGAACAGAAAGAGTTCCGATGACAATGACGCACAAGACCGATAAACCGATGAGGCTTCAGGTTGCCCATCATCACAAGACGAGGCTTGGAGCCAAGACAGAAGAAAAATAATCCGATTTCTCGTTCTTGACTTATGAACCCTGAATCCTTAAGATTCAGATCAATAAGGTGAAACGTGTTTTTCGAAACACACCCTTGTGCCTTACGCCTCGGGCGAGATTTTCCAAGGAGGGAAAAAATCGTATGCAAAAAAAAATTGCTCTGGTTATTTTAATTATTTGCCTATGCGTGATGACCGGTGCTGCCAACGCCCAGGAACAAGAAGGACCTTTAACTTTAGAACAGAGTATTGCCCTTGCGCTCGAACGAAGCCCTTTATTCCATTCGGCTCAGGAAGAAGTCACGCGAACAAATTTTTTGCAAAAGGGAGCACGTTCTGACTTTTTTCCCAAAACTCACAACCGGATATAACTTCACTCAGTTGAATGAACCTCCCCATTCCAATGTCCCTGCTTTCGGTTCTGTCCCCGCGCATACAGTCATAACGGGTCCTTTACATACCTATGTCTGGGATGTCTCCGTGGAACAGCCCTTGTTTACCGGCTGGTCAATCACTACCAATCACCAACTTGCCAAACTCGGTTTTGATATCGCGAAAGTTCAGGAAATCCAGGCAAAGCACGACCTGGTGAGAAACGTTAAAGTCGGATATTTTGCGCTTTTAAAAGCCGAAAAGATCCTCGGGGTAGCCATACAAACAGAGAAACAAGTTGGTGAACATTACAAGGTAGCGGAATCCTTCTTTGAGGTGGGCATTATTCCGAAAAATGACCTTCTCCAATCTGAGGTGCAATTAGCTCAAGCAAAACAGTATCTCATCCAGGCGGACAATGGGGTCAACATCGCCAAATCAACCTTTAATACCATCCTCCGGAGAGATGTTAATGAACCTGTCGAAGTGGTAGATATTCTCACCTATACTCCCTCTACTGAGGTCCTTGATGATTGCATTCAAAAGGCTTACCTTAACCGTCCTGAACTAAAAGAAATGGCTCTTAAAGTGGAGGAGGCTCGCAAACAAATTACCCTGGCAAAAAGTCCTTTTTACCCCAGCCTTTCTCTCCAACTTTATTACGCGAAACAGGGCGATACACCCAATGTGCATGGCACAAGGTTCCAGGATGAAGAAAGCTGGAATATTTTTACCTCACTGAATTGGACCTTGTGGGAATGGGGTAAGACCTACTATTCAGTAAACGCAAGCAAGATTAGTCTTATCCAGGCTGAAGACGCCCAGGTTCAGGTTCGAGATGAAGTAACCTTAGAGGTCAAGAATGCTTTTCTGAAACTTCAAGAGTCTGAAAAAAATATCAAGGTAACGGAGACCGCTATCGACAGTGCTGAGGAAAATTATCGCTTGAATGAAGCCCGGTATAAAGAGCAGGTAGCTACCACAACCGATGTCATGGATGCCCAAACCCTGCTTGCCCAGGCACAGATAAACTACTATAATGCCTTAAGTGACTATAATATCGCCCGGGCGCAGCTTGAGCGGGCTATGGGCGTAGAAAAATAATTATTGTCCGGTAACCTTTGTTCCATTTCTTGCAAATCAGGTGAAAAATGAAACTTAAACTTTACATGGTCCTCCTCTTCGTGGTGCGTGCCATTTCTTTTCCGGGTGTTTTCTTTTGGTTTTGGCACGAGCTAAAAATCCCGAACAGGAACTCTTTGATGAAATCATGACTGCTTATAATAACCGCGCTTACGAAAGCAGCATCAAAGCTTGTGAACAGTTCCTTGCCAAGTACCAGAGATCGAAGGTTAAAGAGTCGGTTATGATGCGGATGGGAGAATCTTTTGAAGGGCTTTTAAACCGAGACTATCATGAATTAATCAGTAAAGGGATGGAAGAAAAAAAAGCTCGGGATTCGTTTTTGGCTAAACATGGATCATACCATTGCTGGGAAGTTCGCGAAGAAGGACTGCGGTATAATAAGGAGATGTTTCGAAAGCTTTTAAAAGAAAACCCCCAAAGCTTTTATGCTGACGAAGCAACGTATAACCTCATTTCCTGGGAACCGGATTATAAGGAAGACCCAGAACGGGTCCAAAAAGAGATCAAAGGATTAAATGGAGTTTTAACCCAATACCCCACGACGAGCCTTCGTCCCAAAATTTATTTCCAAATGGGATATCGCTTTCAGATTCTTTATGAGATATATAGCTTTGCCAAAGATCAAGGCAAGAGGGACGAAACCAAAGCCAAAGAAAGTTTCCGTCAGGCCGAGTACCTCTATAACCTCTGTTTGAACTTCCCTGAGGAATCAGAATATTCACAAAAATCATTACGCTATTTAGACCTGTTACGGCACGAATCACGGATTTATATCAAATAACGATCAAAATTCCCCAAGCAATGTTTATTGTCTTCCTCCCTTTTTTGGGGCGTGTTATTTTTTCATCTTCATTACTTGATGGAGAACGACAAGGACATTGCCAACCGGAACCTAAAAAAATTGCGGCTTATCGTTTAAAAGCGTTGGTGGAAAGCAGGGGTTAATTTAGCATAAGCAGCCATTGTCTCAAGGAGGAACCAAGTGGCACTCCTTCCCCCTCTTTAAGAGGAAAGTAAGGGGGAGTTTAAATAAACCCACTCGATTACATGAAGACCCAAAATTGCTTTTCGAGGAAAAAATGGAGAAAGTTAGGGCGCACGTTATTATTGAGGGGAGAGTCCAGGGAGTATTTTTTCGGGCGTATACCCAGGACGAAGCTCGCCTCAGGAAGGTAACGGGTTGGGTAAAAAACAGGTACGATGGTAAAGTAGAGGCGGTGTTTGAAGGAGAAAAAAATGCGGTTCACGCTCTCATTGACTGGTGCCACACCGGCTCACCCCATGCCTCGGTAAAAAATGTCGAGATAAGGTGGGAAGATTATCAAGAAGAGTTTTCCTCTTTTTCCATCACCTATTGATTGTCACCGGCGATTTTCTGGATAACCTCGACCGTATCCCCCACTGAAACTTTCCCGCCCGTAAGAATTTTTATAAATATCCCCTCCCGGGGCATTATGCAATCACCTGTTTTATGATAGATCGCGCAGCGGTCATGGCAGACTTTTCCGATCTGGGTTATCTCGCCAATAACCGAATCTCCTAATCGTAGTTTCGACCCTACCCCCAGGGTGAGTAAATCAATGCCTTGGGTAACAATGTTCTCGCCAAAGTCACCATAGTCAAGTTCCAAGCCCAATTTCCTCATTTTCTCGATTGACTCGTTTGCCAACAAGCTTACCTGACGATGCCATGGTCCCGAATGGGCGTCACCCTCGATCCCATGATTAGCTTTTAGTTCTCCTGAACCAACATTTTCTTTCTGCGTCCCCTTTTCCTTGCTCACACAAACCGCCAAAATCTTTCCTTTCATTTGCCCAACTCCTGAAAAAGTTTCCTCGATCGCCTGACTTTTATGTAACTATATATAGCGTTACCCCAGATTAATTTCAAGAAGATAACCCAATCGGTCTTACTAACCTTCCGTTGACGTTAACGTCTGTCTTTTTTTATCAATCAGGTAAAGCTAAGTCCTATTCAATTTACTTGAAAATTATTAGGTAAAATTTTATATTTTAAAAAACCATTTAATGTAACCAGGTTATCTGAGGAATAATGCCGATCTATGAGTTTTTTTGTCCTGACTGTAATGCCGTCTTTAACTTTTATTCTCCCACAGTAAACGCCAGTAAAACTCCTCTGTGTCCTCAATGGATACTGGAAAGACTCTTATCCACCTTCGCCACGATTTCAGGCAAAAGGAAGCAGGGGAAAACGAAGATATTCCCCTGGGTGAAGCAAAGATGATGGAGGCCGTTCAGATGATGGAAAGTGAGATGAAAAACGTAAATGAAGATGATCCCAAGCATATGGTCTCGATCCTGCGGAAATTAAGCAAAACCTTGGGGTAAAAATGAACGACCGAGTGGAAGAAGCTATGCTCAAGATGGAGGCAGGCGGAGACCCAGAAGAGATTGCTTCAGAAATAGCCGAAGAATTAAATCCAGAAAGTTTTTTTGAGGAAAAGAAACCGACAGGAAAACAGGGTGAAAAAATAAGATACGATGAAACGCTTTATGAACTTTAGGGGAGGGTAAGCGGCTCGCCTACACCCTTACTAAAAAAGGGGGGAGGAGGAGCACGAGCCGCTTACTAATCTCTTTCAATGCTGCATCCTTCCGGATTATAAAAACGCCTTAAACTTCATTGGCCTTAATCTATTCCCTTCAATGATCACGGCATCTGACAAAATACATTTTTATACTTTTTAATTTACAAAGAGCGCATTCAGAAAAGGTCAACAATTTTTTTTGATTAATCTTTTTTTGAGGAATATCAAAACGACCCAACCTAAGATATTAGGGGAGGGGCCTAGACCCATTTCTCCTCTTCCCGACTGGTGTCTTTATAACATAAGAAAATTTATTCTTTTTGATAAACCCCAAAAGTCCTGATGGAGCGATCTCGTGCTTGATAAACCCTCGATCAACTCCTTTTTTCAGAACTCTTTTTGGTGCTTCAGTTGCTATTTTTTGGTTTTTAACCTTTGTTGGCAACTATGAAATCTAGGCCCCCTAAATAAACGATCAAAATTTCAGGTTGTCGTTCTCCTTTCCCTTGAAGTTATTTTCAGCAATACAACAAAAGTTTACAGCGTTCCCCCTCCTGCTAACAAAGGGATTGAATTTCCTTAACATTTTTTCTTTATTACTGTTAAAGGATAATCAAACTATTACCGTTACCATCGTTTTTTTGATCGGTTCTTAACCGGTTATGGGGCAAGTTCTTTCAAAAAACAGAGGATTATTCGTTGGTCAGGCTTAACAATGGATTCCCCTCCCCTCTCCTCCATCCTGTTTTTTCCCCTTTCCCCGTTTGTTTATTTTGGTAACAAGAATTTTAATCCTTGTCTATAGGGGAAGTCGTTCATTTTTATAGGAAGAATTCCCAGGGGTAGGGATTTATCCTAAGGGTGGAGAAAAAGCCGTGAGAAAATGGTTTTAGGCGAGTCCTAGTCTTTCCAAAGATCAAGGTTAATCAGTCCAAGCTTAGCCGCATAGCGGATAAGATCCATCGTGCTATGAAACCCAAGCTTTTTCATGATATTTGTTCGGTGGTTTTCGACTGTTTTGATGCTGATAAAAAGCATTTTTGCAATTTCTTTTTTAGAAATTCCTTCAGCCACCAACCGCATAACCTCTTGTTCCCGAGGAGTAAGAGCACTGTAAGCAGGATCCGTGATCTTTGCTTTTGTGGGAGCTTCAATCAACTTTTTAACTACCTGCGGAGAAATAGAGCTATCGAGAAAATATTCGCCTTTGCCGATCGCATGCAGCCCCTCCAAAAGCCGGTCAGAGGCAGACTCCTTGACCACATAGCCAGCGGCCCCGGCTTGAAAGGCCTCAGCAATATAGCGGATTTTAGAATGCATGCTGACGATCATAACGTGAGATTCCGGTAAAAAATCTTTAATGTCACGGAGCAAGGAAATACCATTTTTATCCGGCAAGGAAAGGTCAAGGACAAAAAGATCGGGGCTAAGCTTTTTTGCCAGGCGAAGCCCTTCAGTCCCGTCGCCCGCTTCTCCCACTACTTCAAACTGAGGGTCACGAGCAATGATAGCTTTGATCCCTTCCCGAAAAAGAGGATGGTCATCAATGATTACTATGGTTTTTTTGGTAACCAAATAGTTTCTCCCCTTTTGTTTTTATAAAAAATGTTGTTTCCGTCTTCTCGGTCTTTCAGGTGTTTGCGGTTGCGCCGGGCAACCGGTTGTTTTTTTCCGTGTACGGCACCTCGATAAAAATCTTTGTGCCCTGGTTAAGACGGGATAGGATTTTCATTTTACCATGAAGAAGGGTAGCCCTTTCTTTCATGCTTCTGAGCCCCATCCTTTTCTCCTGAGAAGCTTTTATCATCCGATCCTTTACATTAAAACCTTTGCCGTTATCCTCAATGCTCAGAATGATATGAGGAAATGAGGCTATCAGTCTTACCCTTACCTCGGTGGCGTGGGCGTGCTTCTTTATGTTGTGAAGAGATTCTTGCATTAAGCGGTACAAATTAATCTCAATATCCGGATCAAGCTTCAATTCATCCATCCCCGCAGAATAGTAATCAACGTTTATACCAGCTTTTTCACCAAATTCTTCACAATACGCGCCAAAGGTGCGCGCTATGTCGAGCTGGCCTAAGCTCGGAGGCCGAAGTTCATAGGCCAGGTCGCGGACAGCCATGATGGAGTTCTTAAGCATGGTGGAAAATTCGGAAGCTTTTTTTTTAACCTCCGGTAACACTCCCGGATCAGAAAAATCACTAAAAAGCGTGTCAATACCGATTTTCAGAGTCGAAAGGTCCTGAGCCAAATGGTCGTGCAATTCTCGGGAAAGTTTTTGCCGTTCGGTTTCCTGCGCCTTCATAAGCTGCTGGCCTAAAGCTCGGATATGCTGCTCAGCTTGGATTCGTTCAGAAATATCCCGGATAAATTCCAAGAGAGCGGGCTTGCCTTCCCAGATTGTTTTTACTTCATTTACCTCCACCAGAAATGACTCTCCATTTTTTTTCATTGCTCGAAAAGAATACGTTGTAGATGATTTTTTAGATTTCAACGGATTAAGATGCTTTTCTTTTACCAACATCCGATCTTCAGGATTAATCAACTCCATAAACAGGAGACCTAAGATCTCTTTTTCCGGGTATTCAGTTAATTCAAAAGTTTTACGGTTGGCAAATTTTATTCTGCCACCCTGAACCACCAGAATCATATCATTTGAGTTTTCAATAATCTCCTTATGTTTTATCTGTGATTCCCTTAACTCACGTGTCCTCTCCAGGAAATCTCTTTCCAGTTGAAAAATTTTATCCCCAGGTTCTTTTTTCTGCACACTGTCACGTTTCAGAACCGCTTTTTTAAGAATGGTAATGATATCAGGCCCTTTAAAGGGTTTAAGAAGATAATCAAATGCTCCGTATTCGACCATGGACTTCCTTAGACTCTCAAAATCTGCAAAACCTGTTATGATGATAACTTCAATACTCGGGTCAATTGTTTTGATCTCTTTAAGAGCCTCAATCCCGTTCAACCGAGGCATTCTTATATCCAGAATGGCGACATCAATGGGGGTCTTTTTGACAATCTCTAAAGCCTCTATCCCATCAGAGGCGATAAAGACGTTATAACCTTCGCCTTGCAATACAAGTTTAAGCAGTTCGCGGATTGGTGGCTCGTCGTCAGAAACGAGGATATTTTGTGGGACCATAAATTCCCCACTCCCGGGAAATAAATGTCGATGATCTTATGCACCATGAAGGAGCGAACATGTTATCGCGGTTCCTTCAAACTTTCATTTTCTTGTGCGGACGCAAAATTATCTGTTTTTTTTATTAAATTTTTTACTTTTTCGTCGAAGGTGTTATTATAAATTATTTTTCACTATCTTCTTGAGATGGCCTTCTGGTTCTTAAAAAAAGTAAATTAGCACCTTATTGTTTTATAGTCAAAAGAGAACTATGCGGGGTACGTTAGCGTGATAAATGAAACTCAATGGAAACGGATGCTGTTTAAAGGATGTAAAGTTTATGCCCAGGTATCTCAGGACGGAACCTTACTGGAAAAAGATGGTATGGTAAAAATCAAATATCAACTTCAACAGGAAAATGAATATTTAGCCCGCGCTTCTGCGATACAGGAGATTACGGAGAATGAATTAAAAAAATTGAAACACCAGAGGGAGCAAAGGGGAAACCCCCCCACCATCAAAAATCCCCCACCCGCATCAGAAGAAAATTTTGATGATAACACCATTTTTGTATTTACTGATGGGGCCTGTACCGGTAATCCTGGACCCGCCGGAATAGGGGTTTTTCTTCAATACCGGGACCATAAAAAAGAAATATCCCGTTTTATCGGCTCTGGAACCAATAATACTGCTGAGCTTACCGCCATAAAAGTTGCTCTTCAGGAGATAAAAGACCCTACGTTACCAGTCGCGCTTTTCACTGATAGTTCTTACTGTTATGGGGTCTTAACCGGTTCCTTAAGAGCAAAAAAAAATCGGGACCTCGTGGAGGAGATTAAAAAAGAGATGCGCCGCTTCCCGCTCCTTAAATTTTTCAAAGTCGAAGGTCACAAAGGGATTGAAGGAAATGAAAAAGCAAACCTTTTGGCCCAGCAAGCCATTGCTCAGCCAAAAGGGAAAAATGCTTAGTCACGTCAAAAAGAACCTATTCAAATTTAGATTCCACCTTGGTTTCGGTCCACTCCCGTTTACAATCTTTACATTGGTAAGTTATCTCATAGGTTGTGTTCGTGATCATCCCACAATAAGCACCTGGTTCATCTTCACGGCTAATCATTTTTTTCTGTAAGACTTTCTTTTCCTTGCACTCACAATTTGCCACCGTAATACCTCCTTTGAACAATAAAATAACGACTTATCAGTACACTATATATCTACGCAACCAAGACCTAACTTTTCTCGCAAAATTTTCAGTTAGATAAGGGGGGATTTCTTGGTCATTGAACCATAGCTTTTTTTATGTACTATAATTTATATGTGGTTTTTTTAATTATCACAAAAAAAAATTTTTTAAAGCAATTTTTTTCTATTTATTTGACGTTCTTTTAATTTTCGCCTAATATAAAGAAAATATTTTATTTTTCACCTATTCCCTTCTATTTTTTTCTAAAAATTTGAAAATAGGCTTCAGATTAAAAGCAGGTTTTATTATTGGAACAACCCTCACGTTGGTTTTATCCTTTTTTCTTGGGGTAAGCTTTGCCATGATGAAATTCAGGCCCACAGTAGAAAGGCCTAAAATAAATAAAGGGGAAAAACAAAGCATTGATGAGCTGGGCAATCGGCTTAAGGACCATGTAACTTTCTTGGCTGAGACAATTGGGGAAAGAAACCTTTTTATCCCCGAGAACTTACATAAAGCCGCTTGTTATATCCACACATTCTGGCAAAATCTGGGTTATGAGGTAAAAAAACAGGCTTTTTTAGTTGAAGGCCTTTCGTGTGAAAATTTAAGTATTGAGATACCGGGCAAAGAAAGGCCCGAGGAAATCATTTTACTTGGTGCCCACTATGATTCAGTCGTTGGCTCGCCAGGAGCAAATGATAATGGCTCAGCAGTGGCATCGCTCCTGGAAATAAGCCGGCTGTTTAGTCATAAGCCCCAAAAGAAAACCGTGCGTTTGGTGGCATTCACCAATGAAGAGCCTCCCTTTTTCCAGGAAAAATCGATGGGAAGCCGGGTCTGTGCTCAGAGGTGCCGGGAACAGAAAGAAAAAATTCTCGCGATGGTAAGTTTGGAAACCATTGGGTATTACAGCGAAGTTCCCAAAAGCCAACGGTATCCTCCGCCGCTTAATTTTTTTTATCCTGATAAGGGTAATTTTTTGGGTGTGGTTGGCAACATTCAGTCGCGAAAACTCGTTAAAACTTTTACCCAATATTTTATGGAAGGAGTTGACTTTCCCGTTGAATGTGTGGCAGCTTTCGGCTTTATTCCTGGCATCGAGTGGTCAGACCATAGCTCCTTCTGGAAGTATGGCTATCCGGCCATTATGGTGACTGATACTGCTCTGTACCGTTATCCTTACTATCATACCCCGGAAGATACCCCGGATAAAATCGATTATCCTTCTCTTGCCCGGGTCACGTATGGAATTTTTTACGCAGCCCAAAGGCTGGCGCATTAAACATTGCGATTCCCCTTACCAATGTGCGGAGTGATGTTGCTCCTGAAACTAAAACAACAAAAAAAGCTCCGGGTCATGTTGCCTTAATAAAATATTTCTGATAATCAAACCCCTTTAAAAAATATGTACGTTGCGCGTTTCAGGATGAGGCAGGCTAACTCACAAGAACTAAAGTTACTTCGCCCCGTGCATGCTCTTTTCCATCAACGCTTACCGAACAGACCACCACCCGGCTGCGCTTCCCAATTTTAACGAGATGAGCTTTTAGCTCAATTTCCGCATCAATAGGAATGGGATGAATGTAGGTGACCGTCATTGCCCCGGTTACCATTTTCATTGGTGCTCCCTTTCCAAAGGGAATCTCTTCTCTCTGGCACAATGCCGCCAAACCAGTCCAAAAGCTATGGCAATCAATCAGGGTAGCAATGATACCGCCATTAAGAAGTCCTTTGATCCCTTTGTGATGCGGTTCGGCTCTCCACCGGCAAATCCCTTCCTTCCCATTCCAAAAACTTTGTATCTTAAGGCCTTGGGTATTTCCCGGTCCGCATCCGAAACAACTGCTATAGTCATTAGATTTCCATATTTCCTGGAGGGATTGTACATCCATCCTTTTCTTTCTCCTTAAAACTTTTTTTACTACTGAGATGAAACCCTCTTACCCCGGTGGTTGATTTAAATTTTTCTTCTTTTCTTTTACCTTGTCTCTGAGCCAGGCATACCATCCTTCCATTCCTTCGCCGGTCTTGGCTGAAAGCGAGAGACAAGGAACATGAGGATGCACTTTTTTTACGTTTGTAAAGAATTGATTCACCTCTAATTCAAGAATCCGCAAAAGGTCTACCTTGCTTACAAGCACAAGGTGCGAGCCAATAAAAACCCCTGGGTACTTTAATGGTTTATCTTCGCCCTCGGGAGTACTGAGCACCACCACCCGGAAATCCTCTCCCAGGTCAAAAGCGCCGGGGCAGATAAGATTACCAACATTCTCGATGAATAAAAGGTCTAACTCCGGTAATGAAAAGTGATCTAAAGCATGTTTTATCATGTGGGCATCCAAATGGCAGGCGTCGATGGTATTAATTTGAAGCACGTTCACGCCGGTTGCCTCGATCCTTTTTGCATCCCGATCAGTCTGTTGATCCCCTTCAATAACCCCAATAGCCATTTCTCCCTTAAGTGCTCGAATCGTATTCTCCAGTAAAGTTGTTTTCCCCGCCCCAGGCGAGCTAACCAAATTTACTACCAAAACCTGAGTGGCTTCAAATATACCTCGATTTCTTTCTGCCAGCCGGTCGTTATGACGTAAGACTTTTTCTTCAAGCTCAACCCGTTTTGGTTCACTCTCATGCTCGTGAAGAAAAACATTTGGATTGGTCATACCACATCCGCAGGTCTCGCACATTTAAGTTACCTCCATCCCTTTGATGATTAGTTCCCTCCCGGAAATCATCTCCCAATCTGTACCTCCACACTTTGGGCAAGAAAAGCTATGAGTTAAAAGATCAAAACCTTCCCCACAGGTTTTACATTTGCCCACAGCAGCGATTCTTTCGATTTCCAATATAGCACCCTCAAGCACTGTCTGCTTTGTGCAAACCTCAAAACAGAATTCTAAGGACTCAGGCACTACCCCACTCACCTGCCCCACTTCTAACATCACCTTTACGACCTTACTAACATTATTTTTTCGGGCATAATCCTGAACAGTATCAACAATGTTTTGCATTAGCCCAAGTTCATGCATTGAATACTCATTTCGATAAGTGTTTCATTTCGTTAAGGTGATGGGGTTAAAAAGGGGTTAAAGAGAAAAACCCTTTAACCCCTTCAATTGACAAGGTTGATAATTATCCCAAATCACTCAAGAGTAAATTTATCCACCTGAACGGGGAAAAATAGTTCTGCAACCCTTTGGAAAAAACTTGTTTAGTCTTCAGGGTGAAACTTGAACGAAAGGGTAAGCCTTGTTCGGAAGCTCGCGATCTTACCGTCCTCGATGGTCATGTCAAGTTTTACCACTTCAGCAACTCTTAGATCTTTAACAGATTTTCCTGCGAGTTCCACTGCGCCTTTGGCAGCATCTTCCCAAGAAGTCTTGCTTGTTCCCACAATTTCAATAACTTTATAAGTGCTCTCAGCCATCTTGTACCCTCCTTATCAAAAATTGGGTTAATAACGCCTAAAAATTATAGTCTTTTTTCACCCCCTTTCTTCAACACGGAAAATCTTTCTTTCTTGAAATTATACCAAAAACTCATCATTTAGCAAATTATTTTTCATACTCCCCGTCCTTTCTTCCCCTCGAAGTAAGTGTGCTCATCCCTTTGGCCACCAGAATCCCCTCAGAGGTCTTGACCTCAAATTCTCCCAAAGAGATAAGCGATCCTTTATGGATAATCTTGCCTTCACTGAAAATATCGCCATTTTTTACTGGAGCCAAAAAATTTATTTTTAAATCTATCGTTACCAGTGTTTCGTTTGGATCAATGAGGGTTAAAAAAGCAATGCCCACAGCCGTATCACCGGCAGTAGCAATGATCCCTCCTTGCACGACACCAAAACCTTGTAAAAAATCTGAGCGAAAGGGGATGCGGATCCGAGAAAATCCTGGTGAGAGAAATTCTATCTCTGCTGACAAAAATTTTAACATGGGGCTTTTATCAAGTATTTTGTTTATTGATAGCAATTTTTCTTGCGGGAAGTCTTGATAGGCTTTTATATTCATATTCCCAATGAATTAGTATGCGGGAGCAAGCAAAGGAGCGATCTTTTGCAGTTCGTAGTTCAGAACTGCTCCTACAATAATGACCTGTGGAGATTCAGCGCGTTTTACATAAACACTGGTTCTTACGGGATTGGTGTCCCCGATCAAAATTTGGTAGGTCTTATCAGTGATATCAGTTAAGGTTATCCGAAAGGCAGGGTTTTCTAAACCAAAAGTTTTTAACTGGATATTTTCTACTCCAAATTTTTCAATCTCCACCAGCATAAGAAGATTAACAATAAAATCATCTATTGTTGCTTCCCAGTTTCCAACCGTGTTACCGTGAAGCAAACTCCACCTTTTCTCCTTCCATTCCCCGATCAGCTCACCCCCATTTAAACTGTTAATTTCGATCTTCTTTACTTCCTCAGGACGAAGAGCCAAAAGAGGTGGGCCAATTTTTTTTCCTCGGTCTTTCGAAGAATCATGATATTCAAAAAAAGAGTAATAAACAACCAAACCTAAAAGAAGTAAAGCAACAATTAAAGTGTGTTTCTCTTTCAACCTCTCTGTCTCCTCCGCCAGGCTACTACCATTCCAATTGCTAAAATTATAATGGGCTGGAGAATAACCACGCCAATAAAAATCATCCGCGACTGAATTTTAGAAAGAAAAACCGGACTAAGGTCCTCCTGAGAAGGTTTCTTTTTCCGGATGGTGATGAGCGATTCGTCATCGGTCATCCAATGGATGGTATTCAAAAACAGATCTTTATTGCCGAGAAGCTCAAAATATTGATTGAGTAAAAAGTCTGCGTCTCCGAAAACAACCATTTTCCCCTTGTTGGGTTGGTTTGTTTCCTCATTTTTTGTACTTTCTTGAGGTGATTCTTCTTTTTTGATTTCCCCCACCATTGCCACAGTGATAGGCCCTTTTTGGTCGCGCTTGGGATCATACTCATACGTTCCTTCCAAAGCCTTTTCCACATCAGTTTCCGCCCAGCTTTGCTCACCGCTTCGGGCAAGTGCACTTAACACGACCTCCTTTTCTAAGGTATGCCCCTTGGTAACTGAACGAACTAAAGGAAAAACCGTTGGGATGGTAAATTTTTCCGTAATCGGGTGGGTGAAATAAAAAGGAATCATAGGAACCAGAGGACCCTTTGCAGTCAAATAATCCTCTGGATCAATCACGATGTCATCCCCTAAAACTATCCCATACGTTCTCAGATAATCTTTCATCCCTCTTTCTTTACCCGGATCAAGCGCAAGGACCACGCTTCCCCCTCTTTTCCAATAGTCATCCAAGCGTTGAAGTTCAGCTCGAGAGAATTCCGTTTTTGGTCCTCCTATTACCACAACGCTCGCATCATCCGGGATAGGTTTCCCTCCGACAAAAAGAAAATTTTTTATCTGATAATTTTCCGTCTCGAGTGCTTGCTTAAGAAGCCCATAACTTACATCGTCCTGTCCTACTTCTTCCAGTCCATATTCGCCGTGACCGGAGAGAAAGTAGATGACCTTTGGTGTGGGGTTGGTCAGGGTCAGAATGGCATTAATGACCTTTTCCTCAGAGGGATAGATAATATTCTTTAGTTTTCCATTTACTTCAACCACCGCACTACCGTAAGAACTCACCCCATATTTTTTCGCCAACCCTGGGTTCCGGTCCAGATTAAAAAGTTCGTATTTGAACTTATTACTTGCCAAAGCATAAAGATCAAAGAGATCCCTGAGTTTATCCCGTTCCTCCTCCTGGTAAAAACCTTTTACAGTGACAGGAAAAGGAATTTCCTTTAAAAGTTTTTTCGTTATCGGAGCGATGGTAAGTTTCTTTTGGGGGGTCAAGTCAAAGCGACGGTTATGATTGTTGGCAATCATCTGGATTACAATGATAATTCCTACCAAGCACACAATAAAGAGAACCATATTCGCCCACTGCCGGGTAGAATATTCAACGGAAAATTCTTTTACCTCAGTATAGTTTATCACAACATAGACCAGGAAACTCAGAACACCACCGATTATGCCCGCCAAAGACCACCCTGAGAAATCTGCCCCCAAAAAGAAGAGAACAACCCCCATCATGAGTAAAACAATCCCGATCCAAAGAAGAGCAAGAGAAAAACGCATTTTCTTCATTTTATACCTCGCCATTTTCGGGTGGTAAGCGAAAGCAAAGTTAAGAAAATAAAAAACCCATGAAAGTTGAAAAAGAAAATAATATCTTTCAAGTCAATGGCTCCCTTTGTAAAGGTGAGAAGCCGGTCAAAAAGGGAAATATTAAGCAGCATGTTGATCGCTTTTTCATTAGCAACCGCCTCATTCCAGGTAAGAAACCAAAACATCAGTAAAAGTCCGAAGGTACCAATGGCGGCTACAATCTGATTTTCAGTCAGAGAAGAAATCAAAAGCCCGCAGGCAATGAAAGAAGAGCCTAATAAAAAAAGCCCTAAGTACCCGGCAAAAAGAGGTGCAATATCAATATCATATAAGAAATACGTAATTGTCGGATATACCAACGTGAGCACCAGCATCAAAACCAGAAAAAATAAAGCGGCTAAATATTTGCCCGCCAAAAGCTCCCAGTCACGGAGCGGATAGGTCCAAAGAAGTTCGATCGTCCCGAGTTTTTTTTCTTCTGCAAAAAGGCGCATGGTTAACAGCGGGATGATGATCATCAGTCCGTATCGGGCGAGATCGTAAAAATAGTCTCCCCATACATTGAAACTTACTTTTTGAAAACTCCACAGCACGTGCATGCTTAAGTCCGTATAGAAAAAAAATCCCGCCAGAACCAGGAAGGTGGCGATAAGCACATACGCAATAAAAGACTGGAAGTACGAGCGTAGCTCTCGCTGAAAGATATAGTAAACACCCATTTTTTAAAGCTCCTCCTCAGTGACTAACTCCAAAAATACTTCTTCCAATGTCAAACTGATTTTCTTCATTTCCATAATCGGACCACCATGCTGCGTGATAAAGGTGGAGATTGCTCTTAGGGTAGCCTCATCCTTTTCCGATTGAACCACCAATGCTTGGACACCGGAAAAAGTAGGCTCTTTTTTTTCTACTTTTATCACCCCGGGCAATCCCATGAGTTCATTTCCCAGTCCACCATTTCCTCCGTAGTATTGAAACAAGGTCTGAGTAAACTTTTGGATTTTTTCCTGTAAATTTTTGGGGGTGTCTAAAGCGATTAACTTCCCTTTATGGATGATGATCACCCGGTCACAGGTCTCGCTCACCTCAGGCAGAATATGGGTGCAAAGAATGACCGTCCTTTCCCGCGAAAGACTTTTGATGAGTTTGCGAACCTCAACCACCTGCCGGGGATCAAGACCGATCGTTGGCTCATCCAGGATAAGTATGTCGGGGTCATTGAGTAAGGACTGGGCAAGGCAGACCCTCTGGCGGAAGCCTTTGGAAAGTTTCCCGATCAAGCGATCAGCGATTTCGGTAATTCCACAGGTACCCATCGCCTTATCAATTTGTTCTTTTCTTTTTTTCCCGTGAACCCGTTTTACACTGGCAGCAAACCCCAGATATTCAGTAACCGCCATGTCCGGATAAAGGGGAGCCTTCTCGGGAAAATATCCGGTATGACGTTGCACTTCCAGAGGGTTTTTGGTCACATCGTATCCATTGACTAACGCTCTTCCCCGGGTTGGAGGAAAAAAGCACGTAAGAATTCTCATAGTGGTCGTCTTACCCGAACCATTTGGTCCCAGCAGTCCCACCACCTCACCTTTATCAATGGTAAAGGTGATATCCTCGATGCCCCGGATCGGGCCATAATATTTTGTAAGATTTTCTACCTGAATCATATTAAACCCTTAAGGTTGTGAGGTTGTTTTTTCCTAAAGCTTTTTATAATAAACAAAAAGATTTTAAAGTCAAATAATAATGTAATTATTTTCAATTTTTTTTTGAAGGACAAATCAAAAGAGATTTTTCAATCAAACCGGAAAAAGTAACAAATTTATTAAATAGCTAATTTTGGTTTGGAGAAAAAAATTAAAATTTTTTTTGTAAAAACTTCTTGAAAAATTTTTAACTTTCACTATATATCAATCTACAAACCCACATCAAAAGATTTTGTTTTTTAATGCTCAATAATTATCACTAGTTTTTACTTAACTAATGAATTGGATCAGAGCCTTAGGGAAATTTACCCTTTCTACTTTGAGAGGTCTGGGAGAGGCCGGAGTTTTTTTGCTTAAAGGCTTTTCGTTGGCCTTTATCCCCCCGCTTAAATTCCATCGTTTTATCAAACAGATACAATTCATCGGAGTAAACTCAACCCTCATTGTTTTACTTACCGGCGCTTTTACGGGCATGGTTTTGGGAATCCAGGGTTATTACGCCTTAAACAAATTCGGGTCTGAAGCTCTTCTCGGCCCGACGGTTGCACTTTCCCTGATTCGGGAGTTAGGTCCGGTGATTTCCGCCCTCATGGTCACCGGAAGGGCGGGGTCAGCGCTTACCGCGGAGATCGGAATTATGAGAATTTCCGAACAGATTGATGCCTTGGAGGTCATGGCCCTTAACCCCTTTCGTTATCTCGTGGTTCCTAATTTTTTAGCCGGAATTATTTCTTTTCCTCTCTTAGCATCGATCTTCAATGTGATCGGTATTTACGGAGGGTACTTGGTGGGAGTAAAACTCTTGGGAGTAAGTGCCGGGGGGTATTTTGGGGAAATGAGAAGCTATGTGGATATGCAAGATATTTTTGATGGGCTTTATAAATCATTGAGCTTTGGGGTTATCATGACCTGGATCTGTTGCTATAAAGGGTATAATGCTGGTTATGGAGCCGAGGGTGTAAGTAAAGCTACCACCCAGGCAGTGGTTACCTCCTCGGTATTAATTCTGGTTTGGGACTATTTCTTAACCTCAGTAATGTTTTAAATGAAATGATGATCGACGTTATCAACCTTCATAAGTCATTTAATGGGTTCCACGTTCTCAAAGGAATTTCCCTCCGGGTAGAAAAGGGGGAAATTTTGGCCTTAATCGGCAAAAGTGGCTACGGCAAAAGTGTGTTCTTAAAACATATTGTCGGCCTTCTCAAAGGCGATCAGGGAAAGGTGCTCATCAATGGAGAAGATATCGGCACCAGCAAAGGAACCGCCTTGGAAAAATTAAGAAAAAAATTTGGTTTCCTTTTTCAGGGGGGTGCTTTGTTTGATTCTCTTAATATTTTTGACAACGTAGCCTTTCCCTTGCGCGAAAAAACCAGGATGAAAGAAACCGAGATCCGGGATAAGGTGCTTTTCGAACTGGAACAGGTGGGTTTGCAGGGATCAGAGAACAAGTATCCCGCTGAGATCAGCGGAGGAATGAAAAAAAGAGCAGCTTTTGCTCGATCATTAATCTTGGATCCCGAGATAATGCTTTTTGATGAACCCACCACTGGTCTTGATCCGATAATTGCCAATACCATTCATACACTTATTAAAAATACCCATGAACGCCTTAAATTTACGGGAATAATTGTTACCCATGAAATTCCCAAGATTTTTTCGATTGTGCAAAAGGTGGCGATGTTAAACGATGGAGTGATCATCGCCCAAGGAACACCTCAAGAAATCCAGGCTTCCCCGCATGCTCTCGTTCAACAATTTATTGCCGGGGGCATAGAAATTGCTTAAGAAAACTAAAAGGAGAGACGATAATGAAACGGATTGACACAGAACTTTTAGTTGGTCTATTTATGATTGTCGGCATCACGTGCCTTACCTACCTTTCTATAAAATTAGGAAGAATGGAAATCATCGGGGATAAAGGATATAAGTTATATGCTGAATTTTCCGAAATCGGAGGCCTTAAAAATGGCGCTTCGGTTGAAATTGCCGGAGTTGAGGTGGGACGGGTAAGGAACATCTCGTTATCAGATTACCAGGCAAAGATCGAGCTGCAGATAAACTCAGGAGTTAAAATTCAAGAGGATGCGATTGCGGCAGTAAAAACCAAGGGTCTCCTGGGTGAAAAGTATATCCAGATTTCTCCGGGAGGGGATGAGAAGATAATTCCTCCGGGAGGAAAAATTCGAGAGACCCAGCCACCCCTTGACCTTGAAAAAGCAATTGGAAATTTTATTTTTGGTAAGGTTTAAAAAAAGAGAATTGATTTTTTGTATTTTTTTTTAGTTTTTAGTATGCTATATTAATAATGAGAAACCAAAAGAGGGTTTGGTAATTCTTTGCAAGAAGAAAAGGAGGAAGTATGAAAAAAGCAATAATAATTTTGGCCTTATTGATGGGGGTGTTGTTTTTCAACCACAATTCGCTTGCGTCTGATCCTGCCCAAGGAACTTCGATTTCAGCAAATGCATCAGAAAAAACGGAAGTTTTACCTATGCCGGATCCCCTCCAAGGGATGAACCGGGCTTTTTATAAGTTTAATGACAAACTTTATTTCTGGGTACTCAAACCGGTAGCACAAGGATACGGAAAAGTTTTGCCCAGACCAGCGCGACTATCGGTTCAGAATTTCTTTACCAACATATACGCTCCGGTTCGCCTGGTAAACTGCGGACTGCAGTGTGAATTTAAAAATGCTTCAATAGAACTATCGCGCTTTGGAGTAAATACTACTATCGGCTTAGTCGGTTTGTTCGATCCAGCCAAAAACTGGCTCCATCTTAATCCCCCGGATGAAGAAGATTTTGGCCAAACCCTTGGTTGCTACAAAGGGCCAGGCTTTTATCTCAACCTCCCTTTTGCCGGGTCGACCAGCCTCCGCGACGGTATTGGAAGTTTAGTGGATATATGTATCGTTCCTTCCTATTGGGTGCTCACCCATTATCCCGCCGCTTACATTGCGACCGGAGCAACGATATTAGAGGTCGTTAACCGCACTTCTCTGAGAATCGGAGAATACGAGGAATTTAAGCGTGCGGCCCTTGATCCTTATGTCGCGATAAGGGATGCCTATAACCAGCATCGGGAAGACGCGATAACAAAATAATGATCAGTTAAGGAGAACTCGGATATGCATTTTTTTGGTCAGAAACTTCTCGGATTCACGGTATGTCTCTTGCTCGGGGCTGTTTTCTGTTCTCAGTCCCTCGGGGCTGTAGTCTCAGCATCCCCTACCGAGAAGGTGCGGAAGGCAACTGAAGAAATCACTTCCATCCTTGATGAGTACGTGAAAAATCATCAAAAAAACCGTGAAGAAACCGTAAGTAAAATCATGGTGATCGCTGATCAACATTTTGACTGGGCAGAAATGGCTAAACGCTCTTTAAGCCGCTTCTGGAAACAGAGAACGCCCGATGAGCAGAAAAATTTCACAAGTCTTTTTAGAGACCTCATCAAAAATGCTTATATTGGTAAAGTTGAAGGTTATGCCGGCGAAAAAGTGGTTTTCGAGGGGGAAAAGATTGAAGATGGCTATTCAGTGGTAAAGACCAAAATCATAACCCCATCCAAAGGCACGGAGATTCCCGTATACTATCGGCTGCAAAATAACGGGGGTAATTGGATGGTCTATGATGTGGTTATCGAAGGAGTTAGTTTAGTTAATAACTATCGAGACCAGTTCAACAGTATCCTCCAGGGGTCATCCTATGACGAATTGGTAAAAAGGATTCAAGATAAATTAGCTCAGGATAATAAAAAATAAACGCTTCGGATTTCCTATCGGATTCCGAAGACTAGATTTAGTAAAGCAGAAGCCAGAATTCAGGATATAACAACTGAATTCTGGCTTCTTTTTTTAAATTAATTCATTAATTCACTTCCTACAGACAATCTGCGCTATTGCTCTTTTGGGATTTTCCTTGATCCCTTCAAAATAATAGATGATCTCCCAATCAATAAACCAATTGCGAAGTTCTTCCGGCTTTAAGAGGAAGTCAGGATTATGTGGCTTTCCGAACTGAGGTTGCCGCACGGTATAGGTTTCATAGATAAGAACCCCTCCCTTTTTCAAAGCCTTTTTTATACAGCTTATGAGCGGCCGATGGAGGTATCGAAAAATCACCATTCCTCCGTAAAAATCTTCGGAGAGAGGATTGGTTTCGTTTTTTTCTAAATCCACGCGCCAGGTTTCGATGCCAACCCCCTGCACCGCTGCAAGCTTTTTGGCACTTTTCAATGCTTCTTCTGATACGTCGCAACAAATTACCTCTAAACTTTTCTTTGCTAAAAAGATTCCGTTGTGGCCATCACCACACGCCAGATCTAAAATCGGACCGTTTATCGTGCCTTCGATAAAAAGGCTTACATGGCTTATGAGTAGCTCTGCTGGCTTTACGCTGAAATCATCCATAGGGTCACTTTTAATGGAGCGGTGTTTCTTTAAAACCAAATCCTACAAATTTAATCCTCAAAACTCAATGAGTTATCTTTTGATTATTATACCATGGACCGCTGTTTTTTTCTAAAAAATCCCCCGAAGGGGATCGCGAATACCGGAAATATCCAGGCCAGCGCGGCGTATGATGGAAGTGAAACCTTGATCACCTTATACTGGCGGATTTAACAAAACGAGCAATGAACAATTTAAAAAATAAATTAAAAAAATTACGGGGCATGACCCTGATTGAAATCGCCATTGTTTTGGTAATCCTGGGCCTTTTGGCCGGGTTAACCGTCCCTCTCCTCTCCGAACTTAGCAAACACCGGCATTACACTTCAACCCAAAAGGATATGGACGAGGTAAAACAAGCTCTGGCAGGATATGCCGGCATGCACTGGAGACTTCCTTATGCTGACACCAATGGTGATGGAAAAGAAGATACCGAGACAACTGAGCGGTTCCCTACCCTTTATTACCCTCGGTATAGGAGCCGTTGATGCGCAGTGGGAAGACGCCTTGAATCTACCCCTACTGACACTTTCGACTGAATTGTCGCCTTAATACAAATTACCTTTACGGTAGCTTAACTGCAGCTCCACTTCCACCTCTTCATGCCCCGCCTATACGGGTAAATAATCGGGGCGGTGGCAACATCTGGGTCCGCGGGGGCTCCTACGCGGTTTGTACCCGGATTCAGAATAACTCAACTTTTCTTATCAACGCTGGAGAAACCATATTAATTTATTCGGACTCAGGTTGTTCCTCTCTAACATCCGTAATTACTTTTGACCAAGCGAGCGGAGCGGATACAAACGGAGATTGTGCAATCCGATGGACCAGTGCAACCCTTATTGATGAATAACGCCACGTCACACTCGCCCTTAACTAAGGAAGTCCTCCTTTACAACCCCTTTAATATCCTGAAATGATGAAAACCAGAATTGGCCTTTCTATTATTAATTTCAATGCCATCAAAAAAACATAACACCGCTGGCCCCGTTGTGTATAAGGTTTATCTCTCACCGGATTGTTCCCCCGAAAGGAAACAATCCGGTGAGAGACGCTTTTAATCCCTTACGCTTCTCCCAAGGAAAAAAGTAATTCACTCGTACTGATACGGAGTCATTTTTTCAGGTCCTACCAAGACCTCTTTAATCTTTTTCTTAATCTCTTTCCGGTACGTACTTTTAAGCCATTTATTCCAGGCTCCAATGCTTTTCCAGGTGCTGATGACTAAGTGCATCGAGGGATCTTGGATAGACTGCAAAGTCTCTCCCGAGATAAATCCTTCGGCGTACATTGCCTTAAACCGTAGCTCGCGGACGATCTCGTTGAGTGCTTCTTCTTTTCCCGGTTTTACTTTCCTTTGGATAAGAATCTTTACTGCCATAATGTCCCTCCTTTCCTAATTGGTGTTTAAATGTAAAAACCACGGTTATTAAATTTTATCTTTACCCAAAACATTTACGGTTATTCAAAAAGCTCCCTTAGGGAGCATCATCACAGCCCAACATTCTCTTTTAATAAAAGCCCACCTTCTTCATCATAAATAAATATTGTCAGGGCTTCCACTGAGCCACGGGGATAAGGGAATGTCTTCTCGAATGTTTTACGGTACGTGATAACAAATCTCTCGCCCTTTGCGTAATTCAAAGGACTACCCTCCTTCACCGCTATACCAGGGGGATAGGTAAAGTACTTCTCTCCCGTTTTCTCCAAGTATCACCACTGATCCAGTTAGTTTTTTACCGTCTATGTCTTTTCACTTTGACAATATCAAATTTTAATTTAAAACTCTTACCATGCGCTATTTCGGTTATGGCGGTATTTTCCACGAAGATCTTATTTTCAACAATTTTCTTTTTCTCTTCTTCTGCTGCTGTTGCGCCTGCTTTCTGCGCCATCGCAACGCCTGTTTGGCTGGGTTTTATATTTTCCTTGGGTAAAACCTCTTGAGCCGGTAATTTTTTTTCTCCCCGCGCTTCCTTGTGCACCGTGGTGGCATTAAGTTCATTGAGCAAGCTGCGATTTTTCAAATAAAGACTAATCATCAGGGAGGTGGAAAAAACGGCAAGAAAAACAACGACCACCGAGACAATAAGAAAAACGTTTAGCACATTTTTAGAAATCTTGAGGCTTCGTACTTTCCCACCCCTCGACCTAAAATACATTAACGTAACAAATTCTCTCATCGCGATAAACTCTTTTCCCTGACAAGAAGTAATGTAAAAAATTTTTCCTTTCTTATCCTCTCCATTTCAAAGAGCCATAATGCCATGCTCGGGCATTGGCGTGCGCGACTGAATAAATTATGTTTCCTCGAAATTTCTTGGTCACCCATGCTTTGTTTAAGCTATATTCTTGACCGGTGGTAACCGTAAAATTTACTCTTGTGTTACAGGGGAAGTCATCAGTGAAGAGGACGTGGAAGGACTTTTCAATGAGAGTACGGGGTAACGTGATGAACCAGAAGGGAATATACCTGCATCTTTTTTTCTCCATCCATAGTGAAGTAAGAAAAGACTTTATGATAAACACATTTCACCTTTTGGTTATGTGTGAATTTAACCCCTAATATATTTTTTACCATTTAAATCTAATTTTGTCAATAAAAAACAATTAGTTAATAATTTTTTTTAAAAATCAGAATATAAAAAACTGTTTCTCTTCCAGAGGCCAAACTTTTTTGGTTAAAATGCGACCAAACATCAAACAACCATATTCGCAAACATTGCTAACGTGTTAAAAATAGTATACTATAATTCTGAAAGTAAACCCCGTTAGAAGGCTTTCAGACGGGACATTATCCCGTTAGAAAATTTTCTAATGGGAGTTACCCCGTGTGAAAAAGTGTAAGAATTTTTAAGTTTACCCCGTACTTCTTCTTCACCCTTGTTAGATATTTGATATCCAACAAGGCAAGTGGGGCCTTTCTAACGGGGTAAATAATGTGTTCGTTTTTGACCTTCTGCATTTCATGACTCATTCCATTATCACGTTATTGACTGATTTTGGCTCTAAAGACCACTACGTTGGTGCCATGCGAGGGGTTATTTTAGGCATTAACCCCCACGCTACAATTGTAGACATTTCTCATCACATTTCTCCTCAAAGCATAGTGGAAGGAGCGTTCTTGCTCAGCAATGTCTATACTTATTTTCCCCAAGGCACTATTCACCTTGCCGTCGTTGACCCGGGCGTGGGGTCAGAACGCAAACCAATCCTGGTGAAAGGAGAAAACTTCTTTTTTATTGGGCCGGACAATGGAATTTTTGGGTTAATCTATGACCAGTTAAAAAAATTTTCGGTCTATGAACTTACCAATGCGCATTTTTTTCTCAAACCCGTTAGCGCTACCTTTCAGGGCCGGGATATCTTTGCGCCCGTAGCTGCATATCTTTCCCGGGGAGTTTCTCCTTTGGAGATGGGAAAAGAAACAAAAAATTTTCAAAGACTGTCTTTACCCCAGCCAATTTTGGAGAAAAAAAAGATAAGGGGTAAGGTAATGTATATAGATAGTTTTGGAAATCTAATAACCAACATCACAGTGAACCACCTGAAAAACTTAGGAAAAGCCCCTGAAAAAATTAAAATTCGCGAAAACGTTATTTCTGGGCTATCTAAAAATTATCAAGAGGTTAAAAAAGGAACGTTGCTCGCTATCATCGGAAGTTCAAATTTTTTGGAAATTTCCGTAAGAGAGGGAAATGCCCAAAAAAAGCTGAAGAGTAAAGAAGGAGATGACGTTAAGGTTTTTTAGGTAAAAAGTGGCTATGCAGGATAAGGTGTCTTGTAACCTGACCTTAGCCGGGTACGATCGTAGCAATGGTTCCGTAAAATGAACCAACCAGCCCACTATTTCTATGCAGGGAAAAGCAACGATAATCATTTCATATTAAAACAAGGGAACGGAAAATAATTTTTTTGTCCTTTTAACGTAAGGAGACTTTGGCTATGTCAACCGACCAACCTCAACCATCCCTCCCAGACGATCGTCTTGAAACCCTAAAAAGGCTTAAAGCGGAAAAATTCAGCCGCTATTTCCTGTTAGTTGTTCTTATTGGGATCGGAATTGTCTTTTTCAACATGATCAAAATCTTCTTGATCCCCATGATATTGGCAGCGGTATTTGTCGTGCTTTTTTATCCTTTCTACGGATGGCTTCTTAAACTTTTCCGAAATAACAAATCTCTCAGCTCTCTTGTGTGCTGCTTTATACTGCTTTTGGGTCTTATTACCCCCGTCTCTATTGTTGCTAATTTAGTCTCCGGCGAAGCGATCAGCCTCTACCAAACCGTGGAGCAAAAAGTTCAGGAAATCATTCAAAAAGGAGATGAGCGTGTCCTGAAAAATATCAAAGAGTACAAATGGGTAAAAAAGCTCCACCTAAACGAAATTGACTGGCAGGCCTCACTCCAAGAAAGCGCTCAAGCCGGGGCAAAACTACTCGCGACTGTCATTAACAAGGCATCAAAAGGAACATTCCAGGTTCTCGCCAATTTATTTCTTACGTTTTTTGCAATGTTTTACTTCTTCCGCGATGGAGACAAGCTTATCCAGCGTTTAAAATATTTAAGCCCGCTTGCGGACAAATATAAAGAAGAACTGTTTATACGGTTTATTTCCGTATCCCGCGCAACCATAAAAGGCACCGTGGTAGTCGGGTTGATTAAAGGTTTCATCGGAGGTCTTACCTTCTGGATTTTCGGTATCAGTTCTCCGATACTGTGGGGGGTAGTTATGGCGATTCTTTCGATTATCCCTATGCTGGGAGCTTGGTTAGTAATGTATCCGGCAGCAGTCATTATGCTCGTGATGGGACACATCTGGCAAGGAATCGCCCTGTTTTTGATTTCAACGCTTATCATAAGCAGCGTTGACAATATACTTCAACCTCGCTTGGTAGGCCGAAGCTCAGGGCTCCATGATCTCCTCATTTTCTTTTCCACTCTGGGTGGAATCAGCATGTTTGGAGTCATGGGATTTATTGTCGGCCCTATTATCGCAGCCCTTTTCATCTCCATCCTCGACGTTTACAGTATTGAATTCAAATCACAGCTTGACTTAGCGCAAGGATAAAAAAACCAACCAAGACGAAGCAATCGAACAATAATTTCTTAGGCAATAAAAGCCGTGCTCTCGCAAAGGAAGTCTTAAAATTCTTATAGTTTCACACGAAGGAGTACAGACAACGAATGCAAATAACACGTTCCGTGAGCGGCACGGAATTTCCCAAGGTTTGGGGATCCGACCACATGAACCTGCGTTTTCTCCAGCCGCAATAGAGATCTCCGGATGAAAATTAAGTTGCTTGACTTTTAGGTAAAAATTTGGTAAAAAATCAAGCATTTTACCCAAGCCTGCAAAATATTTTCCGCTAACCTTATTGAGCCGGAATTAAAGGGAGGAAGGAAAAATGACCAATTCGCTAAGAGTTCTTATCATCGATGATTCAGAGGATGATACCCGTTTAATTACAAATGAATTACAACGTGGTGGCTTTGACCTACTCTTTGAACGCGTTAATTCCCCTGAAACCATAAAAGCCGCTCTCGAGCAGAAGGCCTGGGATGTGGTTATTTCTAATTTTGTGGTATCACAATGTACCGCCTTAGAAGTCCTCGCTTTGCTGCAAGAAAAAAATCTTGACCTGCCTTTTATTATTGTTTCCGACACCATGAGCGAAGATATTGCGCTTCAAGCCATGAAGGCAGGTGCTCATTCCTTTTTCAAGAAAAAAAATATAAAGCTTCTGGTCCCCGCGGTTGAGCGGGGGTTGCGTGAAGTAGCAATAAAACGTGCGCGCCAGCAAGCCGAGGAAGCGTTAATTTCCTCAAACCAGGAGTTAAGTGACATTATTGAATTTCTTCCGGACGCGACGTTCGTGCTTGGCAATGATAAGAAGGTCATTGCCTGGAACCGGGCTATAGAAGAAATGACGGGGATCCAAAAACACGATATGATCGGACAAGGAGATAATGCCGTAACAATTCCTTTTTATGGTGAACGGCGTCCTCATCTGTTGGATCTCATCGACGTGAGCGACAAAGAACTCGAATCCAAATATCAGTATGTCCAGAGAAAGGGCAAGTACTCTCTATGCAGAAACCTTTACTCCCGCCTTATATGGAGGAAAAGGAGCCTATGTCTGGGCAACAGGCACGCCGCTTTTTGATGCCCAGGGAAACCGCGTGGGAGCCATAGAATCAATCCGCGACATCACCGAATACAAGCAGGCGGAACAAAAGCTGCAAACTTCAGAGGAGAATTACCGTGAAATTTTCAATGCCTCTAATGACGCTTTATTCATTCATGATCTCAAAACCGGCGCCATTCTTGATGTGAATCAAAAGGCATGCGAGATGTATAAGTGCAGCCGTGAGGAGTTTATTAACAGCCTCGCCGTTGTCGGTTATCTAAGTTTCGGCGAACCCCCTTACACAGAGCAAGATGCTCTCCAGTGGATACACAAAGCATCGTCAGAAGGCCCCCAGACCTTCGAATGGCGGGGAAGGGACCGCGAGAACAGAATATTCTGGGCTGAAGTAAATCTCAAACATTGTGTTATAAGGGGTTGCGACCGAATACTGGCTGTTGTGCGCGAGATCACCGAGCGCAAGCAGGCGGATGAGGCGCTTAAAGTTTCGGAAGAAAGATTTCGCATTGCTGCCGAAACCACCAATGATTTAATCTGGGAATGGAATATTGTAAACGGTACCTTGGAATGGTTTGGCGCTATTGATGAAAAGCTGGGATATCTTTCCGGGGAATTCCCAAGAACAATCGAAGCCTGGGAAAATAGTATTCATCCCGACGATCATGACCGGGTAATGGCATCTCTCGACCGGCACTTAAAGACTAAAGCACCTTATTGTGAAAAGTATTATATAAAACGAAAAGACGGAACTTTTCGCTTTTGGACAGATCAAGGGAAAGCTGTCTGGGATGCAGAAGGAAATCCCTTAAAAATGATCGGAGCGTGTACAGACATCACCGAGCGCAAGCAAGCGGAAGAGGCCTTACGGCAAAGCCAGCTCCAACAAAAAGCTCTCCTTGATAATATCCCGGATGCAGCCTGGTTAAAAGATTCAGAATCTCGGTTTGTTGCCGTTAATGAAGCCCTTGCCAAGGCCAGCGGTTATAGTGCTGAAAACCTGGTAGGAAAAACTGATTTTGAAATTTGGTCTAAAGATGCAGCTGAACTTAACCGATCTGAAGACCAGGAAATAATCGCTACCAAGCAAAAGAAGGTTATCGAAAAATCTTTCATGGATTCTTCCGGCAAGGTTTCCTGGGTTGAAAAAATCAAAACCCCGATTTTGGGTGAAAAAGGAAAAGTCATCGGGACAGCCGGGATTTCCCGTGATATCACCAAACGCAAACAAACTGAGCAGGAACTGCGGGAAAATGAAAAAAAGTATCGATCCCTTTACCAGGAATTCCAGGGGATTTTAGACGCCATTCCTGACAGCCTGAGCTTGATTTCTCCAGATTTAAAAATAGTCTGGGCAAACAAAGGCTTGGCAATGTTATTGCATAAAAACCTTCCCGATCTTCTTGGACAATACTGTTATCAAGTACGGCATGGACGCTCAGAACCCTGTGAAATCTGCCCGGCGCAGAGGTGTTTCCGTTCCAAAAAGCCAGAATTTGACGAAGTGACTACCCCTGATGGGAGGGTCTGGGATCGTACGCGATGTTCCTATCTTGGGTGATCAGGGAGAGGTAAAGGGGATGATTGATGTCGCTCGCGACATTACGGAGAAAAAGAAAGCTTTTCAGGAGATGCTGTCTCTGAATGAACAGCTTCGCCAATCTCAGAAGATGGAGGCAATCGGCCGTTTGGCCGGGGGGGTTGCCCATGATTTTAACAACCTTTTAACCGTCATCCAGGTAAACAGTGAATTAGCTCTCCGCGAACTCGCGCAACGATGATTCTTTGAAGCTCAGAGCTTGACGATATCAAAACAGCAGCCGAGCGGGCGGCGAATCTGACCCGCCAGCTTTTGGCTTTTAGCCGGCGGCAAGTTCTCAATTTAAAGGTCATTAACCTTAATTTCATTTTAGAAGATTTAGAAAAGATGCTGCGCCGCATTATTGGGGAGGAAATCGAACTAATTACCTCATTTGCCGATGACCTGGGAAGAGTTAAGGCTGATCCCGGAGAGATTGAACAGGTGATCATCAACCTTGCGGTTAATGCCAAGGACGCGATGCCTCACGGAGGCACCCTTACCATTGCGACCGCCAATGTGGAGTTAGATGAACAGTATGTCCGGAGACATCTTGGCACGCTTCCGGGCAGTTACGTCGTAATTTCGGTGGCGGATACCGGGGTGGGGATACCCAAGGAAATCCACGAACAGATTTTTGATCCTTTTTTTACGACCAAGGAAAAAGGCAAAGGGACAGGTTTAGGGTTAGCAACCGTGTATGGGATAGTAAAGCAGAGCGGAGGGGATATTCAGTCTTATAGCGAACTTGGGAAAAGGGACAACGTTTAAAGTTTATCTTCCCCGGGTCGATGAACCGCTGGAGGTGATAGAAAAGAAAGAAAGAGGCTGAAGAAGCTCCCCGGGGTAACGAGACCATTCTCGTTGTTGAGGATGACAGTTCGGTTCGTAAAATTGCCGTGCAGATTTTAACAAACCAGGGTTATAATGTATTGGTGGCTGAGAGTGGAGGGGATGCCTCTGCTTATTTGTGAACAGGAAAAAAATCCTATTCATCTGGTGCTCACTGATGTGGTAATGCCGAAGATGAGCGGGCCGGAATTGATCGAACGGCTCAAAAAAGTGCGGAAAGACTTTACCGTGCTTTACATGTCGGGTTATACCGACAAACATATTTTAAAAGGCCTGGATGACGAATTAAACTTTATCCAGAAACCATTTGCCATTGATGTACTTGCAAAAAAAGTTCGTGACGTGCTGGATACAAAGAAGGGGCCCAAGAGGAAATAATTGCCTAAGAACAATTTATTTTATCAGGTTTTCATTTGTGCAAACAGAGAGATACTTCCAAGCCCTTTTCATTCCTTTCTCATAACACTTTTCTTGACAGGAACTTCTTAAATCCATATCATAAATATTTTGTTCCTTTTCGGTTCTTGCGCGGTAAAACCATGCTTGGTTGACTTGTCATTGTAGAAGCGACCATCCTGTGCTTTTTTGAAATTCCGTTCACATGCCAAATGCAAAATTTTAGTTGGTTAAACCGAAAAACGTACCAGCATTGGCATTCGACAAGCATAGGAATCGGATACCCCTCTTTTCAATCGTCACATAAATCCCTAAAAACTGTTGCTTAAACCGAAAAAATGAAAAGGAAGGCAATTGACTTTTTGTTAAGGTGTGGTAAATAAAATTAGTTAATACTCAACGAGTTAATGATTCGTAACAAGTTGCATTCAAAAGTCAGATGAGGCGGCGACGAGGAATGACGCAGGCGTCATTTAGTACGCCGGAGTATGACGAGGAGCCACGAAAATATACAAATAGCGAGTTAATGTCGCAAGAAAGGACATGCTGGTGTTAACAATTGAGAAATCCAAACGGATAAAAGACCTTCCCCCTTACCTTTTTGCCCGAATTGACCAAATCAAGGCCGAACAGATTGCCAAGGGTGTTGATGTCATTGACCTTACGATCGGTGACCCGGATCTGCCCACACCAGAGGGAATCATTGAGCAGATGAAAAAATCTTTGGCGAACGCTAAGAATCACCGTTATCCTCCGTATGCGGGGATTTTGCCCCTTCGTCAGGCAGTAGCCGAATGGTACGGAGATCGCTTCCAGGTGAAACTTAATCCTGAGACCGAGGTTTTGATCTTAATAGGCTCAAAAGAAGGAATCGCCCACATCCCCCTCGCTTTCATTGATAGCGGCGATTATGGCTTAGTTCCTGATCCTGGCTATCCGGTTTATAAAACATCTATCCTTTTTGCTGGCGGCACGCCCCATATCATGCCGCTTCTGAAAAAAAATCATTTTATTCCCGACTTAGGTCAGATCCCAAAAGAAATCGCCCAAAAATCAAAACTTATCTTCCTTAATTACCCCAATAATCCGACGTCAGCCGTGGGGAAGAAAGATTTTTTTAAGGACGCGATAACCTATTGCCAGAAAAACAACATCATGGTTTTTCATGATGCCGCGTATTCCGAAGTTTATTTTGACGATTATAAACCAATGAGTTTCCTTCAGGTGGAAGGAGCGAAGGAAGTCGGGATTGAGTTTCATTCTTTCTCAAAGACATTCAATATGACCGGATGGCGCTTGGGGTTTGCGGTTGGCAATGCTGAGATCATCGAAGGACTGGGAAAAATCAAGACCAATATTGATTCCGGGGTCTTTCAGGCAGTACAGGAAGCAGGTATAGCAGCATTAAAAAATAACCTGCATGTTTCTGAAACCCTCCGCAAAATTTATCAAGAGCGAAGAGATATTCTCTGTTCCGGCCTTAAAAAAATTGGCCTTGATTTTGAACCGCCTGCGGCTACTTTTTATATTTGGGCTGAAATTCCCCGTGGCTACACGTCCATGGAATATACCACTCATCTCCTTAACCAGTCAGGTGTGCTTGCAACTCCAGGAAATGGTTTTGGTTCTTTTGGAGAGGGGTTTATCCGCTTTTCCTTGACTGAGGCAACCGAACGGATCAAGGAAGCGGTAGACCGGTTAAAAAAAGTAGCTTTTTAATGGAACATTCGGTATTCATAGGATTAGGATCAAATCAGGGCGAAAAGATAAAAAACTGTGAGCAGGCAATCGAAGAAATCCTCAAACTGGAAGGAGGTTTTCTTCTTTCCCGATCCTCCTGGTATTATAGTGAACCGTGGGGAAGGGAGGATCAGGATTGGTTTATCAATGGCGTGATTCAGATCAGGACCGAACTCTGCCCTGATGAGCTTTTAATGAAATTTAAGGAAATCGAAAAACGTTTGGGCCGCAAGAATAGAGAAAAGTGGGGACCTCGCGTTATCGATATTGATATTCTTTTTTATGATGATCTTTCTCTTGAATCACCGGAAATGGAAATTCCTCATCCTCGAATTTTGGAGCGAAATTTTGTTTTGATCCCTTTCGCAGAAATCGCTCCCCAATTTGTCCATCCGGTTTTAAAAAAAACGATCAAAGAACTTTTAGACACGTCTCCTGACCGGAAAAAAGTAGTAAAAGTGAGTGAAGTGCTGCCATGAATTTTCGTTTCATTTTTCTTTGCATCCTTATTTTTTTTCTGTTTCGACTTCTCAAGTCCCTTTTTCGCCCTCGTCCTTCTGCCGATTCACGGATCCTTTTCCGAAATGAAAAGGGCGCAGTAAATGAAATGGTCCAGGACCCGCAGTGCGGAATATATGTGGCAAAAAAAGACGCATACGCAAACCGAGTGGGAACAGACGTGCTTTATTTTTGCAGTGAGGAGTGTTGTCACAAATATCTTACTAACAACAACAGCAAAATTGAAAAAGGAGTAAAACCATGAAATTTTTTATTGATACCGCTGATATTAATGAAATCAAAACAGCAGTCGCGTACGGGCTTGTTGATGGCGTAACCACCAACCCCTCTCTGGTTTCGAAAACCGGCAAAGACCTCATGACCGTACTCAAAGAAATTTGTGACGTTGTGGAGGGGCCGATCAGTGCTGAGGTTGTGAGCACCAAATCTTCAGACATGGTCAAAGAAGCAAAACAACTCGCTCAGATTCACCCGAATATTGTGATAAAAATTCCCATGTGCCTCGAAGGACTTAAAGCAACGCGGACGCTTTCTCAAGCAGGGATCAGGGTAAACATGACGCTGATCTTTTCTCCCCTCCAGGCATTGATCGCGGCCAAAACAGGAGCAGCCTACGTCAGCCCTTTTATCGGACGGCTGGATGACATTTCCCAGGTGGGGATGGACCTGGTTGATCAGATCGTCACCATCTTTGACAACTATGAATTTGATGCCGAGATCATTGTGGCAAGCATCCGCAATCCGGTGCATGTTCTTGAAGCTGCTCTTTTGGGCGCGGACATTGCCACGATCCCTTTCTCGGTGCTGGAACAACTGACCAAACATCCGCTTACGGATATCGGCATAGAACGTTTTCTGTCCGATTCGAAAAAGGTGCCTAAAAAGGGGAAATAAGCCAGCAATGAAGAAGTATCAAGGAATTAAGAGTTCCGGTAACATTGTTGACGTAGGAAGGGAAAAATATAACCTGGTTCACTAAAGATTTCTCAAGGGAAAGTCATCGAATTTATCAATCGTGATAAAATACTTCAGAGAAGTTCTCACCGTCTAAATTAGTTGCCCATTTAAAACAGGCTTGATAATATTTGTTTGTTTATTAATTAAGCCTTGCAGGAGGTAAATTTTATGGACATAGAAAGCACCATCCGGGATGTGCCTGATTTCCCCAAAAAAGGAATTATTTTTAAAGATATCACGACGTTGCTGAAAAATCCTGATGCGCTACGGTACAAAGTTCAAAAGATGCTGAAGTTTTGTCAAGGCAAAGAGGTTGATATTGTGGTGGGGATTGAGTCGCGGGGATTTATATCCGGCGCTCTCTTAGCGTATGAGCTGGGCTGCGGGTTTGTGCCCGTCCGAAAACCGGGAAAACTGCCGGCTGCAACCATCAGCGAGAGCTATACCCTTGAATACGGCACAAATACGGTTGAGATTCATACTGATGCGATCGCAAAGGGACAAAAGGTGTTAATCATAGACGATCTCTTGGCAACGGGAGGCACAGCAAAAGCAACCTGCAAGTTAGTTGAACGACTGGGCGGAGATATCGTCGGGTTGGCCTTCATAATCGAATTGCTTTTTCTTAAAGGACGTGATGAGCTATCCAAATATGATATTTTCTCAGTCGTGCAGTACGACTAATACAAGTTGCATTCAAGCAGATCGAGCGATATCGAGAGCACGTTCGATTGCCCATTGCGAGCGGCAAAACCAAGATGCTAACCTATCGAGGCGCGTCATGATAGAACGAATTTTTGGATTGCAGAAAGCGCAAACCAACCTTCAAAGGGAAATCTCGGGCGGCTTAGCAACCTTTATGACGATGGCGTACATAATTTTTGTGCAGCCTGCGGTATTGGGCGCCGCGGGAATGGACCCGGGAGCGGTTATGGTCGCGACCTGCTTAGCCACCGCTTTCGCGACTTTTTTAATGGCTTTTCTCGCCAACTATCCTATCGCACAGGCGCCCGCGATGGGGCACAATTTTTTCTTTGCCTACACGGTGGTCCTCACCCTTCACTATAGCTGGCAACAGGCATTAGGCGCTATTTTTATTTCCGGGCTTTTGTTCATCGCCTTATCGTTTGTGGGGCTTCGCGAGCGACTGGTAAATTCTATTCCGGCAACCTTAAAAAACGGAATCGCCGCGGGTATTGGATTACTCATTGCGGTGGTCGGTCTTGAATGGGCGGGTATTGTGGTGCACAATCCGGGAACGCTTGGTGGGTATGGGAAAGTTATCTTCACCGCCGGTGCTTTTGTCACTTCTTGGGTTGACCGTCATGGCGATTTTGTTAACCCTGGGGGCGCGCAGCGCAATTTTGGCCGGGAATTCTGGTAACCCTCATCGTTAGTCTCATGACCGGCATGGTACACTATCAAGGGATTATCGGGCCAGTGCCTTCCCTCCAGCCAACTCTTTTCAAGCTGGATATCATGGGAGCGCTGAAACCTGGCATGTTCTCCATAATTTTTGTTTTTTTCTTTCTTACCTTGTTCGACACCGTGGGCACATTGATCGGGGTGAGCGAGGAAGCGGGATTTTTAAAAGCTGACGGTAGTTTACCCCGTGCCCGTCAAGCTTTGCTTTCCGACGCGATTGGCACTACATCAGGAGCCCTTTTGGGCACCTCTACGGTGACCAGTTATATCGAAAGCGCCGTCGGGGTGAGCGCTGGCGCCCGGACCGGCCTGGCCAATGTGGTGACCGGGGTCATGTTTCTCCTGGCCATATTTTTCGCGCCCCTCGTTAAGATGATTGGAGGAGGAATCAAGGTTGGTGAAGGATTGGTTCTCTATCCGGTAATCGCTCCCGCGCTTATTATTGTCGGCTGCTTCATGCTGAAAAATATTTCTCAAATTAACTGGAATGACTTTAGTGAAGCGGTGCCCGCCTTTTTAACGATAATTTTGATGCCCTTCACCTTCAGCATTACCGAAGGCATCGCGTTTGGTTTTATTTCTTATACTTTGTTAAAAGCGGTGCAAGGAAAAATCAGAGAAGTGCCGCTGTTAGTTTCTGGTTTCGCGATCCTGTTTTTAATCCGCTATATTTTTCTGACTGTTTGATTGGTTGACGGCATGCTGGATAAAAAAATGTCTTGTCTGCAAGATCTGGTAAAAGCGGTTAACCATGAACTGGATTCCATGGCAAAAATTATAGGGTAAGGTTAAAATGTTTTTGGAGTGTAAATAATACTTAAATAAGGTCCAGGGGTCACTAAACTTAAATAATAAAACTTCTCTTATCTTATTTTATAACGAAGCCGCAAAAATCGTCCTGCGTTAGTTCATGGTAGAATCAATAATAGCAGCTAAATTCATTAAAGTGTCTGAGGCGTAAAGGGACAGTATATGAAAAAAATCTATGTCCTGTTGATCGTTTTTTTGTTGTTGTCAATGGTTCCCTGTGCGGAGCCCACTGACTCGTGCCGCTGCGGAAACAAGCTCGTTTCCACCGGAGATTCAAAATCAGAAGTTTTGGCAGATTGTGGCCCTCCTGCCTGGGCAGAAGAACGAACAGAAGAACGAATCGAACGCATCCATGGCGACGATTATTATGACCGGGGAGTGCTCAGGGAACCTGTCTATGGTAAAGTCCAGGTAAACGTTGACGAATGGTTTTATAACTTCGGCCCATACCGGTTTATTCAAATTTTTAAGTTCGAAAATGGCATACTGGTTTCAATTGAGAACGGGAATTACGGTTATTAATTTTATGGCATCCTCGTACAGGCAGGAAGTTAGCATTCTTGAAATTCGATCACCTGCCTTCAAAGCACAAAAAACCGGATGCGCAAGAGAAACAAAAAAAATCTCATCACACCAAATGCATTAAGATCAGTGCCTTGATACCAAGTTGCATTCAAAGCGATCAGGCGGCGCGAGGAATCGACTCGAGAGTAACGAAGACAACAAAAATATCAACTGTCTGAATCCCTTAATACACCACGAAAAAAAAAAGCAGCGCTCTACTCATTCCTGGTTTAAGTTTTTGCTGGTCATTGTTTTCTTCTCAGGAATTGCCTGCCAGCAAGCCATACCCAAAAAAGAAGGATTTCTCTATCTCCGGCTGAATACTAACCCCACTACCCTCGACCCCGCTCTCGTTGTCGATGTGACCGGCGCTTCAATTGGCTGCCAAGATATTTAATGGCCTGGTAAGGTTTGATCAAGACCTTCACCTCCGACCGGATATTGCCGAAAAATGGGAGGTATCCCCGGACGGAAAAACCTATACCTTTTTTCTTCATCCTGGAGTCCATTTTAGTAATGGCAGGGAAGTAACTGCCGATGACGTTAAGTACTCTTTTGAGCGGGTCTTGAATCCCGCTACGCGCTCTCCGCGAACGTGGGTTTTTGATCGTATCGAAGGCGCTCAGGAGTTCATGAAAAACCAGGCTCAGGAGGTATCCGGCATCACGGTAAAAGATACGTATACCCTCATGATCCATCTTACAAAACCTTTTGGCCCTTTCTTAAGCCTTCTGACTCTCACGACTGCCGCAGTGGTGCCCAAGGAAGAGGTGCAAAAATGGGGAGCAGACTTTTCTTTCCATGTTGTGGGAACCGGGCCTTTTATTCTCCACGAATGGCAGCATAGCCAGCACCTTTGTTTAGTGAGCAATCCCAAGTACTTCCGATCCCCTCCCCATATTAAAGGGATCATGTACCGCATTATCCCTGAGGATTTAACCACGATCGTGGAATTCGAAATCGGCAACCTCGATATTATCCGCATCCCCGCGTCGGAATTTCACAGATATTACACCCACCCCGGGAAACGCTCTATTAAAGAGCAACCCGGGCTGAATATCTATTACCTCGGTCTTAACTGTCAGCACCCGCCACTTAACGATATCCGGGTCCGCCAGGCGATCTGCGTGGCCATTGACCGGGAAAAAATAAGAACCACGCTCTTTGAAAAACGCGGCCTTTTAGCCTCTGGTCCGGTTCCGCCCCTTTTAAGAAAATCTTTTCCGCCATTAAAAGACTACTTTCCCTACAATCCCACCCGGGCGCGTGAGTTACTTAAAGAAGCCGGGTACCCCAAAGGTTTTCCACTCACGATTACTATCACGGCGCTCCCGGAGGTGCTCGATATTGTTGAGGTGATTCAACAGTACCTCCAAGAGGTAGGCATTACGGTGAGTATTAGCCAACTCGAATGGAGCTCATTCAAAGAAAGTGTCGCGCGGGGAAAAGCTCAGGCTTTTTGGATTTCCTGGTGGGCGGATTATCCGGACGCGGAAAATTTTCTCTTTCCCTTATTTCATTCGAGCAACTGGGGCGCGGGAGGAAACCGATCCTTTTACAAAAATCCCACTGTCGATCTTCTCATCGAGAAAGCTCAACAAGAACCGGACGAAACCACTCGTATACGCCTCTTTCATGAGGCGGAGAAAACCATCATTCAAGAGGCTCCTTTAGTCTTCTTCTGGCACCAGACAGATTATTACCTGGTGCAGCCCTGGGTCAATAATTTCATCCCCTACCCGCTCGCAACCAGTGAGGATGGAACTGATTTTCGGCTAAGCAACTAGCTGATAGCTCATGGCTCATAGCTCATAGCGGATGGCAAATAGCTTGTGGGTCATGGTTTTTAGTTTTTATTTTTTACTTTTTTTGCTATCAGCTATGAGCTAAAGGCCAAAGCGGAGCTTACTCGATTGCAAGTTGACCTAGTCAAGAATGTCCCTACTATGTTCTCTTGACGGCGGGTGAATAAATTTTTCTGCAATTAGTTAGCAAAAGAGCACTTCTTCCCCCGTCAAAAAACTTTTGCCAAATGTGTAGACCTTCCCCTGATGCTGCCCTTATTCGTAAATTGCGTTAAACAACTCATCAGCCTTCTCTTGATTCAAATTTTTCAAAATCTTGTATTCATCCAGTGCCGAGCCTTTATCGCCAAGAAATAAAAAAATTATTCCCAAATTATAGTGGGCATCGGCAAAATCCGGATTAAGGCGGATAGCCTGTCTAAAAGCTTCCACCGCTTCCTGATGACGGCCGAGCTTGAAATAAACCTCGCCCAAGTTATAGTGGGCTTCGGCATCATCCGGTTTCAAGAGGATAGCCTGTCTAAAAGCTTCCACTGCTTGCAGATGGCGGCCGAGCTTGCCATAATTCACCCCCAGGTTATAGTGGGCGTAGGCAAAATCCGGTTTCAGGCGGATAGCCAGTTTAAAAGCTTCCACTGCTTCCAGATGAAGGCCGAGCGTGTCATAATTTTTCCCCAGGCTATAGTGGACATCGGCAAAATCCGGTTTCAGGCGGATAGCCTGTCTATACGCCTCTACCGCTTCCTGATGGCGGCCGAGCTTGCCATAATTCACCCCTAGGTTATAGTGGGCGTAGGCATCATCCGGTTTCAGGCGGATAGCCTGTCTATACGCCTCTACCGCTTCCTGATGGCGGCCGACGTTCATATAAGCCCCGCCCAGAATACAGTGGGCGTAGGCATCATCCGGTTGCAGGCGGACAGCCTGTCTATAAGCTTCTACCGCTTCCTGATGGCGGCCGAGCTTGAAATAAATCGCCCCCAAGTTATAGTGGGCGTAGGCATCATCCGGTTTCAGGCGGATAGCCTGTTTAATAGCTTCCACTGCTTCTTTATGGCGGCCGAGCGTGCTATAATTTTTTCCCAGTTTATTGTGGGCTTCGGCAAAATCCGGTTGCAGGCGAATAGCCTGTTTAAAAGCTTCCACTGCCTCCTGATGGCGGCCGAGCTTGAAATAAGCCTCGCCCAGGTTATAGTGGGCGTAGACATCATCCGGTTGCAGGAGGACAGCCTGTTTAATAGCTTCCACTGCTTCCTGATGCCGGCCGAGGTTCATATAAGCCCCGCCCAGAATACAGTGGGCGTGGGCATCATCCGGTTTCAGGAGGACAGCCTGTTTAATAGCTTCCACTGCTTCCTGATGCCGGCCAAGCTTGAAATAAGCCTCGCCCAGGTTATTGTGGGCTTCGGCATCATCCGGTTTCAGAAGAATAGCCTGTTTAATAGCTTCCACTGCTTCCTGATGCCGGCCAAGGTTCATATAAGCCCCACCCAGAATACAGTGGGCGTAGGCATCATCCGGTTTCAGAAGGATAGCCTGTTTAAAAGCTTCCACTGCTTCCTGATGCCGGCCGAGGTTCATATAAGCCCCGCCCAGAATACAGTGGGCGTAGGCATCATCCGGTTGCAGAAGAATAGCCTGTTTAATAGCTTCCACTGCTTCCTGATGCCGGCCAAGCTTGAAATAAGCCTCGCCCAGGTTATTGTGGGCTTCGGCATCATCCGGTTTCAGAAGGATAGCCTGTTTAATAGCTTCCACTGCTTCCTGATGCCGGCCAAGGTTCATATAAGCCCCGCCCAGAATACAGTGGGCGTAGGCATCATCCGGTTTCAGAAGGATAGCCTGTTTAATAGCTTCCACTGCTTCCTGATGCCGGTCAAGGTTCATATAAGCCCCACCCAGAATACAGTGGGCATCGGCATCATCCGGTTGCAGAAGAATAGCCTGTTTAATAGCTTCCACTGCTTCCTGATGCCGGCCAAGGTTCATATAAGCCCCGCCCAGAATACGGTGGGCATCGGCATTATCCGGTTTCAGAAGAATAGCCTGTTTAATAGCTTCCACTGCTTCCTGATGCCGGCCGCGCCTGCTAAAAGCAGAGCCCAAACCAAAGAATGCTTCTGCAATAAGAGAATTTTTATGAATTGCCTTTTTAAAATAAGGTATAGCTTTTTCATAATCCCCAGCCAAACAATACGATTGCCCTTTTTTTAAAAGTTCTTCTGCTTCAGACATTCAGACATCCTTTCTTTTGTTGTTTGGCATTCCATTCGGCAACTGTCATGGCTTTGGATGGTTTTAACTTATCTATTCTCGCACCTAGCAGGGCAAAGTTAAGGTTCTGGCATTCAACGACATTATCTTCCAGAATGAAAATGAGCCATGAAAGCCATGAAGCCATGGGACGTTGTCCAAAATTATCACTTTTGTTTGGCCCTTTTAATCGGAATTAAAAAATTTGATATTATGTTAATAAAAAGGATCTCAAAATAAAAAAGACCCATACCTTTGTCTCTGGCAATCCGGCTTTGTTTTATGCTACTTCAATTCATTCTTCTCGCAGTCATCCCAAAAGCATTCCTTTTTTAGGTCAAACATTTCTTTTTGTCTTTATACGTAACCGGAGGAAAAGTCACCTTTCCTCTTGCCCTTGCTCTATAAACACGAGCAACTGTTGTTCCCCAAGGACGAAGCTCTGCACTGGCATTCCAGTCACGCACACTCTCTTGCCGATAGCCGGAAGTGCTTTTTTTGTAATCACGATGATTTCACCGCTCTTGTCCTAGAGTTTAAAATATTTTACTAATACCAACGACATTCTATCGGCAACCTGTCCGGCAATAGCCACTGGCTTGGACTCATATTTCCCTGGATCCTCCAGGATATCCTTGATAGGTACGGCTTGAAAGTGATCAAAATAAACCCAAAGGACCGCACCGGCAATCACCGCCAACAATATCGCAAAAAAATATTTTCATATGCATTGCCCCTTTCTTATGTTTGGCCATGGTTTTTTAAAATCCGCTGCGTAGTTAGCTTTTGCAAATTCATTAAATACTGTATGTGTTCAGGCCCAAGTGGACAAATTTTTCTAACCTGAGTTTGCGATACCTGGTGGTCCGGGCCTTTGTTTTTCGTGTTAATATTGTATTACTTCCTTCGTTCCAAGATCAATATTTCTTTTTATTTTTAACAAGTAAGAGAAAAAAGTCAACCAAAAGAAATTATTCGGGAAAATAAAGAACCCCACATTTCTGCGGGGTTCTCAAAGGAAATGGAGGATTGTCATCCTCTTTTTGAATCTTAACAAATTCTAAGATTTTCTGTAAATAAGTTAAAAATCTTCCCTTAAATATGGTAAAATATAATTTGCTCGATAAGTTGTTCAGACAGGAAACACAGAGATTAATTTTCTGATTCTGACGGTTAAAATTTTATATGAGCCTCTTTGTTTCATGACAATAAAAAGGTGATAAAAAATGTCAAATCGAGTTCGATCGCTTATCGTTATTTGCTGCCTTGTTTTTTTCTCTGGTTGTGCGCATGTGATTTCAAAGGATCTCAGGAATAAGGTAGATCCCTCGCTAACCTTTGAAAAGGTAATCCAAAATCCAATCGCCTATAAGGGAAAAACTGTGGTTTGGGGTGGGGAGATCGTCGAGACCCTCAACCAAAAAAATGGAACGACAGAGATCGAAGTCTTGCAAAAGCCTTTGGATTTCAGGGGGGAGCCAAAGGAATCCGGTACTTCTGAGGGCAGATTTTTAATTCTTGTAGATAAATATTTAGATCCGTACCTCTACCGGAAAGAAAGAAGGATCACCGTAGCCGGTGAAATCCTGGGAGAACAGATTAAACCTCTTGGAGAGATGGATTACCGTTATCCTCTTATTTCGAGCAAACAAATCCACCTCTGGGAAGAACACTCTTACGGTCGTTATCCCTTATCCTTATTTTTATCCGTGGGGGGAGTATTTTGATCCATGGTGAGGGTGCTCACATGGAACGAATGATAAGATGGTTGCTTATTTTATTAGGCAGACAAAAAGTGAACACCTGTCCCTTTTCATTCTAAAGGAATACTCCCAGAACTGGCAATGTCAGGGCTTATTACAATAGTCATGGAGGGTTAGCTATATGCCAGAGATAATTGAAGATAAGAAAGCTGTAAGAGTCCGTAATCGCCGTGTTCACATGGCAAATGAAAGGACATTTCTTGCATGGATAAGAACAAGCATAGGGATAATGGCATTCGGTTTTGTTGTTGAAAAGTTTGCGTTATTCATAAAAGAAGTGTCTTATGTTTTGGGAAGATCAAATATTGAAAAAACTTTGCCTCCTTCTCATGGATATTCAGGAATCTTTGGGATATTCCTTGTGGGTCTTGGCGCCTTAATGGCTGTGCTGGCATTTATCAGGTATAAAAAGATCGAGAGACAGATAGACGAAGATACATATCAACCATCGTCAATAATTGACATACTGCTCACTATATCACTCCTTGCGCTCGGAATCTTCCTTGTAATATATTTGATCCACAGTTTTTAAATCAGATGCAGATAGCAACGGAAAAGAAGCAAAAACCCAAAGAACACCTGAACCAACGTAAAGGAGGAGAGAAAAATGAGGTGAAGGAAATAAAAACCCCGCATTTCTGCGGAGTTCTCAAAAACAATGGAGAATTGTCATCCTCTTTTTGAATCTTAACAAATTCTAAGATTTTCTGTAAATAAAAGGGACTCGTTTTCTTCCTGTTATCCCCTCTTGGGTAAATGCAAGCACCTGACTGTCTGGTAAGTGTTTTATTTTACATTTTCTATATGTTAAATACGACTTGGCAGGGAATCCCCTCCTTTTCAAATGCTTTCCTTAACTCTTCGCCTTTTTGCGAAAAAAAGTTGTCTTTATTAGCCATCGCCAACCCGTATTGTTTGTATACCCAATCTGCGTAATGGTAGTTTAACCTGTCAAGGATCACATACACAACGTTACCCTTGAGTGCGCTAACCAGACCCTCTGAATCTGGAAGAATCGGCGCTACCATGGCAAAAGTCCTAATCCCTTTGGAGTGAAGAGTAGCTAATGCCTCAATCCTTTTGTTTATTGATGACGCACCTGGTTCAAAGATCTTCCTTATTCTCTCATTTGCCGTGGTAATAGTAAATCCAACCTCGCTGTCGTTTGCTCTCTTCAGGGTCTCGATATCTCTCAGGACGAGAGCGGATTTAGTCTGGACTGTGAAAGGCCAACCATTATCCACAAGTATCTCAAGACATCTTTTCGTAATCGTATATTTTTTCTCCAAAGGCTGATAGGGATCGCACACCCCGCTGACCCATACTCTCCCGGTCCTTTTTCTCTTCACCTCATGGGCCAAAAGCTCAGGGGCATTTATTTTTACATCGACAAACTCTCCCCATCTATCCTTGTGGCCAGTAAACCTCTTCATAAATTTTGCATAGCAATAAACACAGGCATGCTGGCAGCCAACATAAGGGTTCAAAGCATAATCATAAACCTGGGATTTAGACAGGATACTCTTTGCTTTGATCTCGCTGATCTTTATCAATTGACTCGCCAATTTCTTTGTCGCCTTTGTTACAATACATTGCAACACCCCATTGTGTTATTAAATAACCATAGGATAGGTTGTTGTTTCATTGTGTTCCTATTTAGCCACAACAATGTTTATAGTGATCCGTATGAAAACCCCGTTGTTAAAAATTTTATAATTTTGAATTATCTCCTTTCTTTTCCCCTTGATTTGTACGAAACGGTACCGGCATTACCTCGGCTAACACTGGGTATACGAGATTGCGACCACAGGCGAAATGTGCCCCCACGCAGCCGTTGATTATTGCCCCTCTATTCTAATTTTGACAGTTTAATTATTTTTTCCAAAAAACTGTTTGGATTCCAAAACCAAAACTCACCGGTTTTGCGATAAAACTCTTCCATTGTTCCGTCATCATTGTTTTTGACGCCAAAAACCTTAGGAAGGAAGCTAACACCAAGCTTTTGGCTGATTACGCTGTCTTGGCCTGGGAAAAGAGGAAAAGATACTTGATACCTCGCCCGAAATAAATCAACGTCGTGAGCGTAACTGTCCAGGATGCCAATTATCTTAATTTTTTCTTTCAGGTCAGGGCGGGCTTGGATTGCCAGATAAAGTTCGTTAAGCTTTGGGGCAGTATTCCGGCAGTGGGGGCAATCCGTGGAGAGAACTTCAATAATAATCACCGGGCTTTTAATTTGCGTAATCTTAAACTTTCCCGAACCTGATATTCCCAGGTAATTCTTTTGCGCATCATTTTGAGGGATCGGAAGTTCAAAGACCGGAAAGGGTGTCTTTTTATCTGAGGTTTGAGAGATCTTCAGTGGAGAGTTTGGTGTTACTTGAGGATTGGAAGATACACACCCTAACAAAATTATTACGATAAGAAAAAAGAAAACGATAACTCCTCGAGATTCAGATAACCTCATTGCAAAACCCTCCTTGGTGAGATGGTTATTTATTTTAATTACTCTTTTTATCATTATATCATTTCTTGTGCTCAAAAATAATTTTAATTCATAAGAAAAAATATCAATGTTTCCACAACTCCCTGATCCGCTCAGCGAAAAGCCGATCCAGTTCATTCCGGTTTGTCGGATGAAAACCAAAAACCTTTTCCCAAACTTCAGAACTTTCCATGCAGAGGTAAATAAACTGTTTGGGGTTATATGCTTTTATCCAGTCAACTATTTTTCGGTACATCTCAATCCGAAGGGTTTTGAGGTAGCGGAATTTTCCATCCGGACCAGGCAAAAGCTCTCCACAAAGTATTTTGCTCTGAGGAAAGCGCTCGCGGATTATTGGTTTTAAAAATCTCGGGTAACGAAATCCCCCTAAGCTTATCCACATAATCCGATCCGGTTTAAGCGAAGCATAAATGGCGCTCACCACCGCGCGGTATTTTTCTTCCCACCCAGGATAGAGAATCATGGGGTCAAAGTGAAAACCAATCAAATATCCTCTCTCCATACAGCGTGCAGCGGCTTTTAAACGAAGCGCTAACGTCGACGCTCCTTTTTCCTCCTGCTGAATAATATCCTCAGGGTTGACTGACCAGGATATCCCTATCTTTCCCTGTGGATCAAGTTTTAAAAGTTTTTCTATGTGATGAGCCTTGGTTTTGATTTCAAAGAAACCGTTTTTCTGGGAAAGAAAAAAGCTTGCCAAAAGAAAAGAAAACCCCGTGTATTCCTCCAAAGCCAGACTATCCGAGAGTTCTCCGGTCCCAAAACGAAAAATATGAAGAGGATCGGTTTGAAGAAGCTCTGTGACCTGAACCTTTATATCGTCAAGGTTTACGTTGATGGTAATAAAAGGATTGTTAATATACCCCTGAAGAATACAGTAACTGCAATCAATCGGGCAGTTGGTGATAATATTGATGACCCGATACCGGCAGCAAAGCTGCCGGGGAGTAGCAGGACATTCCTTGACCAGCTGACCGGAAGAAGAAGTTAAAAACCAGATCCGTTTTCCTGCTTCAACCGGATCAGCCCCTTCATCTATTTTTATCCTCGGGCTTGCTCTGTACTTCAATGGGTATCTCCGGCAGCTTCTCTACGATACCTTGAGTAATCGGATCGTTCAGAACGGCAGGATGGATATAAATTTTTTGGGGTGTTAAGAAGTATGAGACATGTTTATTTTAGCTAAGCATTTGTTTAAAGATCGTTAAAATAAATTAAAGCATCCTTACTAAATTCTCTAATGCCTCACTATCTGCCGCAGTTTCTAATTTCTCCAGGATAGATCGAAATTCTTCGGGAGAACGAAACCCGAAGGTCACTTTAAGTTTATCACCTTCAAAGGAATCAGGAGGCTCCAAACCGACTGATAGAGGAAGAAGGAGTTTCTTTCTTATATCATGAAACTCTTGCTGCTTCCGACTGAATTCAGGATACCGTATAGCCTTGAGTGTTTTCCGAAACTGCTCGGTCTTTTCAGTGATGTTGAGGTCACCCTGCTGCCCCAAGAATTTAAAATGCTCAGAAGAAAAAAGCTCGCTGAGCGAGATCTCATCTCGCTTGCAAATCTCTTCAGTCATCTCCAGAGACTCCCGTAATTTGTTTTCACCTAATTTTAATCCCGAAAGCACAGTGCCTAAGGCTCTCTGGTCTAACGATGAAAACGAAGAAATTTTTGCGGCATTGAGTAAAGAAATTTCATTTTTTATAACCAGCTCCTTCCATTCGCAGCTTAAGTGGCTGAGAGACTGAAGGGCGTGAAAAATTTTTCTACCCGAATGAAAACCAAGGAGAGGCAGTACCTCTTCCCTGATCTGTTTTTCGTCTTGTCCGCATTGTTCAAAAAATCCCGCCACGACCATTGACGCTTCAATAAGGTTAAAGCCCCTGGTCCCAAGGTTTTCATAAAAACTTAAGAGGAACCCATCACTATGGCTAAGCTCATCAGAAGTATAGAGTATAGCTTTGATCCCTTCCCATTCCAGGCTTTGCGCTGCTAATACCCTCCGATACCCGGACACAATCTGAAAACGCTCTCCACGTCCCCGAAGGATGATCGGATTTATCAGGCCGATTTTCCCCATTGAGGTTTTAAGCGCACCTAAATCCGGACAAAAGCTCATCCGGAACGTTTCATCCCTATAATCAATCAGTGTTAAGGGAACTGATTGAGTTTTTTTATCTTCTTTTTTTTGTAGTGCCTCGGGTATCATGAATATTTTCCTATAAGACGTTGGTAATAGTCTGCTTCCGATAATGCTCCTCTTTTTCGGAAGCCATTCTCTAAAATAATACTTTTCTTGACCAGTTCATGGATGGCAAGCTCTTTTTGCTGTTCTTTTATCATCCCTTCGTTAATAATTTTTTCCAGAGCCTGCACCCGAAAACGGTCATTCCCCCAAAACCGGTGGGAGAGCTGGTCTTCGTGCCCTCCTCGTTTGATGATCAATTTTTGATTGATAAAAAAAACCGGAAACCGCGACGTAATGCGGAGCCACAGGTCATAATCTTCACATACCGGAAGTCCTTCATCAAAGAGCCCAACCATATCAAAAACCTCTTTCCGCAGCATAACCGAGGAAGGACTTATGATACAAAGGGGAAGGCTTTTTTCAAAAATCCAGCCTGAGTATTTCTGGTGCCTTTTTCTGGGATTGACCCTTCTTCCTTTTCGGATCCAGATTTCGTCGGTATAATTCAGTTTGAACGCGGAAGTTTCCTGCATGACGCTTACCTGGACGGCAAGCTTGTTGGGGAGCCAAAGATCATCTGAATCCAAAAAACAAACAAACTCTCCTTGTGAAAGCGCAAGTCCTTGATTTCTCGCCCGGCTTATCCCCTGGTTTTCCTGGTAAAAATAATTGACCTGGTTATATTTTCTGAGAGCATCGTTCGTGCCGTCAGTCGAACCATCATCAACCACGATAATTTCATAGTCAAGGAAATCCTGTTTCAGGACTGACTCAATCGCATCCCCTACCATTGCACAGCGATTATAGGTGGTAATGATGACTGAAACTAAAGGTTTCATGTGCCTTTCATGCCAAGAAAAAAAGCCTTACACCCACGTCAGGGGGCAAGGCTTTTCTTTTATTGGGAGCAACACTCTTTTCAACTGACTCTTTTTTTTATCACTTTTTTTGTAATTCTTTCAACATATCATTTAAGATACTTAATTGTTTCTCATTTTGGAAAAAAACTCCTATCAATACGAGAATAAGAACCGTCAGCAGACCCTCCATCTGTGGAAGACGGTGAAAAATCCCAATCATCAAGCAAAGAAGAATCGCTAACCCCACAAGGCAATAGCGTAACATTAAAAGTCCCATATCACTCCTCCTATAAAAAAATTAATAACCTACTCCCTTCCGATTTTTTAATGTCTGGCTTTAGTAAATTATTATAATTATAATTGATTAAACCCTCATGCGCAAGACATTTTACTCCACGCTCTGCTTTTTCTCGGTTGCGAACAAAATATAGAGAAGATGCATAACATATTTGAAGTATTGGTAGAAATCAACCTTTGATTGGTTCTGAAATCAGCTTGGGAGGCGGATGATGATAAAACAGAAGCAGTTCAATGGATCAGGATGTTTCCCCGGACAGAATCCCCATCAACCAAAAAATTGGGACAGTATTTACACGTAAAACTGCGCCAATTTTTTAGCGCCGCGATTTTTAGGCACAACTCATAAAAAATGCACCAAAAGCAGCGGTGTTCATCGATTTCATCAACCTTCTGATCAATCAAATTAAAGTATTGGAGAGTTCGATTAAGTTCTATCGGTCCAAACATCGCAGTTAAATAATTTCTTATTACTAACAAACGTCTTTGCCCCATAAAATAAAAAGATTATTTTTCTAACTTATTTTTCCCCCTATGTCAAGTAAGCAATTCAATCCCCGTCAACACATTGATTGGCTAAGGTGAGATCTTTTTTGCTTGATTTCTTCACAACACCTCATGAGGGTGAATTTCATCAGAGCCACAGTAAATCGCTTAGATGAAGGGCACATTCGACATTTATAGTACTTATCAACGATTCACGCCGTTGGATAATGACAGACTATAAGAGCAAACTTACATGCTTCTCTGTCAACACATTGATTCATGTGTAATGTTATCTTTATTTTACTTTGGATTCGAGGCATAAAATTAGTCATTCTGCCCTCACCGTAAGAATGTCAGTGTGTTTTCGTATCGTTGTTTCCCACTAAAAAGCCTCTATCAAAAGTTTCTGGTAATGATCAATTAATTCTTCGGGAAGAAGATGTTGGGATTTTACGATCACATTTTCCATCCTGCTGACCTGTTTTGGATTGCGAGAAAGAATTAAAAACTTTTGCTGGGTATGAAATTTAATCAGCGCGCCTCGGCTCGGACTTTTCTCCAAAAATTCACGCCATCGTCTAAAAACAAAAATCTTGTCGATGAAATTTTTAAAAGTTTTTGGATTATGTATTCCTTTTTCGTCCGCAATTGGCACAAGGGGCAAATGTTCCCTAAAAACCCGGGCGAATAATCCCCTCCCCTTGTTAATTGCCACCCCATTTTTATCGTAGACTTTAACCCGCTCTATCCCGCAGCTCGGTGATTTACTTTTTAAAATAAATCCCCAAATATCTTCTTTTTTTAATGTTACCACCCGCTTTCGCGCCCAGTGGAGCATTAGTGGCGTATAGTCCTGCCTGGTATGAACGGAAATTAAACAAGGCGATTCCGGATCACCCACTAACCTAAGCGGTTCACGAGGAACACCAAAACCACATTCTACTTCCGGACAAACCGAAACAAACTCCACCCATTTTCCCAAAACGCTGGTAATAAACTGATCCCTTGTGTGAGCGCCATCATAGCGGGTCTTCTCCCCGAGCAAACAGGAACTTACTCCCAACGTGATTTTATTCTTCATGACATAATTTCCCTGATCCTTTTAGGGGGTTTCATATACCTTTTTGATTGCTGATAAAACCTGAGAATGAAGCTTCCCGTTCGTTGCTACCACACCGTAATTTTGACTTAATGTTCGCCCTTGAGAAAAATCCAGGGGTTTGCCATGAATATCCGTAACTTCTCCTTCAGCTTCCTTTACTATCAACCAGCCCGCAGCATGATCCCAGATTTTTTCTTCATACCCTTTTTTTGTCGGTAGTCTTAAATAAATCGTAGCCTCACCGCGAGCCACAATTCCATATTTACCTTGGCTGTCCATGCGAACAGGAGGTTTTTTAATCCCGAGAATTTCGGCGATACGAGCAGCATGGTTGTGGGAGGAATGGGCGTGCTCAAAAGACTCGCAAAACAAAGCCTGCGAAGAATCAAAAACAGGGGAAACCTTAATTGTGCTCTCCGCAGAATCATAAAGGGATCGTATTACTGATCCCTGACCTTTGCCAGCTACAAAAATTGAGCCTCTTTGACTATCATCGATAGGAAGATTGGGACAACCGAGAACACCTAATACGACCTCACCCTCCTCAACCAAAGCCAACGCGATTGCGTATTGCTCACCCCGAATAAATCCTTTGGTCCCATCCACCGGATCAAGCACCCAGAAGCGACCCCGTGATCCGCCCTCATAGGCGCAGCGTTCAATCGCCGCAAAAATTTTATCCGTCCCAAGAGTGGGGAAAAAAGTTTTCACCTGCAAAACTACTTTCTTCTTAATATCATCTCCCAATCCCGCTAAGCCCTCTTCTGCGGCGATAGCATCATGAGGAAAAATCTCAGATAAATCTAAGCTGATTACTGCCTGGGCGCTCAAATCAGCTATCGTAACCGGAGACCGATCTTCCTTTTCCCGAACGTCATCAGGAAGGTATGTTTTTCTTATGGACTGGCAAAGACAACAGGCTTTTATTACTGCTTCTATTGCCACCATTCTTTCCTGTTCGTAGTTCATGGTTTTCTCCTTTATTCCCCCTGTTCACTTCACAAAAATTCATGACGAAAAACCAGAAAATGCAATTAATCCCTCAAAGTTGATGAAGCCGTAAAAAGTCGAAAATCAGACGGCACAGTAAAAAGCTTCAGATGCAAGGCGCGCAAATCCGACGGAATGAGGCGTACTTACCTGTACGCCGCAATGATCACCCCGTTAAATAAAGAATTTTCGGAGATCGGCAAACTCGACCCGAAACCTTACGTTGGCTTCTTCTGCCACCGAAGCGAACATTTAACGGGGCAGGGATGTCTTCGTGCATCGCACGGAGGCAACGCCGCAGATGGACTTTTTACGAAGCCGTCAAAGTTGACTATCGTGAGCAGGAGTGATAGGGTGGTCTTAAAATATCTTTTATCAGGAAAAAAAACGATGGTCAAAGAAATAAGCACATTAATCGAAGGTTCGGAACTTCCTCACACTATTGGCCGCTATACTATTGCTCGGGTAATTGAAAAAGGAAGTATGGGTATTGTTTACCAAGGGATGGACCCTTACATCAAACGCCCGGTGGCCATAAAAGTAACCTTACCTGAAGATACTCTTCCAGAAAATCAAATCCAGAATTATCGGGAACGGTTTTTTACTGAAGCCCAGGCAGCAGGGTCATTGATTCATCCAAACATTGTGGCAATTTATGATGCGGGTTTAGAAGGTAATAGTTGTTATATTGCGATGGAGTTTGTTGAGGGAGGGAATTTAATTAATTTTTGTTCCAAAGATAAACTTCTCCCTCTTGATAAAATTTTGGATATAACTGCCAAGATTTGTGAAGCTCTCGATTTTGCCCACCAGCAAGGAATCATCCACCGGGATATTAAACCTGCGAACATCATGATCACGCAGCGCGGTATTGTTAAGATAACTGACTTTGGAGTCGCAAAACTCCCCCGCGCTGACCTCTCCGAAAGCGGCGGCATCATTGGTTCTCCTGCCTACATGGCCCCGGAAATGCTTCGCGATGGACAGGTAACGATGCGGTCAGATTTGTTTTCGCTGGGGGTTACCCTTTACGAGCTTCTCACCGGGGAGCAACCCTTTCAAGCCGAAACCATGGTAGAAGTAATCAACAAAGTGATTCATCATGAACCAACCCCTATTTACCAATTGAATCCCTATCGTGCCAGAGAGTGTAAGCCAAGTCGTCATGCAAGCCATGGCCAAAAACCCTATCCACCGTTTTCCAGGGATCATGGAGTTTCTGTTTTATCTAAAAACCGCGTGGAAAGAATCAAAATTGAAATCAGATGCCGAAAAACCAGATGAACGCATGAAGTATTTGAAAGCCCTTAAGTTCTTTAAAGCGTTTAAGGACGAAGAATTGGCTGAGGTTTTGAGAATCGGAACGTGGTTCCATTATAAGCAAGGGACCACCATCATTAAGGAGAATGAAAAAGCCAATTATTTTTTTATTGTTATTTTAGGACAGGTTCAAGTGGAAAAAAAAGGAGAAGTAATTGCCATTATCGATCGCGGAAGCTGTTTCGGAGAAATGGCTGCCCTAACCAACCAAAAGCGGACCGCCTCAATTGTGGCTACCGAAGATTCTGTGGTTATGAGGATCGATGCCAGCATCATTGATAAACTTTCTAAAAATTTACAGATCAGATTTTATAAACAATTCATCACTACGTTGATCTCCCGCCTTGAATCAACCAGTGAAAACTTGGCAGTAAACCCGTTAGAAGGCTTTCACCCGGGTTTTTAACGGAGTAATACCAAGTTGCATTCAAAAGCAGATCAGGCGGCGACGACGGAATCGACGCAGGCGTACGGGCACTTAATAATTACAGCGCGTAACAATACACGCACCCATGACGACACGTTCGGTATTCTCCGATATCCTGGCTGGTTGTGCACCGACACTGGGGCCTTTGACTTTTATCTTTTTCGATGGTGATGTGTGTTCCAAAAAGACGGTTAAGCACTTTCCCGTCAATACAACTTCCCGGCTGAATGCCAAAGCTGGCAAGTTCTTTCTTTTCCGCGCAACTGAATATTTCCATACTGTTTGTTGTGGCTAACTCAGCCAGGGTAGTGGCAATTTTCCCAACAATAGTGTTCTGATGAGTAAGATCAATGATCTTAAATCCGCATTCTTTTTCCACTGTCTTGAGCCTTTTTACCACCTTAGGATAAAAGTCAAGAAAGCTTACTATCACCCGCTGAGTTTCATTTCTGAGAGCACACGCGATTTTATTGAAACAGGATGCTATCCACTCCTCTCCCTTTCCGGATGCATAAATAATGGGATCAAAACGCCAGAAAATTTTTTCAGGCCCAATTTCATGACTAAGTTTTTTAAAAGTCTCTAAAGCTTTTTCTAAAGGAGGGGATTTTTTTTCGAGAGGGGTTCCATATCCGGTTATAGTATAAAGAAAAATATAGTTGTACCCCCGGTCATCCAGCTCTTTTAAATGCTTCATAAGCGGTTCGGCATTTCTGGTCCAGAATACAAGTGCATCGACCTCCTCAGGTCGCAAACTCACTGTTTTTGCCTGGGAAGGATTAAAGGGATTTTTAACCAGGACATTCCCTTCTCGTATTCGTTCCATGAACCAGGAAGAATAGAAAGCAGGAATATCGGTTCTTCGACTCGCACTAATAATCATGGATGGGGCCTTAAATTCCTTTCCTTATGGTACACCCCGTTAGAAGGGAGCTTTCACACGGTCTACATTTTGATACCCCATGTGAAAAGTGTAAGAATCTTTAATTTTACCCCGTGCTTCTTCACCCTGTTAGAGATTTGATATCTAACGGGGCAAGCGGGGCTTTTCTAACGGGGTAAAGATAAAACAAGCCTAAAAAAATTTATATTCTAAAATTTTTTAATTTATTTCAATGGTTTTATAGAGCATTGCAAAAAAACTCCATACCTGTTACAGTGATAACCTAATTTTAGCCAGCCCCCCAATCGAAAAAGAAGAGGATGAGGATAAGAAGTATTTTAACTTATCACGTAACAATATAAACAAAATATTTTTTCTAAAATTATGAATAAATCATTAAGCATCGACACAGTCTGTAAGGTTTTATGTGATGAAGGCTTTTTAACCGAAGCGCAGATCCCGAGAATCCGGGAGCGGGCTGCGGAAGAGCGGGAAAAACTGATTCAACTAAAGAAAAGGGAGTTATCCCATCACAAGAGCCGTGGAGGCTATGATTATGAGGTTCCGGCTGTGGAAATCATAGCTTCTTTTAACTTTAAAACTGATAAAACGGGGGTAATCCTTACCGAAGAATTTATCACCAAAGTTTTGGCTAAACAGTTTGGTATTCCTTACAAAAAAATTGATCCTCTCGAACTTGATTCCAATGCGATTGTCAGATTGCTTCCCAAAGCATTTGCCAAAAGGCATGTGGTGCTCGGTCTGGCGGTAGAAAACAATCAGTTGCACGTGGCAATGGCAAATCCTCTCGATCATGAAGTGCTCGAAGATCTCCGGCGCTACACCAAATATGAAATCGTTCCTTGCATTACCCCCCGAAGCGACCTTGTCAAAATAATCAACGAATTTTATGGATTCCGCTACTCAATTTCCGCCGCAGCTCAGGAATTAGCCCCTCAGATCGACCTCGGAAACCTCGAACAATACGTCAAACTTAAAAACACGAAAGAAATTGAAGCAACTGATAAACATGTGGTCAATGCCGTGGATTATCTTCTGAGCTACGCCTTTGATCAGAGGGCAAGTGATATCCACCTTGAACCAAAAAGGGATTTCAGCCTGACCAGATTTCGGATTGACGGCGTCCTTCATAACGTCCACACCATGCCAAAGGTGGTTCACAACGCGGTGGTATCCCGCATTAAGATGCTTTCCCGGATGAACATTGCGGAAAAACGCCGCCCCCAGGATGGGCGAATAAAAACTGAATTTAAGGGACGAGAGGTTGAACTTCGAGTCTCCATGCTCCCGGTAGCTTTTGGAGAAAAAGCGGTGATCAGAATTTTTGATCCTGATATTTTAATTCAGGATCTGGCGAGCCTGGGCTTTTTCCCTCGCGAATTGGAGCTGCTTGAATCTTTTATCCAGGAACCTCATGGCATCATCCTGGTGACCGGCCCAACCGGAAGTGGAAAAACCACTACCCTTTACTCAGCGCTGAGAAAACTTTCTTCTCCGGATGTCAATATTATAACCATCGAAGACCCGATTGAGATGATCTACGAGGAATTTAACCAGATCGGTGTCCAACCTCAAATCGACTTCAGTTTTGCCGCCGCCATTCGCACGATCCTGCGGCAGGATCCGGATATTATTATGGTGGGAGAAATTCGAGACTACGAAACCTTAGAAAATGCCATTCAGGCAGCGCTCACCGGTCATCTGGTGTTGAGCACGCTCCACACCAATGACGCTCCCAGTTCAATCACCCGCCTCCTTGATCTGGGCGCTCCTCCCTTCCTTATCAATTCTACCATACTGGGAATAATCGCTCAGCGGCTGGTTCGGCGGGTTTGCCCTTACTGTGCGAAGCCGTATGATCTCTCCGCGGAAGAGCAGGGAATTTTGGGGTTGAACATTCCCGCGGAGCTCACGGGGAAAGATCCAAATTGGTGAAGGCTGCGATAAATGCCGGTGGACCGGCTACCTCGGCCGAACCGGAATCTTTGAGGTAATGGAAATGAACGACCGCATCCGAAAACTCATCAGCCAAAAAACAGAAAACCGTCAAATTAAAACCGAAGCGCTGAAGGACGGAATGATCACGCTCCACGAAGGCGCGATCCGAAAAATGCTTAATGGAGAAACCACAGTTTCTGAAGTCCTCCGCGTAACCGGGGTGGGAGAAGATCTGATTAGCTAAGGTTTATTGTTTTAGATATAGTTGATCGAGCCCTATGCATTCTCACGAATTCTACATGCAAATAGCCTTAAGCGAAGCCCTTAAGGCTTACGAAATTGGTGAAGTCCCGGTTGGCGCGGTCGTGATGTCAAGCGGGGGAGAGGTTCTGAGTAAATCCCACAATGAAACAATGAGACGAAATGATCCTTCCGCCCATGCTGAAATCATTGCCTTGCGGGAAGCAGCAGAAGTTTTAAAAAATTACCGATTGAATAAAACTCGGATTTATGTAACCATAGAGCCATGCATTATGTGCGCTGGGGCTCTTATCCATGCCCGGGTAGAAGAGGTAATTTTTGGAGTTTCGGACCCCAAAGGGGGAGGCCTGGTAACGCTCTATCAACTCGGCAATGATACCAGGCTTAACCATCACCTGAAAGTCACTTCCGGGGTTTTGAAAGCTGAGTGCGGAGAAATTATTCAGCGTTTTTTTAAAGAAAAAAGAAAAACCAATGGGCAAAAACCTTGAATCGAGTCAACAGAAGTCAGAATAAAATTTTTCTTGGTTACCCTTAGTCAATCGGTCAGAAGTCAGAAGTCAGAATAACTTTTTCTTGGTTACTGCAAGGGGTTACTTAGTCAACGGGGTAAATATTCTGGAGAGGTACCGAAGTGGTCGTAACGGGGCCGACTCGAAATCGGCTTGTCCCTTAACCGGGGCACGTGGGTTCGAATCCCACCCTCTCCGTTAGTTTTCCCGTTTAATTTCAACTATGTTATCCTCCCCTGTCGGTATTATTTTCTTTGTCAATTCCTTGCCAATTGAAAGCTTGCAAATCTCTCTCGCGTCTTCCAAATAACGGGCAATAGCTTTGTTGAAAAATTTGAGAAGTCTTTTTTATTTCTTCCGGCGCAAGACGTGGTGTTTGCGGCGAGCGGACACAGAACTGGGCTTGGCTCCACCGTATAGGTCGACACCACTCATACCACGATTGACAACAGTAAGGGAGATTGCACTATCATAACTGCCAACATCGAAACGCTTTGTCTTTACCCCGCATGATCTAAGTGACCATAGCCCCTGGGGAAAAAGGGAGGGAAAAAAGGCAAAAAATTTAGTTGATTTTTGACCGGTAAAGGTTTTTAATATACCAAAACTTATCTCATAAAAGGAGGTCACTATGTTTAAATACAAACCTTTCGTAGTCCTATCAGCTTTTTCTCTATTCATTCTATTATTGTCCGGGTGCGTTTCCGCGGCGCAGCATCAAAAAGAATTGGGTTCAACAAATGAACGAGAAATGACCGTTGGTATTGTTCAGAAAGAAATCCGTACCGGAATGTCCCAGGCTGATGTAGCCGAAGCATTGGGTTCTCCAAATATTGTCACCAGAGACAGTGAAGGTAAAGAAACATGGATATACGACAAAATTGCTTCTGAGGCATCCTACTCAAACAGTAGTGCTGAGCGTGGGAGGTCAAGGAATGGGAGCGGGTTCGCCAGGTGTCTCACTGCTCTTAGGCATGATAAGTGGCGGTTATTCTAAAGAAGCCGGTGCAACGAGCTCAACGCAAAAAACACTAACCGTTCTCATAAAATATGGGAAGAATAACTTGGTAGAATCCTTCTCGTATCATACAAGTAAATTCTAAGGGAGAGAACCATGAAAAAAATCTGGATGTTATTTATCTTACTCAGCATGATAATGCTGGGTTGCGCGACAACCGATGTGAATACTCAAAAATCGCAACTGCAAATACGAGAATTCCAAACGCGCGCCTACGACACCAATGACACTAAAATGGTTATGAAGGCGATGCTTAATGTGCTTCAAGATGATGGTTTTATTGTTAAGAATGCGGTCGTAGACATGGGACTTCTCTCCGCGGAAAAGTCGGTAGATATCCAGAACAGGGGAGAAGCTTTCCTGGTCCAATTTTTTGGAGGACAAAATGCGGTCTATAAGAAAGCCTCTATTATTGAGTGTTCCGCTAATGTGAGTGAGTATGGGAAAGAATGCCGGGTTCGTGTTAATTTTCAACTAAAAATCATGGACAATAAAGGCGGTATCATGAAAATAGAGCAGATTAATGATGAAAAATACTATCAAGATTTTTTCGCAAAAGTTGATAAGGGGATTTTTATTCAAAAAGAAAAAATTTAATGTGGTGGCAACCATATAAATCAGCACTCTACTAATCCAATGGATTTGTAGGACTCCACCTTCAATATACCCGCCTTCTATTCCATGAGCGCTCCATTAAGGCAGATGATTCCGTTATTCGGAAGCTGCCTGGTGAGAACAACGAGTAAAATCCTGGCTGCCGAAAAATTCCAGGAGAAATCTGTTGCCCAACAATAACGGGGGTAAATACCTCCGGGTAACTGTTAAGTCATGCAAAATCAAAATATTCCGGAAAGGAGAATGTAACTTATGCTGAAGGTAGAAAATTCTTTATTAGTGGTTATTGACATTCAAGGAACCCTTGCCCAAAAAATGCATGATAAACCTTTTTTCATCGAAAACTTAAAAAAAATGATTAAAGGCGCCCAGATATTAAACGTTCCCCTGCTTGTCACTGAACAGATCCCCCAAAAATTAGGTCCCACGATTCCGGAAATTGCGTCTTTGTTCTCTGATTTTCAGCCGATACCGAAAGCCAGCTTTAGCTGTTGCGGTGAGCCGGAATTTATGAAGAAATTTAACGCAATCGGGCGCACGCAGATTTTGCTCACCGGAATTGAAGCCCATGTTTGCGTGTACCAGACCGCGGTTGAGCTTAAGAGCTTAGGATATGAAGTCCATTTGCTCACTGATTGCGTCTCCTCCCGGACAGCCGAAAATAAACTTACCGCAATTGAGCGGATGAAAACCGAAGGGGTAAAACTAACCACTGCGGAAATGGCGCTCTTTGAGTTAATGAAAATCGCGGAGGGAGATAAGTTTCGGGAGATGGTCAAGGTGGTAAAGTAACAAAAATTGAGAGAGCTTTTCTATCGAATGAATGGCCTCCTATGGTTATACAAAAACCGTAGCGCTTTATTTGAAAGCACCATCAGCGAGGTATCCCGAGTAATTCGCTGGACATCATCTCTGCTTATCTTTATGGCCCGACCATTTAAAAAACTATGCTCCTGATAAAGTTTCGATAAAGTCTCCACTGCCATAAAAAGGGGCCACAGGCAAAAAAGACGATAGCGGATAAGGGTCCGGGGAATATCCATAACATACCTGAATGCTTCATCGAGATAGCCCAAAGCATGCTCGATAATCCGCTTTTCCACTTTAAGAAGGCGATCTGGTTTCTCTGTTAAAAGATCGCTCGAAGGGTCAATACCCGCCTCCGTGAAAAATGAGCGCGGCACATAGCACCAACCCCGTTTTTGATCTTCAACAAAATCCTTGGCAATATTGGTGACCTGTAATCCGAGACCAAACGGCACACTCCTTTGTTCAAGCTTTTTTTTGACCTCAGGAGAAATCTTTTTTGAGTCTAAAGTAAAAACAGAGGTAAGCATAAGACCGACGGTACCCGCCACATAGTAACAGTACTGATCCAATTCGTTTTGATTTTCGAAAAATACCTTTCTCTTGTTCAACCCCTTCTCCTGAAACTCAGCCATACCAACCGCCATTTCCTTAACATACCGTGAGATTACCGCGACCAAGGTCTCCGGCAGCTTCACCAGCTCATTGAATACCCGCACGGTATTGTTCACCAGGACCGAAGCGTTTGTCTCATGAGCAAAGCGCATCGACTGTAAAAACGCGCTGATTTGTTCTTTGTAGTGGAGAGCAGGAGGGAAAAGAGAGGAATAGTCATGGAGCTTCTGAATTTTAAAATCAACGGGAAAATAATGATCATCTTCAATGGAATCAGCTATCCGGCAAAGAAGGTATGCTAAAAGAACCCCACGGTACACATCTCCTTTGAGAATCCTTATATTAATGGCAAAAGTTCTCGAAACCTTGGGCAAGGATTCTTCGCAAAATCTAAAATCCTCGGAGTATGAAATTTTATCTTTGAAACCTAAGCCCATAAATCAATCACAAACCCTTGTTTTTCGCAATGGTGGTTCCATAAAACAGTCTTAAAATACCAAAAACTTTGTTTTCTATCAATTAAATTAAAAAAGGAGAATCATGCGCGCTTATTTTGCGGTTTTGCATGTTCATTTTTTTCGAAATTATTAGAAATTTTTATCTAATTTTAGTATATTAAACATAGCAGTCTTTTAGGGAAATCGATAACCCTTTACCCCTTAAAGAAAATGAGAATTTTTTTAACCGGCGGATCAGGATTTATTGGACGTTTCCTGACCTTCGCGCTTGCTGAGCGAGGTCATGAAATAACCGTCCTCTCACGCAACCTTAAAAAGCCCTCTCCTTTTCCCCCACGCGTTTGTGTCTTAGAAGCGGACCCCACCAAACCCGGGGCGTGGCAAAAAATAGCCGGCGATCACGACGTAATCATTAACCTTGCCGGGTTTTCGATCTTTAACCGCTGGACCAAAAAAGTAAAAAAGGAAATTTTCGATAGCCGCATACTGACAACCAAAAACCTGGTCGAAGCTTTATCACATCGCAAACAAAAAGAAATCCACTTCTTGAGCGCTTCGGGTGTCGGGTATTACGGTTTTCAAGGAGATAACTTCGTAGACGAAAATGACGGCCCGGGGGATGATTTTCTCGCGCGCGTTGCTTCAGCCTGGGAACAGGCCGCGGTTACCGCTGAAAAATTCGAGGCGCGAGTTGTCTTGTGCCGCGTCGGCATTGTACTGGGCCGACACGGAGGGGCGCTTGCTCGGTTGACTCCGCTTTTTAAATGCTACCTGGGTGCTTCCCTCGGCAATGGGAAACAATGGTTTTCCTGGATTCATGAACAGGACCTGACAAACATTTTTCTTTTCTTATTAGAGCATCCTGAGATGAAAGGGCCGGTAAATTTTACTGCCCCACATCCGGTCCGCAATCGCGAGTTAACGCAAACACTCAGTGCGGTATTGCATAAACCTGCCCTTCCCTTTCCTGTTCCCGAGTTTCTTTTGCGATTAACTCACGGTGAGTCCGCTGACATATTTCTTAAAGGACAAAGAGTATTACCTCAGAAACTTTTAGATAAAGGATATGTTTTTAGATTTCCAACATTAGCGGCGGCTTTACACGACCTCGTGAGGTAACATTAAAACGTTTTTTATCCCAACCACACCAGGGGAAAGGAGTTGATATGAAGGCATTTGAAATCCCTTCCTTAAGCCAGGAAGAATGTGAAAAGATAGTTGCCGCGGAGCATCTTTGCCGCATTGCCTTTCATGGCGAAAAATATCCCTATTTAGCGCCTTTTATTTACGTCTGGCAAAACAACCACCTCTGCTTTCTTTCCGCCAACTACGGAGCTAAAATAAAATATTTTCGAGATAACCCCCTGGTGGTTGTGGAAATAGAACAAACCGTCCCTGATCTTTCCCTCTGTCGCTTTGTGACACTTTTTGGTCGATTACAAGAGATTCAGGCCTACGAGGAGAAAAAAACCATTCGGAGAACATTTGTTTCCCTCATTCAAGCAAAAAACCTTTCCAAAAATATTATTGCCGCATTGGGCCATTCCCCGGAAGAAAATCTGGATGCCCTCGAAGCCGAAGGTCGTAGCTTGGTTTGGAAACTCATCGAGGTTGATCGCATCAGCGGATTACGCGTTGGTGGGGAGACAAAGTAAAAAATTTTTATTATCACGAACTTATTTAAAGGAGGATAACGCATGAATGAATTTATGACAATAGTATTTTTGGGGCAAGTTGGCGCGACTATGGCCATGCTGGGAATCGTCTGGTTTGCGCAGGTAGTGCATTATCCCCTTTTTGCTAAAGTCGATCCCGGAAGTTTCGTGCCATACCAGAATTTTAATCTGCGCCGGACAGTCTTAATCGTTATTCCCTTGCAGATGATCGAATTGGGTACCGCCTTGCTGCTGGTGTGGAAAACTCCTGCCGGACTGCTTCCCCTGCAGGTTTGGTCAAATCTCGTTCTTATTGTCATTATCTGGTGCTCCACTGCTTTTCTGCAAGTTCCCCAACATCAGCGTCTCACCCGGGGATTCGATGCCAAAGGAATTAATTTTCTTATTTCAACAAACTGGATCCGCACTATCGGCTGGAGTTTACGATGCGGGATTGTGTTATGGATGATTCAAAGTTTGATTTACCCACT
>CAVTQE010000041.1:0-22782 GCA_963736755.1 uncultured delta proteobacterium | reverse complement strand
CAAATAACGATCTGAGTGACGTTTCAGACAAATCAAGGGGGAAAATATTAGTTAGATTAAATGCATTTTTTCAAATTTTTTATCACCTCCTTGCAGTTCTTCGACTATTTGCTACGATGAATGGAAGGTTTTAAGCCCTTTTTCTTCAAAGATCATGTACGAACAATCCCTCTAGAATCTGGATCTATCCGAAAAGGAGGCTATAGTCTATTTGGCCTCTCTTGAACTTGGTTTAAGCACCATCTAGGAGATTGCCGGAAAGGTCCAAATCAGCCGTTCGACTACCTATGAGGTCATAGAATCTCTGATGAAAAAGGGATTGATGTCTTCCCTGACCAAAGGGAAGAAGAAATACTTTTCTGCTGAAGATCCTGAAAGACTCTTGTCTTTCATCGATATCAAAGAAAGGGCTTGGAAAAAGGGAAAAAGAGTTAAAAGCCATTCTGCCTGAGCTTAAAGAGCTTTCCAGACTCTCCAAGGAAAGGCCAAGGATCAAATTCTATGATGGGGAAGCAGGGGATAAGGAGGATTCAGGAGGATATTCTATGGACTAACAATTTAGGAAGCATAGACGAGTTTGTTCCCCTGGATGATGCCTATACATGTTCCCGGCTCACCCAAGAGACCATCGGCATGGGATTGGGAAAAGGATAGACGTACCTGAAAGGATGATCTATACCAGCAAAAAAGGAGAAAGTCTTCCCCAAAAGAAGGACCTATAAAAACCCTTTTTATTCCCGTTGAGAAATTCCCCTTTCATACGGAAATAACCATCTATGCTGACAAGCTGGCTCTGGTTTCACTTGGAAGGAAACTGACAGGAGTGGTTTTAGAAAGTGAGGACGTAACCAATACCTTAAGGTGCCTGTTGAATCTGCTTTGGAAGGAGCTGAGTAAGAAAGATTAACTTTGAGAAGACGGAGTTAAGTTGACAGTATAAGAAAGAAGGTGGTCAAATACCTCCTGGAAATAGTAACCAATAAAAAAAAGGAGGTAGTTATGACCACCCAAGAAAAGCTGATCAAAAGAAAGCTTAGTTTGCTTGAATTAGCAGAATATCTCACCAAAAGAAGCCGCAAAGATGACGGGTATGATGTTCAACGTTTCTTTGGTTCTCTATATGTTCAAACTGCCGTTCCTGCTTCTCAAAAAGAAAGAACGACGATAAAAAAAGACGCCTCGCTTCTTGATAGGCTCTTGAATTTATAGAAGTTAATAGGCAGTGATGTTTGTTCTTACAGTGCCATCCAAAAAGATGGCTTTAAGACTTTCTATGAGGGTCAGCGGGTGAGCTTCGATATTCAGCAAGGGCAGAAGGGCTCCTCTGTGGTTAATGTAAAGCTTATGTAATGACTGCGGTAAAAAACGTCCCAAGCTATGAATGCTGGACAGTTTCTCTGCACGTCGTGTAGAAGTACGTCGATTAAGGGTAACGAGCGAATTTTAATGATTTTTTTACCCAATGACGGTGATAATAAACAGGAGGTTTACTATGAGTTGAGAAATTAAAAAGAAAGTGATTGGTTATATGGAAGCCCACAATATTTGCACGGTCATTTTCCCAAAAGAAGTTGTTTCCGATTCAGAGTGACCAGTGGTCAGGAAATATCGGGCTTATATGCCCCATGAAACGCAGTAAGCCATTGACAAAGGATTCGTGCATCGAGGCCGGTCCAAGTCGTACCGGGGGAAAAGCATACCTAATCGTGTTTTATCTTGAGCACATCTTCTCTATGCTGATTTCACGGAAAACAATGTGGTGGATAGAGCTATAACCTAGTGTACGTCTTTTATCCCCCCAAGACTTTTATAGGTTAATCTACTGAAAATACTTTCCTCCACAATTGTTTCACCTTTTCTCGACGTTTATTCTAGTACCAGTTTCCCTTAAAAATAACGTCAGCAGGGCAATGGCAGCTATGATCAATGCAGTAACCAAAAAGCCAGTAGTATACGCCCCCAATGTGCCTGCTGCTACAAGTGGTGATATTACCAAAAGCGGTATAAAAAATCCGCCAGCGTTCAATAATGTTGCTACCATCCCTGATGCGCCACCCATACATTCTGGACCAATCTCTGGAAGCTCCACCAACACTTTTCAGATCATTGTAGCACGAGGGTTGGGTGCTTTGAAGGTGGATGAACAACTCGGGGGTAAAGCGGGGATCGAGGCCTGGGAAACTGCCCATGGCCCAATCACTTTCCAACGGGATCTTCTGGCTGGTGCTGCTGCTTTTTCTCCCGGCAATCCTGAGCACCCTGGGTGTAGAAGGCTTGCTTAAACCGGTCCAGGGGATGGTGGAAAAAATTCTGGCCTTTTTACCGAACATCTTCACGGCGGTGGTTATCGTCTTGCTGGGCTGGCTTATTGCCCGCATGGTGCAGAGAATTGTAACCAATTTTTTTGAAGCCATCGGCACTGACAAGTTAAGCGAGAAAATCGGCATGGCCTCAGCCATGGGAAAGAAAAAGCTCTCCGGTGTCCTGGGGATGCTGGTCTATATCCTGATCTTAATTCCCATCCTGGTGGCAGCGCTGAATGCGCTTGCGCTGGAAGCGATTACCCAGCCGGCCAGCAAGATGCTCGAAATGATTCTCATGGCGATCCCCAACATTTTTGCCGCCCTGCTTATACTGCTGATCTCTTATATGATCGGCCGGGTAGTAGCGGGCCTGGTTGCCGGAATCCTCGAAGGGGCCGGTTTCAATTCCATCCTGGCCCGGCTGGGCATCGGGGATAAAATTCCGGCTGACAAGAAATGGACGCCGGCAATCGTGGTCGGCAATATCGTGCTTATCGGCATTATGCTGTTTGCGTTTATCGAGGCGGTCAACCGGCTCGGGTTTGCGAAGATGTCGGATATGCTCACCGGCTTTACGGTCCTGGCAGGTCAGGTAATCCTGGGGTTGGTTATTTTTGGGGTGGGCCTCCTTCTGGCCAAACTGGTTTCCAAGGCGATTTTGTCCACTGCTCCGGCCCAGGCGTCACTCCTGGCCATGACCGCGAGGATTGCGATCATGGTTCTGGCTGGCGCTATTGCTTTGCGTCAGATGGGGCTGGCCAATGAGATTATCAGCCTGGCGTTTGGTCTGATCATTGGCGCGATTGCCCTTGCCCTGGCTTTAGCGTTTGGCATTGGCGGACGTGAAACTGCGGCTAAAGAACTGGAGGAATGGGTAAAGTCAATGAAATCAAAAACCAGTAAATAATCGGATACCAGAGGGTCCGGGGTAGTCATTCTATCCCATGTCCGGTGAAGCATTTACGGGACGGGGACGTTGCTGATAAATCCAGCAAGGTTCTGTGTTTTGTTCTTGGGTTTGCCTGGCAAAACGTGTAGCTTTGGCGGTAGGTTTTTTAAATTATTTTGAGGTGCAAAAGCTGATTACCTATCAGTGAAGGACAGGGTGCCTCTCCCGGTCAAGTTTTTGGAGAGATTTTTAAAGCACTGCATGACAAAATAACTTCTTCTGCGGTGACTGATACTCTGAACCAGGGACTCAAAGAACTGGGAAAGGGCATGGGAGGAGCAGGTGAAGGCGCGAAAGAACAAACAGGAGCAGTAAAAGAAAAATTCAAAGGGTTATTTGGTAAATAAGGTCAGACCTCACAACACACGGCGTTAACACACGGTATATATGTTGGGTTAAGGGTGGCAACTCACTGCGGTGAATTTTTTTGTTACCACCAATGGGATTTTCCTTGCCTTTATCCCACCCGGTATTCTTTTTCTTGTCACTGGTAGGAAAAAATTTCTTTCCAAAAAATACTCACCATTTTTTCCGTTAAAACGGTTGAAGAAAAACCATTATCTGGGCAATCAATAGTCGGGTGAATGTCTTTTCCTTTTCGAGGATGGTTATAGATGCGGCTATAATACCGTGTACACTACTGCGAGGGGGTTTATTTAACTGCTTTGGTAAAAGGCATAAGGAAGAGAGCGAAAAAGGTTAATGCCGGAGCATGGGGATAGGCTCCCAGACCAATGCGAATTTTTTTCTGATCCACATCTCGCAAAAACGTTTTTCCCACGCGATCCCACAGAGAAAATATGGCGCCATAGTTCGTATTGCGTTGTTTGATAATGACCGAGTGGTGGATGCGGTGCATGGAGGGAGGAACAAAAAGAATCCAGAAAAGCTTTTCAAACCAGCCGGCAACTTTAAGCGAACTATGGTGAAACTGAGCGCACAAGACCACCGCACTTTCAAAAATCACAAGCCCCAATCCAGTTGGTCCCAGCAAGAAAATAAGGCCTATTTTTAGAATAGCAGAAAATGCCAGCTCTCCGATATGGAAGCGGGTGGCAGTAGAAACGTCCATATTCAGGTCACTGTGATGCACCCGATGAAATCGCCAGAAGAATGGCACCTCATGGTTAACGCGATGCCAGAGGTAGAGAATAAGGTCAAAAACAAGAACGGTCGCAACAAATTTTACCCAGTTTGGAGCTGAAAGCGTGGCGAGAAGACCGATATTGTTTTTTTGAACATACGCGACGCTGGCAAGAATCAACGAGGTAAAACAAAGTTTAAGGAGCACACTATTAAAAAAAGTAATCCCCAAGTTCTGCGCCCATCGCCGTAACCTTGAAACCGTTCTGGGGCGATAGGGCATTAAAAGTTCAAGGGCAAGGAAAAATACCAACCCGAACACAAACAAATACGCACGCAGTGATTCTTGAACATAAAACATATAGTTTGATTGTTCAGGTAAAATATTTTTTCTTGAGCGGTGCCAAGAATCGAGGAGCAAGGACAAATAAACCCAGAACACAAAAAGCAGTTATTGTTTTATATGAAAAAATATCCTGCACTGACTCCAGAGTGGTTAATTGACTACCGGCAAAAGAATAGACTAACGAACCAGGAAAAATTCCGACTGACGTGGTCCAGATAAAAGTCTTTACGGGGATTTTGGTTAATCCTGCAAAGATGTTAATCAAAAAGAAAGGAAATAGGGGTATGAAACGAAGGGTGAGTAAATAACGGGAGCCATGCTGGGCTACCTCATGGTTAAAACGAGTCAGTTTTTCCGGATATTTGTTTTGCACCCACATTCCGGCCACATATCGAGAAACAAAAAAAGCCAGCACCGCTCCGATGGTAGCGCCTACGTTCACATACAGCGCGGCTAATAAGGCTCCGAAAAAGAAGCCCCCTCCCAAAGTCATAATGGTTGCCCCCGGCAAAGAAAGGCCGGTAACAAAAATGTAAAGCGCGATAAAAGAAAAAACGGAAAGCCAGTAATTATTCTCCACGCAATCTCGAAGATTATTTTTTTGTGCCTGGAGATTTTCCAGGGTTAAATACCCTGACAAACCAGTAATGCGAATCAGTATGATGACAGCAACCACTGCTGCCACAAAGAATATTCGTTTATACAATGACCGGTTCATTTTTTACCCAACAATAGAGTGCCTTAAAAGAAAAGACATAGTGTGCGAATTACTAAAAGGAGATTGTCTTCCGCGCTGGATAAGATTTTTTAAATCGCGTATGGTATCGATATCGTGCCAGCGCGGCAAAAGAAACGTCTTTTGGCCAGCCGCTTGCAATACCCTCAGTGATTCTTGAAAAACGGAAGAGGAACTCCAGGGAATTCCTTCAAAGACCCGGGGGAGGAAGGTTTTTTTCTTAAAACCAATAAGGTAATATCCTCCATCAAAAGCCGGTCCGATGACGGAATCCATAGTCTTTAAAGTGGAAAAAGCTTCTTCAATAAATGTTCGGGGAAGATCAGGGCTGTCACTGCCCATGATAATAACCTGACGGAATCCCTGTAGGAAGGACCGGACAAAACTGTTTTGCATGCGCTCGCCCAAATTTTTTCCCTGTTGCGGCATATACCGATAATGATTACCAAGCCAGGCAATAAACCTTTGCTCTGCGTCGTCCGGAAAATAACAAATTTGAAAGGGAATACGAAGTTCTTCCAGCATGGTGATGAGATCAAGGACGAAATTTCGATAGAGTTCTACAATATCCACCCCGGTTAGATCAACAGCCAAACGGTTTTTAACCGTCCCTCTTTCGGGGTACTTCACAAAAAAAAGTATACACCTATCCCCTAAGGAACAGGGGGGGGATGTATCTATTTTGGTTTGCGGTGATGCTTTGCTTACGCTTTTAGACGATTCCTTTATCATTCTCAACCCACGGGTTGTTTAAAATCAATCATTCCTGTATTACCCACAAAGGGCAGGCGGAACCGATACACTCTTTATTAAGCTGAGATTGGGTACAAATTATTTTTTTATGAGCAGGCAAATAAACAGGTAAATACTTTTGGGAAAGATCCGACGCTGCTTTTAAAGCGAGCCAGGATTCCCGCTGGCAACATCGGGGAGCTTTATACCCGGCGATTCTTTCAGCAACAGAACGGGTAATGTTCATAACCAATTGTCTTTTTTCCCCGGCATAGGGATTGGCTTTTAAGATTATGGAAAAAGCTATTCCTACGCCGGTTGCCGCTCCGCAGATGCCTAAAAAAGAACAGGCGCCTCCACCAATGGTTTGCCCACGCTCAAGAGCAGTGAGCAAATCATTTTCGCTGCTATCCCCGCCTAAGTTTTTGTAAACCGAAAGGATGATCGCGGGAACCATGGAGTGGTGTTCTGGTCCATGCATGCTCATGGAGGGATGAGTTCTGATTTCCTGTAAGAGTGCGATCATATCTTCATGATGCGCGTTAAGGCAGACTGATTGGACTACTTTTAGAGCATCACGGGAGTGACACTGATCACAAATAAAATGTCCGTCAACACAAAGGGCATTTGATAGGCACACGCGACCGCAATAAAAACACTCTGCGTGGCGCGCGTCCGGGAGATAGTGAAGATCCTGCCCGCAAACCATGCAGCCCGTTGCAGATTTGTGCGCTCCCGTTTCAGATCTGGCCTGGATGACTTCGGGCGAATTAGAGCAACAACAGGTGACATTTTGCTCGACGTTGATTATTGTTTCCTGTTGATCAAAGACAAAAAATGATTCATCTAAGGAAACAGTTGACGGGATATTAAGATATTGTGGTATTCCTTTCCGGATGATTTGTCCATCATCGGTTATCACGGCATTAAAAGGGCCGCGATAGAGAACCTTTTGAGAACAATTCGATTTCGGTTTGCAAGCGATGTACGTAAGCGAATAAAAGTTATGACCCTCTATCTGGCGATAGACGAAGCGTTTTTGAACGAATATCCTTTCGAAGCTTAAATCTTCAAGCAGGGCAAACAGCTCAGATTCCTTCATGGCTCCGCCAAGGCATTCCCCCCTCAGCTTTTCATTATATTGAATTTCGAGGGGGACATTCCCTTCAGAAACAATATCGCAAATACACAAGCCGGCCGCCGGGCTTCAGGATTCGTTTGACCTCACGAAAGGTCTGACGTTTATCGGGCGATAGATTCATCACACAATTGGAGATAACCACATCAACACTTTCCGGGGGTAAAGGAATTTTCTCAAGAAGTCCTCGGATAAACGCAACATTATTAAATCCGAGGACGGTTGCAACCTTTTCGGCGGTGTTACGGGCTCGGTTAAGCATCACGGGCAACATATCAATACCAATGATCAAGCCTTGGGGACCAACTTTTTTTGCCCCAATAAAACACTCCACCCCAATGCCGCATCCTAAATCGACCATGGTTTCTCCCGGAGAGAGAGAACAATCCAGTATTGGGCTGCCGCACCCATAACTGCACACTCGTGCCTCCCTGGGGATATGAGAAATCTCTTCTTCAGGATAATGGACGGGATTTAAAATATCCGTATTGAGCGATTCAGTAGCGCGGGAATAAAAACCGGTAATCCCGTCATGAGCATTCTTCTTTGGAATAGACAAAAAGCAGTTTGAATGGGTGAATGCAACTGGTGCGCTGTTTTCATCACAGACAAGCAAACGTTCTCCCATGCGACACACTAAACCAACGTTATCATCATGCTCATAACCTTCTGCCTCTTGGGAAAGAAGATAGAGGGCAATAAGATTATACAATTCTCCATAAGGATCAGCGCCCACAAAGGTTTTTCCCGCGATATAACTATGATCACTATCACCACCACCGATCAAATACTTCAGGGGGTTCCTTTCCTCGTTTTTATCCTGGATGAGGGAGCTGGCACGAAGTTTTTTAAAGACCGGGCTCTTTTCCCAGACATTTTTTAACCCTTCAGCGATCGTTCCCGCAGCAAGCTCATTTTCACCTATAAGCGCTGGTGATGGGTAAATGATTTCATCAGGTCCCACAGCAATGCTTTCCCAGCCAGCATTACTCAAATCAAATTTAGTCCCGGGAAGAGAAAAAATCTGGGACTTGATGCTTTCCACATTGTCAATGATTATGTTTTGGTCCCGGGCTTTTTCGTAGGCTTTCCTTAATTCAGGAAAAATCATGGAAGGAGGAACAAAAAAGCGTGGGGTTCCTTTCCCCTTTTTAAAAAGCCAGAGATAATGGATATTGTTTATTCCCAATTCGCTGGCAATGGTGACGAGGGAAGCCATTTCCTGAACATTATGCCGGGTTACCGTCATTGCCAGGGTAATGGGAAAACCAAATTTTTTTAAAAATCTCAGAGAACCAAGGAGGGCTTGAAAAGCACTTCTTCCGCGCATAGCGTCATGGTTTTTTTCTAACCCGTCCATGCTTATCTGGAAGTGAAGACGGTCAGTCGGTTTTTTTTTCAGCCATCCTTCAAATTTTCTTACATCTTTTCCATTTGTTAAAATAACCACACGAGTATCATCGTTATTCAAGATGGCATCGCACGCCTCAGTTAACCGTGCGCAGAGAAAAGGTTCACCTCCGGTAAAAAAGAAAACTTTGCAGCCTAAGTGATAGGCTTCAGCTATAGTTTGCATGAGTTTCCCATAATCCAGAGAAGTCTGAGTTCCCCGATTTGATGAAAACATGCAGTGCTTACAGGTCATCGTGCACTGGTTGGTAACATGAAACCAGCATTCTTTGAGTTTTTGGAGCTGCCGGTAATACCCGCGGCCGCGATATTTTGCTGGTCTATGATTATCAAGGCGGGATAATAAATTGTTGATAAGGAGCAATGCATGGAAAAAATCACCACCAAATTTTTGATTGAATTTTTGGGCTATCGTGGGAAAAGAACCTCCTTTTATTAAGTTGCGAAGTATAAAATCTGCTTTAGTAGTTGGAATAAACCAATCGGGTTTTTCAGGTTGAATGTAAATGGGTATGTTATCAAATTCCAATCGCCAATAGGTATCCATGTTTTTCCTAGTTACTTGCGTCGTTTGCCCACAGTTATTTGTCGTCGCCAGAAACTCCGGCACTGATTCCGGCCAGACCGTATTAACGGGAATACGCGTGCCCGCTTCAAAACCACCGGTAATAGTCATGCGGGGGAGGATTTGAACATACATATGGTAAAAAAGGAACGTGAGACATCGGATGGGGTGCGCTGTGAAAAAAATAATTAAAGTCCGGATTGTGCAGTTTGGCAATATAGGCGGAAAGAACCTTTGTAAAGGCATAGCGATATCCGGGAGCTCACCCTCAAGAATATCTTCGAAGCAGGCGAAATGCCGTTTGGGGACAATCCAGATTTCATAGGGAGCGCTGGCTGCATAAGGTGAGAGAACCACCGAATGCTCGGTGTCGAAGCCGACTCGTTCCTTTAAATGAATTTCATAATCCACGATCGACAAAGCGCACAAGTACCATTGTCATCGAAAAATTTGTCCTGAACATGCATACCGTTACGGATCAAAGCAGGAACAATGCGACTGCCAACTATCTGGGAGTGAGCATGGATCTGCGATGCACCGGCACGGGTCCCCTGATTTTTAAAGAGAATCGTGACAAGATTATTGGGATTTTCCCTAAACAATCGGCAAATTTTTAGGTAGCTATGTAAGGAATTGCAAATCCCTCCACGGGACATGGCACCCATAGGTAGGTTGTGGATCCGACTTTCAATGACCAGGTAATGGTTACCGCACCCCTGGTAATAGAATGCCCGTTTTTTAAAAGGCTCAGGACCTATCGGGCAGGTGGGGAGATCATCAAATAATTTGTATTTGTTATTGATTATTCTCGTAATCGATCTATCCGGTGAGGCACCACAGGCATCAATTACCTCAAGGAGAAATTTTTCTTCGTTATTCGGACAAAAAGGGCACGATCGGGCATATTCCGGATAGGTCTCTATTCCCGCGCTGGTGGGAGGGTCGACCGCCCGTGGTTTTTCGCCTCGCTCCGGTGCAACGACCGCCCAATTTCCCGTCAACAGATTTTGTCTCAACTCAGACACGATATTCCCTCCGAGAGGGTATTGTGAATAAAGGACATCCCAGCAAGCTCTCTTTCATTTATGCGGCGGGGATATGTCTTTAATTTAGCGGAAAACCTTTAAATAATCAATATAGGAGACCGATTTTCCACCGGTATTATCAGAGTCATTCATATGGAAGACTTGCAATTGTTGGTGGCTCATGGCCGAAGGCTTCCTGATAATCTTCGAGAATGTTGATCTCGTGGGTAACCCACTTCCCCACATCCGTGTCACCTTTATCCATAAGAACCATCTGAGCCTTATCGGTGTACGTGCTGGTAAGTATTTTTTCCGGGTGTTCCTTGCTTGACCAGATATAATTGAGACTGCTATCGGGGGGGTAGTCTCCGTACACGAGCCTGACGGCTTCGTACTTTACTCTGTCGATGATCGGCGATTTTTCCGGATCAAATCTGAATATAATATAAATTCGAATCGGGTAGTCATCCCCCGACTTAATGGTCGCGTCACCTTTCTGATACACATTTTCGACTTTCCATCGCCACTGAACCAGAGGATAGTCGTAAACATTAAAATCGTTCCGGTACACGATCCCCGAGGCGGAATTGTCACTGACTGCCTTTAAGAGGACATAATCGTTTTCCTGGACAATGCTGTACTCAGAGTGACGCTTGATTTTGGGGAAATGGAGGGGTTTCCAGTTATCGAGGCTCGTAAAATCCTCCTGCAAGAGTGCTCTTTCTCCTGAGCAAAGGATGGGGAGGTTATAACCATGATGCAGGGAATTACGAACAATGAGATAATTTTAGACACTGCTTCCTCCGCGGGGGGGTAATATTTTGCCAATTTTGTCGGCGATATGCCAAGATGGTACAACGTTAAGAGAAACCAATTTCTTAGGGTGCAGCAAATTACTCCCTCTTTTTCCCACCGGCGCGGAGAGGTGAAAACCCGTTCAGAAAATATAAAAATTTTACCCCCTACTTTTTTGATACGGTGCATCAATTCCACATCTTCCATTAAAGGAATATCCTTAAAACCACCCATGTTTAAAAAATAATCTTTTTTTATAACATGGGCCTGGTCTCCGTATGGAATGCGGGTTAACCGGAACGCCAGGAGGCAACCGTGGCGATGAGTTTTAACATTAATCTATCAGATTTAATGCCGAGGTCAAAGGCACCGCCGATATATCGACTCGTTTTAAGTGAGGTTAGTCGATCAAAGACGTTGGGAGGAAGCTCGGTATCAGCATGAAGAAAAATTAAGAGTTCGCCCTTCGCCTTATGAGCGCCGAGATTCATCTGGTGGGCACGCCCTGGAGGAGACGTGAGACACCTATACTGTTATATTGCGCAGTGCCCGGAGAGTGTCTGCGCGAGGATCACCATCCACCACAATAATTTCGAATGGTTCATTCGCGGTGAGCGAGTGGAGGCGATCGAGTTGGGCGGTGATGATACCGCTTCCGTTGAACACCGGAATAATAACTGAAAATGTACATCTCATTGTCAGACCACTCCCCGGGGACAACCGATTTGTCTTCTATCAAATTCATAGTACAATTTAAAAATATAATAAATTTGGGTAGAATGTATCTTTGAAAAATTGCCACCAAGGGGGCTTGTCATGGCTAACAAAAACAAGCCGGTAACGATTACCCAATTTAAGTGGGCAGGTAAATGGTCCAGTCCGTATCAAAAGCAACCTGTGACCAATGTGACCTTACCACGGCTACGCTCCAGGATATGATGGAGAATGAATTCAAGGAGAAAAATGTCGCCTTTGAGGTTAAACCCTGGCTTGACAATCTTTGTTATTGTCTTATACGAGGCACCTGGCACGCACCGATTATCATCGTGAACGAGAAAAAATTTTATCAATTCAGTGAAAAAGAACCATTGTTCGACCGCGATAAATTGGCCGAGCAGGTAAAAAAAGCATTAGAAGCATGAGGCAGTAAGTGCTGTCTATTCAAAGGGTTTACATATTATCCGTGGCTATTATACTTACAATAAAAGGCGCCATTGTCTATCCTGATATTTTTTGGATGAAGAACCTATCATCCCTGCTCCTTATGCGGTGGGTTTAATGGGCTCCTTTTTTTTGAGCGCTGATGGCCATTGAAAATCAACGCCGTAGTGTTTGCTGAGTAAATTACTCGCAATCCGGGCGGATTCGTAAATTGTGGGAAGCCCGCTTCCCGGGTGCGTGCCGCCCCCCACGAGATAGCAGTGCTCAAGTTCTTCGAACTTATTGCGCGGCCGAAAATATAAAAGCTGTCTAAAGGTGTGGGCAAGGTTGAAGGTTGCTCCGATGTAAACATTATACGCATTTTCCCAATCCTCAGGGGTGGTAACTTTCTCAACTTCGATATGTTCTTTTAACCCGTCAAACCCGCCTTTATCTATAACGATATTAAGGATCTTTGCTTTAAAATCATCTTTTATCGCTTCCCAGTTGATCGCGCTTTTATTATTGGGCACCGGAACTAAAATATAGATAGCGGATTTTCCCGCCGGAGCTAACGTTGGATCGCTGACGGAAGCGTTTTGCACATAGATTGAGGGGTCTTGAGAAAGTATCTTTTTTTCGGTTATCTCATCTACATTTTTTCGATAATCTGAAGAAAAGAGGATATTGTGATGGGGCAGGTAGTCAAACTTTTTGTTTACCCCGAGATAGATCATAAAGGTGGAACAGGAATACTGTTTTTTTTGAAGGTTTGATGCGGAATATTTTTTTAAAAGACCAGGCTCAACAAGGTGCGTCGCGGCATAAGCAAAATCAGCGTTGATGATTACGTCATCACACAGTACTTTTTCACCGCTTTCGAGCTCAACCCCTCGTACTTCCTTCCTTTCTATGATGAGTCGTTTCACGGGCGTTTTTTTCACGATGTGCCCCCCTTCTTCCTCAACGACTTTGGCCATGGCTTGAGATATCTTATTGAGGCCTCCGATAACGTGATAGACGCCGTAAGCATATTCAATATAGGGCAACATGGTAAAAAGGGCGGGGCAGTTCCAGGGGGACATGCCGAGGTATTTTGCCTGGAAGGTAAAGCAGAGCTTCAATTTATCGTGAGTGAAATAGGTGCCCAGATTTTCAAATAAAGATTTTCCCAGGGAAAGATAAGGGAGTGCTTTAATAAAAATCGGATCAAGAAACGTGGTCAAACTCTGGTAATCTTTCTGCAGGCAGGGGAAAAGTTTTTCAAAACGATTGGCTTCGGTCTGGAAGAACTTGTCTAATCCATCCTCGTTACCGGGAAAAAACTTCCGAATCTGGTCTTTATTTTTTTCTCTATCCTGAGAGGGAAAAAAGACGCAATCATCAAATTGCAAACGGTAAAGGGGATCAAGTTTCACGAACTCAAGATAATCCTCTACCTTCCGTCCGGTTTCCGCGAACATTTCTTTTAAAATATAATTCATCATCAAGAAAGTCGGGCCAGTATCGAAGGTGAAGCCATCGATTGTTATCGCGGCATTGCGTCCGCCCACTTCTTCAGCTTTTTCAAACACCGTAACCTGAAAACCCCGGTGGGCAAGAATCATGGCACTGGTCAAACCCCCGGGGCCAGCACCAACAATGACAATATGTTTTTTTGTCATTTTTGTTCTCCTCTTATCTCTTATGATTGGGCACCATACTTTTTAACAATCATGTCTCTTACCTGTTGACCCGAAAGGACGACCATCGGCATCCCCCCGCCGGGATTGACACTTCCTCCGACAAAAAAGAGGTTTTCGTATTTTTTACTCGCTTTGGGAGCCTTAAGAGCAAAATTCTTTTTTTTGTCTGACACCACTCCATATATGGCACCGCGGTTAGAGTAATAACGCTTTTGAATATCATCCGGTGTCCACATATCTTCAACGATGATATGCTTGCGCAAATCCTTGATCCCCATCCGTTCCATTTTATCTAAAACTTTTTCCCGGAGACGGAGGTAGTCTTCTTGGGTAAAAGGATTGTCCTGAATATACGGGATGTGGGGCAAAATTTTAATATTCTCGCATCCCGGTGGTGCCTGGGATTTATCCGTCCGGCACGGAGCAACCACATAGAGCGTTGGATCATCGGGCAAGATTTTTTTATGAAATACTGAATTAAAATGTTCTTTCGGATTGTTTGAGAAAAAGAAACTGTGATGTCCTAATTGAGGATATTCTTTGTCAACACCTAAGTGGAGAACGAGGCCTGAGCAGGCTGGCTCAAACTTTTCGTAGCTTTGGAGGAATTTTTTGTCTTCGTGCAGGAGGTTTTCATAGGCGGGGATAACTTCCATGTTGGAGATAAAAATATCTCCGGTTTTAATATTCCCATCCCGCAGGCGAACACCGGTAATTTTACGGTCAACATTTACCAGTTCTACGACCTCAGTATCTAAATAGAGTGTGACCCCTAATTCCTTAAGCAGGCGGGTAAGCCCCTCGGCAAGTTTAAACATGCCGCCCTTTACATACCAGAGACCATATTTGAGCTGAACATAGGGGAGAAGATTGAGGAGAGCCGGAGCGTCATACGCGGACGAGCCCACATACTTAACAAAAAAATTGAGAGTATCTTTTAAGTGGGGATTGTGAATAAACCGGGAAACACCTCCATCCATGGTGGAAAGCGCGTCAAAGGAACGGAGTAAAGAAAAAACTCCATAAAATTTTACCAGATCCCAAAAGGTGTCTAACCCTTTTTGAAAGTACCCTCGCTCGGTAAGGTCATACAATTTTTTCGAATACTCCATAAACCGGGAAAAATCTTCTATATCCTGAGGAGCAAGAAGAGCATTATGTTTTTTGAGGTCATCTTCCCTTGGATAGAGATCTATGATTTTTCCGTCTTCGAAAAAACAACGCCATTGCAAAGGGATCTCAACCAGTTCAACATAATCCTCCATTTTTTTCCCAGCCCGGGTAAAGAGCTTTTCAAATATGTGTGGCAGGGTCAGAATGGAGGGTCCCAAGTCAAAGGAAAAGCCTTCTTTTTTGAGACAATTTAGCTTTCCTCCGATATGACTGTTTTTCTCGTATACCTCCACCTTAAAACCTTCGCACGCTAATGAAAGAGCAGCTGATGCACCCCCCAAACCAGCTCCGATCACAATTGCCGTGCGATTTTTTTCTCTGTTCATAAGCATCCTCCTCGTTTTGATCACTGAAGAGTTTTCATAAAACTTCGCATCCGTAGAAAAATTATTATTTTTTCTCGCAGTGGTATATCGGCATAGAGAACGTTAATCAATCCTCTCACGGTCTTTAATAATTCCGCGGTATAGGGAAACCAGTTTATCTCGCGCTTCATCTTGTTTTTATTCACCATAACCGCAGTCTCAATCGAAAACGTGCGTAACCCCTCCGCGCCGTGATATTTGCCAAAACCACTTTGCTTCACTCCGCCAAAAGGAAGATCGGGGTTACCGATATTTTTTATGACATCATTGATATACGCATTACCCGTTTCTAACTGGCTGACCACCCGTTTTGCTTTTTTTATATCCCGCGACCAAACACTGGCGTTAAGACCATAAGGGGGAGTCATTGGCGAGGGCAACAGCCTCTTCTTCCGTTTTAAACGGCATGATCGGTAAGAGCGGTCCGAAGGTCTCCTCAGTCATTATTTTCATGTCGTGATTCACATTTGTTAAGCACTACCGGATACAATAACGATCCGTGTTTCGTGATATCAGTGAGCAGGGTTGCACCTTTTGCACGGCATCCTGCAAGTGTTCTTCGATACGGTTCGATCTGGGCAGTGAGTGATCGATTGGTCCGAAATCGCAGTCGTATGTCAGTTCCCACGCGCGGTTATACCCGTTTCACTACGCGGGAAACAAATCTGTCAAAAATGGATTCCTGGACGTAAAGCCTCTCTACGGCAACACAGAGTTGCCCGGCATGGGCGAAAGCGCCATAGATGGCAGCTTCTACTGCCCGGTCAATATCCGCATCCTCAAAAACGATCATCGGATCTTTGCCGCCAAGCTCCAGGACGACGGGGATCATATTCTTTGCGGCTGCTGCCATGATGTTTTTTCCCGCCCCAAGACTTCCCGTAAAAAAAATCTTATCGGGTCTGGCCTGAATAAGCGCTTCTCCCACGTCCTTGCCACCCAACACGACCTGGACCAGGGCATCGGGCAGTCCCGCCTCGTGACACAGGGCGCCAATCACATCACCTACCTGGGGGGTTATTTCTGACGGTTTGAGAATAACCGCGTTTCCCGCAAGCAATGCTGATACTAAAGGCACCAGAGCGAGCTGGAGCGGGCAATTCCAGGGCGCAATAACTAAAACCACTCCCAACGGTTTATATTCAACGTAGGCATCATGATTGTAAAATAGAAATGATGTTTTTTTCTTTTTGGGTGCTAAAATTCTTGGGCGCCTGTTTTTCGTAATATTTTATTAATTCCAGGGTCGGTAGAATATCAGAATTAATAGCTTCCATTGCGACTTTGCCTGTACTTTTAGAAATGCAGGTAACAATGGGATCTAAATTTTTTACGATTACTTTCCTGAGGGCGGACACATACGAGATGCGCTCGGAGATGCTTTTTTCCTTCCATTGAGTGAAAGCAGTCCGCGCGGTGGTAAAGATTTTTTCTATTTCAGAGGCGTTAGGCATCTTTTTATAATGAGAAACATAGGCTAAAAATTATTTTAAAGGATTTCGGGAAAAGGCGCAGGAGTGAGGATTGAAAGATTTCGAAAGCGTGAGCTGGTGTCGGATACGGTGCCTTGCAACAATCCATAATGAGAAGTCGTGCTAACAAATTTGGTTGTGATGGCATCACTGGATGAGCTGTATCCTGGTTAAAACTACTATTTCTATGGGACGTTCTCCTGGTCGTGCCATATTAACCACTCGTAACTTTAAACTTATTTTATGATCGAGCGAAACGAGAAATTCATATTATTTAATAAACATAAAGGTTAATGATTGAAAAATAATAATTATAATATATTATAAAGGGAAAACGGTTTTAAGCAAGTGAAAAATTTGGTCTATTTTAGGTAAATGAGAAGTGGGAATAGTAGAATTAATCATCTATTTTTTATTCTGGCTTCTCGGATTTCTCTTTTTATTCAGAATCCCACCCTGTAAAGGTGGGATCGGCACACGGGGGGCTTACCCTCCGATATCGGTGATAATCCCGGCACGAAATGAAGAACGCAGTCTTCCTTCCCTCCTTTCTTCCCTGCACAACCAAACCTTAAAACCCGATGAAATAATCGTTGTTGATGATAATTCCGAAGATACTACCGCAGAGGTCGCCGAAAAAGGAGGGGCGAAAGTAATTCACGCTAAAGCATTGCCAGAGGGCTGGCATGGGAAGCCATGGGCGTGCTGGACCGGGGCAAAGGAGGCACAAGGAGAAATCCTGGTCTTTCTGGACGCAGATACGGCAATGCAGCCAGATGGCTTATTAAAGATCATGGGTGCTTACACGGAGAAAAAGGGGATTGTTTCTGTCCAGCCCTATCACACAATGAAAAAGACCTATGAAGAACTCTCCGCGATATTTAATATAATTGTTATGGCGGGGCTCAATGCTTTTACTATTCTGGGTGAGAAAGTGAAGCCATCGGGAGTCTTTGGACCATGTTTTGTGATTGGAAAAGATGATTATTTCACCTTTGGCGGACATGAAAAGGTTAAGGACACTGTTTTAGAAGATATTGCTATCGGCCAGCTGTATAAGAAGGAAGATTTTGTCATTCGTTGTTACGGAGGAAAAGGAACGATTTCCTTTCGAATGTATCCGCAAGGAATAGCGCAGCTTATTGAGGGGTGGAGTAAGGGTTTTGCAGAAGGGGCGCAGGGGATTTCCGTGAGCGTGCTCCTTATGATAATCTTATGGGTTGCGGGGGGCGCTGGCGACACAAGAATTGTTTTAATGGCTTTAATATCCGGAGAATCCCCGGTTCTGTTTCTTGCTGGTCTCTTATATATTTTTTATGCGGTGCAGATTTACTGGATGCTTTTCAGAATAGGAAACTTCAAATTTTATACAGCGCTTTTGTTCCCTGTACCCCTGTTGTTTTTTATTATTCTTTTTTCTTACTCCTTAATTCTCAAAATTTTCAAAAAACGTGTAACCTGGAAAGGGCGGACCCTCCAGTACCGATAACTCATAGGAGTCCATCATGAGGATATGGTATTTCTCTGTCCTGTGGACGGTCTTTCTTGATTGTGTCGCCTGGTTCGTCATCCATATGGGCGTATCCTATATAATGACCCAAATGCGCCTTGAGTATTTCAATCCTCAATCCTGGGTTTTTCGGAAAAGAGACTGGGAAAACGACGGGAAAGTTTACCAGGACATTTTTTTCGTGAAAAAGTGGAAAGGTCTTTTGCCTGAAGGCGCAGCGTTATTTGCACAAGGGTTCAGGAAAAAGCACTTAAAAGGAAAAAACAAAGATTATGTTAGTATGTTTGTCGCAGAGACCTGCCGCTCAGAAGGTGTTCATTGGGTGACGATGATATTCGCCCCGTTTTTCTTTTTATGGAATCCGTTTTGGGTAGGAGTGGTCATGATGGTCTATGCGGTAATTGTAAATCTTCCCTGCATAATAACTCAGAGGTATAACCGGATTCGCTTAGAGGGACTATTACAAAGGAGGATTGAGAATTGAAAATTTTGTGAGGTAATTCTTTCTTGTCTACGCTGGGTTAGCTTTCTTTAAGAAGATTTTTGAGGAGCTCAATAATTTTTTTGATTTCTTCATCTTCTATTTTCCCAGCCGCACGATATCGAATAAAGCCTTTTTTATCGATAATGACAAAATTGCTTTCGTTATCCTTCATCCCATAATCAGCAAACATTTTCCCGTCCCAATCCCCGTAAAGAGTTATACCTTCTTTCTTTGAATTTTCCTTGAGTTTGTATTTCCAGATTTTAATGATCGGCCATGAGACAGGGGAACATTTGATAACCGGCACTCGCGCATACTGTGTCTTAATGTCCTCTGGCATTGTCAGGTAAAAATTTTTTAAAGCATTTTTTAAAGTTTTATTTTTTTCAACCACCTCTTTTGTCTCATACCATACAGAGAGTACTTTCCCTTTTAACATATCAAGGTTCAATTCTTGGTCATCGCCGGTTCTTACGCAAAAAAAAGGGGCGGGGGTGTTGACTTCAAAACCATAGGCTTGAAAAGGAAAGGGGAAAAACAATGGAAAACCGACGAGAATGAGAATAAAAAACTTTTTCATACTAACTCCTCATGGAATAAAGACTACAGTAACTAATAATATATGAAACTCATTTATTGTCTATCACCTTTTTAATATAACCGATAACGTTAAATTTTGAATGCATGCCGCGATAACTCATATAACGGATTTTACCAAAAATTTCTCTTTCTTTCCAGGGACGGTCATGGACGCCGCCAATGCTCCAGGCAATCCCCGCATAACCATTGGGATCCCGGCCATCAAGTTCGTATTTATCATTAAGATAGATTGCGATTTTGAGGGCTTGTTCTGGCTGTCTCTGTCCACTCCAGAATTTTTTTCGCCCAATACATCCGCAGATAGCCATGCATTTTGCCTTTCAGGGTCATTTCTCTTTGCGCGGCATTCCAGAGATCATCGTGGGTCTGGGCGTTTTCCAGTTCTTTTAAAGTGTAAGAATACGCGCGAGGATCTTTTCGGTGGTCATGGAGGGTGGCTTTTGCCCAGAGGGGAAACCCTTTAAAAGAGTCATAGGAGGAATTATAAAAACAAAAATTATCCGAAAGTTCTCTTCGCACGATCAATTCTTCCAAAAAGGCTTCTTCTGCCGCAGGTGGAGCATTACTGCGCATAACATCCAGCGCTATTCGTTGTGCTGAGAGTTGGCCGAAGTGGAGATACGGGGATAAATGGGATTGTCCGTCCTGGGTGGGATCATTTCTCAGCCGGTCATAGTGCGCAAGCTTGGAACGCAAAAAATCTAAAAAAACTTTTTTTGCTGCCGCTTCACCCGGTTTGAGCCAATGTGACTTCCGGCACCGTGTTATCAACCTTCAGGGTATTAAAAATCTGATTCCAGTTGTTTTGCAGTGCCTGCGTTTTGAATCTATAGGGATACTTTTGGAGTTTGGGAAAGGGGGTTAAAAATTCCGGTAGCAAACGGCGAATTTTTGGTCTCAGGGTGTGCGCTCCGTATTCTTGTTTTTGCGAGGCGATCCAGCAGGGAACAATGTTGTGCGCATCAACTTCACTAAAAGGGATAGTTATTTTTTCACCTACTTTCTTTTTCCACGCTTGTTTAATCCGGAGGGGATCAAAATCCGTGACCAGCTGAGACACGTCATGGTGTTTTACAAAAGCGGGAATTTCTTTTTCTGGAGACCCGGTGAGAAGAAAAAACGGAATATTTTGTGTAGCTAAATCCTTTTCAACCTCCTGGAGGCCTTTGAGCATGAAAAGATACTGTCGTGCTGTTGCTTCAAGAAAGCGAGGGACGAGACAAAATATAACGACCAACGGGACATGGGACGCTAAGCTCATTTCCTGGGCAAACAAAAGAGCCCAATTATCATCTGCCCGTTGGTCCCGGCTCATCCAGTAAGCAACAATGCCCTTTTTTTCTTTCCCTGGTTTCAAAATTCGAAGACGGCGTTGGTCCATGGCTCCTAGTTACCGGTTAATGGTGAGTGATTAAATCAGATTTTGAATCATCCACAACACAATCACGCTTCGTAAACTCCAGCCGATGGTGCGGATCCAGTTTGTTTCAATAAGAAAATTAATTCCTTTGGCATCAAATCCCCGGGTGAGCCGGTAGTGCCGGGGCACTTGCAGGAAAGCAGTAGAACACCAGATAAGGATAATAAGAATAAGGTTTGACCATACCTGCAGGGGAAGCAGTCCGGCAGGGGTTTTCCAAACCAGCAGCAAAGCGGTACCCATTTCAATCATCTGCAAGGGGACAACGATGAAGACCGTTCGGCGCAAATTAAAATTCTGGTATTTTACGAAACTGCCGGGATCAACTTTGGCAAAAAGGGGATAATGAACTATCTGCGCGAACCAGACGATCCCCAGCATGGCCATGGTTGCGCCAACCTGTCCCAAGAATACTAATTCCATAAATTTATTCATTGGTATCCTCCTGTTTGTATGATGGACACTATTAAAAAACCGTTTTTTTTACTTCACGGTGCATCGTTGCCAAATTGTAATCCGCTGATGCGGTCAATCTCGATGAGTTTCCACACCAAACTCCGGCCTTCGGCTTCGAGGGCATCCAGATTTTCTTCAGGGGAATGGCCTAATGCGGCAATAATATTTTTAGAAAGGTTTTTTTCTTGAATGAGGGAAACAAATGCCCTCCGAATGGTTTTTTTCTCCTCGTAGGCCTGAATCTCTTGCAATCGACCATAAAGCGTCACAAAGCGACAGTGTGAAAGATCGGGAACGGTTTGTTCTATTTCCACCACCACCAAAGGGTTTTCTCGAAAATATTTTATTTTAGCTCCGTAGTTGGCAGAAAGAAAGTAGAGGTGGTTGTTTTGCCAGACGTAAAGAAACGGAGCTAAATAGGGATATTGTTCGCCATGAAAGGCGATGCGGCAAAGATATTCCGCGGTAATTATTTTTTCGCATTCTTCCTGGCTTAAAGCAGGTATTTCAAAAACGTTCATATCAACTCCTTTTACCTGGTGTGGTTAGCGATAACAAACTTTTTTATGTTACCCCACGAGGTCGTGTAAAGTCGCCGTTAAGGTTGGAAATCTAAAAACATATCCTTTATGTAAAAGTTTCTGAGGTAATACCCTTTGTCCTTTAAGAAATATGTCAGCGGACTCACCGTGAGTTAATCGCAAAAGAAACCCGGGAACAGGAAAGGGTAGGGCAGGTTTATGCAATACAGCACTGAGTGTTCGCGTTAACTCCCAATTGCTGACCGGATAGGGGGCAGTACAATTTACCGGCCCTTTCACCTCAGGATGCTCTAATAAGAAGAGAAAAATATTTGTCAGGTCCTGTTCATGAATCCAGGAAAACCATTGTTGCCCATTGCCAAGGGAAGCCCCCAGGCAGCATTTAAAAAGCGGAGTCAACCGAGCGAGCGCCCCTCCGTGTCGGCCCAGTACAATACCGATGCGGCACAAGACAACTCGCGCCTCGAATTTTTCAGCGGTAACCGCGGCCTGTTCCCAGGCTGAAGCAACGCGTGCGAGAAAATCATCCCCGGGCCGTCATTTTCATCTACGAAGGTATCTCCTTGAAAACCGTAATACCCGACACCGGAGACGCTTAAAAAGTGCGTTTCTTTTTGTTTGCGATAGGATAAAGCTTCGACCAGGTTTTTGGTTGTCAGTATGCGGCTATCGAAGATTTCCTTTTTTACTTTTTTGGTCCAGCGGTTAAAGATCGAAAACCCGGCAAGGTTAATGATTACATCGTGATCGCCAGCTATTTTTTGCCATGCCCCCGCTTTGGTGGGGTCCGCTTCTAAGACACAAACGCGTGGGGGAAAAGGAGAGGGCTTTTTAAGGCTGCGTGAGAGGACGG
>CAVTQE010000040.1:0-50105 GCA_963736755.1 uncultured delta proteobacterium | reverse complement strand
ACCTGGTCGCGGGAATTGTGCGCGTGGCGCAGCAGCACAATGTGGCACAAATCATTGTCGGAAAAACCCAGGATTCACCAGTGATGAAGCTTTTTCGTCGTGACTCATTTGTTACCCGTCTCATTAAAGAGAGCGGCAATATTGATATCAATGTGGTTGCGAGCGATAAAGCGCAAACGGTTAAGCAACAGGGTGCGCCACCTTCTCATCAGCCTTGCGACAGTATATTTATGGCTTGCTCACGATCATCGCTCTGGCAGGAATTTGCTATATTGCTTTACCGCTTATCGGCTATCAGGTCGTTGGAATGATTTTGTTATTCTGCATCGTACTACTGGCGCTTTTTATCGGGCGCGGTCCGGTGCTTTTTTCTGCTGCATTTAGTGCGTTGCTCTGGGATTTCCTTTTTATTCCGCCGCCATTCACTTTTAGTATCGACAAACCGCAGGACATCACTCATGTTTGCGATGTATTTCGTCATCGCTTCGATTCTTGGTAATCTCACGCCCGTATTCGTGCCCAACAGCTCGCCCTCCAGCGCCGCGAAGAGCAGGCCGTTGCGCTTTATACCTTGCACGTGAAATTGCCAATGCTGCAAATATCGATGAGATCCTGGTGACCGCCGTCATGCAATTGACTCATGTATTCAGCGCAAAAATTGTGATTCTGCTTCCTGATCAGACGCAGCCTTATTCCCTGACGCTTCATCCATCGAGCACAATGACACTGAGTGAAAAAGATACAAGTGTTGCAGCCTGGGTGTTCGATCTGCGAAAGCCGGCCGGCCGTTTCACCGACACCTTGCCGATGGCGGAAGCCTATTTCATTCCACTGCTCACGCCCAGCAAAACCGTCGGTGTCCTGGGTGTGCGCACACATCGCGCTGAACCGTTGTTGATCGAACAAAAGGCCTTGCTCGAAACATTTGCCAGCCAGATTGCCGGCGCAATCGAACGGATGCTGCTGTTTGCGTCCTCCCCGACAACAATGAATTTTTTGGTAAAGAGAAGGAATTGCGTTATGAACATCAAGAAAACATTAATATTTTTATTTTCGATAATTTTGCTTAGTCCTGCACTTGGGTTGGCAGAAGTCAAGAAAGAATACTACCCGAACGGGAGGTTAAAGGCAGAATGGAACTATGACAACGGAAAACTGGGAGGAATCAGCAAGGTATATTACGAAGGCGGGAAATTACAGTATGAGGTGCACTATAAAGATGGCAAACAAGAAGGAATAACTAAAAAATATATGAAAGTGGAAAATTAAAGGGAGAGGTGAATTTTAGTGGCGGTAAACTGGGAGGTGTCAATAAGGAATGTTATGAAAATGGGAATTTAAAGGAAGAGGTAACCTTTAGCAATGGCAAACCGGAAGGAATGAGCAAAGGATACTATGAAAGCGGGAAATTGAAAGAAGAGATAGAGCTATAAGGACGGCAAACCGGAAGGGATAAGTAAAGGATATGAAGAAAAGCGGAAAATTAATGAATGAAGCGAACTATATCAACGGCAACAGGAAGGGATAGACAAGGAATATTATGAAAGTGGGAAATTAAAGGCAGAGCGGAACTATAAAAACGACAAACAAGAAGGAATAACAAAGTTATATTTTGAAAGCGGTACGTTAATGGCAGAGGCAAATTTCAAGAATGAAAAGTTGGATGGTGTGTGTAGAACCTATTACCCGAACGGGGGAATACAATACATAGACACTTATCAAAACGGACAAAAGATAAACAGAAAAGCCTATGACGAGAAAGGAAAGCTGCAATATTGACCAAGATTATTTATCTGCCAAGTAATCAAGGATTTTAATCATAGGAGTAATAATTTGGACTGTTAAACTATGGGGTGGTGGTGTTTACACATTAAAAAGGGTTTTGGTGGAAATTTTAAAATACTTTTAATATCCTCAGGTGAGAGCAAGGCTCTAACTCATGTGGCTTCCTGTGGGAAAGATGTCCTTTTTTAATATTAAGCTTAATAAAGTCACTACATTAGGGTGACAACCTCCCATTTTTCATACCGTTCAAAAGTAGAGGGTTGTTTCATGTGAATGTCTTCAGATACTCATAAGGCGTCATGTTGTTCAAAGATTCATGAGGCCTTTCGCCATTATATTCATAAGACCATTCTGAGCTTAGCTCCCGCACCTCCGTCAACGTCCTGAACAAGTACAGATCAAGCACATCTTCCCGATAGGTGCGATTAAACCGTTCAATATATGCGTTCTGAGCCGGCTTGCCCGGCTCGATGAAATCAATTATCACATTGTTTCGTTCCGCCCAGGCGGCCAGCTTGCCTGAGATGAATTCGGGACCATTATCAACCCGTACATATTCGGGATAGCCTCGCCAGTCAGCGATTTGCTCAAGAGTTCGTATCACGCGCTCCGTTGGTAGCGAAGTGTCTATTTCTGTGCCCAGCAACTCCCGGTTGAAATCATCCAATACATGGAAAATACGAAATGGCCTTCCCGTTATTAAGCTGTCATGCATAAAGTCCAGCGACCAGCAGCAATTTGCTGACTGCGGCTGGGCCAGAGGTTGTGGATTGCGCGATGGTAGCCGCTTCTTAGGCTTTGTTCGTATATTCAGCTTCAAGTCACAATAAATTCTGTACACGCGCTTATGGTTCCAGGGATATCCTTTGCGCCGTAACCAGGGAAACATTTTTCCGAATCCCCAGCGGGGTTTTGCTTCAGCCAGCAGGCGGAGCTTTGCCGCGATCTTCTCATCATCGCTCAGCTTTGCCCGGTAATAAAAAGCTGTGCGGCTGATCTTTACCACGCGACATGCCTGTCTTATGCTCAGCCCATGCGCTTCAATGGCGTAGTGAGCCAATATTTTCCGCTCTGCCGGCTTTACAATTTTTTTTCGACGATATCCTTCAGCGCCTTATGCTCCAGGCTCAGATCAGCATACATTTGCTTTAATCGCCGATTCTCTTCTTCAATCTCTTTGAGACGTTTTAGATCCGAGGCTTCCATTCCACCGTATTTTGCTTTCCAGTTGTAATAGGTCGCCCGGCTGATTCCGTGGGTGCGGCACAACTCAGGCACTGGGATGCCTGCCTCTCCTTCCTTCAGGATTGATACGATCTTCGTCTCTGTAAATCTGCTTCTCTTCATCGTAGAGTCTCCTTTCTTGCTTTTTTTACCAGAAAACTCTACTTTTGTGTGGTACTATTTTATGGGATGGTTACCAATCGATGCCCAAAAAGTCAAAAATTCTGACCTGAAAAGTGTCCACTTTTAAATTTTAGCTAACACTAATAATATGATAAAAATCATTTCTATTGAATTACGAACCCCTTCAATAGTCAACGCTTAAATCATTACTTTTTATATAAAATATTTAAGTCTGGCTTCTTAAGTCTTCGGTTGTGAAGAGGGTAATTGCGCAAAAATGTAAACTTTGATATGTTCACCTTGGGGAGAACACATTCTGCCTAAGGTTGATGTATAAAACGAAGGGAGTTTAAGCGTGACTCAAATAATCCGTATCGATCCCCAACAACCTTCTCCACAGTCGCTTATTTCCGCAGTTGAAATCCTCAGGGCGGGTGGCGTGGTGGTTTATCCAACAGAAACGTTTTATGGCCTTGGAGTTGATGCTTTAAACCAAAAGGCGATAAAAAAAGTCTTCACGATTAAAGGAAGATCTTTTGCCCAGCCCTTATTAATCCTTATCCCTGAACAAGACTATCTTCCTCGTTATGTTACTGAGGTTTCGGAAAAGGCTCGCCGGCTGATGGAACATTTTTGGCCGGGGCCTTTAACGATGGTTTTTTCTGCTTCTCCGCAACTACCTTCAATTCTCACTGCTGGTACCAAAAAAATTGCCATCCGGATTTCTCCTCACCCTATTGCCCGGGCATTGACTTCAGCTTTTGCTGGGCCGCTTACCTCAACCAGCGCCAATATTTCAGGAGAGCAAAGCCCGGCTACTGCGAAAGAAGTATTTTCGCACTTGGGTGGAATGATTGACCTGATTATTGATGGTGGAAAAACCCCGGGGCAGATGCCCTCGACAATTGTTGATGTAACTTTTTCTCCGCCCCAGTTAGTACGCGAAGGGGTGGTTCCTTTTAGTGAAATTTTAACATTTTTAGAATCAACTTATTAAAAAAATATCGACAGCAAAGGGGGATATTGATTTCCCCGGCCGATCTGACCGGATGCAGGAAAATTACTGCCTCAGATCATCAGGAGGCGATGGAAATGGTGAAAGATTTATAGTCTCACCTTGTATGAGGAGGATACAATCATGGAAAAGACCCAGATCAATCCCTGGCGTTGGCAGGATGCTTATGGATTTTCTCAAGCCTGGAAAGTCGATGGCGCTCGTTCGCTCATCTTTGTGTCCGGCCAAGCAAGTATTTCCGCTGAAGGCACGGTGATGCACCAAGGAGATTTTCGCGCTCAAGCCCGGCTTACCTTTGAAAACCTGCATACAGCCCTCAAAGAGGCTGGTGCCTCGCTCGAGGATATCGTAAAACTTGGTGTCTATCTGATGGATATGGGTAATCTTCCTGATTACGGTGCAGTGCAAGCGGAATTTTTTCGAGGCCCCATGCCCGCCCAGACCGTGGTGCAGATTAATTCGCTGGCGCTTCCGGGGATGATGATAGAGGTTGAAGCAGTAGCAGTCCGGTAAATAAGTCTTCTATGATCGCAAGAAAATGAGTGATAAAAAAAGGGTTGTTATGTTGGAAAGATACAAATTTATTTACCCCGTTAGAAATGTCCCCTGCGGAAGCACGGGGTGAACTTAAAAATTCTTACACTTTTTCACGCAGGGTAAATGCCCCGTGTGAAATTCTTCTAACGGGGTTTAGCGGAAATTTAACAATAGTCTTTTTGGAAGTGATTATTTAAAAAAGTATTGCGAAAGGATTAACGATTAATTAATGAGTACCACCGTTTTTATAACCGCGCAGATAGGAAAGGACTCTCCTTACGTATTCCTGGGTCTCATCGTAAGGGGGAATAGCATAATTGCAGCCGATCACCGCATTTTCTCCGGCATTGTAAGCAGCCACGGTTAAGTGCAAATCATTGTTAAAGATATTCAAGAGCCGTCGTAGGTATTTAACCCCACCTTCAATGTTATCCCGGGGACTAAAAATATTTTTCACTGACATATCCTCAGCAGTCTCTGGCATGAGCTGCATTATTCCTTTGGCGCCCTTTGGAGATACGGCTGAAGGATTAAAGTCAGATTCTGCTTTTATAACCGCCCGAACCAGGTCACAGTCAACCTGGTATTTAGTGGCCATTTCCCGGATCAACGGATCATATATCTTGCAGTCATATTTGATAGAGCGAAAATATCCCCCGTAGCTGTGAACGTATACCTTATAGCGTCTATCGGTTGGGACATTGGTGAAATGAATAGTGCCTTTTTCATCTATGTAGCGATAAATATCTGCGGAAGCAGAGAAGGGATGAAAAAATAGTAGTGCAATCAGGGTAACAAAGAGGAGGCTCTTAAAACGGAACATAACTTCGTATTGTATTTTTTGGTTTTTTGTAATAAAAGTCAATTTTCATTCCCTCCCTAACGAGAAGGATTTTTGGCAGAGGATATCAAACTTTCTAACACGCATAAAAAGAAAAATTAGGATTAAGATTAAAGTAACTCTTTAATTATTTCATGAGTAGAGATGGATTTCAAGTATTTTTTAAGTGTAATTGGATTGGTCTTAATTATCGAAGGGTCGCCTTATTTCCTTTTTCCGGAAAAATTAAAAAAATTTTTAGCACAAATTCTAAATATTTCTGATGGTTATCTCAGAGTGTTTGGACTGGTGATTATGCTGGCAGGTTTGGTAGTGCTTTATCTATCAAGAATGTAACTATTTAAATTTAAATGATAATTTTTAGTTTTTGGCCAACCCTGAGAGGGGAGTCAACCTCTAACTTATTTAATTCAGCAATTTCTTTTGCTTGCAGCTTGTTTCCCGCAAAATCTTTCGCAATTGACTCTATGGTATCACCTTCTTTTACCGTATAAATTCTGAGTCGACGTGGGGCTTCACGGGGTCCATAAAGGAGTCCATCCAAATGAGATTTATATTCATCTTCGAATATTTTTCCTCGCTGATTTATAATTTCCTGTCTCGTTACTTCTGCTTCTCCTTTACCTTCTTGTCCCCTGATTTTATCCATGCTGATATTGAAACCAACGATCTGTTTTGCTTCATTACGGGTTGCGGCTGATTCGGTCAAAAATGTCAGGATGGGTGGAGCAATAAACGCCATATCCGGCTGGGCCTTGGGACATTCGGCTTAACTGGGAGAGAAAAATACTTACTTGCATGGGGTCATATCCTGCGCGGTACATATAGGTAAGCCCCATGGCATCAGCTTCAAATTCCTTTTCCCGACTATAACCTAAGGTAATCGATTGCGTAAGCGCTGCGGTTACCGGAGCCATCTCCCGGGTGCCAGGAGCAGCCAGAGATGCCAAGGTCAACAACTGAAATGCCAATTGTTCCGAAAGCTGGCTCGCGCTATGGCGAGCGCAGACATGCCCGATTTCGTGGCCTAAAACACTCGCCAGTTGGGCTTCATTGTCCAGTTCAGCCAATAATCCCCGGGTGATATAAATATATCCTCCGGGTAAGGCAAAGGCATTGAGGATAGGGATATCAACCACGTGAAATTCATAGGGAATTGAGTTCCGGTCCGATACGCTTACCAGCCGCTGACCCACCTCATTCACATAATTTTCCAGGTCGGTATTATTGTACACCCCATATTGCCTGACTTATTGAATAACTGGCATTTCGTCCTAAGGAAATCTCTCTTTCTTCACTGATGAAATTAAACTCCCGTTTTCTGGTCACGGGATTGATCCCACAGGCAGAAAAAATGAGAACAATCATCATGAGTATGATTATATATCGGTGAGAAAATATCATGATCTTTTCATCCTTCATTAAAAAAGTGCGTTAGAGATTGTTCCCCGATAATCTCACGGGGACCCCTTTTTCATAGAGGTATTTTTTTGCCTCCATGAATGCTATATTCCTGGTAATGGAAGATGGATGCAGCCAGAACCGCATCCGCCTTTCCATCGTTCAAGGCTTGATAAAGGTGTTCCAAGGTGCCTGCTCCGCCGGAGGCAATGACCGGGACAGGGGCTCGCTCGGAAACCATTTGAGTAAGCACGTATATCATATCCGGCTTTTGTTCCGTCGCAATCCATGCTGGTAAGCAGAATTTCTCCTGCGCCCATGGCGACAACCTTATCGACCCATTCCAGCGCATCTATTCCCGTGGGCTTTCTTCCTCCGTGGGTATAAACCTCCCACCGGGGATGACCGCGAGGATCATCAGGAGCCCGTTTAGCATCAATAGCAACCACAATACATTGGCTGCCGAATCGTTCGGCCGCTTCTTTTACAAACTCTAAGCGTTTCACGGCGCCGGTATTGATAGAAACTTTATCAGCCCCGGCATTGAGAAGGTCCCGAATGTCCTTAAGGTCATTGATTCCTCCTCCCACGGTAAGAGGCATAAAGACTTCCTCAGCCGTGCGGGCCACAATATCGAGGATAATTTTCCTTTTTTCGTGCGAAGCAGTAATATCCAAAAAACAGAGCTCATCTGCGCCTTGTGCATCATAACTTTTCGCATTTTCCACCGGATCTCCGGCATCCCGGAGCTGAACAAAATTGATCCCTTTTACTACTCTGCCGTCTTTTACATCCAGACAAGGGATAATTCGTTTGGTTAACATAAGGTTCCTTTGGCCACGCAGAGTGCTTCCGTGAGGTCTATCGTGCCTTTATACAAGGCCCGTCCGATAATAACCCCGGTGATTCCTTCCTTGGTTAAAGGCAGAAGATTTTTAATATCCTCAATGGTGGCAACTCCTCCGGAAGCGATTACGGGAATGGAAACTGCCTGGGCCAGGATTCGGGTAGCGTCCAGGTTTATCCCGGTGAGCATGCCGTCTCTTTGAATATCAGTATAGATAATGGCTGTCGCGCCCTCTTGTTCCGATTTTTTTGCCAGTTCAATGGCGGATAATCCAGTCTGTTCTGCCCACCCTTGGATCGCAACCTTCCCATTTCTGGCGTCGATTCCCACCACGATGTGACCCGGAAATTTTGCACATGCTTCCGAAAGGAAATTTTTCTGCTGATAAACCACCGTGCCCACGATAACCCGGTTAATGCCCAGGTTAAGATACTCTTCAATACTCTCGAGGGTTCGGATCCCTCCTCCCAGCTCGACTGGGATGCGGATCGCGTGCACAATTTTTTCAATTACTGGTTTGTTTTTAGGAGAGCCGGCAAAAGCTCCGTCCAAATCAACCAGGTGAAGCATTTCTGCGCCCAGCGTTTCCCACTTTCGTGCCACTGCCGGGGGGTCTTGAGAAAAAATAGTTTCCTGTTCCATCTTTCCCTGTTCCAGACGGACACATTTTCCATTTTTAAGATCAATCGCCGGAATAATCAACATTGCCAATAACTCCACATTAAAGGAGACAGGAGTCAGAAGTACAGGAGTCAGAATGAACCCCCTCAATCCCCCTTTGGTAAAGGGGGAAGATAAAAATTATTCTCCCCTTTAGTAAAGGGGAGTTAGAGCCTGCCCTGGTGTGACTTGGCAAGCTTTTTATCGCAACCTAAGAAAGCCCTATTTGACCAGTCAACCTCGCACTTCAGAAAGTCAGGTCTAGGCCAGGGGGGTTTGTTGAATTTTTCTGCTCTGTAGTTTTGGATTTAGGTTCCATCACCCCCGGTCTTCAGAGCTTTCACGTATTGACATTGTCAAATAAGATTGTCCATCTCGTAATGCTTGCCAACCCCAGATTCTGAATAGTTTGCTCTTTTCCGGATGAACTTGCAGGCAAAAATATTGTCTTTCCACACGCTGGAGGTAAACTCACCTCCATAGTCGGTTGAGGTTGCCACCACCCCAGGGTCTTCAGGTTTCACGTAATAGGAATGGACAAAATAAAAATATGATCCATCAGGAATGCCGGCTAACACCGGCGGCCGCTTTTGAATCGTGATCTTGTTCCAGCCCATGTGAGGTACTTTAAGAGCATTCCCGGGGTTTCCTCCATTCCCAAAGAACCGCACCACCTTTCCTTTAATCACATCGAGACCGGGATGGACACCGAATTCTTCGCTTTCCGAAAACAGGACCTGAAGCCCCAGACAGATCCCCAAAAAGGGCTTTCCTCGGGAAATAGCTCTGAGAATGCTGGTAACCAGCCTGCGTTTTTCTAAATTCCGCATGCAGTCAATGAACGAACCAACTCCCGGCAGGATAATTCCATGGGCATCGTTAATGGAGCGTGCCTTATCGGTAATCACTGCCGGAACCCCCACTTTCTCCAGGCCTTTTTGCACACTCCGGAGATTGCCCATTCCATAGTCTATAACCGCTACAAATTTATCTGAAGCCATAGGAGATTACAAAGAAGTAACAGGTGAAAAGCAGGGAAATTAGAGTACTCCTTTAGTGGAAAGCACCCCTTGAACCCGAGGGTCGAGAGTTACGGCATCACACAGAGCTTTTCCAAAAGCTTTGAAAATAGCCTCAACAATATGATGACGATTGCTTCCGTAGGGAACATTAATATGGATGGTGATCCCCGATGCATTGCTAAAAGCCTGAAAGAATTCTTTTACGACCTCAATATCAAAGGTTCCAATTTTCCCGCGGGCGACAGGAAGCTTATAAACCAGGTGCGCCCGGTTACAAATATCTATCGTCACCTGGGCCAACGTCTCATCCATGGGGACTGAGGCAAACCCATACCGCCGGATCCCTTTTTTATTGTCCAAACCTTTTTTAACCGCCTCTCCCAGAATGATCCCGATATCTTCGATCGAGTGGTGAAAATCTACGTCCAGATCACCCTTGGCTTTAAGCGCCAGATCAAAAAATCCGTGTTTCGCCATGAGTTCCAGCATGTGGTTAAAAAAAGGAACTCCGGTATCAATTTCCGACTTTCCTTTGCCGTCGAAATTTATCCGCAAACTGATTTGTGTCTCAGAGGTTTTCCGGTTTAAAGAAACAGTGCGAGCCATGAGCGTTATCCTCAAATTTTTTATTTAATAAAAAATATTTATACCAGATTCCTTTAAACCTGTCAATTTTGAGGTTTTGTCGCTCCGGTCCCTTCTTTTTGACTGCCAACCATAAGAAAGGTTCTCTGTTTGCTTTTGATTTCTTTGATTTGTTTAGGAGCAAAAGTTATAAAAAAATTTTCTTGAAAACGAGGTTGGTATGATATATTATCATACTGGAGGTGATAAATATGGCAGCTTCAAAAATTGCAATTACCATTGATGACGACACGTTAAAACAACTCGATATCCTTGTTAAATCCAAACTATTTTCAAACCGTAGTCGGGCTATTCAAGAGGCCGTTAAAGAAAAACTAATGCGGCTTGAAAAAAGACGTCTTGCTCAAGAATGCGCTAAGATAGACCCTTCTTTCGAACAATCTTTAGCGGAAGAAGGTTTTTCATCGGAGTTGGAAGAATGGCCGGAATATTGAGAGGTGATATATACTGGGCTGATTTAAATCCAGTGATTGGAAGCGAGCAGGGCGGATTACGCCCCGTTCTTGTTTTAAGTCACAATGTTTTCAACGAAAGGTCCGGGACTGTTATTGCAGTTGCGTTAACAAGTCAACAACCAAGAGCCGGTTTCCCTCTGACCTTAGAGCTAAACGACAAAAATCTTCCAAAAAAATCTTGGGTTAAAATCAGTCAGGTTCGTACTCTTTCCGTAAAACGCATCGGGAAGAAAATCGCAAAAGTCTCTGATGAAGAAATTTCCCTTATTATAGAAGGCCTGAATGAGATAGTTGGCGGTTAACCTGTCTCTGGTGGGGATGTAAAACCAACTGGTTTTGCTTGACTTTTTCCTCTGGTGGCGTAAAGATAGTAAAAAGTAAAGAGATAATCCTGTTTTCACGTAATGGGTGTTCGCGGAGGAGAAGTCTTGTACGGATTGATTTTTAAAAAATAGGCCAGATTGCCAGGTAAAAAGGTGATGGGCCTTTTTTGTTTGGAGGTACAGCCAATCAGCTCATCAAAATTTTAAAGTGCTTTCCGGGTGTCTTATATTGCAGAGCTGGCATTTTGGGGTTTTATACGTATCACTATAAACATTGTTAGGTAAGGATTAAAGCAATGGGAAAAAAGGTAATAGGTTTTATCTTTATTTTTCTTTTGGGCCTCGTTTGGGCATGCTCCGAGGCAGATAAAATTTCTTCCCCTCCAAAGGATATCAGATTAGTTGACAATTATGTGTTCGTCCAAGGCCGTTGGAAGAGAACAACCAAAACTAATTATCATAAACTGTCTCGAATCAATAGCACTTATATAACCTGCGATAAGAAGTCTATGACTTGCAAAGAAAATACCGCTGTATTAATAACTCCAGAAGACGAACCCGAATTAAAATTAAGAACACTCTATGTTGTTGATCTTAATTATCGAATTATCGATTGGTCTGATGATATAATAAATGCAAAGTCTGAAGGACTTGTGGCAAATTTTGAAATAAGAATATCTCTTAAAGATAAATTTGCGGAGAGAAGTTTTCGCGAGACCAAGGCTCGTGGCAGTGAAACTGCTGATCCGAACGTTTATGAACATTGGATACTCGAATAAAGACAAGAAACAACTCATTCCGGCGGATGGCTGATAGCCTCGCTGAATCCGACCATTAGGACGAAAAAATGCCTGATCAAACAGAGTCCATATGCTTAATGATATGGTTATGGCTCAAAAATAATGACCTACCTAATTGGATAATCTTTGCCTTTACTGTAATAGTATGGCCTTTGGTACTTTTTTACTTGAGCAAGCGTGAGGTCAACAATATCTCTAATTTGGAAGTCTTCTTGGCAAAAGCTTCAATTAAGATTGATGGTCGAGATCATTCAGCCATTGACATTAATTTTTTGAATAATACAGAAGCAGTTGTTTATCTGACTCGTGCCAGAATAAAAAAATGCTCGCAGGCCTTCAGTGTTCCAATTGATGCTAGTAGAGATATAGCTGAAAATTCGTATGAATTAAAATTTATGGATTCAAATGGGCGTTATATCCACCGTCAATACACTCTACAGACTGATCAGACCGTAAAATCCTCCCTTGCTGTGGCACAGCCCTTACCAGACTCATTTTATTCGTACAGAGCACCGTGGTGGCGTAAATTCTTACGTTGTCAGAAGTATTTCATCCTTGAATATACTGCCATGGTTGGGGACAAAAGATATAAAGTTTCAACAATTTATTGATCCATCCTAATACGGGGATGAGGGATGTTATCCAATATTATCACTTTTTATTTGGCAAGATAAGTTGCTCAAAGAGAAAGTATGGGGTCTGAAAAGGCAATTTTGTTTTAAAGTTTTTTTTAGGTGTCTTATACTGCAGAGCTGGCATTTAGTGTCCTATACGGATTAGTATAACCATTGTTGGGCTTCGTTAAACGTTTTTATTACAAGACAACCAATTGAAAGGAGACGGGCATGAAATCACAAATTTTAGGATTGCGGGTGTGCAAGCGTCATTTTCGGGCTGATAACTGTAGCCCAGGTGACGCGCTTGGTGATACGGCCCGAGGTGCTTGTTAACGGATACCTGATGCCACTCTGGCCAAGTGCGCTTGCGGTAGTGATATTAGGCGGCTTGTGCCTCTGGCTATGGAAACTCTCCGGACTGCATCCATATGAGAAAGTCCAGTCTAACGGACCGAGCTAACCACCGCCGCTGACCGGCACGTTGGGCAGCTTGACCCATACTCAAGAGGCAGGCCGTCCACACAAAGTTGGGAAAGATCTCTGATAATGAGTTGAAGCCTTTCCCCGCAGGAGAACTTCAAATGGTTCATTGCAAAAACGCACTTGGTTGCTTTTCTTTTTCCTCGGGCTGTGCACCTTGGTTTTTGTCTGGTAAGGATTTCTTCGTATGGTGAGACCGCCGAAGCCAACGCCGATTCAGAACGCCACATTGATAGACGCTGCCGAGATTCTCATCTTTGCCCCACACCCCGATGATGAGACACTCGCCTGCTCAGGGATCATCATGCAGGCTTTAACCGAAGGCAAGCGTGTCCAGATAGTGGTTTTTTCCAACGGGGATGGTTATCAGCGAGCGGCCGCACGACTATTCAGAAAATCACGTCCATCGGTTAACTCGTCAGACATGCTTGAATTGGGACGTTTTCGCCAAGCCGAAGAGTTGGCAGCTATGGCGGTGCTCGGGCTGCAACCGACCAACGTCACTTTTCTGGGATATCCCGATGGTGGCCTGAATCAGGTCTACCAAAATGAAGGCGAAATTCCCTATAAACAGAACACGACGGAGAAGACCGAGACCTACGGCCTGCATCAGCCCGACTACCATTTCTTAACGTATGGTAAACCTGCCCCCTATCGGAAAGCGTCTGCATTGGCTGATGTTACTGAAATCATTCAACGCGTTAAACCAGATCAAATCTATGTAACCAACGAGGTAGACACACATCCAGACCATCAGGCGACATTCTGGTTTGTGCGAGATGCTGTTAAGACTTCCGGGTATCACGGCGAACTCTATACCTATGTGATTCACGCGGGGTCTCCCAGAGCATGGCCGGTGCCTTTGGACGCTACTCCTCAGAAGCCATTTGAGCCGCCGGCCTTGGTTGATGGACAATGGCTTCTCGAGGGATTACCGTGGCCACCGCCGAAAAGGGTTCGACTTACGGGAGAACAGGCAATGATGAAGCTCAAAGCGCTTCGCGCGCACCAATCGCAAGCACAGCTGACCCACCTTCACCTTGAGTCGTTTGTCAAGAGCGAGGAAATCTTTTGGCCAGTCAGTAAATTTATCGGCAACGCTCCAGCAGTTAATCAAAACACGAAACCAAAACATTTTAAAAAGCTGGAGAAGAAAAAAATGTACCGCTGGTGCCGGGAAGTCTCTTATATAGGCATCGAAACCTATTATCGCTTAAGTGCTCTTTTTAGCAAAAGGACAGGGCTTACCCAGACTAAAAGAAATCCACCGCTCATTGTGAGCCTTACCACCATCCCCGAGCGACTGTATAAGGTCCATTTATGTATTGAATCATTACTGAGGCAGTCATGTAAACCTGATTATCTGATGCTTTGGGTATCTTTCCCCGAAGACAAAATTCCGAAAAAACTCGACCGCCTTAAGAAAACGAGGACTCCAGATAAAAACTTGTCAAGACATCCGTTCTTATAAAAAAATTATTTACACCCTCAAAGAAAATCCGCAGAGCATTATTGTGACTGCGGATGACGATCATTTATTATCGGAGAGACTGGCTCAATCAGTTGTATGAGGCTTATCAGAAAGAACCTCAGTACATCCACTGTCACCGGGCGCATCTGATGATAAAGGACCCTGATGGGAAATTAAAAAAATATAAGGAATGGAACTTTCTTGCTCCGGGCATTCAAGGGCCTTCATTGCTCCTTTTTCCAACGGGAGTGGGTGGAGTGCTGTATCCTCCTCATTCTTTATCTGAAGAAGTGTTTAATGAAGAAAATTTTATGCGATTATCACCCTACCATGATGATGCCTGGCTAAAAGCCATGTCCTTGCTTAAAGGCACGCAATACAAAAAAGTATTCCCTTTTGTCCAAGAAACTAATACGCATGAGGGGGATGAAAGCAACAAGGTTAACTAAAATAAATAAAGATGAGAAAGGAGACGAACAAATCCAGGCAGTGTTTGAAAATTATAATTTGTATAATGTGATTTAAAGCGCAACAAATCGCTCTTAAAGGGTTGAATAAAAAGTTGAGAGACATTGGTTTCAAAGGAACTTGTCTGTAGTAGAAAGGGGTGTGTTTCTCCGCGTTCAGGAGGTCAATACCCGAAGTTTGTAGAGCTCTTTACCAAGCAATAATCCGGGCATAAGACATTTGGGATGATGAAGACCGGAAAGAATTTTACCTATCGTAGAGCCAATCGTCCTTGGTAGTCAATTTTTATTTGGGGATAAAATTGAGAATGGAGATAACGAAAGATCGCTTGATCAGATCCGCAACCTTTAGGAAACTCAGGAAGCCGCTCACCTAAGCCACCATGCTCGTCGAAGTTTTCCGTATACTTTCCCAGGAAGATCATCCTCAGTTATATAGGTCATCGCTGCTTCCAACACCTGACGGTAAAAATGAGTGCGAACAATATAAACTCCGGAATTAATATACCAACCTGAAGAATCATGTTGTTTCGCAAGCTGATCTGCCCAGGTTTTAATGTGCGGGATACATTCGTATCCTCCCTTAAATTTGGTGCGTGAAAACAGCAAGTCACAGTTTTCTTCTTCCAAATATCTGATTGCTTTTCCGGGATCATCTCTTAGAACAGCATCATTACTGTCGCAAAATAAGATATATTCTGTTTTGCAGGAGACACTGTTGAGATAATTGCGTATGGTCACAAGTTTCGTTGAATGGCGCCAAGGTCCGCTAGTTTGAGGTTTTAGGACCGTGAAATTTTCAATTCCCGTGTAACGGAGGCTTTTTACCATTATCGGTTCATATTCGTAATTGTGGACGAGGAGTATGGTCAACTCCGGTGGGCAACACAACTTTCCTTTAACATGTCCACAGATTGTGGGGAGTAATAGCGAAGGAGAAATTCCGGTAAACTTACGTAGATGAATGACAAGGTGATTCCAGGTGCGCCTTTTATAAGAGGCCCACACGATATCCTTTATTATTTTGAAGATTCTAAAAATTGGTTGAATCATAATGCACCGTAATACCTTAGAGATACACCCACGAGCAGGATAGTTGCACCCAACAGATAAAGCTCTCAACTTCCTGACCCTTTTACGAAGGGACTACCGACGATGCTTTTCACAATTATGATTCTGACAAAAATCGCAGAAGCGGTGCTTTTTAAGTAAAACAATCAAAGGATATCATCTACCTATCTTTGTCATCCCGCCCATATAGGGCCTTAGAACTTCAGGAACGAGTACGCTTCCGTCTTTTTGCTGATAGTTTTCAATGATGGCGACTGATGTGCGGCCGATAGCCAACCCTGATCCATTCAAGGTGTGGACAAACTGAGGTTTGGCTTTTGGTTCGGGTCGATAGCGGATATTTGCCCGCCGGGCTTGAAAATCGGTAAAGTTGCTGCAGGAAGAAATCTCTTTGTAATCCTTCTGGCTGGGAAGCCAGACTTCGATATCATAGGTTTTTGCGGCAGAAAAACCCAAATCACCGGTGCAGAGGCTTACCACCCGGTAATGCAGTTTTAATCTTTTGAGCACCTCTTCGGCATTGTTAAGAAGCGCTTCAAGCTCCTGGTAGGAGGTCTCGGGGGTGGTGAATTTTACCAGCTCCACCTTATTAAATTGATGCTGGCGGATAATTCCGCGGGTATCTTTGCCGTAGGCTCCGGCTTCTTTCCGAAAACAGGGAGTATAGGCAGTGTAGTAGAGGGGAAGGTTTTCACCCTCGATAATTTCTTCCTGATGGATATTGGTGACCGGGACTTCAGCGGTGGGGATCAGAAAATAGTCCGGATCAACCAACCGGAAAAGGTCTTCTTCAAACTTGGGAAGCTGTCCGGTGCCGGTCATGGAGGTACGGTTAACCAGAATAGGGGGAAAGACTTCCTGATACGTGTGCTCGCGGGTGTGAAGGTCGAGCATAAAGTTGATAAGCGCGCGTTCCATTAACGCTCCCGCCCCTTTGAGTAAGGTGAAGCGGGCTCCCGTAATTTTTGCTCCCCGCTCAAAATCGAGAATCCCGAGCTTTTCTCCGATTTCCCAATGGGGCTTGGGCTCAAAGTCAAACTGGGGAGGCTCACCCCACCGCTTGACTTCAACATTATCGGATGGGTCTTTTCCTTCCTTTACTGTTTCATCAGGAATATTGGGGATCCGAAGGAGTAAATCCCGGAGGGTTGCTTCAATCTCCTCGCGCTTGGTATCAACTTCTTTAATTTTCTGCGAAACCTCCTTCATCCGGGAGATCTCGATGGAAGCATCTTTTTTTTCTTTTTTTGCTGCGGCAATTATTTCCGAGACCGTGTTTCGTTCATTGCGTAGAGTTTCAACCTCCTGAATAATCTCCCGCCGTTTTTGATCGATTTCGATAATGTGATCAAGGTCGATTTCGAGGTTCCGCTGAGAAAGTTTGTTTTTTACAACCTCAAGGTTTTCCCGGATAAATTTTAGATCTAACATGTAACCTCCAGAATTCAGAAGGCAGGAGTCAGAAAAGGAAGATCAGTTCTCAGTGGTCCGTAGTCCGTTGTTTTATACCATACAACTGACAACTACCTGCGGACTATAGACATCTTAAATTGCCGATTGTCAATCGCATACTGAATACTGTTTTCTGGCTACTGACTTCAATTTAAAAATGCTAAAGCAGACAATAAGCCGAGTTCTGTTCCCTGAAGTTTCCTTCAGGGCAATGGTCATTCCTCTAGAGAAGCGGTTACCCGCTCCTTCAAGCGACCTACCCGGGAGCTACGGGCGGACCACCCTACTAATGCTCCCTTATTTGGTCTTGCTCCGGGCGGGGTTTACCAAGCACCTGATGTCACCATCAGGCCTGGTGAGCTCTTACCTCACCGTTTCACCCTTGCCTCGCGTGTTGACCGGGGAAAACCCGGTCAGGAGGCGGTCTATTTTCTGTGGCACTTTCCTTCCCGTCACCGGGACTGGGTGTTACCCAGCGCCCTGTCCTGTGGAGCTCGGACTTTCCTCCCGTCCCGATAAATCGGGACCAGCGACCATTTTGTCTGCTTTAGCAGATCTGTTTACCCGTTAGAAATGCCCCGCTTGTCCCGTTAACTACCGAATATCTAACGGGGTGAAAAAGCACGGAATAAATTTTAAAATTATTACACTGTGTAAATCTCATTAGAAAATTTTCTAACGGGGTTTACACAGTATCCCCAACTTTATGCTCCTCAAAATAAACGATCCGGTTACAGAATGGACATTGCATTATAGCATGATTGCTTTTGCGGATCTCTAAAATTTTTTGAGGAGGAATATTGATATTACAGCCGGTACAAAGCCCGTCTTGAATCGAGACGACTGCGAGACCCTGTCTTCGCTCTTTGATCATCTCAAACTTTTTGATCAGATCAGGCTCGATATTTTCAAGGATTGTATTGCGGAGCGCTTGTTGGTTTTGGAGTTCTTGGTTTGATTTTTCCAACTCCGCGTTTAGGGTCTCTTTTGTCTTTTCGAATTCCTGAAACCATTTCTGGTATTCACCCTCTTCCTGTTTTACCTTTTTTGCCAGGGTATCGGTTTTTTCCATAAAAAGGAGAATTTCGGTCTCAATATCACTATTGTGCTGTTTAATGTCATCGATTTCTTTTAGGGCTGCCTGATATTCCTTGTTGGTTTTTACCAACGCAAGTTTATCCTGGGATTTTTGCAGTCGTTCGAGTTCCCGGCTCAGGTCCTGTTCTTTTTTACGTCTTTCTTTTTGAGCCTCATCGAAAGAAGTTTTTCCCTTTTCGAGTGATTGCTTCTTTTTTTCAAACTCTTTTTCCAACTGATTTATTCTTTTGGGAAAGTCGAGCTTAGCTTTTTCGAGATTCTTTAGAGCGCTATCAATCGCTTGAAGTTGTTTTATAAGTTCCAGTTGATCTTGCAAGGTCTGTGTCCTTCAAAGGGGGTTAATGCTTGACGGCTTCGTAAAAATCGCTCCGATTGCTGACGAAGCGGGTTCGCTGCATCCCGGTTAGTCATTGCGGCGTACAGGTAAGTACGCCTCATTCCGTCGGATTTGCGCGCCTTGCATCTGAAGCTTTTTACTGTGCCGTCTGATTTTCGACTTTTTACGGCTTCATCAATCTTATCATAGAGCGCAAATAAAAATGCACCCCTCAGGAGTGCATTTTTCGCCCAGTCTTTTACCAATAATTTGGTAATAAGCTAATGGTTCACCTTTTAGCAGTCTCATCCACATGTGCATCACTCACCTGCCTGTTTGTTACCGATAAACTTTGTTTAATAATCAGCACAATGGCGCTGGTTATGGGCCCACCTGGGTTCGAACCAGGGACCGACCGGTTATGAGCCGGTAGCTCTTCCAGCTGAGCTATGGGCCCTCATCCACCTTATTTCTCAATGAAACTTTTTAAATTTTTACTGCGAGTAGGATGCCGCAGCTTTCTTAAGGCCTTTACTTCTATTTGCCTGATTCTTTCTCGGGTCACATCAAAATCCTGTCCAACTTCTTCTAAGGTATGGTCCGCTCTTTCTCCGATTCCAAAACGCATTCTTAAAACCTTTTCCTCTCGGGGGGTTAACGTAGCTAACACCCTTCGAATGATATCAGAGAGATTGGTGTTTACCACCGACTCCCCCGGAGAGAGGAAACTTTTATCTTCAATAAAATCTCCTAAGTGGCTATCTTCTTCTTCTCCAATCGGTGTCTCCAAAGAAATTGGTTCTTTGGCGATTTTAAGAACCTTTCTCACTTTGTCAAGGGGAAGTTCCATCTTTTCCGCAATTTCTTCAGGGGTGGGTTCACGTCCGATTTCCTGAACCAAGAGCCGGGAGGTTCGAATCAGTTTATTGATTGTTTCAATCATATGGACGGGGATTCTGATGGTTCGCGCTTGATCGGCGATTGCGCGGGTGATGGCTTGCCGGATCCACCAGGTCGCATAGGTGCTAAACTTATAACCCCGTTGATATTCAAATTTATCAACCGCCTTAATTAATCCGATATTTCCTTCTTGAATAAGATCTAAAAACTGGAGGCCACGGTTGGTATATTTTTTAGCAAGGCTTACCACTAATCGTAAATTTGCCCTTACCAGTTCTTCCTTGGCTGATTTGGTCTTGGTTTCCGCGCGCACTAAGGTTCTGTGGGTTTTTCGAAGCTCACTGGCGGAAAGTTCAGATTCTTGTTCAATGCGCTTATATTTCTTGGTAAAATTATTATACATCCGCTCCAATTCTTCGGCCTGTTCTAAATTGAAACCTGCTTTAGCAAAAATACGGGTTTTTCTTTTAGGATATTTTTTTATTTCCGCCAATATTTTCTCGAGCTCTTTTTTCGCTATCTTGGTTGACTCTACATATTTTTTCCATTCCTTTTCAGTAGCCGCGAGCTGGCAAAAAAATGATTTTAACTTATCACCAATCCGCTCAACCTGGCGAGGATTAAGGAGGGCCTCTCGAGAATAATTTAGGGCTAAAAGCTTCCTTCGAATGAGTTTGTCTTTGATTGCTTTTGCTTTATCTTCATCTTTTCCCGCTCTAACTAACTGAGATTGTAACTGCCGTATCTGTTTTTCGATTGCCCGGATTTTCCCAACTAAGTCTAAAAACCTTTGAGTTTGAAATTCCTTATCCTGAACCGGAACTTCTTCATCGTCACTAATAATTTCCTGAATCGTGATCTTCTTGTTGATAAGTTTTTCTTCGAGGCTATAGAGCTTTTTTAAGGCGAGAGGGGTATTAAGAATTACATCAAAAGTCTCTTGGTTTGCCTTTTCGATCCGTTTGGAAATTTTTACCTCCTCTTCGCGGGTCAAGAGGGAATGGGCCCCCATCTCTTTCAGGTACAATCTAACTGGATCAGCTGCTACTCCGGCAACATTTGCGGTTAAAACCTTTTCATCGGCTTCGCTCTCTTCAATCGGTTCTTCTTCGGAAGGTTTGATGACATCTTTGTCTGAAATCATTACCTTATGGAGGTTATCAACGATTTCAACATCAATCTCACCAAACATGCCCATTAAATCATCAATCTGATCGGGTGGAAGGATGTCTGCAGGTAAAACAGTATTTACTTCATCATAGGTGACAAAGCCTTTTTCTTTACTCATACTAATTAATTGTTTTACTCGATCAACTTTTGGTTTTTTTGCCATCAAACTCCCCCGTACTTTGAAATTACAAGTTCAAAAGAGTGCCTATGGTAGTAGGTAAGTTTTTTTCCTGAAGGATGAGTTTAACTTTTTGCTCATTAAGGTCGCGAATTTTAGCCTCATCCCGACTGTCTTGGGCTTTCTTAATTTTTAAGGTTAACTGAGCCTTCATCTTTTTAAATTTGTTTCTCTTGATTTGTAAGATGCAGTCCTTTAAGCTTTCGGTAATATTGGCAAAGTTTTCTTCTTTAAGGCTTAAGCGAGTGGTGAGCTTCCCTTTTTCTGTCTCCTAATTGGTCAATTAACGTGGTGATTTCCACTTCCCCCTCTTTGTGATACAGGGCGATAACCGTTTTAGCTATTTCTTGTAAAAGATGACTATCAAGATCATCCACTACTTTGACAGTGTCCACAGCGGGGATCAGTTCTGGTTTTTGAAGCATGAGGGTAAGGAGAAACTCTTCCCGCCGGGTCTCCTCTATGGGTGAAGATAGTTCTTTGGCGTGATGAGGCGCAGGCGATAGTCCTAAACTACGGATCCGATCTTCTCTCACCCCTAATCTTTCGGAAAGTTTTCGAATATACTCATCTTGAACAATTGGCTCTCTTATGTGACCGATAATGGGCATTACCTCTTTAACGACTTCAACCTTTCCCTCGGGGAGGGAAAGATTTTTTTTCTCAATGGCTCTCTCAATGAAATATTCGATCAGCAAAGGAGCGATTTCCATTTTTTTCCGAAAATTTTCCACACCCTTTTGCTGGATAAATTCATCGGGGTCAGAGCCAGAGGGGAGAATTACCACCCGGGGAGAGAGCCCTTCGTTTAAAAACATCTCCAAACTTCTCAGCGCTGCTTTATCTCCTGCTTCATCCGCATCAAAAACAACATAAAAACGAGAGGTGAAACGTTTTAAGGTTTGAATATGTCCCCCGGTAAGGGCAGTGCCCAAAGGAGAAACGACGGGGCAAATTCCTGCCTGAAAGAGGCTTAAGAGATCAAAATATCCTTCTACAATTAAAACCTGGTCTTCCTTAGCAATAGGATTTCTGGTTATGGGGAGCCCGAACAGGCTTGAGCTTTTTTTATAAATCATTGAATCAGAAGAGTTGAGATATTTAGGGGTCCCGCCCGCTATTGCTCGACCTCCAAATCCAATGGTCCTTCCGTTTAAATTGAAAATGGGAAAAATAATTCTTCCGCGGAAACAGTCAAAGAATCCCCCTTTTTCCCTGGGGGCGATCAATCCCAATTGTTTCGCCAAGTGTAAAGGGATGTTGCCCTTATTAAGAAAGGTTGCCAAGCTATCCCAGGTCTCGAGGGCATAACCAAGCTTAAATGTTTCCCATATTTTTTGATCAATACCCCGTTTCTTAAGATATTTTCTCCCTACTTCTCCTTCAGGTCTTTGCATTAAGACGTGATGGAAAAAGTGCATAGCTTTTTCGTTTATTTCCAGAAAAGTTTCTTGGTCGGTTGCTTTTTCTTTCCTATACGAAGAAGGGGGAGGGAGTGAGAGCCCATATCTATTTGCTAATTGACTAACCGCTTCAACAAAGGAGAGGTTATTGATCTCTCTCAAAAACGTAATGACATCACCTCCCTTTTGGCATCCGAAACAATAAAAAATCTGTTTTTCCTCATTTACATGAAAGGAGGGGGTTTTTTCGGAATGAAAGGGGCAAAGAGCCAGGTAGTTTTTACCTGCTTTTTTAAAGGTTACGTATTCGGAGATGATATCAACAATATTAGCTCGACTTCTAATTTCTGCCAATTTTTCTCTTGGGAAAAAAGAGGCCAACGTCCTTATCCCCCCACTGGAAAAGAGGGTTAGGGTAAAAAAATAACTCTGTTAGTCAAGAGGAAATCATGGAATAATCGGAAAAGAAATGTTTTTTTAATAATTATTAAATAATTTTCGACCAAACCTATGCGCCCGTTTTTTGGCTGCCAAAGATTTTTTCTTTTTTCTTATGCTCGGTTTTTCGTAATATTGACGTTTTCTAACTTCCGAAATAATTCCAGCTTTTTCACACTGTTTTTTGAAACGCCTTAAGGCAATTTCAAATGGTTCATTTTCATTTACTGTAATTCCGGGCATTCATTTTCACCTTCCTCATCATTATTTAGGAGATTGTTAAATTTCAAAAATCTATTTTAATTAAAGTGAAAAGTCAAGAATATTTTTTAGACCCAATAAGAAAAATACTTTTTCTTATTTTATTAATAGTTACAAATAACCACTGTGTTTTTGGCTGAATCTTTGCCGGGAAGCGAAGTAAAGTTTTTAGCCCAATGGTTTTCTTCTCTAAAATTAGTTTTTCCTCTATATATTAAACATGAAATTCATCGCATTTACAAGAAGACTCGATAGTTTTAGGACGTGATTAACCAAGATTTTATTTTGCAAAGAGAAGGGGAAAATTAAAAATTAAGATGGGGATCAAGATAATCTCTTAAAGAATCACCGAGGATATTAAAAGCAAAGGTAGTAATTGCAATAGCAAGCCCAGGAAAAATGATCATCCAGGGCGCAGAATTAATATAAATCCGGTTAAGGCTAATCATAGAACCCCAGGTGGGGGTTGGGGGTTGAACTCCTAAGCCTAAAAAACTCAAAGCAGATTCAGCCAAGATAAAGCTCCCTATTTTTAAGGAGAAAGCTACTAAGATAGGGGAAAGGGCGTTGGGGAGGATGTGCCGCACGATTATCCGTTGAGTTGAACACCCAATTGAACGAGAAGCTTCCACGAACAACGATTCTTTTTGTGCTATGGTTAATCCTCGAATCAGCCGGGCAAATGAGGCCCAGCCCACCAGGGCTAACGCAATGATTACCGTATAGAGGCCCGGGGGAAAGACTACGGTTATGCCAATCGCCAAAAGAAGACTGGGAAACGCAAGGGTGAGATCAATGATCATGGTTATGAAGGTATCAAGCCTCCCTCCACAATAGCCGGAAATAAGTCCAAAAAAAAGGCCTATTATGATTGATCCGAGAGCTGCGCTTAAACTGATAGAAAGGGAGATGCGCCCACCCCATAAAATTCGACTGAGGATATCTCTCCCCTTGCTGTCAGTGCCGCAGGGGTGTTTTAAGCTTGGCGAAAGCTTGATGCTTCCAAGGTCAATGGAGGTGGAACTTACCGGATACACCATCGGTCCAACGATAGCCCCGAGGCTCATGAACAAGACAACCGCAAGGGCGATAAAGGCAAGTTTGTTTTTTTTTAGATAAGGCAATAATGGTTTTCGCACTTTATTTTTCCTTTGATCCCAAGCCGTTCACCCTGATTTGAGGGTTAAAGAAAGCGTAAGAAAAATCAACCACCATATTTACCAAAATAAAGACCACTGAGCCTACGAGAACCGAACCCATCACAACCGGATAATCTCTTTTGATAATTCCCTCCAAAGCATAAAGGCCAATTCCGTCCCAGCCAAAAATAGTCTCCGTAAGGACCGCGCCATTGAGATAGCTTCCAAAATCAATCCCGATCAGAGTGATAATGGGGATCATCGCATTTTTGAGGGAATGCTTAAAAATTACTACCCCTTCGGATAATCCTTTTGACCGTGCAGTTGCAACGAAGGGTTGAGCAAGCACTTCCAGAAGACTTGATCGGGTGATTCGGGAAATGTAGGCTGCTGAGTTAAGACCCAGAGTGCTGGCAGGTAAGATCAGAAAAATGAGATTTCCTCCCCCCATCCCCGAAGGCGGGAGAAGCCGAAAAGTCAATGAAAAGATGAGCATCAAAATTAACCCGATCCAAAAAACCGGTAAAGAAACTCCCGCAATGGCAAAAAAAGAAAAGAAACGATCCCAAAAACTTCCTCGCGTAACTGCCATAATCACACCGAACACAATACCCATAAGGGACGCAAAGATTATGGCGGCAACAGCTAAGTAAAGGGTATGGGGTAATTTTTCTTTAATATCTTTGACCACCTCCCGGTTGGTGTAAAAGGAACGTCCCATTTCTCCCTTGCAAAGAAGTCGGATATAACCGAAGTATTGATAGATAAAAGGTTTTTCAACCCCCAGCTCTTTTCGAATAACCTCGATCGCCTCAGGGCTGGCTCGTTCCCCCACCAAACTCATCGTCGGATCTCCGGGGATGGATTTAATGAGGAGAAAAGTAATAAAGGTTACCCCGAGGAGGGTTGGGATAAGAAAAATTAATCTGCGGACTAAATAACGTACCATCTTAATTGGTTTTTTAAAAAACTTGAAAAAATTTATTGCATAAATTTTTAAAATAAAGTAAATGGAGTGCAATAAATCTTAAGATAATTTTTATACAATTTCACAACAAATAACAATTTTTTTATGCCGAGGTAGCTCAGTCGGTAGAGCAACGGACTGAAAATCCGTGTGTCGACAGTTCGATTCTGTCCCTCGGCATTAGTATTTTCAGGATGTTGCGCGACCTATCCTTAACCCCGGTTTTTTTGAACGGAATTTTTTACCGCTATTTTACCGCTTTCTGAAAACAATCGCGTTCAAGGCGATATTACAACCAATATAACAACCGACCTCGCTACCGAAAGGAAGGCCGGGTAATTTATTTAAATTACATTTAAGCAAAGAGGATAGAGGGTCAATGATTTTCACAAAATAAAATAGGCCGGATTCCCAGACAAAAAGGTGATGGGCCTTTTTTGCTTTGGGGCATGCAAACTCCGGTCGGTGCGTTGCAAAGGATCAGGGGTGTTATATAGAAATCATATAAACAAACGTTATGTGAGAACTAATATTGATAAAATGGCTACCATAAAGGTCAATAAAATCGAAGCTGCTTGAAGACAAATTGACTGCGCTATTCGACTGTTATTCGATAATGAAGATCCTACCGCTATTCATGCACTAACAATGGCAGGTTTTCGAATTCTAAGAGATTTGGCTAAAAAACAGAACAGCAATGTTAACAACATAGTCAAATCATTTATAAGACCCGGAATGGAGAACAAATCCTGGAGCTCAATGCAATCATTCGCAAACTTTCTTAAACACGCTGACAAAGATCCAGACGCCATAATTGACAATATCCAAGAGGAATTTAATGATGCCATATTATTTGTGGCTTCTCTTTATTATCAAGATCTCGGTTACCTGTTGACCCCCGAGATGTCAGCTTTATCTTCCTGGTTCTCCGCTATTCATCATGATGTTATTCGTAACGATGCTGCTGAAAATTTAAAGCCACAACTCACTGATGTTAAAGGTCTTTTTATTGGTAAATCTCGACCAGAACAATTCGCTAATGGTAACAAAGTTCTAAAGATAGCTAAAGTTTTCCTTCGTAATAAGTAAGGGGCCATCCATAAAATTATTAAATCCTTAACAATAGGGTTTTAAACGGATCCATATAAACATTGTTAGCTGAGGAATGACAATATGTGGGAAGTGATTGTAAAATACTACTGTATCGACTGGATTGCGTTAGTGCTGACTGCAACCGCTATTTATCTTCTCGGAAAAAAGCGAAAAGCTGGTTTTTCCCTTGGCGTCGTAGGCAACATTGTATGGATTGTGTTTGGAATCCTTGTGCGCAGTTTGGCGACTGTGGTTGCTTGCGTTATCCTCATGATTTTGAACGTGAAGGGCTGGTGGAACTGGACAACAGAACAATTATCGAACAAGCCGGATGCGGTCGACGCTTGACAGTGCGCCTGACCCGCGACGTTAAAATTTAAGATTATAAGCATTGTTTTAATAAACTATGCGCACCCCAAATGACCTAATGACAATAGTTCCAGAGGAAGGGGAGGGGAGAAAAAGAGAGGAAGGAAAAATTAGTTGGTTCTTAACTTTTAATGGTTTTTACTATTACCATATGCAATGAAAAATTTTTTAATATCAATAATAGGAATAGTGCTTTCCCTTGTTTTATTTAGCTGCGCTCCCATGGTTAAAACGGATTTAAAAAGCTTAAATGAGAACCCGGGAAAATATAAAGGTAAATGGGTGATTGTTACCACAGACCTAAAAAGTGTAGTTGATGACCCAAAGGCTTATCGGGGCAAAAATATTGAGCTTACCGGTTATGTTAAATTGGATGGTTTCGATTTCAGAGGAATCAATGACTGGAGCTTCATTCTTAAAGATGTAGAGGGAAAGTCGGTGAGATGTTATGAGTGGGAATATAGAGTGAGCGGTTGGATAATGCCGGAGATTGCTCTCAGGCGAGCAGAGAAAGACAATGAACAGGTTACTGTGGTAGGAAAGCTTGAAGGAGGTCTGAAAATAGAGTTGGACTGGATTGAATATGAAGGTCAACACTATGACACAGATTATAAACCGCCGGGGATTCCGCTCCCCATTTTTTAAAGAAAGAAATAAATAAAAAAAATTTAAACCGTTATTTGATAAATGGAGGAACTATGAAAGTATTAATTGTTTATGCCCATCCCAATCCCCAATCTTTCAATCATGCCATTTTGGAATCGTTTACCAAAGGTCTTGCTGAAGCGGGACATACTTACGAAGTAGTTGACCTCTATGCCATCAAATTTAATCCCTGTTTGAGTGGAGAGGATTTTGGGAAGCTTATGCAAGGGAAGGTATCTGACGACGTTCGAGCCCAGCAGGAAAAAGTCTCGCAGGCGAATGGACTTGTATTTATTCACCCTGTCTGGTGGGCTGGGCAACCTGCTATTCTTAAGGGGTGGATTGATCGGGTATTTTCCATAGGGTTCGCCTATATGCTCGACGAAAAAACCGGACACCCCAACGGCTTACTTAAAAACCAAAAAGCTTTGATTATTAATACGGCTGCAGCTAATGAAGAGGAAGCTAAAGCGGAGGGGATGGTTGATGCCCTGAAAAAAATCGAAGATGACATTATGTTGAAATTCACCGGAATCAACAATGTTCAACACGTCCTTTTTTACAATGTAATCATGACTGATGATGCAACTCGAAAAGGATACTTAGAAAAGGCACGAGAACTGGGAAAGACCTTTTGACAAAAACAAAACCTAACATCTTTTTTCTTTTACCGAGTCTTTCTGGGTTCTGGAGTTTGAACATTTTTGGAACTGAATAAAGAAGCTGGAAGAAGATCAGATGAGGCGATCTTTGGTAGAAAAATGGTTAGTGAAAATTATAACAGGGGCTCGAATTAAGAGCCTTTTTTATTGCAAACTCCCACCATTTTACAACACCACTACTGACCATATTGAGAAGCTCTGTCTTTATTTTGGATGCACCCCGAATGACCTAATAACCATAATCCCTGAGGAGGGGGATGGGAGAAAAGGAAGAAAAAGAAATAAAAAAAACCCGCATAGGCCGGGGGTTTCAGGATGAGGAAAATGAAGGTGTATTCTTCAACCTATAACTTTCAGGAGGAAAATCATGGACTTCAAGGACAGCAGTAAGGGAAAGAAGGAGTATACGCAGGTATAAGCCAGATAAGGTGTCACGAGATATTATTCATGAAATCTTGGAGGATGCCCGGTGGGCGCCTTCTTGGGGAAACACTCAGGGATGGGAGTTTTATGTGGTCATAGGAGATACATTAGAAAAGTTTAAAAAAGCGAACCTTGAAAAGCTTCAGTCCGGAGCAACCAGCATACCAGAAATCCCAACACCCGAAAAATGGCCTGAAAAGCACAATGAAAGATACACGGATATAATAAAGCGTCTTTTGAATGTCCTTAACATCCCACGGGAAAAGAAAGAACTCCGTAATGAACTCTACGCTAAGATGGTTAGCCTTTTCGATGCACCATGTCTTATTGTCGCCTGCCTTGATAAGGGCATCTCCCTTGACTACGGCATGCTTGACATCGGACTTATCCTGCAGACGATCTGTCTTCTTGCTCATGCAAGAGGGCTGGGGACTACTATTATGGCTGTTTCGGTGCATTATCCAGAGCTTCTGAGAAAATTGTTGGCCATTCCTGATGATAAGGTCATCGTTATGGGCGTGGCTCTCGGATATCCCGACTGGGACGCACCTGCTAATAAATTTGAAAGAGCGAGAGCAAATTTGGATGAATTGGTGACGTGGGTAGGTTAACCATAACATGGTAATGCAAGGGGGAAAATTCAAGCCGAATATGAAAAATATAATACCTTAAGGCATAAATACAGTTTATGATTATGAGTATTTTTTTAGACTATGTGAACCAAAATGACTTAATGACCATAGTTCCTGAGAAAAGGGGAAAGAAGGAAAAAACAAAGAAATAAAAACCCGTTTGAGAGCCGGCTAAAAGAAATTGGGGAACGATGACATCAGGCGGGAGGCGGCGCTGGCTACCAACTCCGCTTTCTAACAGTATTCTGCCCTAAATCGCCACCCTCACCCTCCGGCGCAGCCGAGTCGACCTGCATGTGGGGTTGGGTTGATAGAAACTCGAATTTCTCATCCTTTCAAAGGATAAATGGAATAAACATCTTTGTGCGTTCCATGTGCTCCCGATATGTATCACCAAAGAATCTTATATTCTCCATTTCTTCTTTCTTCGCTGTTATGAACAAAAAGATAGTTGTCATTATTCCCATTAAAATTCCAATCAAAGTGGGTCGCTTGAAAAATATGCCCCACGCAAGAAATAATAATGAGCTATAGAAAGGATGACGAATATAGCGATATATCGCAGAAGTAACCAATTCCGTTGTTTTTTCTATGCCCACCAGAGTTGGATCATCACGTTCTTGATCCAACTTCCCTTTTCGAAGGCATACTTGAATACCCTGAATTATCAGTACTAGCGAAATGATTAAAAGGGTCCACGAGATGATTTGTCTGAAGCTGAGTGGATCGATGATCCAATAATTCACGTTCAGCACAAACATGTTCAAAATTAATTCCCATGCAAAAAACCGATAGAAACCGTGACTTTGAACATCTCGAAGCGATGGCCGTGACACCCATACAATACCTATCGTTCCAAACACAAATATTATCAATTCGATAACGAACATTGCTCTACTCTTTATTCCACGCTTGATTCGAAAGAGCAACTCAATGTTTCCACAACCATCCCAAAGACATCCCTTTGTTAAGGTCAATATTTCATTTGTTTTTAACCCATAAAAGGAAAAAAGTCAATCATAACGGTAGAGCCCATCTGCACATCAAAGCCGTGTCGGGTGCAACGATTTGATATGCGGAACGAAATATTTCGCTTACCCTAATTTAGTTGTGCGATTGGCAGAGTGTTAATTCCTTTGTCTTCGCATTCATAATCCTCGCACCGCTAATTACGCTGCCGTAGCCACGGAGGGTCGACGGGCGGTGATCACGGAAACGACGCTTAGCGCCACCACAGCGCGTACGCGAGTCGCTTCATGAAGGGTCGTGATTTAGACGTTAGGGTCATCGTTGTTCCTTATATGGTTGTTGTTTCGTAGTCAGTTAATATTGACGCTGAATGCTTAAAACATCCTTGTCCCCTTGTGGCACATCCTTATTAGCCTCCATGGGCACCTAAGTTCTGTGTTCCGACTACTTCTTTGTTGGTCAGAGGTGCTCGCATGGCCACCGAGAGGGGCGTGTCCCAGTTATAAATATCCGGGCGAAATTGGATCGTGCCGTCTTCGTCTGCCCAGGCAGTCCAATAAACAAGGTAAATCGGTATCCTTTCCGGCAGCACCACGGTAGTGGGGACTTTTTTCCCCAACTCGTTTAAAAACGCTTCCCGATTCCAACGGGGATCTCCTTTGAGCAGATACAAGGCAAGTTCGATCGGCTTTTCAATTCGGATACATCCATGGCTGAAGGTCCTCTGCGGTTTCTCGAACAAATAGCGACCTGGCGTGTCATGAAGATATACATCAAATTTGTTGGGAAAAATTAACTTGACACGCCCCATGCCGTTGGAAGGACCTGGATCCTGGCGCAGGCGGTAAGGAAAATCATCAGGGCTGATTGCCGACCAATTGACCGTCTTGGGATCGACTTCTGGAGCCTCCGGTCCCAAACCTTTAAACATACGGATGTTTCGTTGGGTAAGATACGATGAATCGCGCTTGATTCGCGGAAGCATTTCATGTATCACCATGTCATGGGGAACGTTCCAGTAGGGATTAACAAACATGTATTCCATCGTTGAGTTTAAAACCGGTGTGGTGTCCTGAATTGTCCCTACCACGATACGCATAGCCAGCACTTGTGCCTCATCTTCCATTACCTTAAGCTGGAATAACGGGATGTTCACAAGGATATAACGTCGTCCCAAGTCCTGCGGTAGCCAGCGCCAGCGCTCGAGGTTAAGCTCCAACTGTTCCACGCGGCGTTCCACGCTTACATTGAGCTCGGCGCGGGTCGCGGCGTCCATTGTGCCAGAGGCACCCAGACCATGGCGACGCTGGAACCGTTTCAAGGCCTGCTCGAGTGCTTCGTCGAACAGCTGGGAGTCCGCCCACTTAGCCGCCTCGAGGTCACCGTCGAGGCTTAGCCGCTCGCGAAGCGCTGCCACTCGAGAGCCATGATCACCCCGCTTCAGGTTCGGCCCGTCTGGGATTGTGGGCCATCCTCCCCGCGAAGCCAATTCTCGGTAGTACCCTAGCGCCTGGCGCAACCGTCGAAAGCCCGGGTGATCTGGTTCCAGCTTTGCCAGTGAATCCGAGATATTATTCGAGGCCAGGGAAGCCTCCAACAAAGTGGCAAGATCGACCTTTTGCTGGTTTGGTACCCACATTGGCTGGATGGTTTCTGGATTCACACGGCCGAAAAGAAGATGGGACCCGTACACAAGGAAAGCGTCCGTAAGCAAGAGATCAAACTCCGCCAATCGGTCGGGAGATACTCCTAAGCCTTTTTGGAGGTCTGAGCGGACTGACGAGAACAGATTTTCAATAGCGGCGAGGTGGTAGTCATTCGGCCGCAATCCTTCGAGATCTGCTCGCCTAAGGGCTTTCAGAAGGTCATCCGCACGCTGGAGGCTCCATGCCTCACGGTAATGACGCCGTTCATAGAAGTCGGTGAGGGCCGCTCGTGCGTATATTGAGTCGCCCCCTGCCCGGAGATTTCCGGCCTTGATGAGATTCCAAATAGGCGTTTTTGGTGCTGTGAAATGCTGTTCAACCCTCTTGGTACAGGCCGTAAACAAAACAATGACGGCCAATGTAACTGACCAGCACAACAAAACCCTTTTCACGTTCATTGTGTATGTACCTAACTTTGCGTAGGTTGCCTAACAATGTTTATATTGAACTGTATAAAAAAACCAAACATTAAACTTTTACAGTATAACACACTTAAAGATTATGTGAATTTAGTGCACACCATATCTTAATATGTGTATATTTTCAATGAACTTTTCGACCCCATTAAATAAAACTTGTTTTATGTGATTGAATATATTAATATGAATTTTAAAGCTAAATTATGGAGGGGGTTGTAGCCCTAATAATTTTTTGATATTGGGAATTTCAGTTTAATTATTAATTATTAATTGGTTAAAATGAAAGGAGGAAAGCTTATGAAAAAATTTATTTTTTTATTAATCCTTCCGCTATTTTTGGGGTCGGTTTTTTCTGGTTGTTGCCACAAACAACAGGCTGCTCCAGCCCCAGTGCCGGAAGTAGTCGCACCGGCACCGGCTCCTGAACCTGCACCAGCGCCTGCCCCCGCGCCGGAGCCAATGCAGGAAAAGGGTTAATTTCAAGGTAATAAAAGTATGCGCCGGGGAGAATGTTATTCTCCCCGGCTTTTTACTAACATTTTTAGCTTCAAAATTATTTCTAAAGGAATTTAAATTTAAAACTATACTATACGATGATTGTTTAACCGGCTAACAATGATCAGCATATCGGTTAGCCGTTTTTTTTAGATTCTATGGAAACAATAGCATTCACTCATGCAAGGATAAAATGTCAGTTGGATGCTATACAATTTCCCTCCATAAAATCCGCCTTGGGCTCCTCCAGCTTTTTCCTTCATTTGATTTTCAGGAGAAAAAACATGTAAGCCCAATGCTATGTTTTTCATCTCTCTTACCACATTTTCCACCTTCCGAAATTGAATGCTACATCACTGACAGGGAAAAACAACCTGTTTACAAAATTTTTGCCTTATTAACGTGTATCCCTGTACTGGACTCCTCTCGGGTCGAAAAAATCCCCTTAAAATATACATTTTACTTTCAAACCTAATAAGGTTTTTGTCCTAATACGTTACCAGGAGGATCGTAATTGCAGACCACAATTATGTTGCCATCGCACTCAACTTTAGCACAGCCTACATGCTTTGTATTACTCCACACCATCTGCGTGTAATGACCTGAGCTATACCAATTGGAATAATTGAGTACGCCGCCCTTGTAGAGAAACCTCTCACTCTCCCACGCCTTTACGGCATCCGCTACTCCATAAAATCCAACGGTGCCCATGAATAGATTTTCTCCGTGTTTTTGGAGCCATTTCCCCGAATGTGGACGGTGCTCCATCTTGCAGTTTTCAGACGCAAGCCGGTCGGCCCATTCCTGAGCATTGATTGCGAGTTCGCTCGACCACTTTAGCGGTCCAACGCCTACATCTGAACGAGCCTTGTTGTGAAGCTTAATTAGTTGCTCGACTTCTTCCTTTGTTAGTCTAGAACCAATCGACATACTATCCGTCTTCGTCGTATCGGAGTGAGTCCGATGCGTACTATCACTCCGGGACGCTGTCTCGATTGCATTCATATTCGATTCTTGATGCATCGGAATGGAGTCTGGTGTAGGATCATTTCTTTCCTCGAACATTGAGACGACGCTAAGAATTATAGCAATAGAAGCCATGAAGAGTGGTGTGTCGAAAGTTCTCATACAGAAATTCCTTGCATGTTCAAGTCTTCTACGAGGCATTTAAGCTGGCCTAAGAATATAACCTACCTCTCAAAATCTGAGGTTTAGGCCATTGGGCTATGCATGAAAACAAAAAAAGGCCCATCACCTTTATATCTGGCAATTGGGCCTTGTCATCTCACATAATCATGAATTCTCCTCCGCGCATCAGAGAGCCTTTTCCCTTTTTGATTCAGGAATTAATTAATTTACTTCTCTAAAACTTATTTTTCCCCGTGATACTTAAACGAAAGATTAATTCTTGCCCGGTATTTACTAACTTTTCCATCTTCAACTACCATATCCAGCTTTACAACCTCAGCAATTCTTAGGTCTTTAAGAGATTTTCCAGCGGTTTTAACAGCAATTTTAGCGGCTTCTTCCCAAGAAGTTTTACTTGTCCCGACTATCTCTATAATTTGGTATGTGCTTTTACTCAGCCATAATTTAGTTCCTCCTCTTCTAATAAAATTATTAAAACCATCCCAATAAAATGGGCCAAACCACCTTTTCGGTAATTCGGCCTATATTAGCTCACGGAACCATGGATACATTTCCCTCCACGGGTATCCTTGTTTTAATGTTTTTTATTCAAGAATTGAAAAGCATCCAGAAACTAATAATATAACATAAACACTAGAGAGGTTAAAAGTCAATTATAAAACAAATCAAGACATTATATGAAAAATCACGATCTACAACCCCCCTAAACCAATTCACCTCTTTTGAGGCTCTCATTTGAACTTAAAAATAAAGGGCCTCGAATTTTAGACCCTTTCATTTTTTATATTAATTTTTAGTCTATTCCAACTATTCCCACTAAAGGCAGATAAATGAAAAAAGTGTCATAAAAAGTCGAATAGTTCAAATTTTTTAATCCTGTTAATGAGGTCCAAAAAAAGGAATATTTTTTGTGGAGCTTATTTCTTGTAAACTAATTGAAAATTCGTGCGTCTTATATTGTACTGTTAAATATAGATTAAAAAAGTTAATTAATAGTTAACATTTTAATGGATGCTTGCGCGGGTATAAATATTTAAAAAGCAAGTTCCAAATAATAGAAAGGTAGGTGATAACCATGAAAAAAACAGTAACTTTCATAGTAGTCTTAAGCCTGACCGTAACCCTTTTAACAGCCACTCCCGCAAGGGCTCATGATGACTTTTTCTGGCCTTTGTGGCCTTTATACGCGGTCGGGGTAGGAACGGCTGCTATCCTTAGTGGAACGGCTGCTATCGTTGGTTCTGTTTTCAGTCCCCCAATCGATTATTACCCGGCTCCCCCAGTTGTGTATGGAGGAGGCTATGATTATTATGGCGGACCTGCGTATGGGTACTATGGCGGCATACCTATAGGGGATATTATGGCGGACACCGTAGGGTATGGAGTATACATGGTGGAACTCCCAAAGGGGATATTATGGTGGAACACCAGTGGATACTAGCGGAAACTACGGCGGTGGACATCGTGACCGTGGGAAACTATGGCGGTGGATATCGGAGATAGCTTGGGTTTAAGTCTATAATTAAAGATGGTTTTCAAACGGCTAACAGTGATCGAAATATCAGGTTAGCCGTTTTTTTTTAAATTGATTTTCAGGAGAAAAAAATATGTGAAGCTTCTGAAATGTTTTTCATCTCTCTTAACCCATTCTCTTCCCTGAGAAATTTCCTCCGGCATCTCTGACATAAAAAAACAAGTTGTTTACAACATCCTTTTCTTATTAACCTATACGCCTTAGCGGAGTCCCTCTCAGGTCGAAATATCTTCTCGGGCAATGTATATAAAAAGAATTCTTTTTAAAACTAATAAGATAACACCTTTGTTTTTTTCAATAAATTTGTTTTGTTATCAAAAAAAAACACTAACACGTGAAAACGATTAACAAAATAGTTCACGGTTTGGCCTCTCTCCTCTTACTTATTGAGGGTTATTTTTTTCTAAAAAACTTTATTACTCATGTAAACCTTTTCTTCTTCCACACGTCGTATAAAGTTAAAAAAAAGGAGGCAGCCTTATGAAAAAATTTATTTTTTTATTAATCCTTCCAATATTCTTAGGGCTGGTTTTTTCAGGATGTTATTACCCCACAACACTGGTCTATGAACCGCCCGAGGAAACATTTGCACCCAGACCTTCTGCTGTTTCATTAGAACCGATTTTCTTTGATTTTAATAAATCAAATATCACACCAGATGCTAAGGCTATCCTTGACAAAAATGCTGAGTGGATCTCCAAAAATCCGACTGCTAAAATCCAGATCGTAGGCAATTGTGATGAGCGTGCATCCAATGAATACAATATGGACTTAGGAAAACGTCGAGCAAACGCCGCTAAACAATATTTAGTAAACTTGGGAATAGCGGCTGATCGACTTTCAACGGTAAGCCGGGGAAAGGAAAAGCCCCTTGATCCCGGGCACTATGAAAACGCATGGGCAGAAAATAGGCGTGTTGATTTTAATGTGGCGGGAGAAATTTTAGGGGAACAGATTAAACCTCGCGGAGAGATGGATTATGACCACCCTTACCCCTACCCTTATTACCCATGGGGGTATTATGATCCATGGTGGGGTTATCCTTATTGGTGGGGAGGACTGGGATTCAGTTATTACTACTATCCCCACTCCTATTATTATGGCGGTTACTATAGCCCCTGGTATGGATATTATGGCGGCTACTACAGGGGATATCATAGGGGATACCATGGTGGACATCATGGTGGAGGAAGCCATGGCGGTGGACATCGGAGATAACTGGGTTTAACACTATAATTAGAGATGATTTTTTTAACGTTGAAAGAAAAAAGAATTTAATTAACTCATTAGGAAATGCTTAAGTATAGATATTAAAAGAACTAAATCTTTTATAATAAAAAAGGAGGTGTGATAAGCATGAAAAAAACAGTAATTTTCCTAATAGTTTTAAGTTTAACCATAGCCCTTTTAACGGCTAGTCCTACTCCCGCAAGGGCCCATCATTGGGGTTTTTTCTGGCCTGGATTCGCGGCCGGGGTAGGAGCGGGTGTTATCCTTAATCCCTTTTTCTATCCCCGAGGATATTATTATCCAGCCCCAGCCCCGTATTATTACTATCCTCCAGCCCCTTACCCATATTAGGCGCTATGGTGGCTATTATAATTATAGGCCTAGGAATGGGTATTATGGCCACTACAATGGTGAATATCGGGGTGAAGGAAATAATGGCCGTGATGAATATCAGGGTGAGGAATATAATGGCGGTGGATATCAGGGTGGAAACCCTGGCGGTGGATATCGGAGATAGCTTGGTTTACAGACTATCATTAAAGATGAATGTTAAAACGGCTAACAGTGATCGAATTATCGGTTAGCCGTTTTTTTGCATAGTTGCAAGAAAATTATTCAAGCAAATTCCGAGAGCTTTTTGAGGCAACGCATTTCCTTATTTGCTGTTCACTACAATCTGGTCTCCCCGTGGCCTCGCTCTAAAAATAATTCTTTTTTGAAGTAAGCAAGTTTTACTTGTCTCCTCTACCGGAAGAATCACTCTCTAAATACACTGTTTTTTTTGAGAAAATACTGGAATCACTGTATTTCCCTTTTTGGGCATTTTTAATAAGTTTTTAAAAGTAATCTAAACCGATGTCTTAAGAGCCCCCAAAGTGGACTTAAATGGATGGACGCATTCTGTCCTCAGAAAGGAGTCGACCATGCTGTGGACCATATTTGTGATTTTCTTAATTTTGTGGTTGTTGGGGTTGGTTAGTGGCTACACGATGGGTGGAGTCATTCACATCCTGCTGGTCATTGCCATCATCGTGTTAGTGATCCAACTTATTCAGGGACGAAAGATATTGTAGCGATTTGGACCCTTGCCGGAGAAGGTGAGGGTATTGGGAAAGGAGGTGGTCAGCAAGTTGGGAAAGATTTTGCCGAATCTTACGATACCTTCAGTAGAAAAAGGTCTGGTAATGAACCATTTCACCAACAAATTTACAGAGAGGAGTAACCGCTAATGAAAAAGAAAAATATCTTTATCCGCTATTTTGTCCTTCTGGTAATGATCGCCACCTTTATGGCCTGTGCATCGACCTCTAAACATGAAAGTTCCGGTCAATACGTTGACGATTCGGTCATCACGACCAAGGTAAAAACTCAGCTTGCAAATGATGATTTTCTTAAGTCCTTCCAGATCAGTGTTGAAACTTACAAGGGCGTCGTCCAGCTGAGCGGCTTCGTTAATTCTCAACAGGCCGTCGATAAAGCGGGTCAAATCGCAAGGAGCGTCGGTGGGGTCAAATCCGTAAAGAATAATCTGATCCTGAAATAGTCGACCGTTATCCTTTCCCGAATGGAGCCGAGCGGCCGTGGTTGACCCGAATCATGGGTTTTTTAGAGACCCGTTTGAAAGGTGAACTGCGGAAATGGAGTCAATCAGAGAAGGCTGTTTGGTTAAGCCCCTCAATAATAATTGATGAACCTGAAGGTAGGATTATGGCTTTGCATTCATGGTTTCTATAGCTTATTGATCATGAAAAAGAATATCGCCCTGACCGGGGCGCTGGAGGATAAGAATCTTATCAAAAAGAAGGAGGCAACAAAATGAAAAAGTTACTTTTGGGGACAATCCTTTTGGCGTTGGTGATTGTCGTTCCTATTCCAACAATGGCAGGGGTAAATATAGGTGTTGGAATTTCTCTGCCACCCATCGTATTTAATGCACCTCCGAATGTGGTAGTGATGCCTGATACGTACGATGTGTACGTTGTTCCTGATATAAATGTAGACTTGTTTTTCTGGAATGGTTGGTGGTGGCGTCCATGGGAAGGTCGTTGGTATCGCTCACATTATTATGACCGGGGTTGGGCTTATTATAACCAGGTCCCGAGCTTTTATTTTGATGTAGACCCAGGGTGGAGAGGATACTACCGAAACCATAATTGGAACGGACACCGGTGGAACTATAAACGGATTCCTCACCGAGAACTTCAACGGAACTGGAATAGCTGGGATAATAATCGATATTGGGAAAAGCAAAGGACCTGGGATGTCCAAAAGTATCACCCTCGACCGCAACAACAGAGACAGGAAATAAGACATCAAAGGCAACAGCAATAACAGTACCATGGATCACAACAGCAACAGTCCAGGGGGAATCACAACACCAACAGTCTCAAGGAAAACATGAAGGAGGGAATGCAGAACATAGACAAGTAGGAGGACAAGAAGTTTGAAAACGTTGCCATCTATCTTGGCGTTCTCGGGATGGTCCGCTGCTTGGAACACGAATCTTCTATTGCTAGAAAATTATCATTTCAATGGTAAGGTAAATGAGATAGGGATACAGAAGGCCGGAAGTGCTTTCTGTATCAGAATTAAACTCTGCAAAAAAGGAAGTGTTTCAAATGAAAAAGATTAAAATTGATTGGAACGTTGAAAATTTCATTGGGCATTTCCCGGGTGCTGGTGGTATTAAATTGCTTAAAAATCGGGATATGATTTTCAATATGACTGAAAATCCGTGTGTCGACAGTTCGATTCTGTCCCTCGGCATTTTTTATTGGGCAATTTATTGATAGTATTTTAATTTAAAAAAGGAGGGTGAAAAATGAAAAAATTATTACTTATTGGTGGAGTAATTATTGTCATCATCATTGTCGCCCTTGTTATTGGAGTTTCAAAGCTTGGACCGATAATCAAAAATGCGGTGAATACCTACGGGCCGAAATTGACCAAGACCGAAGTGAGCCTGGGTGATGTGAATATCTCGCTCCTGTCCGGGAAAGCAAAACTCAAAGATTTTTTTCTCGGTAATCCACAGGGGTTTAAATCCGCTGAAGCTATGAAGGTTGGGTCAATTTTAGTTGATGTTGATGAGAAATCATTAACCAAAGATACGATTGTAATCGATAAAATTGAAGTGATCGCTCCAGCGATTACCTATGAAAAAGGCCGTGGGATTGATAATTTTAAAGCCATTATAAATAACGTCAATAGTTTTTTGGGAACTCAAGAGTCTAAAAAGGAGCCTGCTGGAAAAGAAACCTCAGCAACCTCCGGTAAAAAAATCCTGATCAAGGATTTTATTGTGAAAGAAGGAAAGGTTACTCTGGCCACCTCGTTGCCTGGCGGCAAAAGTATAAGCGCTCCGCTTCCGGATATCCATCTTACGAATTTAGGTGGTGAAGGACAGGGTGCCTCTCCCGGTCAAGTTTTTGGAGAGATTTTTAAAGCACTGCATGACAAAATAACTTCTTCTGCGGTGACTGATACTCTGAACCAGGGACTCAAAGAACTGGGAAAGGGCATGGGAGGAGCAGGTGAAGGCGCGAAAGAACAAACAGGAGCAGTAAAAGAAAAATTCAAAGGGTTATTTGGCAAGTAAAGTTATTACTCTTGATTCATAGTTGTTCTTTTTCACGATCATATTAATTAAGAACTCATACATCCCTGCTCCTTATGCGGTGGGTTTAATGGGTTCCTTTTTTCTGAGCGCCGATGGCCATTGAAAATCAACGCCGTAGTGTTTGCTGAGTAAATTACTCGCAATCCGGGCGGATTCGTAAATTGTGGGAAGCCCGCTTCCCGGGTGCGTGCCGCCCCCCACGAGATAGCAGTGCTCAAGTTCTTCGAACTTATTGCGCGGCCGAAAATATAAAAGCTGTCTAAAGGTGTGGGCAAGGTTGAAGGTTGCTCCGATGTAAACATTATAAGCATTTTCCCAATCCTCAGGGGTGGTAACTTTCTCAACTTCGATATGTTCTTTTAACCCGTCAAACCCGCCTTTATCTATAACGATATTAAGGATCTTTGCTTTAAAATCATCTTTGATCGCTTCCCAGTTGATCGCGCTTTTATTATTGGGCACCGGAACTAAAATATAGATAGCGGATTTTCCCGCCGGAGCTAACGTTGGATCGCTGACGGAAGCGTTTTGCACATAGATTGAGGGGTCTTGAGAAAGTATCTTTTTTTCGGTTATCTCATCTACATTTTTTCGATAATCTGAAGAAAAGAGGATATTGTGATGGGGCAGGTAGTCAAACTTTTTGTTTACCCCGAGATAGATCATAAAGGTGGAACAGGAATACTGTTTTTTTTGAAGGTTTGATGCGGAATATTTTTTTAAAAGACCAGGCTCAACAAGGTGCGTCGCGGCATAAGCAAAATCAGCGTTGATGATTACGTCATCACACAGTACTTTTTCACCGCTTTCGAGCTCAACCCCGCGTACTTCCTTCCTTTCTATGATGAGTCGTTTCACGGGCGTTTTTTTCACGATGTGCCCCCCTTCTTCCTCAACGACTTTGGCCATGGCTTGAGATATCTTATTGAGGCCTCCGATAACGTGATAGACGCCGTAAGCATATTCAATATAGGGCAACATGGTAAAAAGGGCGGGGCAGTTCCAGGGGGACATGCCGAGGTATTTTGCCTGGAAGGTAAAGCAAAGCTTCAATTTATCGTGAGTGAAATAGGTGCCCAGATTTTCAAATAAAGATTTTCCCAGGGAAAGATAAGGGAGTGCTTTAATAAAAATCGGATCAAGAAACGTGGTCAAACTCTGGTAATCTTTCTGCAGGCAGGGGAAAAGTTTTTCAAAACGATTGGCTTCGGTCTGGAAGAACTTGTCTAATCCATCCTCGTTACCGGGAAAAAACTTCCGAATCTGGTCTTTATTTTTTTCTCTATCCTGAGAGGGAAAAAAGACGCAATCATCAAATTGCAAACGGTAAAGGGGATCAAGTTTCACAAACTCAAGATAATCCTCTACCTTCCGGCCGGTTTCCGCGAACATTTCTTTTAAAATATAATTCATCATCAAGAAAGTCGGGCCAGTATCGAAGGTGAAGCCATCCATTGTTATCGCGGCATTGCGTCCGCCCACTTCTTCAGCTTTTTCAAACACCGTAACCTGAAAACCCCGGTGGGCAAGAATCATGGCACTGGTCAATCCCCCAGGGCCAGCACCAACAATGACAATATGTTTTTTTGTCATTTTTGTTCTCCTCTTATCTTTTATGATTGGGCACCATACTTTTTAACAATCATGTCTCTTACCTGTTGACCCGAAAGGACGACCATCGGCATCCCCCCGCCGGGATTGACACTTCCTCCGACAAAAAAGAGGTTTTCGTATTTTTTACTCGCTTTGGGAGCCTTAAGAGCAAAATTCTTTTTTTTGTCTGACACCACTCCATAGATGGCTCCGCGGTTAGAGTAATATTGCTTTTGAATATCATCCGGTGTCCACATATCTTCAACGATAATATGCTTACGCAGGTCCTTAATCCCCATCCGTTCCATTTTATCTAAAACTTTTTCCCGGAGACGGAGGTAGTCTTCTTGGGTAAAAGGATTGTCCTGAATATACGGGATGTGGGGCAAAATTTTAATATTCTCGCATCCCGGTGGTGCCTGGGATTTATCCGTCCGGCACGGAGCAACCACATAGAGCGTTGGATCATCGGGCAAGATTTTTTTATGAAATACTGAATTAAAATGTTCTTTCGGATTGTTTGAGAAAAAGAAACTGTGATGTCCTAATTGAGGATATTCTTTATCGACACCTAAGTGGAGAACGAGGCCTGAGCAGGCTGGCTCAAACTTTTCGTAGCGTCGGAGAAATTTCTTGTCTTCATGCAGGAGGTTTTCATAGGCGGGGATAACTTCCATGTTGGAGATAAAAATATCTCCGGTTTTAATATTTCCATCCCGCAGGCGAACACCGGTAATTTTACGGTCAACATTTACCAGTTCTACGACCTCAGTATCTAAATAGAGTGTGACCCCTAATTCCTTAAGCAGGCGGGTAAGCCCCTCGGCAAGTTTAAACATGCCGCCCTTTACATACCAGAGACCATATTTGAGCTGAACATAGGGGAGAAGATTGAGGAGAGCCGGAGCGTCATACGCGGACGAGCCCACATACTTAACAAAAAAATTGAGAGTATCTTTCAAGTGGGGATTGTGAATAAACCGGGAAACACCTTCATCCATGGTGGAAAGAGCGTCAAAGGAACGGAGTAAAGAAAAAACCCCATAAAATTTTACCAGATCCCAAAAGGTGTCTAACCCTTTTTGAAAGTATCCTCGCTCGGTAAGGTCATATAATTTTTTCGAATACTCCATAAACCGGGAAAAGTCTTCTCCATCCTGAGGCGCAAGATGAGGATTATGTGTGGATGAGATCATCTTTGTTGGAATAGAGATCGATGGTTTTTCCGTCTTCGAAAAAACAACGCCATTGCAAAGGGATCTCAACCAGTTCAACATAATCCTCCATTTTTTTCCCCGCACGGGTAAAAAGCTTTGCAAATAAGTGCGGCAAGGTCAGAATGGACGGTCCCAGATCAAAGGAAAAGCCTTCTTTTTTGAGGCAATTTAGTTTTCCTCCGATATGACTGTTTTTCTCGTATACCTCCACCTTAAAACCTTCGCACGCCAATGAAAGAGCAGCTGATACTCCCCCCAACCCAGCTCCGATCACAATTGACCGTGCGATTTTTTTCTCTGTTCATAAGCATCCTCCTCGTTTTGATCACTGAAGAGTTTTCATAAAACTTACGCATCCGTAAAAAGATTCTTATCTTTTCTCGCAGTGGTAAATCGGCATAAAGAACGGTTGATCAATCCTCTCACGGTGTTTGCTAATTCCGCAGTATAGGGAAACCAGTTTATCTCCCGTTTCATCTTGTTTTTATTCACCATAACCGCAGTCTCAATCGAAAACGTGCGTAACCCTTCCGGGCCGTGATACTTGCCGAAACCACTCTTGCTTCACCCCGCCAAAAGGAAGATCGGGGTTACCGATATTTTTTATGACATCATTGATATACGCGTTTCCCGTTTCTAACTGGCTGACCACCCGTTTTGCCTTTTTTATATCCCGCGACCACACACTGGCGTTAAGACCGTAGGGGGAGTCATTGGCGAGGGCAACAGCCTCTTCTTCCGTTTTAAACGGCATGACCGGTAAGAGCGGTCCGAAGGTCTCCTCGCATAGGAGCTTCATCCCGTGATTCACATTGGTGAGCGCGAGCGGGGTAGAGCAGGGATCCCTGCTGCATCGGATCGTTGAGGAAGGTCGCGCCTTTGGTCCGGGCATCCTGTATCTGGTCTTCGATTCGTTCGATCTGAGCAGAAGATATGACCGGCCCGACGTCACTTTCGCTTGTCGTTCCCACGCGCACGGTAGCCATCCGGTTCACTACCCGGGAAACAAATCGATCGAAGATTGATTCCTGCACGTAAAGACGTTCAATGGAAACACAGAGCTGCCCGGCATGCGCAAAAGCGCCATAGACTACGGCTTCGGCCGCCCGGTCAATATCCGCATCCTCAAAAACGATCATCGGATCTTTGCCGCCAAGCTCCAGGACGACCGGGGTGATATTCTTGCGCGGCTGCTGCCATGATGTTTTTTCCTGCCCCCAGACTTCCCGTAAAAAAAATCTTATCGGGTCCGGCCTGAATCAGCGCTTCTCCCACGTCCTTGCCACCCAACACAACCTGGACCAGGGCATCGGGCAGTCCCGCCTCGTGACACAGGGAGCCAATCACATCGCCTACCTGGGGGGTTATTTCTGACGGTTTGAGAATAACCGCGTTTCCCGCAAGCCATGCTGATACTAAAGGCACCAGAGCGAGCTGGAGCGGGCAATTCCAGGGCGCAATAACTAAAACCACTCCCAAGGGTTTATATTCAACGTAGGCATCATGATTGTAAAATAGAAATGATGTTTTTTTCTTTTTTGGTGCTAAAATTCGGGGCGCCTGTTTTTCGTAATATTTTATTAATTCCAGGGTCGGTAGAATATCAGAATTAATAGCTTCCATTGCGACTTTGCCGGTACTTTCAGAAATGCAGGTAACAATGGGATCTAAATTTTTTACGATTACTTTCCTGAGGGCGGACACATACGAGACGCGCTCGGAGATACTTTTTTTCTTCCACTGAGCAAAAGCCACCCGTGCAGTAGTAAGGAGTTTTTTCTATTTCAGGCGATACATGATACCTTGTTTATAGGAAAACCCTGGTTAGACGATCCACAATGGAAGTCGTGCTAATCGGATTTGGTTGTGATGGCATCACCGGATGACTGGTCCTGGTTAAACTCTATCTCTGGGAACGTTCTCCTCGGGCCACTAATCCTTTAACTTTAAACTTATTTTATGATCGAGCGAAACGAGAAATTCATATTATTTAATAAACATAAAGGTAAATGATTGAAAAATAATAATTATAATATATTATAAAAGAAAACGGTTTTAAGCAAGTGAAAAATTTGGTCTATTTTAGGTAAACGAGAAGTGGGAATAGTAGAATTAATCATCTATTTTTTATTCTGGCTTCTCGGATTTCTCTTTTTATTCAGAATCCCACCCTGTAAAGGTGGGATCGGCACACGGGGGGCTTACCCTCCGATATCGGTGATAATCCCGGCACGAAATGAAGAACGCAGTCTTCCTTCCCTCCTTTCTTCCCTGCACAACCAAACCTTAAAACCCGATGAAATAATCGTTGTTGATGATAATTCCGAAGATACTACTGCAGAGGTCGCCGAAAAAGGAGGGGCGAAAGTAATTCACGCTAAAGCATTGCCAGAGGGCTGGCATGGGAAGCCATGGGCGTGCTGGACCGGGGCGAAGGAGGCACAAGGAGAAATCCTGGTTTTTCTGGACGCAGATACGTCAGTGCTGCCAGATGGTTTATTTAAAATCATTAGTACCTACGCGGAGAAAAAGGGCATCGTTTCTTTACAGCCCTATCACACTATGGAAAAGGCCTATGAACAACTCTCTGCGATATTTAATATAATTGTTATGGCGGGGCTGAATGCTTTTACTATTCTGGGTGAGAAAGTGAAGCCATCGGGCATCTTTGGACCATGTTTTGTGATTGGAAAAGATGATTATTTCACCTTTGGCGGGCATGAAAAGGTTAAGGACACTGTTTTGGAAGATATTGCTATCGGCCAGCTGTATAAGACAGGAAGATTTTGTCATTCGTTGTTACGGAGGAAAGGGAACGATTTCCTTTCGAATGTATCCGCAAGGAATAGCGCAGCTTGTGGAGGGGTGGAGTAAGGGTTTTGCAGAAGGGGCGCAGGGGATTTCCGTGAGCGTGCTCCTTATGATAATCTTATGGGTTGCGGGAGGCGCTGGCGACACAAGAATTGTTTTAATGACTTTGATATCCGGAGAATCCCCGGTTCTGTTCCTTGCTGGTCTCTTATATATTTTTTATGCGGTGCAGATTTACTGGATGCTTTTCAGAATAGGAAACTTCAAATTTTATACGGCGCTTTTGTTTCCCTGTACCCCTGTTGTTTTTTATTATGCTTTTTTCTTACTCTTTAATTCTCAAAATTTTCAAAAAACGTGTAACCTGGAAAGGGCGGACCCTCCATACCGATAACTCATAGGAGCCCATCATGAGGATGTGGTATTTCTCTGTCCTGTGGACGGTCTTTCTTGATTGTGGCGCCTGGTTCGTCATCCATATGGGCGTATCCTATATAATGACCCAAATGCCCCTTGAGTATTTCAATTCTCAATCGTGGGTTTTTCGGAGAAGAGACGGGGAAAATGAGGGGAAAGTTTACCAGGACATTTTTTTCGTGAAAAAGTGGAAAAGTCTTTTGCCTGAAGGCGCAGCGTTATTTGCGCAGGGGTTCAGGAAAAAGCACTTAAAAGGGAAAAACAAAGATTATGTTACTATGTTTGTCGCGGAGACCTGCCGCTCAGAAGGTGTGCATTGGGTGACGATGATATTCGCCCCGCTTTTCTTTTTATGGAATCCGTTTTGGGTTGGTGTGGGCATGATGCTCTATGCGGTAATAGTAAATGTTCCCTGCATAATAACTCAAAGGTATAACCGGATTCGGTTAGAAAGAGTATTACGCAAGGGGGATTGAGAATGAGAATTTTGTGAGGTAATTCTTTCTTGTCTCCACTGCGTTAGTTTTCTTTAAGAAGATTTGTGAGGAGCTCAGTAATTTTTTTGATTTCTTCATCTTCTATTTTTCCCGCCGCACGATAACGAATAAAGCCTTTGCTATCGATAATAACAAAATTGCTTTCGTTATCCTTCATCTCATAATCCGCAAACATTTTTCCGTCCCAATCCCCGTAAAGCGTGATACCTTCTTTCTTTGAATTTTCATTGAGTTTGTATTTCCAGATTTTAATGATCGGCCAGGATACAGGAAAACATTTGACAACCGGTACACGCGCATACCGGGTCTTCATGTCTTCGGGCATGGTCTGATAATAATTTTTTAACGCATTTTTTAAGGGTCTATTTTTTTCAACTACCTCTTTTGTCTCATACAATACAGAGAGTACTTTTCCTTTTAACATATCACGGGTTATTTCCTGGTCATCGGCGGTTTTGACGCGAAAAAAGGGAGCGGGGGTGTTGACGTCAAAACTGTAGGCCGAAAAAAGGACAGCGAAAAACAACAGAAAATTAACCGAGGATAAGAATAAAAAACTTTTTCATGCCATCACCTCATGGAATAAGGACTATTGTAACTGATAATTTACGTAAACCCTATTTAGTGTCCATCACCTTTTTAATATATCCGCTAACGTTAAATTTGGCTTTCATGCCGCGATAGCTCATGTAGCGGATTTTACCAAAAATTTCTCTTTCTTTCCAGGGGCGGTCATGGACACCCCCAATGCTCCAGGCAATCCCCGTGTAGCCATTGGGATCCCGGCCATCAAGCTCGTATTTATCATTCAGATAGATTGCGAACCTGAGCGCTTGCTCGGGCGTCTTTGTCCACTCCAGAATTTTTTTCGCCCAATACATTCGGAGATAGCCATGCATTTTGCCTTTTACGGTCATTTCTTTTTGCGCGGCATTCCAGAGATCATCGTGGGTTCTGGGCGTTTTCCAGGTCTTTTAAAGGGTAAGAATAAGCGCGGGGATCTTTTCGGTGATCATGGAGGGTGGCTTGCGCCCAGCGGGGAAACCCTTTTAAAGAGTCATACGAAGCATTATAAAAGCAAAAATTATCAGAGAGTTCTCTTCGGACAATCAGCTCTTCCAAAAAGGCCTCTTCTGCAGCGGGGGGAGCATTACTGCGCATAACGTCGAGCGCGATTCGTTGCGCTGAGAGCTGTCCAAAGTGGAGATATGGGGATAAATGGGATTGCCCGTCCTGGGTAGGATCATTTCTCAGCTGGAACATAATTGGCAAGTTTAGAGCGCAAAAAATCCAAAAGAACTTTTTTTGCGGCTGATTCACCCGGTTTGAGCCAATGGGCTTCGGGAACCATTTTGTCAACTGTAATGGTTTCAAAAATCTGTTTCCAGTGGGTTGACTGTCTGGCATTTTTTAAGGGATAGGGATGTTTTTGAAGTTTGGAAAAGGGGGTTAAAAATTCCGACAGCAAACGATGAATCTTTGGTCTTAAAGTGTACGCGCCATATTCTTGTTTTTGCGAAGCGATCCAACAGGGAACAATGTTGTGCGCATCGACTTCACTAAAAGGGATACTTATTTTTTTACCCACTTTCTTTTTCCACGCTTGTTTAATCCGGAGGGGATCAAAATCCGTGACCAGGTAAGACACATCATGGTCTTTTACAAAAGCGGGAATTTCTTTTTCCGGAGACCCGGTGAGAAGAAAAAACGGAACGTTGCGTGTCGCTAAATTCTTTTCAACTTCCTGGAGGCCTTTGAGCATGAAAAGATACTGTCGTGCGGTTGCTTCAAGAAAGCGGGGGACGAGACAAAAGATAACGACCAGCGGGACACGGGATGCCAAGCTCATTTCTTGGGCGAACACCAGCGCCCAATTATCATCTACCCGTTGGTCCCGGCTCATCCAGTAAGCAACAATGCCCTTTTTTTCTTTCCCTGGTTTCAAAATTCGAACACGGCGTTGATCCATGGCTCATTGTTACTGGTGTAAGGGTGAGTGGGTAAATCAAACTTTGAATCATCCATAACACAATCACGCATCGTAAACTCCAGCCGATAGTGCGGATCCAGTTTGTTGAAATAAGAAAATTAATTCCTTTGGCATCGAATCCCCGGGTGAGACGCTGATGTTGGGGAACTTGCAGAAAAGCAGTGGAACACCAGATAATGACAATAAGAACGAGATTTGACCAAACCTGCAGGGGAAGCAGTCCGGCAGGAGTTTTCCACACCAGCAGCAAGGCGGTACCCAATTCGATCATCTGCAAGGGAATAACGATTAAGACTGTCCGGCGCAGATTAAAATTCTGGTATGGCACGAAACTTCCGGGATCGACTTTAGCAAAAAGGGGATAATGCACTACCTGCGCAAACCAGACGATTCCCAGCATGGCCATGGTCGCGCCAACTTGCCCCAAAAATACTATTGTCATGAATTCATTCATGCGTTATCCTCCTTTAAATAAGTTCGTGATAATAAAAATTTTTTACTTTGTCTCCCCACCAACGCGTAATCCGCTGATGCGATCAACCTCGATGAGTTTCCAAACCAAGCTACGACCTTCGGCTTCGAGGGCATCCAGATTTTCTTCCGGGGAATGGCCCAATGCGGCAATAATATTTTTGGAAAGGTTTTTTGCTTGAATGAGGGAAACAAATGTTCTCCGAATGGTTTTTTTCTCCTCGTAGGCCTGAATCTCTTGTAATCGACCAAAAAGTGTCACAAAGCGACAGAGGGAAAGATCAGGGACGGTTTGTTCTATTTCCACAACCACCAGGGGGTTATCTCGAAAATATTTTATTTTAGCTCCGTAGTTGGCGGAAAGAAAGCAGAGGTGGTTGTTTTGCCAGACGTAAATAAAAGGCGCTAAGTAGGGATATTTTTCGCCATGAAAGGCAATGCGGCAAAGATGCTCCGCGGCAACTATCTTTTCACATTCTTCCTGGCTTAAGGAAGGGATTTCAAATGCCTTCATATCAACTCCTTTCCCCTGGTGTGGTTGGGATAAAAAACGTTTTAATGTTACCTCACGAGGTCGTGTAAGGCCGCCGCTAATGTTGGAAATCTAAAAACATATCCTGTATCTAAAAGTTTCTGAGGTAATACTCTTTGTCCTTTAAGAAATATGTCAGCGGACTCACCGTGAGTTAATCGCAGAAGAAACTCGGGAACAGGAAAGGGAAGGGCAGGTTTATGCAATACCGCACTGAGTGTTTGAGTTAACTCGCGGTTGCGGACCGGATGTGGGGCAGTAAAATTTACCGGCCCTTTCATCTCAGGATGCTCTAATAAGAAAAGAAAAATGTTTGTCAGGTCCTGTTCATGAATCCAGGAAAACCATTGTTTTCCCTTGCCGAGCGAAGCACCCAGGTAGCATTTAAAAAGCGGAGTCAACCGAGCAAGCGCTCCTCCGTGTCGGCCCAGGACAATGCCGACGCGGCACAAGACAACTCGAGCCTCAAATTTTTCAGCGGTAACCGCGGTCTGTTCCCAGGCTGAAGCAACGCGCGCGAGAAAATC
>CAVTQE010000039.1:0-52903 GCA_963736755.1 uncultured delta proteobacterium | reverse complement strand
TACACGCGTTAATGTTTTTCATGCCTCATCCTCCAAGGTATTTTGTGACTACTCTATTACCGATTATCTCGACCCGAAAAAAAATTCATGGTTTTAAGGTGTCATTCCGGGCTTGACCCGGAATCGAGAATTATTATCTATTGTTTTTAGTGATACTTGAACTAAAAACACCAATGGACACGTGTGAAAAAGTGCTAATTTTAGACAACGCCCTAAATTTTTCCCAGCCGGAAATCGCAACAGAATATCTTCTGTGAGTGCCCGCCATATGCCTTCTTAGTCATTTCGTCTCAAGGGCTTAAAAAAGGAGTTCAGGGGTTGAGCGGTGGGATGAGATCACCTTGATAGACCAGGCCTCACCTTTCCCCACGGGAATCTCCCTTGAGCAGGAGAATCCCGCTCAATCCGCTGCAGCGACGGGTTGGGACGGGTCGCGAATGCACACAAGAACTTGGATCCCTCAAGCTAAGTGTTTTATCGTAAGTCTTTAGAGACATGAAAACAGTAATCATAAGTAAAATCATTTTGATGACGCTATTAGAATGCCACTCGTCAGCCGCCATACGCCCCACGATCTCCACTGTTCTGTCATGTTGAGCCTTAGCCTTAAGCCATTCGTTGTCATTCACCTTCCGAATAAAGGATCATAATTGTATGGCGCACGATCATAACTATCACTGAAAGCAGCACTAACGCCAGAAAGGATAAGGGTATTATTTCCCTGCCAAATAGAAAGGGTTGATACGCGAAGAAAGAAGCCAGGCCGATGAGGATAGGCACAAAAAAATACTTCGGATAATAAAAACCATAAACAATTGACAATACATCACCAATATAAAAATAGCGCTCGTGCATTTTGGGTAAAAAATACGGCATGATCATCACTGAAGCCAAGGCCAACTGTGTGATTATAGATGAGGTTAGCTTAGTACGGCTTTTATACACACCTACTACAAAGAGAAAGCAAATGCCTATTGCACCAATCAATCCTGCTGGGTAAAAAAACTTATACATGTTTGGCGGTATCCAAGTATACAGATTGGGTGCGTTCAATGTTAAAGCATCAAAGGTATTAACCTGAGCTACGTAAATCGTTATTAGCTTGTACAACGATCTTCCCGCCAGCCAGGCGGGGATCATGGTGATTATATATACCATTGGTATAAACCCTGTCTGCTTCCAGGATAACACCCGTTTCAATATAAGTCCAGCCAAAAGAGGGATGAGAAAGATTGCCTGTAACTTTAACGCAAAAGCTATCCCAAATGCCAACATAGAGTATGTTTCCCGCTTGATCAAAAGATAATATAGACACGCCATCAACGCGGCTGTATACAGGCTGTCAGCCTGTCCCCAAAATGCGCTATTCAATACAACTGTCGGTGCAAAAAGAACAGTCATGAAAGAGAAAAATGGCAAAGGACTATCCCCCTGATACTTAAGTCTTACTATTCGATATACATACCAGGCACAGATAACATCGGCCAATATAGAAGGTAGTTTAATAGCAAATACGCTGTGAATTGGGGGAAGCACAACTGAAACGACATAGAGGCAATAGAGATAGAGTGGGGTATAGTTTGAGAAATTAGAACTAAAGGCCCTAAACCCTTGATCTTTGATTGTAGCATACCACGATTGTGTTGAATAAATGTAATCACCCGACTCAAAACCTCGAAGGCTGTAGCGAATAAGTAGTGCAAGAACAACCCCACTTCCCATTATTATCAAATCCCCCAACATGCGTGGCGGAATTTTTTGTATTATTTTCGTGATTGGCGATTTCATCAGTAGTAGATCCTTTTCGAACCAGAGATCCTACACTTAAAAGCAATTAATCCTGGCTGCAGATTTTCACGTAACCTTATGATCAGTGATTTTGCCCCTTCTTTCGGGACAATAACAGAAATACCCTGCTCATCTTTATCTCGTCCAAAGTCTGTTGTAAATGGTTCGTTTTTCCCCGTAGGAAATCCCCAGCCCCTTTAGGATTATTGCGTCCCATTTTCTAACTTTATCTTCATTTCCATGCGGGCTTTCGCAACGATCCTCGCGACAATCAGGGCACGACCGGCACAGTTCATCAACTCCCTGGATGATTTCTATCATGGCATCGCTGTTTGATTCTATCAGTTCTTTGATGGACGAAGAGACCCGTTTGAATTCTTCACCACGTTCCGTGAGATAATGGTTAGAAATGTCTTGCAAAAAATATGATGCGGACGCAGTTTTTTTATTGTCAAATATTACCTAACGTTGTTTATGTTAATCCCTATAAGAACCCAAATTCGGCATCCGATTAGTATAAAACACCAATAAAATCCTCCTCAATCCCCCTTTAGAAAAGGGGGATGAAGAAAAGATTTCTCCCCTTTTTTAAAGGGGAGTCAGAGGGGATTTTAAAACAAAAAAGACCCATCACCTTTATATCTGGCGATTCGGCCTTATTTATTTCTCGTGTCTTAATAAAAATTGATCCCTCGAAACCATCTTTTTAACCTTATACTCCCCGTTTGGGTTTTTCCCTGATTTATTAAATAAATTTCAGAAAAAGTCAAGCAAAGCCGTTGGTTTTTTAACGGGAGGGGTTATGGTCAGAGCTGCATTATTCTTCCCGCACTATGTTTTTGACATTCCAGTTTGGAATCTCAAAGAGTCAGCTTCTTCCTTGGTGAGTTGCCTGGTTGGCCATTTCTTATTTCTTGGGGAAATACTTCACATTGCTTATATTTTTAAAATCTGAATCCTGAGTCCAGAGGATGGCATTGAATTCCCGAGCCGTTGCGAGAATAATACTGTCCGCCATTGGAAGATTATGTTCCAAACTTAGCCTTGAAGCGGCGATCGCTAATGATGCGTTTAGATCCACAACCGTTCCCTTTTGCATAGCAATAACTGCTTGCAGTGCGTCATTTTCGCAGGATTCTCGAAGAATTACCTTGAAGACCTCGTATATCGTTACCGTTGGGACAACAAGTAGAGTAGAATCATTCAATGGGGTCAGGAAATGCTTGGCATTAGGCTCATCTGCGAAGTATGCGAGCCAACCGGAAGAATCTACGATATTCATACTCTATCTTTCTCTCGTTTGAATTCCGTATTGATACCCTTGAGGAATCCACGGAGTTCTTTGATATCGCGTTCCGGTATAAGCTCGATACGTCCAGCATATTCTATAACCTGCATTTTTTGTCCCGGACGAAGATTCAATGCCTCCCTAATTGTTTTTGGTATAACGACTTGATATTTTGGTGATACGGTAACTGATTGCATGCCAATACCTCCATCGATATATTTTGTATTACGATATCATGATCGATATGGTTTTGTCAACTATATTGATGGCCAACAATGATTATACAGTTTGTATAAAAAAAACAAAGGCAGATGATTGCTGTCAGTATAAGACAATAATAGATTTTATCCAATGCCTTTTTATTGCAATTACCATCTATAAGTAATTATTAGTTTTAAGCTTTTGTGTAATTGAGTGGGTTCATTTGAACTCCCCCATACCGCATTTTGCACCAATGGGGAGAACTTATTTACCCCCTCTTTCGAAAAGAGGGGGCGAGGGGGAGGTTCCAACTTATGCTTCATTAACTCCTGTTTTTTACTCACACTCTTCCACGATGAGCCTTGATTAAAACGTCTTATCCAGACTGCATAAGACTTTTTAAGGCCTGTCAGTGATGATCGGTCCCAAAACAAAAAAGACCTATCGCCTGTAACTTGGCAATGCGGCCTTATGTTATATTCTCATCAAACATGGAAGCTCCTCCCATCAGGCACTCCTTTTTTATTAAAGAAAGGCTCTCGGAGTCCGTTATGCCTACCTTTAGAAACCCCCTCAGTCCCCCTAAGGAGCATGGAGCAGGGGGCAAAGAGCTTAAAGTACGAAAAAAATCCACCTCTTTAAAAAGGGATAAAAATTATCCTCCCCTTTATCAAAGGGGAGTCAGAGGGGTTGTGTTTTTTGGCTTAACGAAGCTACTACTCGGCGGCGAAAAAGTCAAGAAAAAACTAAAAAATCGAAGGGTTGGATAAAAAGGATTAATGATACTGTAATTGATACAGGCGATAGTAGATTCCCTTTTTGGCGATCAGCTCTTCATGGGTCCCTTCTTCTCGTATCCTGCCTTTGTGGAGCACCAGGATTCTATCTGCCCGCTCGATGGTTGAGAGACGGTGGGCAATGATGAGGGAAGTCCGTTGCTTGGTTAAATGTACCAATGCGTCCTGAATCAGGCGTTCGGTCTCAGGATCGATATTCGATGTCGCTTCATCGAGCACCAGAATTTTGGGATTAAAGGCCAGAGCGCGGGCAAAGGTGAGAAGCTGGCGCTCGCCGGTTGAGAGGTTTGTTCCTTCCTCGGTCATCACTTCATCAAATTTGTTATTAAGTTTTTTAACAATTCGGTCAGCATGACCGACATGGGAAATTCGTTCTACCTCCTGGTCGGAAATCGCAGTATTCCCCAGGCGAATATTATACTTAATGCTTTCCGCAAAAACAAAAGGGTCTTGCATTACCAGTCCGATGTTTGAGCGGAGAAAATCTTTTTTTAGTGACTGAATATTTATTCCATCCAGAAGGATTTCTCCTTCCTGGATGTCGTAGAAGCGGGCTAATAAGTTAATCAGCGTTGATTTTCCAGCTCCGGTGTGGCCAACAACCGCCACGGTCTCACCCTCCCTTATTTGAAAAGAAATGTCTTTGAGAACCGGTTCGTTTTTCTTATAGGCAAATGATACATTTTTAAATTCTATTTCCCCCTGCACCGAAGATATTGTTTGGTGATGGATAGGATCCGGCACGACATCTTTTTCGTCTAAGAGGGTAAAAATCCTTTCTGCCGAGGCTAACGCGGACTGAAGGACGTTATATTTTTCCGCGAGGAACCGGATCGGTTGAAACATCTTTTGAATGTAGGAGAGAAACGCAACCAAAACGCCGAGGCTTACTGCTTGTGAAAGCGCTTGCCCGCCTCCTTTCCAGATAAGCAGGGCGATGGTTAAAGCGCTTAAAAGTTCGACTCCCGGCATAAAGATTGCCAAAACAACAATTTGCTTGATGTTGGCAAAATACTGAGCGCAATTGATGTGCTCAAAGCGCCGCACATTTTCTTTGTGGCGATTGAAAATTTTTACCACCAAAATCCCGGAAAAGTTTTCCTGAATGTAAGAATTTATCTGCGCCACTAATTTCCTTACTTCCCGAAAAGCAGTGCGGGCCTTTATGCTGAAGAAAATTGTTATGCCAAAAACCAGGGGCAACAAAGAAAAGCAGATAAGCGCTAATTTCCAGTTCATAAGGAGCATGACTACCATAATCCCAAAAAGCAGGACGACATCTTTTAAAAAATCGATGAGAATGGAGGAAAACAAGTCTTCGAGGTTGAGGATATCGTTGGTGACTCGGGTAACAAGCCTTCCCACGGGTGTGTGCTCAAAGAAATGGAGCGAAAGGCCTTGAAGGTGTGCCATAAGCTCGATACGGAGGTTGTGCATTACTTGCTGTCCGATATATTCCAAAAAGTAGACTTGGAAATACGAACAACCAAAGTCAATGAGGAGTAAAAAAATAAAAATAATCCCAATCCACATCACCCCGGCAATATCCGGTTTTCGGAGCTGCACGAGCTGATCTTTGGGAATGGTTTGGAGATGATCGTACGGGATAAACACCTCGCGCGTGCTGGTTGAAAATCCGGGTTGCAGGAGCTTTTGTTCCTCGGCGAAGGTTAAATCAGCCGGATAATACCGGGTCTCTTCCAGGAAACCCTTTTGTTTAAGAAGCGCGATATAGCTTTGGTCAATGCGGTCAAGATCTTTTCCCTTCACAAAAAAGACTTCACGATCCCGGGTGGGAATAAGAAAGGGTTGGTAGCTGGTTATCATTGTTTGTGCCAGTGGTTCCTGGGGAGGGAGTACTACCTTGCGGGCGCTCTTGAGAATATAGTTGTCAATGGCTACCTTGGTTAAGTAGGGCAGTAAAAGCTCGACCCCGGTGATGATACCGACCAGTATTCCAACAATGACCAAGCGTTTTCATAAAGGGCTTCAGGTAGCGCGCTAAACGCACCAGGAGCCGGACATCGATGGTCTCGATAAACTGATCTTTTTCGAAATTGTCAAATTTGGGGTTCATGATTCGCTGGTTCCTGTGTGGTTTCAAGCTCTCTTTCGATTAATTGCCGGCGGAACAGTTTCCGCATAAATTCCACCCCGGGCCATGAGGTCATCGTGATCGCCTTGTTCTTTAATGGACCCTTCATCCAAGACGTAAATACAGTCGGCATCTTTGATTGATGATACGCGATGGGTAACAATGAGGGTGGTTCTTTGGGAGATTAAAGGTTTTAAATTGGTCATGATCCTTTCTTCGGTTTCAGTGTCAACGGAAGAAAGAGCATTGTCAAAAATAAGAATAGGAGCGTCCATCAAGAGCGCCCGCGCAATAGCAATGCGCTGTTTTTGCCCACCGGAAAGGATCACCCCTTTTTCTCCCACCACGGTTTCAAACTGATGAGAAAAAGACATGACCTCATCATAGATTTCAGCGGCTTTGGAGACGGCAACCATCGTTTCGGTTGAACCTTGCGGGGATCCATAGGTGATGTTTTCTTTGATCGTGTCAGAAAAAAGAAAGGTATCCTGTGGCACATAACCAATATTAACTCGTAGTTTTTCGAGCGGAATAGTTTTGCTATCAATCGTCATCCAAAAAAATTCCTCCTTCCTTTACCTCATAAAGCCGTAAAAGAAGATTGAGAAGCGTGGTTTTTCCGGAGCCGATACGACCGACAAGAGCAACGCGTTCACCAGGATTAATGGTGAGGTTAATATTTTTTAAAACCAACGGACCGCCATTATACGAGAAAGACAGGTTTTTAAATTCAATTTTTCCGGCCAGGCGGTTTATGTCCGCGGGAGGTGGAAAGCAGGAAGGTTCCGCCTGCGGTTTCCAGAAGGGTGTTTACCCGTTTCATCGAGGCAGCTCCCTGCTCAAGGAGATTGATGACCCACCCAAGGGCAATCAACGGCCACGTCAAGATTCCGAGGTAACTCATGAAGGCCACAAAATCACCGGGGGTGATAGTGAGCAGGATAGTTTTCTTTCCTCCGAGAATAAGTACTATCGCGAGGCTGAGGTTGATTAATCCCAGCACGAGGGGGAAAAAGAAACTCCAGATGCGGATCAGGTCTATATTGTTTTGGACGAATTCACTGCTGACGGCGCTGAACTTTTTTAAGCGATCTTCCTCTTGGACGTATGCTTTAATAATCCTGATGCCGGCAAAACTTTCTCGCACTTTTTCGGTGAGGAAAGAAAAGCTTTCCTGGACTTTTAAAAAACGGTCATGAACTCGTTTGCCAACCCGATTCGTGAGAATAACCAAAAACGGTCCGGGGATAAGCGCATATAAGGTAAGGTTAAGGTTAATATGCACCATAAAACCGATGGCCATTAAACTCAAAAGGACCCCATCAACCAAAGCGACCAATGCCATTCCCAGCGCCATTCTTATAGCATTGAGGTCATTGGTGGCATGGGCCATAATATCGCCGGTAGAGAATTGGTTTAAAAATTTTAAGGGAAGGGTTTGGAGGTGAGAAAAAAGGCGAAGGCGCAGAATTTTTTCCATTCGATAGGCAGTGCCTAAGATGAAGTATCGCCAGAAAAAGCGGAAGATGATCATGAGAACCGCAAGCCCGATGATTTTAAGTCCATAACTCAGCAAAATTTCGCTATTCGCTTTGCCCTGGGTGAGGTCATCGACGACCCACTTGATAATGCGGGGAATAAAAAGCTGGAGGACATCAACGATTAAAAGAGAGGTAAGCCCGCCAATGAGGAACCAAATATTTTTCTTAACGTATGGTAAGAGAGTCCGAAATGCTTTCATAGAAAATTATTTTAACCTTTGTAGGGCAAAGGAAAAGTTGAGTCCATGGGGCGCTGACTTTTTATAACAAAAAAAGGAGCGTGATTGGAAGTAAAAAAAGGCGGCTCTTTTCGAACGATCGAAGCAATCGCGGGATGACGGGTGAATTCTTTGTCTAAAAATTCGCGCACCTGTATCCGGTTCCAGCCCTGGGGGTGGGAAAAATCAGTATAAAGGGAAAGATCACCTTCATAAAATTTTTTTGCCGCTACCTTTTCGACCTCAGGCCCATAAACCGGCAGGTTGAAGATGGCAAGGTTTAAAAAGTCAATGTAGTCGCAATGCTTAACGACAAAATCACGTGTTTTTTTTGCTGATGACAAGTTTTCTGCGATTGTTCCAAAAATCAGATACACATACGCAGCTATTCCGGCTTTTTTTAATGTTTTTAAAGCCTGGGATGCCTCTTTGAGATTAATACCCTTGTGCAGGGAATCGAGCACTTTCTGATCACCGGATTCCAGCCCGAGCTTGAGCATCACACACCCGGATTGTTTTAAGGCTCTGCAAAAATCGAGATCAGTAAGATGAGGTGTTATTCGGGTAAAACCATACCAGGGTACGGGAAGGGGATGTGAAGAAAGGGCGTTCAGAAGCGCGGGGCTTAGCGCGTTATCCAAAAAATGGATTAAAACGGGTTTTGTCTGTTTTACCAAGGTATGAAGGTCAGATAATACTTTGTCAACCGGAACAGGAACATAAGGATTGCCTTCCGCTCTTTCAGGGCAGAATGAACATTTGTTCCAGTAACAGCCGCTTGAAGCGCTGTAGGGAAGGATCAATCCCGGGGAAAGATATTCTTTTAAGGGTAAACTCGCATAATCAGGTAAGCAAAAGGAGTTATTATTGCCCGTAATCCCTATGAGGGAAAGCAATGGGTATTCTCCCGGCCCAGGTATAAGATGGTCGATCAAGCCGTTAAAGGGGTCTTTCCAACCTGGCCTTTTTACCCACGAGGTTACCAGTCCTCCGCCAAGAATCAATTTTAGTTCAGGAAATTCTCGTCTCAGCAAGCCAACCATGGCAAAGGTGCATATGGCCTGGCTTAAATAATTTAAGGAAAATCCAACCACAGATGGTTGGTCATGTTCCACAATTTCTAAAAGCCTGGCTTTGAAATAAGGGAAAAAGGGATTTTTTTCCGGTTGTTCGGCCGCCTTGATTAACTCATTACTCTTTACCGGAGAAATTTTTTGATCCTGGTAGTTGGTTAGGCTAAGGCGCGCACCTGTTTCATGAGTCACAACCCCCAAAAGGTGGTTTAAATCATTAACCGCTCGTTTATAACGGTCAAGGTTTTGATAAACAGGAAAGGATTTTACAGACGCAAGATTAGTTGATAAATTACGGGAGGCGCGTTTTGTCCAGGTGTCCTTTGGTTCCACAGGAGTTTTAAGCAGGTGAATCAAGCCTTCGATATTCGCGTCGAGCAGCTTAACCCTAACACCAAAGTGATTCAGCACTCCATCGATCTTCGCGATTCCTGCGGGAGGTTCACACGGTTTCATAACTGGGGGATGGATGAGCAGTAGCATCAGTTTTTAGACATTAAACTTTTTATTCTTTTTTATATATAAAGATTATACGCTAACTAAAGACCATTTAAAAGATATCTCCCGATATTTTTCTCGTTTCTTGCAGAATTTGCGAGAAAAAAGGACAATGGTTGAAATGATTCCCTGTGTGGGGGTTCCTAAAACATTCTGAAATAATTGACTTTTCAGATATTCATGATGGTATAACCTTCCGGAGAACAGGAAATTTTTTTTGAGTGGTTTTGTGGTTTATGAGAAATGCGACGCTTACGATTCCCAGCGAAAGTGTATTAAAAGAAACGAAAATAGCGGTCGTAAGTATCTCTATGCCGAAAAAAATTTTTCCAGGAGGCCCAAAATTTTTTTGAATTGGTTTTGTGGTTTATGAGAAATGCGACGCTTACAATTCCCAGCGACAGTGTATTAAAAGAAACGAAAATAGCGGTTCGTAATCTACCCCTATGCCCGGAAATAAATCTGTTTCTTTTGGAGGAAGATTACCCGAAAGAGCCGGTTTCCCGGTTTGAATTCAATGCTAATATCGCTTCTCCGCCTTATTGGGCGTTTTGCTGGGCCAGTGGACAGGCGTTAGCCCGCTTTATTCTTGATAACCGAGCGTTGGTGCAGGATAAGAAGGTGCTTGATTTTGGCGCTGGCTCAGGGGTTGCCGGAATCGCCGCGGCAAAAGCTGGTGCCCGCACTGTCGTTGCCTGTGACATTGATCCCGAGGCTCGGAAAGCTATTCAGGCAAACGCTGATTTAAATCAGGTTGCTATAACAACTGTTGGAGCGAAATTGTATTCTCCGATCAAGACTTTGATTTTGATGTGGTCATCGCCGGGGATGTTTGTTATGATCGAAAAAATATATCCTGGCTTAGTTCCTTGGCTTCTCGTGTTTAATTCTCCTCGAAAAATTTTGAGGACTTTTTATGCCGTCGTTTTTAAGTGAAGACCGTGCCTGACATATTTGAACCGGAAGAATTTAATGATATAATAATTTATCATTCTCAGTGAAAAATTTTTCTTCTTCGCGTGTTCTGTTGAGGAATGACCTATCTACCTTAAACCTCTCCCGCAGTGTTTAATTCTCCTCGCGGATTCCCGGGTAAAACGATTTCCTGAGGACCTTTTTATACCCGTGGCCCGTTTTAAGGTGAAGACCGTGCCTGATATATTTGAATCGGAAGAATTTAATGATATAATAATTTATCATTCTCAATTGAAAGATTATTCTGGACCCGCGTTTTCTCGTTGAGGGAAGACTCTAATACACCTATAATCCAAACAACTATCACCTAACATGGTGGAAACCATTTTTTTTCAACATAATTCGCAAAGTTTTTCTCGTCTAAAACTTTTTCTCGCTCTTTCCCGGACCCACCATGGTATTTTGGATCTGGCCATGCCGTGTTTAGGGGCGTTGTTATGGCTGGGCAGAATACCTGACCTGTTCACTGTGGTTATCGGTTCCATTACTGCTTTCGCCGGCTATACGGCGGTTTATGCTCTTAATGATGTTGTGGATTTTCGGTCTGACCAGGAGAAGGTTCGAAAAAGCGGCGAATGGTCTGCGCCTAAGGGTCTGGACAGTGTGTATATCCGGCATCCTTTAGCACATGGACTGCTCAGCCTTGGGGATGGAATCGGGTGGGTATTTGGCTGGGCACTGCTTGCTTTTATCGGAGCGTATATACTTAATCCGATCTGCGCTCTTATTTTTTTTATAAGCTGCCTTTTGGAAGCCTTCTACTGCTTGCTTTTACGAATCACTTTTCTGCGCGTGGTAGTGAGTGGAGTGGTAAAAACATCCGGAGGGATTGCGGCACTATTTGCGGTTGATCCTCATCCCTCAGGAACATTTTTGTTGGTTTTCTTTTTGTGGTTATTTTTATGGGAGATTGGTGGACAAAATGTTGCCAGTGATTGGGCTGATGTGGAAGAAGACCTTCAGGTTCGGGCGCGGACCGTTCCGGTTAAGTTTGGATTGCACGGCGCGCGGATAATCATTATTTTTTCACTGGTCCTTACGGTACTTTTAAGTCTTGTCCTGTATTGGTTTATTCCCACCACTCTCAGCCCGGTGTATGCTATTGGTGCTTTGGTTGTAGGAATTTATCTTCTGCTTTTGCCCGCGTACCGACTTTATAAAACCAAAGCTTCTCAAGAAGCGGCAAATCTTTTTAGTCGGGCAAGCTACTATCCGGCGGTTATGCTCCTGGTACTCATGGTAAGCTGGATAGTTTAGATAGAGGAGGTTATCTTCAATGAAAGAAATCGACATACAAACGCTTTCGGAATGCACGGGAAAGGATGGAAGGCCTGTACTTGTGGCTTACGAGGGAAAAGTTTATGATCTGAGCATGAGTAAACTATGGAATACCGGTCTTCACATGAACCGACATCAAGCCGGCAAGGACCTTACCAGCGATATTCACGCTGCTCCCCATACACCGGAAGTTCTGCAGAAGTTTCCTCAGGTGGGGGTTTTGAAAAAAGCACCGAGTACTGAGCGGAAGATTCCTGAGGTGTTATCCAAGATACTTAACCGGTTTCCTATGCTCAGACGTCATCCTCACCCCATGGTAGTCCACTTCCCGATTGCGTTTATGTTTTCTGCGCCTGTCTTTACGCTTCTTTATCTTCTTACCCGGATAGAGTCTTTGGAAGTAACAGCGGTATATTGTTTAGGAGGGGGGTTCCTGTTTACTCCCCTTGCGATGCTTACCGGCTGGTTTACCTGGTGGCTTAATTATTTGGGCAAGACGATGAAAGCGGTGACGATTAAGATTTGGCTGAGCTTCAGTTTGCTCCTTATCCAGATGATGGTTCTTTCCTGGCGTGTTTTAGACCCCACTATTTTACGCAGTCTTCACGGGGAGAGCATTTTGTATCTGCTCCTTATGTTTAGTGTCATTCCTGTGGTAACGATTATCGGCTGGTATGGAGCCACGCTAACGTTCCCCGTGGAAAAAGAGTGATTTTATACCAAGTCGCCTTCATTTGCATATCTTTGTTGTCTCCTCGTCATACTTCCTCGACGTACTAAAATGTACGCCTGCGTCGATTCCTCGTCGCCGCCTCGATCTGCTTTTGAATGCAACTTGGTATTAATGATTCTTTTTTTCTGAGATTCCCACAATCCCCAGACTTTTTATTTCCCAGGCAGTTTTAAGGGGAAGTCCCTTCTCGTACAAAGCACTCTTAAGATCGTCACTGTGAAAACGATTTTCTTTGGGGTGAAGGAGAATATGTTTTGTAATAAAGTTTTGATAAAGCGAAGGATATAATTCTTCAAAGACGAACACGCCGCCTGGTTTTAAAACCCTTGAAATTTCAGTTAAAGCTCCCCGCCAGTGAGGAATATGGTGCAAAACCCCAAAAATAAAAACCGCATCGAAGAGCTGATTTTTATACGGTATTTGTACGACATCCGCTATTGAGAGAAGGATTCTCTTTTTTTGTTCAAAGGAAAGATGTTTTTTCGCTTTGTAAATCATGGCACTATCTACGTCAAACGCGTGAAGCAGAGACGGCTTAAACTCATTAAGAATAAGAACAGCGCCCGCACCTCTCCCGCATCCGATCTCCAAAATTGAAGCCCGGTGGTTGAGCTTAATTTTCTTTTTAAGAAAAAAAAGCTCTAATCGTTGCTGATATACCCGGATGGGATTATTAACGACCCATCGCTCTGCCCAGTTGAGTTTCATGGAGGCTTTTTTAAGACAGTAGAAATTAAAAAATCTTTCTTTTTATAGACAGAACCTTTAAATCTTTATAGACAAAGTTTTTGAATAAGTAAAATAGAATAAGGTTTCCTCGCTGGTCTATCCATATTTGGGTGATATAGTTTCAAAAATGGGGAAATATTGCCTAAGATTTTACCTGCCTTGACTTTTTCTATCATTATATCGTAAATTTCGATTCACATTTTTCCTTTTTTTGTTAAAAAAGGGTAAGGTAAGAATAAAGAGTCTGAGCTTTATATCTGACGGTCAAAAAAATCTTGATAAAGGACTTCGAAAGAATTGATTAAATTGTTAGGACAAAAAATATTCGGAAGCCGGAATGAACGGGAATTGAAAAAAATCCGGCCTCTTCTTGACCGGATTAATGCGTTAGAACCGGAAATCAAAAAATTAAGCGAATCCCAGTTGAAGGCTAAAACTGCGGAGTTTAAGGAACGGTATGGCCGCGGAGAATCCCTTGATGATTTGCTTGTTGAGGCGTATGCCGTGGTACGGGAGACCGCCCGGAGGGTATTAGGAGAGCGACACTATGATGTTCAATTACTCGGTGGTGTGGTGCTCCATCAAGGAAAAATTACCGAGATGGCAACCGGAGAAGGGAAAACGTTGGTTTCAACGCTTCCGGCCTACCTTAATGCACTCACCGGGCGAGGTGTTCATATTATAACGGTTAATGATTACTTAGCCAAACGTGACCGGGATTGGATGGGGAAGATCTACGAATATCTGGGAATCAACGTGGATGTTATCTATCATGATCTGGAAACAACAAGCCGAAGGAAGGCCTATCAGGCCGATATCACGTATGGTACCAACACCGAGTTCGGTTTTGATTATCTCAGAGATAACATGGCGCATAGCCTTGAAGACCAGGTTCAGAGGAAACACTATTATGCGATTGTGGATGAGGTGGATAGTATCCTCGTTGATGAGGCCCGGACCCCGCTCATTATCTCCGGTTCGGTGGAGCACTCTTCCAACCGTTATGCGGAAATGAAGCCTTTGGTGCAGCGTTTGGTCAATGCCCAAACCACGCTGGTTAATAAGTTAATTAAAGAAGCAGAAGATCTTCTGAACGAAGGAAAAGGAGTATGATGGGGGGATTAAACTCCTCCAGGCCAAGCGTGGTTCGCCCAAAAATAAACGATTTCTTAAAATCCTTAAAGAGGGCAAATATAAAAAGCTGGTCGAAAATGTGGAGATGGATTTTATCCGAGATAAGAAGCTTCCCGAACTGGATGAAGAGCTTTATTTCGCGATCGAAGAGAAGAATAATGTGGTTGATTTAACCGACAAAGGAAGACATTTTCTTGCTCCCAATGATCCTGAAATGTTTGTGCTTCCGGACTTAAGTCAATTCGAGGAGGAGTCTGATCTTGACGAAGCCGAAAAAAATAAACGTCGCACAGCATTAGAAAAGGAGTTTTCAGACAAGGGAGAAAAAATCCAGAATGTACAGCCAACTGCTTCGTGCGTACTCTCTATTTGAGAAAGATGTAGGCTATGTTGTCTCCGACGGCAAGGTGCTCATTGTGGATGAATTTACCGGTCGACTTTTACCCGGAAGAAGGTACAGCGAAGGTTTGCATCAGGCGTTAGAAGCTAAAGAAGAGGTGACGATTGAAGGAGAAACACAGACCTTTGCTACCATCACCCTCCAAAATTACTTCCGGATGTATGAAAAATTGGCGGGAATGACAGGAACCGCGGAGACCGAAGCGCCAGAATTTCTGAAGATATATAAGCTTGATGTTTTAGTTATTCCCACCAATGAACCTGTCCGGCGGACTGATTATCCGGATATGATTTATAAGACCAGGGGGGAGAAGTACCGGGCGGTAATAGATGAAATTGTGGAGATGCAAACCCAAAATCGGCCGGTTCTGGTGGGGACAACGTCAGTCGAAGTTTCGGAGACGTTAAGCCGAATGCTGGGTAAGAAGATAAAACACTCAGTGCTTAATGCCAAACGGCACAAGGAAGAGGCGGAGATTGTCGCCCATGCTGGTCAACCCGGAGCAGTAACCATTGCCACCAATATGGCCGGGCGAGGGACCGATATTAAGCTTGGTCCGGGTGTGGCTGAGGCTGGTGGCCTTCACATCGTTGGAACTGAGCGTCATGAGGCCCGACGGATCGATCGTCAGCTTCGTGGCCGAACTGGTCGGCAGGGGGATCCGGGTGCTTCCCGTTTTTATCTTTCCTTGGAAGATGACTTGCTGAGAATTTTTGGTTCTGAGCGGATTGCTACCATTATGGAGAAAATGGGTATGGAAGACGGGCAACCCATCGAACATCCTCTTATCACGCGGGCGATTGAAAATGCCCAGGGAAGAGTAGAGGCGCATAATTTTGATATTCGGAAGCATCTTCTGGATTATGATGATGTGATGAATAAACAACGAGAAGTTATCTATGAGCAGCGCAATCGCGTTCTTCGAGGTGAAAACCTCCGCGAAGATATTATGGAGATGATCGAGGAATTTTGCGACGACCTTGGCAATAAGTATGTTCATCCTGATCTTCCGCCCTCAGAATGGGATCTCCGGGGACTCCAGGAAGAAATTTTTAGACTGTTTGCGTTTCGATTTTCTCTCACCCGGCAGCAGATAGAAGAGTTGAGTCAAGAAAAGCTTCTGGATTTGGTCATTAATCAAACTCAACAGACTTATCAACAGAAGGAAAGAGAGTTCGGAGAACCTGGTCTTCGGTACCTTGAATCAATCTGTTCGCTTCACGCGATTGATACCCTTTGGAAAGAACATCTTCTCAATCTCGATCACCTTAAGGAAGGAATCGGACTTCGAGGTTATGGACAGAAAAACCCTCTCAATGAATATCAGAGGGAAGGGTTTGAAATGTTCCAAGAACTGATCCAAAGGATCAAGGAAGAAACCATCTCGCGGCTTTTTCGGATGCGCATTGCTCCCGAACCTGACGTTATCCACGCAGCTCCTTCCTCTCAGCTCGTTTTAAGCCGGGGAGAAGGGGATTCGAAACCAAAAACAATTAAGCGAGAAAGCAAAAAAGTAGGAAGGAATGATCCCTGTTCATGCGGGAGTGGGAAAAAATACAAAAAATGTTGTGGAAAGTAATGCTATGAAGATAGTTATTCCAGGTTTTTTCTTTATGGGTCTTTCCGGGGGAATAAAAAAGGACGGAAGGAAAGACATGGGGTTAATATATTCTGAAGTGCCCGCAGTTGCGGCGGGAGTTTTTACCCGAAATTGGGTAAAAGCCGCTCCGGTTATTTTGACGAAAAAGAGATTACAAAAAGGATATGTTCAGGCAATACTTGTTAACAGTGGTTGTGCAAATGCCTGTACAGGGGAAAGGGGGATGGAAGATGCAAAGACATTGTCAGAGGAAGCTGCGCGTATTTTAAAAATTTCTCCTGATTTGATTGCCGTATCCTCGACCGGTGTGATTGGAGAGTTTTTGCCGGTTAAAAAAATGTCGGCGCAATTACCTTGTCTTTGCAAAGACCTCACTGATGAGAAGGTTGAGGATTTTGCTCAGGCGATTATGACCACGGATACTGTGACAAAGATCGCTTTTCGAAAAAAAATAATTGCCGGAAAAAAGATCATCATCGGAGGCGTTGCAAAAGGGGCGGGAATGATTAATCCATCGTTGGCAACGATGTTAGTCTTTATCGTAACCAATGCCGCAGTATTACCGCGAACATTGCAATCTTTATTAGACGAAGGAGTGAAGAGGTCTTTGAACCGAATCACGATTGATGGCGATACAAGCACTAATGATACAGTCCTATTATTAGCTAATGGTCAGGCTGGGAATCGGCCTTTTTCAAAAAAAACTGCTGATGCCACAGGGTTTAAAACAATGCTTTTTGGGGTACTGGAAGAATTGGCACAAAAAATTGTCCAGGACGGCGAAGGAGCAACAAAGGTAATCGAAATAAGGGTGCAAAAGGCAAAGTCCACTGAAGAAGCAGAAACCATCGCCCGGAGTATTGCCCACTCGCCTTTGGTGAAGACTGCTTTTTACGGGGAGGAAGTTAATTGGGGACGGATCATCGCTGCTGCGGGGAAAACCATTTTCCCCATCTCGTTTGAAAAAGTGGATCTTTTTGTCGGGAAAATCCCGCTGGTAAAAAAAGGGGTTAATGTTGCTCCTCACAATGAAAAGCAAGCCCAAGAAATATTAACTCAAAAGAAGCGTTACGGTAACCCTTGTCCTTAATCAAGGCAAGCGAGAAGCTTCCATTTTAACGACTGACCTTTCCCCTGAGTATGTAACGATTAACGCTGGATATAAATCGTAGGCTGGTTGCTATGAAGAAGAACGTTTAATGTGCATTAATTGATTATGCTCAAGAACTCTCAAATCAGGCGCACAAGGAAGTGTTGGATGCACTATCCTTTAATATAAGTATATAGGTTCTCTCAAACACCTTTCTGGAAGGAGATAGTCGAAGATGGAAAGGAGAAAATTTTTAAAGGTATTAGCGGGCAGTTTATCTGGGGTTGCCTGTGGAAACGCTTTTTATCCCCGTAAGCTAAGAGCTGAAGGAGATCATGGACTAACGGGGGACGAATTACTCGGAGTCTTGGTAGATACCACGTTGTGCATTGGCTGCAGGAGTTGTGAACGGGCTTGTTCTGAAATAAATAATCTTCCAGCTCTTAATTTTGAAAATAAAAGTGTATTTGAAAAAAAGCGACCAACATCTGAGATCCAGTATACGGTGGTTAATCGGTATACAACGCAAGATGGAAAAGAAATATTTGTTAAAAACCAATGCATGCACTGTAACTATCCAGGATGCGCTTCGGCGTGCTTGGTGAAAGCAATGCATAAAATCGAAAAAGGACCGGTTAATTGGGAAACAAATTGTATAGGATGCCGATATTGTATGGTGGCTTGCCCTTTCGATATACCCAAATTTGAATATAACTCTCCTGTTCCCAAAATCCAAAAATGTAATTTTTGTTGGGAGAAAAAGGTCAAAAAGGGAGAACGACCTGCATGTGTGGAGATTTGTCCAACGGAGGTTATGTTTTTTGGCACCAGAAGAGAAGTGGTTGAAGAAGCCCAACGCCGGATATATCAGGAACCAGATAAATATTATCATCAGATCTATGGTGAAAACGAGGTTGGGGGCACTAGTTGGGTTTATATTGCGGCTGCTCCTTTTGAACAGCTTGGCTTTCGAACGGATCTGGGCACTACGCCTTACCCTAAACTTTCGAAAGGATTTCTTACCAATATTGCGGTCATCGATTTGGTTGTTCCCGCTTTGCTGCTTGGAATCGGCTATGCCGCAAAAAAGAAAAACGAAAATGATTGAGCAGCAGGATAACAGAGGAGACGCAGCATGAACGATAAAACAGATGTCACTGAAATTAAAAATCTCAAAGAGTTTTTCACCTTGTTCATGAGTGAATTAAAACCAAGGGGAGGGAAGACAATTTTTACTCCCTTTAACGTTATCACCATTCCAATTATTCTTGTGGGACTTATCATTATTGTAATACGTTTCGCCAAAGGTCTTGGAGCCGTAACCAATCTTTCCCAGGATTTTCCGTGGGGGCTGTGGATCGGATTTGATGTGCTCATTGGGATTGCACTTGCTGGCGGGGCGTATGTTCTTTGTTTCATTTATTATATCCTCGGGTATGAAAAATATCACCCGATTGTCAGGGTGGTAGTGCTTAACGGTTTTTTAGCGTATTCGTTTTATGCCGGAGCACTTATTTTGGACTTGGGCAGACCCTGGAATGCTTTTAATGTTTTGATCGGCAACAAGTTCGGGTTTAGTTCGGTGCTTTTTATGGTTGCCTGGCACTTTTTTCTTTATACCCTTTCCCTTCTTTTTGAATTTGCTCCGGCCATTGCCGAATGGCTGGGTTTAAAGCGGGCATGGAAAACACTGAATGCGATGACCTTGGGAGCGGTGGTATTTGGGATCATGCTCTCCCTGGGGCATCAGGGAGGAGTCGGGGGACTGTTTCTTTTAGCCAAAGCGAAAATTCATCCCCTCTGGTATTCGGAATTTATTCCTCTGCTTTTTGTGGTTTCCAGTATTTTTGCCGGACTTTCCATGGTTATTTTTGAAGGTTCAATAAGCAGTAAAGTTTTCAAAAGCCGAATGTCGGCCGAGCATCATGAAGCCCACGACCGAATTGTCATGAGTCTGGCAAAAGTTTGCGCGGGGAGTATGTTTGTTTATTTGTTTTTGAAACTCCTTGAACTCAACCATGAACAAACATGGTCTTTACTTTCTACTCCGATGGGGTATTGGTACCTTTTAGAAGTAGTGGGTTGCGTAGCCATTCCTGCCTGGCTTTTTTTGGCCGGTGCACAAGAGTCGATCGACGGGAGTGGTTAAATTAGCGGCAATCATCACGATACTGGGAGTTGTCTTGAATCGGCTCAATATTTGTCTTATTGCTTATAAATGGTATGCACCAGTTCGGTACTACCCTACGTGGATGGAAGTTGTGGTTACCCTTACGGTAGTATTTACGGAACTGTGGGTATATCGGTGGATCGTAAACCGGATGCCGGTCGTGAGTGATTCGCCTGACTGGACACAAGGTGCACACTGATCATTGAAAAACACTCGAGGAGATTATACATGGAAGGGTATCAATTTTTTGACTTTTTCGCTACAAAAAATATCGACTATTTACTGGCGATTATTTCGCTTCTTCTCCTCATACCCTTCTGGAAAATGTTGGGCAGGGGGACAAAGCAAACACCAAAGAAGAGAAAAAAAACTTTGGTTGTATAGAGGAGATACGATTATTCAGAAAGGAAAAGAGGGAGACTATCGGCAAAAAGGAAGCCTTCTCGGGTTGGAATTACCCGCCTACCTTTAATCCTAACTAATTTCGCATCCTTGAGCTCTTGTAAAATATTTTTTAACGCAGATCGGTTATTCAGGAAGCGGCTATCTATCCCTGCATTGGTCCTCAGTCCTAAACAAAGATATTCGAGTCGGAGCTGTTGTTCAGTAAGCGATTCTTTTCCTGCGAGTGGTGGTGTATTTTTCTGAAGTAATTCACAATATTTTTTTATTGATTTTACATTCCACCAGCGTTTGTTAGAAAAGAATGAATGGGCTGCGGGACCAAGTCCTAAATAGGGTGTGTGGTTCCAATATTTGTAATTGTGGCGGCAGATATATTTTTCTTCTCGTGCATAATTTGAGACTTCATAATGAAGGTAACCTGCTTGCTCAAGCAACGCAGAGGTAACCATAAAAAGCAAACGCTCCTTTTCTTCATCGAGGGGTTGAACTTTTTTTTGTTTAAATTTTGTCCCTTTTTTTATGGTTAACTGATAGCAGGAAATGTGTTCCGGCCTATAATCAAGCGCTTGTTTTAGGATTGTTACCCAATCGGTTTCGCTTTGGTCTTTGAGTCCATACATAAGATCAATTCCTATGTTGGTAAATCCTTCCGACCTTATCATTTCTAATGCTCTCTTGGTCTGCAAAACCGTATGCCTTCGGTTTAGATAGCAAAGATCATGATCATTAAAAGACTGCACCCCGAGGCTGATCCGATTTATTCCCAGGGTTCGTAATAGGTTTAGTTTCTCCCTGGTAATGTCATCAGGATTGGCTTCAATAGAAATCTCTGAATCAGGAGAAAAAGAAAAATGGGTAAAAAGATAGTCAACTAAATGAATTAAATCAGGTTCACTGATGACCGTGGGAGTGCCGCCACCAAGGTAAAGAGAATCAAAATAAGCAAATCGATCTTTATAGATGAGGACTTCTTTTTTAATTCCGGACAGCCAGGCAGGAATTAATGATAAAGAGGTTACTGAATAAAAATCACAATAAGGACATTTGCTTTTACAAAAGGGAACATGGACATAAAGCCCGGGGATTCTTATCAGGTGTCTTTTTTCATGATCAAGGAAGAAAAATCTCATAAATATTTTAAGAAATAACCACAGCATAGCAAAATTATTAAAAAATTCAATTTAAATTTTAGATACAACTCTTGCCAGAAAAAGCAGAAAAGAAAGGTGAAAAAGTCAAAAGTTGTTTAAAAAATGCTTGTAATTTTCCTTGCAAATTATTTTGGAGCATGTTATTAAAAAAAATTCTTTGCATCAGGGTAGTAAATGCTAAGTAGCTATTTTTCAAGGAGATTTAAAATCAAGACTTGTTTTTCCTCAAAGAACGTTTATAATAATTAAAATTTAAATTATATTTCTCACGCCTTAGGACTCAGGCTGGGGTGTTTATGAATACATAAATCCAGACTGGGGATGAATAGGGCGGCGGCATAACCATTAAAACAGGAGGTGTATTGTGCCAGTCGTAACCATGAAAGAATTATTGGAAGCTGGAGTCCATTTTGGCCACCAGACCAGACGGTGGAATCCGAAAATGAAGCCTTTTATTTTTGGCGCACGGAATGGAATTCACATCATTGATCTCCAAAAAACATTAAACCTTTTTAAGGTGGCGTATAACTTTGTGGTCGATGTTATTGCCAATGGGGGATCAATATTATTTGTAGGAACAAAAAGGCAAGCCCAAGATACCATCCGGGAAGAAGCAGAACGTTGCGGAATGTTTTATGTTGATTATCGCTGGTTAGGTGGGATGCTGACTAATTTTCAGACTATCCGAAAGAGTGTTGATCATTTAAATACCCTTAATACAATTGTTGAGGGAGGAGAAGAGGCAACGGATGTCCCCAAAAAAGAACTTTTGAAAATGAAAAAGGAAAAAGAAAAAATCTTTAAAAAGTTAGGTGGAATTAAAAATATGAATAGTCTGCCAGGAGCGGTTTTTATTGTTGACAGCCGAAAAGAAAAAATCGCGGTAGCGGAAACAAAAAAATTAGGTATTCCCTCAATTGGTTTGGTTGATACCAATTGCGATCCTGATGATGTAGACTATGTGATTCCCGGCAATGATGATGCTATTCGCGCAATTCGGTTATTTGCCTCAAAAATAGCTGATGCCTGTATTGAGGGCAAGAAGCGAAAGGAAGAAAAACTGCAGCAAAAGACTGATGGTGTTCCTCCAGAAAGTTTTTCGGAAGAAAACAAACCTTCAGGGGAGAAATTAACACCCAGTATGGTTGAGTAATACCGATAAAGGAAAAAATCTAAAACCTTGGAGGTTGTGAATGGAAATTGATGCGAAGACGGTAAAAGAGCTCCGTGAACGAACTCTTGCGCCAATTATGGATTGTAAAAGAGCTCTCGAAGAAGCACAGGGGAATTTTGATAAAGCGATTGACCTGCTCCGGGAAAAAGGACTGAAAACCTCCCAAAAGAAAGCAACCCGGAGTGCTAAAGATGGACTGGTGAGTGCGTATATTCATCCTGGCGGGAAGATCGGAGTATTGGTTGAGGTAAGTTGTGAAACTGACTTTGTGGCTCGGACTGAGGACTTTAAAGAACTGGTAAAAAACCTTTCCATGCAAATTGCCGCCTCCAATCCTCTTTATCTTAGTCGAGAGGATGTTCCCTTAGCGGTACTTGAAAAAGAAAAAGACATTTACCGTAATCAAGCCCTTCGTGAAGGAAAACCCGAAAAAATAGTTGATAAGATTATTGCGGGTAAAATAGAGAAATTTTTTTCTGAGGTCTGTTTAATTGAACAGAGTTATGTAAGGGAACCGGAAGTTACGATCAAGGAATTGCTTGATTCCCAGATTGGGAAGTTAGGGGAAAACATTATCATCCGTAGATTTTGCCGATATCAACTTGGGGAAACTGCGGAATAAAAGTAAGACGAATCCCATGACCGATACTGTTTTTCGTAGAGTACTCATCAAATTAAGCGGAGAAGTACTGGCCGGAGAGAAAGGCTTTGGTATTGACACCAAAGCCATTAGTAAAATCTCTGAAGAGATTCGTGATATCTATGAACTCGGCATACAGTTGGCCTTAGTGATTGGAGGGGGAAACATCTTTCGAGGAGTATCGGGGACTGCTGAAGGATTAGATCGCGCTTCGGGAGATTATATGGGGATGTTAGCTACGGTGATCAACAGCCTGGCACTTCAAAATGCCTTTGAAAACCGAAATATTCCCACCCGAGTTCTTACCGCGATTGAGATGCATCAGGTCGCCGAGCCTTACATAAGACGGCGAGCCATTCGCCATTTGGAAAAAAAACGAGTAGTTATTTTTGCCGGGGGGACAGGCAATCCTTATTTTTCGAGTGACACGGCAGCTGCTTTGCGGGCAATGGAGATTGGCGCTGAGGCGATACTCAAAGCTACCAAGGTTGACGGAGTTTATGACTCTGATCCGTTTTTAAATAAGGATGCAGTAAAGTTTGACCGGCTCACGTATTTAGATTATCTCAATAAAAACTGCAAGGTAATGGATTCAACTGCCATTTCCCTTTGTATGGATAACCATCTTCCGGTATTAATCTTTAATCTCACCGTTCCCAATAACATTAAACGGGTTTTATTGGGTGCCAAGGTGGGAACCATTATTGAGGGATAATACAATGAATAAAGAATTTGAAAAAAAAATGCGGGAGGAAATGGAAAAAGCTCTCGAAAACACCAAGCATGAATTTGGACGGGTGAGGACGGGAAGAGCATCACTGTCTTTACTCGAAGGAATAAAAGTAAATTATTATGGTTCGGTTGTGCCGCTCAACCAAGTATCAACCCTCGCGATTCCGGATAGTCGTTTGATAACCATCCAACCCTGGGATACTAAGATTATTGGCGATATTGAGAAAGCCATTCTCAGGTCTGATTTAGGTTTGACACCTGCGACGGACGGAAAAATTATCCGGATACCAATACCATCGCTCACTGAGGAAAGGAGAAAGGAGCTTGTTAAGGTTATTGGGAAGGTAGCCGAGAAAGCTAAAGTTACCTTAAGAAACATCCGGAGGGATATTAACGAGAAGCTCAAAGATTTTAAAAAAGATAAAGAAATTTCAGAAGATGAATATTTTGCCGATCACGACCAGGTCCAAAAAATTACTGACGAATATATCGAAAAAGCAGAAGCGCTTTTTATTGAAAAGGAAAAAGAATTAATGGCAATATAGGGAAGGAAAAGCGTTATCGTGCGAAAGGCCCACCCTCAATCAGATTTTTAATTTAAACATTGATAAAACAAAACAAATATATTTTCTTCCTCGTTTTCTTTATCCCCTTTAGATGTTTTTTTTATTGAAACCTCATGCTTCTTTGATGGTAACGGAGGTATGCTTTTCGAGCACAGAAACTGAGGAATTGATTGAGTATAAACTTACGGGATGGGCAGTTTTTCTTGAAATTTTCGGACATAGGGCATTGCATACCTTTGCGGTAATTTTATGATGGAAAATTTAGATAAAGAAAAACTCCCTCAGCATATTGCCATCATTATGGATGGAAATGGTCGGTGGGCCAAAAAGAGAAACTTAGAACGGATTGTTGGCCATCAAAAAGGGATTGAATCAGCTCGTGAGATTGTTAAATTTTGCAGGGAAGCAGGGATTAAAGTGCTTACCCTTTACGCATTTTCGATTGAAAACTGGAGACGGCCGAAAAAAGAAGTTCAAGCACTCATGAATCTGCTTAAAAAGTACATTGTTAAAGAGTCAAAGGAACTTCTGAAAAATAATATTTGTTTGAAGACGATCGGGAATATCGACGATATGCCTCCATCAGTAGCCAGGATACTCAATGAAACCGTAGAAAAGACTAAAACGTGTAGCGGAATGATCGTAAACTTGGCTTTGAGTTATGGGGGAAGGGATGAAATTATCCGGGCCATAAAAAAGATAGTGCAAGCAGTAAAACAAGGCAGTTTAAAGGAAGACGACATTACGGAAGGAATTTTTTCAAACTATTTGTTTACCAAGGATCTCCCTGATCCTGACCTTTTAATTCGTACCAGTGGGGAAATGAGATTGAGTAATTTTCTTCTCTGGCAGATGGCATATACTGAAATTTATGTTACCGAAATTCTTTGGCCTGACTTTAAAAGGGAGGATATGGTTCGAGCCTTGATAAATTATCAGAGCCGGGAAAGGCGATTTGGTCGGATAAGCGAACAGTTAACCACGATTGGATAAAACCGATGGGATTTTCAAAAGACCACCGGGATAGACTACTAACCGGTGTGATCGGACTTGCAATCATTTTTCTGGTTGTCGGCTATAGTTCAAAGCCGATTTTTTTTGTTTTTATTCTCCTGGTTAATCTTTTTGCTCTTAAAGAATTTTATGATTTAGTCTCCATTTCAAAAATCTCACGCTTGGTTGGGATTATTTTGGGGATTATTTTATCCGGAGGATTTTTTTATCTCGAGAAGCCAGGTTTGTTTGCTTGCATTGCGGGAGCTTGTATTGCGGGAGTTGGTTTTTCTTTTTGTCTGCTTAAAATAGTTACCTTTAAAAACTCAGCAAACCGATACTCGGATTTAAAAAAGCATTTAATCGGTATCTTCGTTATTGTTTTTTTACTCTCCCATTTAATCTGGTTACGGGGTTTGGACAAAGGCCGACTTTTGGTTTTTTTTCTCTTTACAATAATTTTCAGTGGGGATACTTTCGCTTTCTACGGGGGGAAATTATTTGGTAAACACAAACTTTCTCCAAAAATAAGTCCGGGGAAGACCCAAGAAGGAGCGATCTTGGGGTTGATTGGAAGTATTTTGGGAGGCCTGGTATTTGCTTTTTTCTTTTTTCCCGAATCTTCTTTTTTGGTGATTATATTTTTAGCAGGTATTGCCGGCATATTGGGTCAGCTGGGAGACCTTTGGGAATCAGTTCTTAAAAGAGAAGCTATGGTTAAAGACTCAGGAAATTGCCTCCCCGGCCATGGGGGAGTTTTGGATCGGTTAGATAGTCTCTTTTTTTCTGCTCCCTTCCTTTTCTACGTTATTATCTTCCAGGAAAGGCTTTTATGAAAAAGATCTCTATCTTGGGATCAACCGGGTTTATCGGTACGAATACCTTAAAAATCATTGCGGCTTTCCCCGAGCGTTATAAAGTTGTTGGGCTGGCAGCGGGTAGCAATGTGGCCACATTATCGGAGCAAATCAAGATGTATAAACCGGACGTGGTTTCAGTCACCAGCCCGGCCTTAGCAGAAAAGCTTAAAGCTCTTCTTTCTCCTCATACTTCTCTGCCGATCCTTGTTGACCAAGCAGGGATGATTGAGGTAGCAACATATCCCGAAGCTGACCTGGTCGTTTCGGCAATGGTTGGTTCTGTAGGGCTTATCCCCACGATGGCTGCTATTCGATCGGGGAAGAGGCTTGCTTTGGCCAATAAAGAGACCTTGGTGGTAGCGGGAAAACTGGTGATGGAGGCAGCCCGGTCTTATGGGGTTGACATAATACCCATCGATAGTGAGCATAGCGCTATTTTTCAAGTGCTTAAAGGACAAAAGAAAGAAGACGTGAGTCGATTGATTCTTACCGCCTCAGGAGGCCCCTTCTTAAACTATGACTCAAAACGTTTAACGAACATTACTCCAGAAGAAGCGTTGAAACATCCGGTCTGGAAAATGGGGAAAAAAATAACCATTGATTCCGCCACACTGATGAATAAAGGGTTGGAGGTCATAGAAGCCCACTGGCTTTTTAACCTTCCCCCAGAATTTATCCAGGTGGTCATTCATCCTCAGAGCATTATTCACAGCATGGTTGAATATTGTGACGGTTCTACTCTTGCTCAGATGTCTTTGCCGGATATGAGACTCCCGATTTCGTATGCCTTAGCTTATCCGGAGAGGCTAAAAAACGACCTGCCATCCCTCAACTTGGCGAACCTGGGTAAATTAACCTTTTTTGAACCGGATTTTGAACGATTTCCAACTGTGCGATTAGCTTACCAGTCTCTCCAGGAAGAAGCGTCAATGTGTGCGGTATTAAATGGAGCGAATGAAGTTGCGGTGGAAGCTTTCCTCAAAAAACATATTTCTTTTTCAGAAATCTCCCTGGTGATTCAAAAAAGCATGGATAAGCATAATCCTCGGGGCATTAAAGATATTGAGGATGCCATGGAGGTGGATGCGTGGGCTCGGCAAACAGCCAATAAAATAGTTAATGCTTTAAAAAAATAAACCCAGTTGACCATAACCAAAAGACAGGTGTAAAGTAAAACTAAAAGAAACAACCCATTAAAAGATGGATCAGATTAATAGAAATTTTGCACGAGGTAAAACCAGATGATGTCCACGATTATATCTTTTCTTATTCTTATCGGGGTACTCGTTTTTATCCATGAATTTGGTCATTTTATTGTGGCTAAATGGATTGGTGTTAAAGTGGAAAAATTTTCATTAGGGTTTGGGCCAAAGATTGTTGGGTTTAAGAGCAAGAAACGATGGAACCGAGTATCTCATTTCTCTTCTCCCGCTTGGGGGGTACGTAAAGCTCAAAGGTGAAAACCCGGGGGAAGAGTTAAAAAATGATCCATCGGAATTTACTTCCCGAAAAGTAGGCGACCGGGTCAAAATTGTTGTTGCCGGTTCAGTGATGAACATAATTCTTGCCTTTTTGCTTTTTCCTCTTGTTTTTATGATCGGGGTTCAGGTTCCACAATACCTAAAGGAAGCCCCGATTATTGGATGGATAGAGGAAGCGTCCCCTGCAGCTAAGGCTGGCTTTAAGGTAGGAGACCTCATTAAAGGCATTGATGGTGCAACGATCAAAAACTGGGAAGAGTTGCAAAATATTATCTTGACTCATCCGGAAAAGGATTTACGGGTTTCATTTTTGCGAGGTGGAGAGGTGAGGGAAAGCGTATTAACCCCGATTACTACTAAGGACTTCGGCGCAGGATATGTGGGCTGGGAATGCTCTTTTGATCCGATCATTGGAGGCCTTACTCCTCAGTATCCGGCGGAAAAAGCTGGTTTAAAACCAGGGGATAGAATACTTTCGGTTGCTAAAATTCCTGTCTTTCACTGGAATCAAGTTCCCCAACTGATCAAAAATAATAAAGAAAAAGAGATTGAGTTTGAAATTCAAAGGAATGATAAAAAGCTATTTTTCTTAATAAAGCCGGAGATTCAAGAGATATATGGTGAAAAAAGACCGTTCATTGGCATCATGCCGATAATCAAAACCGTCAATGAGAAATACGGGTTTTTTGAGTCGCTCAAAAAAGGAACGCAAAGAACCTGTGAGATGGCGTGGTCAACGTTAAAGATGCTCAAGGATTTGATCACCTTTAATCTTTCGGTTAAGGCTCTCGGGGGCCCGATCATGATCGCCAAACTAAGCGGCCAGGCCGCTCAATCCGGCCTTTCGGACTTCCTTTCGTTTATGGCTTTTTTGTCATTGAGTTTAGGGATAATAAACCTATTTCCTATTCCGGTGTTAGATGGGGGTCTCATTTTATTTTTACTTTTTGAACTTATTAAAGGAAAACCCATCGGGGTAAAAAAGATGGAGATAGCACAACAAGTTGGTTTGGCGATCCTTATACTTTTAATGGTAACGGTAACGTATAATGACGTAATGCGGGTCCTTCCCGGCAACATTAAAGACTTTTTCCCTTGGAAATAAACAAGAAAACGTAAGACAATAAACCCGTGGGCAGTCAGAAGGGATAGAGTTTTTATGATAGTCTTAGGAGTTGAAACCGCTACTGGAGTTGGAAGTGTTGCGATAGTAAATGAGGAAGGAGTAATTGGCGAGTGTACTCTCAATGTGAGTCTTAATCATTCGGAACGTCTTCTTCCCATTATTGACCAATTATTAAAAAATAGTGATATTCCTTTTTCCCGCATTGACGGCTTGGTTGTTTCTTTAGGACCAGGGTCTTTTACGGGGTTAAGGATCGGCATTAGTACCATAAAGGGACTGTCTTTAGCGAGTGAAAAACCGGTAGTGGGGATATCCACCCTCGATGGTTTAGCACATCATTATCCTTGTGCAGAGACTTTGGTTTGTCCAATGTTAGATGCAAGGAAAAAAGAAGTATTTGCAGCACTTTACCGTTGGAACGCGTCCTTTGAACTCCAAAAAATAACCACAGACCTGGCCATTGCCCCCCAGAAACTCCTGCAAAAGATCAACGAACGGGTTATGTTCCTTGGAGATGGGAGCCTTGTTTACGAGTCTCTCATAAAGGAATTTCTTGGCTCAAAAGCCTTGTTTGCTCCTCCTCATTTAAGGCATCCCCGGGCGGCTACCATCGCTTGTCTCGGACTGGAAGAACTGAAAAAGGGAAATACTCTTGCGATAAACAACGTGACCCCTCTTTATATTCGGCCCTCTGATGCTGAGCGCAACAAGAAGACTTGATTTTTTTAAAGAAAATGATAAAAGTAGATAACTAAGTCAAACTAAGGAGTTTTAGTCAACTTTAGGAACAGAGGATGTAAGGGAGAAAGAGCTATGGAAAAATATGATGAGGAGTTGATCTCCCAATGGGTTGATAAGGACCCTGAGCTCAAACGACATGTGGAAGAGCACCGGGAATTTGAGCGGAAACTGGAGGAACTTGAAAAAAAAGCCTTTCTCACGACTGAAGAAGAAACGGAAAGAAAAAATTTGAAAAAATTAAAACTTCGAGGTAAAGACCAAATTGAAGCAATTTTGAGTAAATATCGAATCAAAAGTACAGCGTTATGAAAGGGGTAAAAGTTTGCGACTGAAAGGAGCTCAAATATTATTAGAGACTTTGGTTAAAGAAGGGGTGGATGTTATTTTTGGATACCCCGGAGGAGCGGTACTCGAGATTTATCATGAACTTCCTAACTATCCGATTCGGCATGTTTTGGTTCGTCATGAGCAGGCAGCAGTTCATGCAGCGGATGGGTATGCCCGCGCTTCAGGCAGGATTGGCGTAGCGTTGGTGACTTCTGGCCCAGGAGCAACCAATACGGTAACGGGTATCGCTACTGCCTATATGGACTCTATTCCTATCGTTGTTTTAACGGGGCAGGTACCAACGATGCTCATTGGAAATGATGCGTTTCAGGAAGCAGATATTGTGGGGATTACTCGACCCTGCACCAAGCATAATTATTTAGTTAAAGATCTTGAAGAATTAGCCCAAGTTATCCGGGAGGCTTTTTATATTGCCCGGACCGGTCGTCCTGGTCCCGTTCTGATTGATTTGCCCAAGGACCTGATGAATAGTTTTTGTGAGTATGCGTTCCCTGAGACAATTCATCTGAGGGGTTATAACCCCACCATTAAAGGACACGTTGGCCAGATTAAGCGGGCAGTTACTGAAATTCTCAACGCTGAAAAACCCGTGCTGCTTGGCGGAGGTGGAGTTATCAGTTCCAATGGTGCCGAAGAGTTGCGCTTTATCGCTCAAAAATTTAAAATACCGGTTACCACGACCTTGATGGGCTTGGGATCTTTTCCGGAAAATGATGATCTTTCGCTGGGGATGCTGGGGATGCACGGAACCTATCCGGCAAATATGGCGATAACGAATTGTGACCTTTTAATTTCCGTTGGGGCCCGATTCGATGACCGGGTTACCGGCAAACTTGATGAGTTCGCGTCGTTAGCGAAGATTGTCCATATTGATATTGATCCTACCTCCATCAGTAAGAATGTTAAGGTTGATATTCCGATTGTGGGGGATGTTAAAACCACCCTGAAACAGATGATCGAGACTTTTAAAAAGGAAGATAAGGGAAAAGAGGGAAAAAAGAAAAGGAAGGAATGGCTTGATCAAATTGCCGAGTGGAAGATAACCTATCCTCTCTCATATGTGCAGAAAAATGTCATTAAACCCCAGTTTGTCGTGGAAAAAATTTCCGAACTCACCAAGGGCGAAGCTATCATTACTACGGAAGTTGGTCAAAACCAGATGTGGACTGCCCAGTATTATAAGTTTACCCAGCCGCGCACACTTCTTACTTCTGGTGGGCTGGGAACGATGGGATATGGATTTCCTGCCGCAATCGGCGCACAAATCGCTTTTCCTGATCGATTGGTTATCGATATTGCCGGGGATGGGAGCATTCAGATGAACATTCAGGAAATGGCAACCGCTGTTCAACACGGTCTTCCGATAAAAATTGCCATTCTTAATAATGGATATTTAGGGATGGTTCGGCAATGGCAGGAACTTTTTTATGATCGACGATATTCGCACACTCATATGAACACGGCACCCGACTTTATTAAGCTGGCGGAGGCATATGGTGCGGTGGGGCTTCGAGCAGTTAAACCCGAAGAGGTTGTGCCCCTGATCAAAAAAGCGCTCTCAACACCTCGGCTGGTGATAATGGATTTTGTGGTGGAACCGGAAGAATGTGTTTATCCGATGGTTCCGTCCGGAGCTCCCATTAATAAGATGTTATTGGTTTAACTTATTTTCGAGGATCATTATGCAACACACCCTTTCGATTTTAGTTGAAAATAAACCGGGAGTTCTTTCACGGATTGCGGGGCTTTTCAGCGGCCGGGGGTTTAACATTGAGAGTCTTTCGGTGGCCGAGACGCTTGATGCTACGATTTCCCGAATGACTATCGTTACCCGGGGAAATGATCAGATTCTCGAACAGATTATTAAACAGCTTAACAAACTGGTCAATGTCATCAAGGTGATTGATTTTGTTAATGGTGATTTTGTGAATCGGGAAATGGCTTTGATCAAGGTGAACGTGACTGATGAAAATCGGTCTGAGCTTCTCAACATTGTGGACATATTTCGGGGAAAGGTGGTGGATGTAAGTCCTGATGCTTACGTGGTTGAAGTGACCGGAGATGAAGGCAAACTGGATGCGATCATCAATTTATGTAAGCCGATGGGGATTAAAGAAGTTGCCCGGACCGGAAAAGTTGCCATGATGCGAGGGGCTAAACAAAAGGGCTAACAGGTGCATTGCGATAGTGAAAGGAGACAAGAATGGCGAAAAGTTATTATGACAAAGATGCAGACTTAGGTTTATTAAAGGGGAAAAAAGTTGCCGTCATTGGCTATGGGAGTCAAGGTCATGCGCAGGCGCAGAATTTGCGGGATAGTGGTATTGAAGTTATTGTATCCGAACTGCCGGGGACGGCTAATTATCAATTAGCTCTGGAGCATGGATTTAAGCCGGTTGATGCTGCTTCGGCCGCTAAGGAAGGCGATATTATTCAAATTCTTATTCCTGATGATGCTCAGGCCAAGTTGTATAATGCTGCTATTGCTTCTAACTTAAGCGAAGGAAAGACTCTGCTTTTTTCTCATGGTTTTAATATTCATTATAATCAAATTGTGCCTCCCCACACGATTGATGTTATCATGGTTGCTCCCAAAGGACCGGGCCATTTGGTTCGCAGAGAGTTTGAGCGGGGAGCAGGCGTTCCGGCGCTGATTGCAGTTTTTCAGGATTTTAGCGGCAAAGCCAAAGAAAAAGCCTTAGCCTATGCCAAAGGAATTGGAGCAGCCCGTGCGGGAGTGATTGAGACCACCTTTAAAGAAGAAACCGAAACCGACCTCTTTGGGGAACAGGTGGTGCTTTGCGGTGGTGTATCCGAATTAGTTAGAGCGGGATTTGATACGTTGGTTGAAGCAGGGTATCAACCTGAGATTGCTTATTTTGAATGCCTCCATGAGCTGAAGCTTATTGTGGATTTATTTTATGAAGGCGGGATTAGTTATATGCGGTATTCAGTAAGTGATACGGCTGAATATGGAGATCTCACCCGAGGCCGACGGATTATCACTGAAGAGACTCGAAAAGAGATGAAGAAAATTCTGGGAGAGGTCCAGAACGGACAATTTGCTAAAGAATGGATACTGGAAAACCAGGCAAACCGTCCTCAATTCAATGCGCTCCGCAAAAGAGATCAGGAACATCTCATTGAAAAAGTGGGAAAACAGCTTCGGGCGATGATGCCGTGGATAAAAGCAAAATAGATAGACTCTCCGAGTGTTTGGGGAGATTATAGCAATGAATCAAAGTACTCATAACCCAAACCGTAAAAGGGGTAACGAGTGAAACGACAATTTTTTGGCAACCGAAAAAAAATAAAACAGGCAAGAGACCTGCGAAAGGGAATTTATATCTTGCCGAATTTTTTTACTACCTGTAGTCTTTTTTGTGCGTTTTATTCAATCATTGCCTCTTTTAATGGTGATTTTACCAAGGCAGCGTGGGCGATTTTATTTTCCGCTGGTTTTGATTGGCTTGACGGAAAGATTGCGCGCATCAGTAATTCTATGAGTCAGTTTGGGGTGGAGTATGATTCCCTCTCGGACCTCATTGCCTTTGGCTTAGCTCCCGGTCTCTTAATCTATACCTGGGCATTGACCCCTTTTGGGAGGGTTGGTTGGCTGGCAGCATTTCTTTATGTTGCGTGCGCTGCATTGCGGCTTGCCCGGTTTAATGTCAATTCCTCGAGCTTGGAAACCAGATATTTTCAAGGGTTACCCAGTCCAGGGGCAGGAGTGATGATCGCCACCACCATTATAATCGCTTATCATGCAGGTTGGGTAGATAGCAGTAAGCATATCACTATCCTGCTTCTGACGTTTTTTCTTTCTTTTATGATGGTAAGTAAAATTCGGTATCACAGCCTCAAAAAGCTTGAATTGGCAGGAACGATACCGTTTCAGATATTGGTGATCACCTTATGTGTGATTATTTTAATAGCTGCGGAACCCCAAATTACTCTCTTTGTGATTTTTTTCCTTTATGCTTTTTCTGGCCCCGTGATAGCTTCATTGCGAAAGCTGGTATCCCTTTGGAAGAAAGCGCGAGAAAAAAAAGCGAGTGATGTGAAAGTCTAATGTACGATTTGATGGAACAACAATGGAAAAAATTTTAATTTTCGATACTACCCTGAGGGACGGAGAACAATCTCCGGGTTTCAGCATGAATATTCAAGAGAAGCTTCAGGTTGCCAAACAACTGGAAAAATTAAATGTTGATATTATTGAAGCAGGCTTTCCGATTGCGTCCGAGGGGGACTTTCAAGCGGTTCGGGCGATTGCAAAAAGCATTAAGCGATCTAAAATTGCCGCACTTGCTCGGGCTGAAGATAAAGATATCGATCGCGCGTGGGAGGCGATTAAAGAAGCTCCGCACCCGTTTATCCACACCTTTATCTCGACTTCGGATCTTCATCTCAAACATCAGCTCCACTTATCCCGGAAAGACGTACTTCAGAAAGCCATCCGTGCGGTAAAACGGGCGAAATCGTATACTCCTCATGTCGAATTTTCAGCCATGGATGCTACCCGGACGGAGAGGGACTATCTTTGCCAGGTTGTCGAGGCGGCAATTAATGCCGGCGCCACGACGATCAATATTCCGGATACCGTGGGGTATGCTATTCCCCAGGAGTTTGGAGATTTGATTAAACATTTGCGGAAAAATGTTTCCAATATCGACAAGGCCATTCTGAGTGTCCACTGCCATAACGACCTGGGGCTCGCGGTAGCGAATTCTTTGGCGGCAGTGCTAAACGGCGCTCGTCAGGTGGAATGCACCATTAACGGAATCGGTGAACGGGCAGGAAATGCTTCGATGGAAGAAATTGTGATGTCCATCCGAACCCGGAAGGATTTTTTTAAGCAATTATATACTCAAATCGTCACGGAACAAATTTACCCCACCAGCCGTTTGCTAACCCAAATCACGGGGATAAGTGTCCAGCCAAATAAAGCGATTGTGGGAAGCAATGCTTTCGCACATGAATCCGGCATCCATCAGGATGGATTGCTCAAGGAAAAGATTACCTACGAAATTATGACCCCGGAGTCAATTGGGATTTCTCAGTCCACTTTAGTGCTGGGAAAACATTCGGGAAGGCATGCCTTCAAGGACCGTTTGAAAAAATTGGGATATGAGCTGAGCGATGAGGAGGTCAATATACTGTTTAAACGATTTAAAGACTTGGCGGACAAAAAGAAAGAAGTTTTTGATGAAGATTTAGAGGCCCTCATTGCAGAGGAATTTCTGAGGATCCCCGAAAAGTATAAACTCCTTAATTTAAATGTTACGAGCGGCACAGTCGCTATTCCCACGGCCACCGTAGAGATGGAAGTTGACGGAATAGTAGTGAAGGAAGCTGGTTTTGGAGACGGCCCCGTAGATGCTGCTTTTAAGACAATTGCCAAGATTACCGGAACAAAAAGTAAACTCCGTAAATTTTTAGTGAACGCAATTACCGGAGGAACTGATGCCCAAGGTGAAGTTACCGTCCGTTTGGAGGAGAACGGTCTGATTGCTACCGGCCAGGGAGCTCATACGGATATAATTTTAGCGAGCGCCAAAGCCTATATCAACGCCCTCAACCGTTTAGCCCACCTCTCTCATAGTTAAAACAAGAAATAAGGTTACTAATAAAAATATTTGATAATTTCAAACCAAAAAATTTCTTGCCTTAAGTCAGTCCTTCCCCAATGTGAAAAGGGGAAGAAAGGTTTGCAAGAAGAAACGAATTAAGGACAAAGAGAAAATTGAAATCGGTTGATTTTTCTTGACAAAATGTAAGAAAATTATTTTAATTAAAAATTTTTAAGCACGATATCCTGAATTTTAAATTTTATTTTTATTTCACTATGTTCGATAATCTTAGCGAAAAACTCGGTCTTGTTTTTAAAAACCTCAAAGGGCACGGAAAACTATCTGAAGAGAACATCAAGGAAGTTTTGAGGGAAATCCGGCTAGCTTTATTGGAAGCAGATGTCAATTTTCGAGTAGTAAAAGACTTTATTGAGGTTTTGAGGAAAAGAGTGATCGGGCAGGAAGTGCTTGCAAGCCTCACGCCAGCCCAACAAGTAATAAAAATTGTTCACCAGGAGTTGATTCAACTCCTGGGTGGTGAAAAGACAGATTTAAACTTAACCGGACCAATACCCGTTTCCTTGATGTTTGTTGGACTTCAAGGATCAGGGAAAACTACGACAGTTGGAAAGTTATCGCGACTTCTTTTGCAGAAAAACCGACGTCCCTTTTTAGTTCCGGTTGACATTTACCGGCCGGCAGCGATTGAACAGCTCCGACAGATAGGAGAATCCATAAAGCTCCCGGTCTACCTTCCGCAGAAGGGAGAAACACCGGTAGAAATATGCAAAAAAGCACTCAATAAAGCTCGCGAGAGCAACTGTGATACCCTTTTGATTGATACTGCTGGAAGGTGGCATATTGATGAACTTTTAATGAATGAACTCCAAGAGATCAAACTCACGATTAACCCTCAAGAGATTCTTTTGCTGGCTGATGCTATGACTGGCCAAGAGGCGGTCAATGTGGCGCTCAAATTTGATGAGGTTTTGAATCTTACGGGTGTGATTTTGACCAAAATGGATGGAGATGCCCGGGGAGGGGCGGCCCTATCCATTAAAACAGTGACCAAAAAGCCGATCAAATTTGTTGGGATGGGAGAGAAGATGGAGGATCTGGAAGTTTTTTATCCTGATCGGATGGCTTCTCGAATCCTGGGGATGGGGGATGTGCTTTCTTTGATCGAGAAAGCTGAAGCTGCGTTAGATGAACGGAAGACCCGGGAAATGGAAAAAAAACTCCACAAAGGAGTTTTTACCCTGGAAGATTTTTTGGAGCAACTTCAGCAAATAAAAAAAATGGGTTCATTAGAACAACTTCTCAGTATGATTCCTGGCTTTAGTCCAAAGGTTTTAAAGGGAGTAAATGTTGACGAAAAGGAACTGGTAAAAATTGAAGCCATTATTAATTCTATGACCAAAGAAGAGAGAAGAAAACACCATATCATTGATGCGAGTCGAAGGCGGCGGATTGCCCGGGGGAGCGGGACAGAAGTTAAAGATGTAAATCAACTCTTGAAAAAATATATTATGGCGAGTAAAATGATCAAAAAGTTTAAAAACTTTGGGATGAAAGATCTTCCCAAAGGAATGATTCCTGGCCTCTAATGCCCAGTAACCAATTGTATTTTTCGAGAAATCAAAAAGGAGGTGATGTGAACGCATGGTAAAAATTCGACTTACGCGTTTTGGAACTAACAAGAAACCCTTTTATCGTATTATTGCAACTGACTCAAGGTCACCAAGGGATGGTCGGTTTTTGGAAATTTTGGGGTTTTATTCTCCCCGAAGTAACCCTATTCTGGTTAATCTAAAATCAGAGAGAATTATTTCCTGGATTAAAAAGGGTGCACAACCGACAGAGACAGTGCTTTCTTTGTTAAAAAAAGAGGGAATTTGGCAAAAAATAAAGAAAAATCAGGCGGCATAGTTTATTGGGAAGAGATATGAATCTTTAGTTTTTGTTTGGGTGGAGGATAGAGTGATGAAAGAGTTGATAAAATTTATTGCTGAAGCACTGGTTGATAAACCTGATCAAGTTGAGGTAACTGAGGTTGAAGGTGAAAGGACATCAGTTCTTGAACTTAAAGTTGCTAAAGAAGATTTGGGGAAAATTATTGGAAAACAAGGCCGGACTGCCAGAGCGATAAGAACTATTTTGGCAGCTGCCTCAGCTAAAATTAACAAACGAGTAGTACTGGAAATCATGGAATAGATCAGCAGAAGGGGTTGTTTCAGGCTGGAGAATAAGGGGATAGGGAAGAAAGGCTCACGAGAGGGAATCCTAACATCATGACTACCTTTGATATTTTAACCCTATTTCCTGATTTTTTTACATCTACTTTAAAAGAAAGTATTTTAGGAAAGGCACAGGAAAAAGGTTTAATTCAGGTTAGAGTTCATAATATCCGTGATTTTGCAAAGGATAAACACCACATCACGGATGATTCCCCCTTTGGGGGGGGGGCGGGCATGGTTTTAAAACCTGAGCCGGTGGTGGAGGCACTTGAAAAAACCAAAGATTTTCAGAGAGGATCTCAATCTATTTTGTTAACCCCGCAAGGGAAGATTTTTACCCAAAAAGTTGCCGAAGATTTAATTAATTTTCCTCAGATCATCCTTATCTGCGGTAGATATGAAGGGGTTGATGAAAGGATAAGGAATTTTGTTGATCAAGAAATTTCATTAGGAGATTTTATTCTTAATGGAGGGGAAGCAGCGGCTTTGGTAATTATTGAAACGGTCAGCCGTTTTATCCCCGGGGTATTGGGAAAAGAGGAATCCAGTCTCAGTGATAGTTTTTCCGCTGGCCTGCTTGAATATCCCCATTACACGCGGCCAAGAGATTTCCGGGGCTTCACAGTACCTGATGTGCTTATATCCGGACATCATAAAGAAATAACGCGCTGGAGACTTCGGGAATCGCTGAAAAGGACTTTGTTGAGACGACCCGATTTGTTAGAAAACAAAAAACTTTCTTCTGAGGAACGTGAGTTATTAAAAGATATTAAAAAAGAGTTAACCAGTTTACAGGAAAAGCGATATGAAAGCGTTGGAGATAATTGAAAGAGAACACATAAAAATGGGGTTACCCCAGTTTCAAGGTGGGGATACGGTTCGCGTCCATGTGAAAGTAAAGGAAGGAGAAAAAGAGCGGATCCAAGTTTTTGAAGGCTTGGTTATCAGGAAGCGGAAAGGTGGTATGGGAGCGAGCTTTACCGCGCGAAAAGTCTCTTATGGGGTTGGGGTTGAACGGATTTTTCCCCTTAATTCACCGATAATAGATAAGGTTGAGGTTGTCCAACGCGGACGCGTTCGTCGGGCTCGGCTTTACTATATCCGCAACCTTAAAGGGAAAGCCGCGCGGATTAAAGAAAAAGGGAAACGATAAATTAATTATCCCGTTACTAACTTTGGAACTTTGGAATGGGAAAACTTCTGCCTGCCGTGTATTCTTCCCCTCCTGAGAATGCCTTGTACGCTCAAGGTTATCGCTATGTAGCAGGCGTTGATGAAGTGGGGCGAGGCCCCTTAGCAGGTCCGGTGGTTGCTGCTGCTGTCATTCTTCCCGCTGACCATTCGATAAAAGGACCTTTAGATTCAAAAAAGCTCTCTCCGACCAAGCGGGAAAAAGTTTTCGAAATTATTCTTGACCGATCTCTTGCTTTTAGTTTTGGAATTGTGGATCAGCGGGAGATTGACCGAATAAACATCCATCAAGCAAGCTTAAAAGCAATGGCATTAGCCGTGAATCATTTGCCCCAACCAGTGGAGTACCTCTTAATTGATGGCGCCCACCCTATTAACAACATCATTCCTCAAAAACCCATTATTCAAGGGGACCTTTTGAGTCCTTTAATTGGCGCAGCCTCAGTAATAGCCAAGATCATCCGTGATCGAATAATGGAAAAATATCATCATATTTATCCTTATTATAATTTCAAAAACAACAAAGGATACGGAACCCAAGAACACCTTAAGGCTCTGCGTCAGTATGGTTTTTGCTCTCTTCATCGGAAAAGCTTTAGGGGGGTTATTCCGATTCCCGAGTTGTTCTGAATGTGACCGGGAATTGTTTTTTTGGCATAACGAAAGGAGAAATTGATAATCATTATATTTTTTATAAGAAGGAAAAAAGATTTTTGATAGAGTGAGGCAAAACCATGGGTTCTCGGATAGAACTGGGAAAGAGAGGGGAGGAGTTAGCTATTGGTTTTCTTAAAAAACTTCGCTATAAAATATTAGAAAAAAACTTCCGGTGTAAGTTTGGAGAGATTGATATCATTGCGCTTCAGGGGAAGACGCTGGTTTTTGTTGAGGTTAAAACTCGTTCTTCGCTTGAGTATGGGAGCCCTCAAACCAGTGTTACACCCAAAAAAAGAAATCAGTTGACTAAAGTAGCCTTTTTCTATCTTCAGAAAAATCGATTGTTTGATCGAGACGCAAGGTTTGATGTTGTTGCGATTGAGTTTGATTCGGGGAAAAAACGAATCGAGCTGATACGCAATGCTTTTGAATTATCCGGATAACGAATTAAAAGCACTAATAATTTCTGACAGGAACCCGTTAAAATATTTGTGTTGATCGGAAACCAAACAAAGGGAGAAAAAAGCAATGATGAAGCACATGATTTGGCTTTTATTGATCGGAATTGCTGCATGTTCTGGAGGGAAAACCGTTATTCGATCTGAACCTCCCACAGCCTTTGTTACTATAAACGAAATTCCTAAAGGAGTAACTCCTCTTGAGATTAAATTAGACTGTGACAAAACAAAAGATTATAAGATCAAAATTTCTTGTCCTGGATACCAAACTCAAACAAAAGATATTGAGTGTGGATATATAAGAGGGGCTAAAAAAGGAATCTTTTTTGAATTAGAACCAGGGGAAGATACAGCAGGTGGAGAAACGCCTTCTGTTCCGCAAAACCTGGAAGATTTTGCGAGTATTAAAATAAAATCAATGCCCAGTGAAGCTGAAGTCTACCTGAATAATAAAATGATTGGAACCTCTCCTCTTATCAAAAAGAAAATTAAACCTGGTACCTACGTTTTGGAAGTGCGCAAACAAGGATTTAAACACTGGAGAGAGGAAATTCAAATAACGCCGGGTTCAGAACAAGAATTTTTCCCTATATTAGAAGCAGAATAAGACTTGTCATATTAAACCTCCTCTGTTTACCCCGTTAGAAAGGCCCCGTGGTGGAGTGCGGGGTAAAATTAAAGATTCTTATGCTTTTTCACACGGGGTAGATGACCCGTGTGAAAGTCTTCTAACGGGGTTTCCCTTTTTAAAATTTAATTTTGTTCTTTTTGCCCAGGACGTCAACATTTCCTAAAAAGGTCTGAGGGCATGGCTTTTTTAAAATGACAAAAATCATTATCTATAATGACAAAAATCATAAAACATTTTGTGCTGTTAGGTTTAAAAATAATAAATTTTGTTACATTTTTTTGCCTTGCTCATAAAGGCGAGTAAATTAACTAATAAGGATGATCACAAATTTTGACCGGAATAACCAAGTGATCAATTTTTTTACTAAAACTATTTTTTAGCCTAAGAGGAGGGAAGCTTATGCCATATGATGCAACGAAAATGGCCGATTGGCAAATATCAGAAGCCGCTGAAGTAAATATGCCCACGCCGGATGAATGGAGAGAAAAATTAGGCCTTCAGAAAGATGAAATTATTCCTATGGGAAGGCTTTGCAAGCTTGATTTTCTGAAAATAATCAACCGCCTTGAAAGAAAAACCTGATGGAAAATATATTGAAGTTACTGCCATTACCCCGACACCTCTTGGAGAAGGGAAAAGCACAACCTCGATAGGACTCATTGAAGGCCTTGGTAAACGCGGTAAAAATGTGGGCGGATGCTATCAGACAGCCTTCAGGTGGTCCGACCATGAATATCAAGGGAACAGCTGCTGGTGGCGGAAATGCTCTGCTTATTCCCATGACCGAGTTTTCCTTAGGGCTTACCGGTGATATCAATGACATTATGAATGCCCATAACCTTGCCATGGTTGCACTTAACCGCCCGGATGCAGCATGAACGAAATTATAATGATGAGCAGCTGCAGAGGCTTACCAAGATGCGGCGTCTTGGATGTTGATCCGACCCGGGTTGAAATGGGATGGATAATTGATTTTTGTGCTCAAAGCCTGAGAAATATTATTATCGGCATTGGTGGTCGGCAAGATGGTTTTATGATGCAGTCCAAAGTTTGGTATTGCCGTCAGTTCCGAATGTATGGCTATTCTTTCCATTGTAAAGGATCTTGGCCGACTTAAGAGAACGATTGAATAACATTACCGTTGCTTTTGACAAGAAAGGTAAACCAGTTACAACCGGTGATCTGGAAGTCGGCGGCGCCATGACTGCCTGGATGCGCAATACCATTAATCCCACTCTTATGAGCACAGCCGAATATCAACCCTGTATGGTTCATGCCGGGCCTTTTGCCAATATTGCCGTTGGGCAGTCATCGATCATTGCTGACCGCATCGGTCTTAAAAATGTTTGATTATCATGTTACCGAGAGCGGTTTTGCGGCCGATATCGGTTTTGAAAAATTCTGGAATGTAAAATGCCGGTACAGCGGCCTTAAACCCCATGTGTCAGTTCTCACCACTACTATCCGGGCGCTTAAAATGCACGGCGGCGGACCAAAGGTTGTTGCCGGTATTCCTCTTCCTGAAGAGTATAAAAAAGAGAATCTTGATCTTGTTGGAAAAAGGTGTGGAGAATATGGTTCACCATATCAATACCATCCGGAAATCCGGTATAAATCCGGTTGTCTGCGTAAACCGTTTCCATACCGATACGGATGCAGAGATTGCACTGGTCAAGAAAGGCAGCCGAAGCTGCCGGAGCTCGCTGTGCCGCAGTCGAACACTGGGCTAAAGGGGGAGAGGGTGCTCTGGAGCTTGCTGATGCAGTCATTGATGCCTGTAAAGATGAACCTCATTTCAAATTTCTGTATCCGCTTGGAAATGAAACTCCGGGACCGGGTTGACCTGATCGCCAAGGAAGTCTACGGTGCAGATGGTGTTTCCTGGTGACCTGAAGCTGAAGCTAAGGCGAAGATGCTTGAAAGTGATCCCAAATATGATGATTATGCCACCATGATGGTCAAAACCCATCTGAGCCTTACTCATGATCCGACTTGAAAGGGGTTCCTAAGGGTGGACACTTGCCGATCCGAGACGTTTTGATTTACTCGGGTGCTAAGTTTCTATGTCCCTGTGCCGGCACGATCAGCCTGATGCCGGGAACCAGTTCCGACCCTGCCTTCAGAAGAGTTGATGTTGATGTTAATACCGGAAAGGTGATGGGTTTATTTTAAGGTGGGTTTGTTTTCTGTATAATTTTCTCGCAGGGATAATCGATTGGCCAATTATTGAAAAAGGTTAGTTTACTTTGAGCTTCAAGATTGCGGTTTCCGGTAAAGGAGGAACAGGGAAGACAACGATTGCAGGTTTGATCATTGGTTATCTTATTCGAAAGGGAAAATCATCCGATTTTAGCAGTTGACGCTGATGCCAACGCTAACCTCAATGAGGTTTTAGGGATTTCGGTTGGTCAAACGATCGGGGGAATCAGGGAAAAAATCCGCACTGACGTTCCTTCGGGGATGACCAAAGATATTTGGTTCGAGATGAAAGCCGAGGAAACCCTGGTGGAAACGGATAAGTATGACCTTTTGGTTATGGGGAGGCCGGAAGGGCCGGGGTGTTATTGTGTTGCGAATTCCCTTGCGCGACATTTTATTGAGGTCCTTACCAAAAATTATCACTATATTATTATTGATAACGAAGCCGGAATGGAGCACTTCAGTCGTTTAACGACTCAGGATATTGATCTTCTCTTTATTGTTTCTGACCATAGTGTTCGCGGGCTCCAAGCGGCGCGGCGAATTTTTGACCTTATCGAAGAATTAAAACTTGCTATTTCACGGAAGGTGGTGCTCATCAGCAAGGTTGAAAAGGATGGTGATCCTCGTTTAGAAGAAGAAGCCAAACGGCTCCACCTGGAAGTTGCGGGTTATATCCCTTATGACGAAAATATTTCTCAAAGGGACCGTGAAGGGAAGGCAACGTATAACTTACCGGAATCTTCACCCGCGGTAAGGGGAATGAAAACTATCTTAGACGCATTACTATAGAAAGAGGAGGGTAGGGTAATGGCAGCAAAAATCATAAGCGGAACTGAAGTTGCAAAGGAGATTCGGGAAGAATTAAAGAAGGAAGTTGCAACCCTGAAAGAGAAAAACGGGGTAATCCCAGGTCTGGTGACTATTCTCGTGGGGGAAAATCCGGCCTCGATTAGTTATGTAACCGCAAAACAAAAGACCTCAAAAGACCTTGGATTCTATTCGATCCAAGACAACCAGCCTAAAGACATTTCCGAAGATCAACTCCTTAAATTGATTGATACTTATAACCATGATCCGAAAATTCACGGCATTTTAGTGCAACTGCCGCTGCCCAAACATATTGACGAAAATAAAGTACTCTATGCAATCGATCCCAAAAAAGATGTTGATGGATTTCACCCGGTAAACGTGGGAAAACTTATGATTGGCGAAGCTGATTACCTCCCCTGCACACCGGCCGGTATCCAGCAGCTTTTGATCCGCTCCGGGGTTGAAACGAAAGGGGCGGAGGTAGTGGTGGTCGGCCGAAGCAATATTGTGGGTAAACCGATCGCCAATATCCTTCTCCAAAAACAGAAAGGCGCCAATGCCACGGTTACCATCTGTCATACCGCTACTCGAGATACCGCATTTCATACCAAAAGAGCGGATATCTTGATTGTTGCTGCCGGCAAAGCAAAAGCAATCACCGCGGATATGGTTAAGGAAGGGGCAGTGGTTATTGATGTGGGGGTTAACCGAATCGGCATGACCGAATCGGGTAAGGCACTGCTCTGTGGTGATGTTGATTTTGAGGGAGTGAAGGAAAAAGCAAGCATGATTACGCCGGTTCCTGGAGGAGTTGGTCCTATGACCATTACCATGTTAATGATGAATACGGTTAAAGCAGCTAAAATAGCCGCGGGTTTAAAATAAGAATCCTTAGGGAGGTGCATTATGGCATTTAAAATACCAACGCTGGCTTATACCGGCAGCATTCGTCCCATTACCTTAGAAAAAAACGGAAAGAAAGTGACCGTGGGGGGAGAAAATTCGTATCCCTTTTACGCCTTTGAAGGGGAGATACCTCATTTACCCAAGATTGCTATTCAGGTTCCTGATTTTACGCCGGAAGAATGGTCGGAAGCCTGTTTGGAGCCTTATAAAGATGTTTTAGGAAATCCGGTAGCGTGGGCAAAAAAAGCCCAGGATGTTTATAAGGCTGATATCATATTCTTGTGGTTAAAGAGCACTGATCCCAATGGGCTCAATCGAAGCGCTGATGAAGCTGCTGAGACTGCCAAGCAAGTGCTGGAAGCGATTGATATTCCGCTCATTGTTTGGGGATCGAACAATGTAGAAAAAGATGCGGAAGTGCTTCGCAAGGTTGCTATGGCATGCTCAGGTAAAAAGGTGGCCTTAGGACCCGTGCAAGAAGGAAACCATAAACAAATTGGCGCTCAAGCGCTTGCCTATAATCATATGGTAGTTGCCAGTTCCCCGATTGATATTAACTTAGCAAAGCAACTTAATATTTTACTCGGCAACCTGGGTGTACCGCCGGAAAATATTTTGATTGACCCCACAACGGGCGCAATCGGATATGGAATTGAATACACGCTATTCCGTTATGGAGCGAATCCGGCAGGCAGCGCTTACCCAACAAGATGACAAATTACAGTTCCCGATGATTTCTAATTTGGCGGATGAAGTCTGGAAAACCAAAGAAGCTAAACTTGCAGATGATCCCCTCATGGGAAAAGGTTCAAACCGGGGGATCACCCTCGAGGCCATGACCGCAGTAACATTGTTACTTGCGGGGGCTGATATTTTGGTAATGCGTCATCCGAAAGCGATTGAGTTGGTGAGAAACTATGTTGCTGATATGGCCGGGGTGGCCCGACCCGCTTCTGTTGCGGTTTCCAAAGAAGTTACAAAAGCTGCTCCTGGTGGAGTTGCTGCTGTTGCCAACCTGCCCCGGGGAATAAAGCTTGAGATTAATATCGCCAAAATCATGGATGCTCCTTTGACCGTTGGCTCTGATCATGTGCTTGCGGTCGTAAAAGTTTATGAGGAGGGAGAAGGAGGAGTAACAATTTCACCCGAAGCAGTTGAGGTTTTTACCGCATTTTTGGCAGCTAAAAAAGTTGAAGCTGAACCATCTCGAGCAAAGGAAGAGGCTGCAGTTCAAGAGAAACCGAAAAAGAAAGTCAAAGAAGTTCCGCAGGTAAAAATTCTCCATTCCTGGGTAGCACCGGATGATAAAATCGGGGAATTTAATTATCCAAAAGAAAAGAAAAAAGATTTTTCCGGCAAAGATGTTGAACTTTTAGGACCCAGTTATGAAGAAGGTACTCCCACCGAAAGAGGTGACTGGCGGCACAACATGAAAGATCGTGAAGATATGATTCAGTACCTCAAGACCGGACTTCGTTATTGGTATTCATCGGAATGGCATGGGAGCGAAAAAAGAAAAACACCGGCCTGATGGGTAAATTTTTTACTCAATGAAAGTTTAGGAGGTAAATGATGGCAGACGAAAAGAAAAAAGTAAAAGAAGAAAAAGTTAATTCCCTGCTGACGGTTTGCGAGGCAAGCCAGGAGATGATCGAAAAGGCTAAAAATGATGGGGTGAGCCTGGTATTTGATCGTGCTGAGGCGATGAAGCCCTGCCCGATTGGCGCGGAAGGGCAGCTGTTGTCGAACCTGCGCGATGGGTCCGTGCCGGCTTCCGGCGCCCAAAAAGAAAGCTGAAGGGGAGGAAAAAAAACGGGTTGGGGTGTGCGGGGCTACCATTGAAACGATCACGGCCCGGAACTTTGTGAGGATGATCGCCGGCGGAGCAGCAGCCCACTCTGACCATGGTCGGGGCGTAGCAGAAGTATTTTTAGTGCTGCCAAAGGAGAAATTCCTGGTTATGGAGTCAAAGACGAGCAAAAACTTTACCAGTTGCGATGGATTTTGGGATTGATATTGAGAATTTGGACACTCAGGAGATTGCCATTAAGGTAGGTGAAGCTGGCATCTGCAGAGTGGGGAAAACAGGAAGGGGAGCTGGTGATGACAAAGCGGGCTCCCTTAAAACGGCAGGAGCTCTGGCGCAAATATGATCTGTATTCCCCGAGGGATCGACCGGGAGGTGGTTGAGCTTATGCACCGGACTCACATGGGGGTAGATCAGGATTACAAGAATCTTATCGCCCAGGGAACGCGAGCAGCCTTGGCGGATGGCTGGGGAGGTTCAATGCTGGCTACTGAACTGCAGGATATCCTTGTTTGGGACCCCCGTGCCGGTCAAAGGATCTATTAACCTTGGGGTTTTAAAAGAAGATGAGATCAACATTATTGTTCACGGTCATGATCCGCTTCTTTCCGAAATGATGGTAGTCGCGACCCAGGAGCCAGACATGATCGCCCTTGCCAAATCGAAGGGAGCTAAAGGGATCAACCTGGCCGGGATGTGCTGTACGGCCAATGAGATCTTGATGCGTCACGGGATACCGATTGCGGGAAACTTCCTCCAGCAGGAGCTTGCGATCGTGACCGGAGTGGTTGGACGCAATGATGGTGGATGTTCAGTGTGAAATGCAGTCCATTCATGATGTTGCCCAGTGCTATCATACCGAAATTATCACGACCTCTCCTAAAGCCAAAATTAGTGGAGCGCGGCATATCCAGTTTGAGGAACACAATCCCCTTGAGACTGCTAAAGAGATTGTGAAAGCGGCAATTGAAAATTTTCCAAAACGCACGGATAAAATCAAAATACCCGGTCAAAAATGTGATACCGTAGTAGGTTTTGCTCATGAGACGATTAATTATCTCCTGGGGGGGATGTTTCAGAGCTTCCTACAAACCGCTCAATGATAACATCATCGGGGGAAGAATTCGCGGCATCGCTGGTGTGGTAGGATGCAACAATGTGCGGACCGTTCATGACCAAGCCCATTTAATTTTGATTAAAGAGTTGATTAAAAATGACGTCATTGTCCTTTCCACCGGATGTTCCGCGATGGCCTGCGGAAAAGCGGGACTGCTTCTTCCCGAAGGCCGCCGCAAAATATGCGGGCAGCGGTTTGGCGGAGGTGTGTGAAGCGGTGGGTATTCCGCCGGTCCTTCACATGGGGTCGTGTGTTGATAACAGCCGAATCCTCATGGCCGCCACTGCGGTAGTGAAGGAAGGCGGTTTGGGAGATGACATCAGTGATTTGCCGGCCGCCGGGTGCGCGCCCGAGTGGATGAGTGAAAAGGCAGTTGCCATTGGCCAGTATTTTGTTGCCTCCGGCGTCTACACGATCTTTGGGACCACCTTTCCTACCTTGGGGTGTGACGCATTAACGGAGTATTTGTTCAAAGGCTTAGAACAAGAAGTAGGGGGGATGTGGGATTTTGCCACCGATCCGATCGAGATGGCAAAGAAGATGATCGCCCACATCGATAAAAAACGGAAAGCGCTCGGTCTTGATAAAGCTCGAGAACGAGTACTTTATGATATGGCAATGAGGCGTGAAATGGAGGCGGTTTAATCGGAACGTCAACTTTTTAAGCAAAAAATAAGGAGGAATCACAGTGTCCAAAATTATTGCTTCAGCTGCCATTCGTGGCGCTCATAAAATTATTACTCGAGTTGAAAAGAAATATAAGGAAGTACTGGAAAAGTATGGACCGAACCAGGAAATCGGGTTTCCGGATACTGCCTATTATCTTCCGATAATTTATGGAATTACAGGAATCCCGGTCAAAACGTTAGGAGACTGCCAGCGTGTCTTAAGGCGCTGCCGGGAAATTTTACCTCCTCCGGTTAAAGAACATCATCATTTGCCGTATTTGGCTCCGGCGCTTGACGCGGGCATGGCTACTCTTTGGGCCGAGGAAATTGAGGAAGCCATCCGCTACCTTGAGCATCCGGACTTTTATCTTCGCGGTGAAGAGGTTACGGATAAGAATATCTGGCTCGGAGCAGCTGATGATGTGATTATGCGAAAACGAGGAGTGGAATTTGTTGATGGAACTGCTCCGGGATTTGCCGCTATTCTTGGGGCACCGCCCAGCGAAGAAATTGCGGCAAAAATCGCTCATGAGCTCCAGCTGAAGAATCTCTATGTTTTTATGGGATCTGATAATAAGGGAGTGCGCATGTCTGAGCAGCTGGTAAAGGCAGGCGTGCAAATCGGATGGAACACCCGCTTGGTTTCTTTTGGGCCTAATGTGAACGCCGCGGTGTTTGCGCTGGGCTTTGCCACTCGCGCCTCCATGTCCTTTGGGGGAGCGAAACCCGGTGACTTCCGAAAGGTGCTCATTTATAACAAAGACCGGATTTTTGCCTTTGTTTTGGCTTTGGGGTTTGTATCGGATGAATGGTATGCAAATGCTGCCGGTGCGATTAACTATGGATTTCCGGTTATTGCTGATACCCCGATCCCTGAAGTCCTCCCCACCGGGATCTGTACCTATGAACATGTTATCTCCAATGTCCCCTATGAAGAGATGGTGCAGAAAGCAATCGAAGTGCGGGGTCTTAAAGTTGCGGTTACTGAGGTTCCTATTCCGCTTGCGTATGGAGCTGCCTTTGAAGGTGAGCGGGTTCGGGGGGCCGATATTCAGCTTGAATGCGGTGGTGGCCGGACTCAGATGACCGAATTTTCTGAGATGAAAAACATGAATGAGGTTGAAGACGGAAAAGTTGAGCTTTTTGGTCCCGACATTACTGATGTTCCGGCGGGAAGTCGTCTTCCCCTTGGTATTTATGTCATGGTTGCCGGTCGTCAGATGCAAGAAGATTTTCTTCCGATTTTGGAACGGCAGATCCACCATCTTATTAACTATGCCCAGGGACTCATGCACATTGGACAAAGAGATATCGCCTGGATTCGGATCGCCAAGCAGGCGGTGGAGAAAGGATTTACGTTAAAAGATCTCGGTAAGATTCTTCATGCCATGTACCATAAAGATTTTGGAGCGATCTTGGATAAGGTCCAGGTTCAGATTTACACGGAAGAAGATAAGGTTAAAGAACTTACCCAGAAGGCACGGAATGCTTTTACAATCCGAGACGAACGGATTGCAGGAATGACCGATGAAACTGAAGAAACGTACTATTCCTGCACGCTCTGTCAGTCATTTGCCCCTTCCCATGTTTGTGTGGTTACCCCTGAGCGAACCGGACTGTGTGGTGCGTATAACTGGCTTGACTGCAAAGCCTCGAATGAGATTAATCCGACTGGTCCCAATCAGCCCATCAAGAAAGGTGAGGTTCTTGATGCTCGTTTAGGCAAGTGGAAGGGAGTAAATGATTTTATTTCCCGAGCTTCCCGAGGAAGTGTTGCTGAAGCAAGCGCGTATAGCATTATGGTTAGCCCGATGACCTCATGCGGGTGCTTTGAATGTATCGCGGCGGTGCTGGATAAATGTAATGGAGTTATGACCGTTGACCGGGATAGTTCAATGGATACCCCCTGCGGAATGAAATTTACCTCGCTGGCCGGCCAGATAGGCGGTGGGAAAGTGACCCCAGGTTTTGTGGGACACAGCAAGCATTATATTACCTCAAAGAAATTTCTCCAGGCTGAAGGAGGTATAAAGCGATTAGTCTGGATGCCGAAGTCTTTGAAAGAAACCTTGCGGGATAGAATTAATGCCCGCGCCAAAGAGTTTGGCATTGAAAACTTTGCGGATATGATTGCGGATGAGACCGTAGGAATTACACAGGAACAAATACTTCCCTGGCTCAAAGAAAAAGGGCACCCCGCTCTTTCTATGGAATCGATTATGAACGTTTAAGGTGAAATAATTACCCAAGGAAGCTGAAAGGAGGAACCCCATGGGTTTAACAGGAATTCAAATCTTTAAACTCCTTCCCAAAACCAACTGTACTGAATGTGGCGTTCCCACGTGTCTGGCGTTTGCGATGAAGTTGGCTGCCGGGCAGGCCGAGTTGGAGAGCTGCCCCTATGTTTCTGAAGAGGCAAAAGTGCAGCTCGCTGAAGCATCTGCGCCGCCGATCAGACCGGTGGTAATTGGTTCGGACGACGTGTTTAAATGCGGAGGTGAGACGGTTCAATTTCGACATGAAAAAACTTTCGTGAACCCCGCGGGTATCGCGGTATTGATTGCTGATGACATGAACGATGGCGATGTGGAGGGACGTTTAAAAAGATTTCAAGAATTGAAATATGAGCGCGTTGGCCTTATTCTTAAACCTGATCTCGTTGCGCTGAAAAACACCTCGGGTGATAAGAATAAATTTCTGAGTTTAATTAAAAAAGTAATGGATGCGGGGATCAAAAAAATAATCCTGATGAGCGAAAAAGCGGAAAACCTGCAGGCCGCCGCTGAAATAGCGTCTCCGATCCGGCCTCTGCTTTATGCGGCTACCAAGGAAAATGCAGACGCGCTGGGAAAATTGGCGAAAGAAAAAAACCTCCCGTTAGCGGTTAAAGGAAAAGATATTGATGAGGTGATGGAATTAACCACGAAACTAACCGAGATGGGACTTAAGGATTTAGTGATTGACTCCGGAAGCCGGGCCTTAAATAAAGTTTTTACTGACCAGGTCAGTATTCGAAGGGCGGCTTTAGTCGGGGGAGTTCGGGCTTTAGGTTTTCCGACCATTACCTTCCCGTGTGAGATGAGCAATGATTTGTTGGAAGAAAGCTTGATCGCCTCCACGATGGTTTCTAAATACGCGGGGATCATGGTTCTTTCCGATCTGCAGGGGGAAAGTCTTTTTCCGCTTTTGGTTCAGCGGATGAATATTTATACTGATCCTCAGCGGCCGATGGCTACCTCAGAAGGTATCTACGAGGTCAATAATCCAACGGAAAGTTCTCCGGTCCTGATTACGTCGAACTTTTCGCTTACCTATTTTATTGTTTCGGGTGAGGTTGAAAACTCGCGCGTTCCGTCTTGGCTGTTGGTACTCGATACTGAAGGGCTCTCGGTTTTAACTGCCTGGGCGGCCGGAAAGTTTTCCGCGGACCGGATCGCGCTCTTTCTGAAAAAATCCGGCATTCTGGATAAAGTGAAACATCGCAAATTAGTTATCCCTGGTTATGCGGCGAGCATCAGCGGTGAATTAGAAGAAGAATTACCGGATTGGGAAATCCAAATCGGACCGAGAGAAGGCGCCCATATCCCGGCCTATTTAAAGACTTGGCACTAAAATAAGGACAAAAGGAGGAATCGTTCATGAAAATAAAGCGGATTGCCGAAAGCATTAATGTGATGTCTAAAACCTTAGGTCCCGCCATGAAGGGTCGTGACCCCAAGCCCATTCAAGAAATGGCGATTAAACAGCAACAAAATGGCGCTAATGTTCTTGACATCAATATTGGGCCAGCACGAAAAGAGGGTGACCAGCTTATGGAATGGGTGGTCAAGACGGTTGAAGAAGTATCCGATCTTCCTTTATCCTTAGATACCACCAATCCGGTGGCGATGGAAGCGGGGCTTAAGGCGGTAACCAAAGCGAGACCAATCATCAATTCCATCTCATTGCAGCCCGAACGCATGGCGATCATGATACCGATGGTAACCAAATATAACGCCCAGATGATCGCACTGCTCTGGGGAAAAGAAGGGATGCCGAGGGATACCAATGAAAGAGCTTTGATGGCGACGGAATTGGTTTATGCCGCGAATCAGGCGGGGGTGGTCAATGAAGACATTTACGTTGATCCGATCGTCTCTCCGGTTTCCGTGGAAATCAATCAGGTGCTTTCGTGCGCTGAATTTATGAGCATGATCGCTGATATCGCGCCGGGGGCTAAGACAACGGTGGGGTTATCGAATATTTCCAATGGCACGCCCGATCATTTGCGGGGAATCCTCAACCGGACGTATATGATTATGCTCAATCGGTATGAGACTCTTTATTCAGCCATCGTTGATGTCTTTGATGGTGAGCTTGCTCAGTTAGCGAATGATGGCTTGCCCGAAATTTACAAGCTGGTGTGGAGAATCATGGATGGTGAGGAAGTTTCACTCGCTTCATTAAGTGAAAAAGAAGTCCACTATGCTAAAACTACCCGCGTGTTGATGGGTAAAAATCTTTACTCTCATTCCTGGCTTGACGTTTAGTAAGTGGGGAAAATTTTATCGATTACACCCCCGTAACTCTTCTCTTCTGCCCAAGAAGAGAAAATAACTTCTCCTTCCCCACAGGAGGATAGGGGGTATTCTATTTGATGGTGAAATCACGCAATGGGAGAAACCCATCTCTATTATTTTATCCGTGGCCCCCTGCTGTGGATCGCATTTTTGGTTTTTGTAGGGGGCATTGTTTTTCGCACGGTTCAGTTTTTTAAACTTACCCGAAAAAAAGATCCCCTCATCTATTCCCCGACCAAAAATCATAAAGAAAGGTATGGTA
>CAVTQE010000038.1:0-7477 GCA_963736755.1 uncultured delta proteobacterium | reverse complement strand
GGATGTCTTGTGCATCGCACGGAGGCAACGCCGCAGATGGACTTTTTACGAAGCCGTCAAACTTACGTTTTGAGCAGGAGAACATCAGCATGAACCTTCATCCGCTTGCGGGAAAGACTGCTCCGCCAGAAATTCTCATTGATGTTTCCGCTCTCGAAAAAGCCTACTATAAAGGCCAGCCGGATGTGAGTGACCCAAACCAGCTGGTAAGTTTTGGCACCAGTGGCCATCGGGGCAGTCCCTTAGAGACCACCTTTACCGAAGCTCATATCCTGGCTATTACCCAGGCTATTTGCGACTACCGGCGCAACCAGGGCATCACCGGCCCTCTTTTTATGGGTAAAGACACTCATGCGGTTTCTGCCCCCGCACAACGTACTGCTCTGGAAGTCTTAGCTTCCAATGGTGTTGAAACTATTATTCAGTCCGATGATGGTTTTACTCCTACGCCGGTTATATCACGGGCTATCCTTGTTTATAACCGAGAACGAAAAGAGCGCAGAGCGGATGGTATTGTCATCACTCCTTCGCACAACCCTCCTGCTGATGGCGGGATTCAAATATAACCCCCCCAACGGTGGCCCTGCTGACACGGATATAACCGGCTGGATTCAAGACCGCGCTAACGCGATCCTGCGCGCAAAAAACAAGGAGGTAAAGCGAATACCGTATCATTTAGCGCTTAAAGCTTCTACCACCCACGAGGAAGATTTCCTCCTGCCCTATGTAAAAGATCTGGCAACAGTCATCGATATGGAGCTCATTCGCTCCGCTGGAGTTAAAATCGGTATCGACCCCCTGGGCGGTTCTTCGGTTGCTTATTGGGAACCAGTCAAGCGTCACTTTGAGATTGACATTACCATAGTTAATCCCGCTATTGATCCAACCTTTCGTTTTATGACGGTTGACCACGACGGCAAAATTCGGATGGATTGTTCCAGCCCCTATGCCATGGCTAGTCTGGTAAACTTAAAAGATCACTTTGATATCGCCTTCGGCACCGATACTGACGCAGACCGGCACGGCATTGTCACCCATTCTATGGGCCTCATGAATCCCAATCACTATCTGGCAGTGGCAATACATTATTTGCTTACCCATCGGCCTGAATGGCCAGCAACGTCAGTTGTCGGAAAAACCCTGGTCAGCAGCAGTCTCATTGACCGGGTGGTTGAAGACTTACGCCGAACTCTTTGGGAAGTGCCAGTCGGTTTTAAGTGGTTTGCTCCAGGATTGTATGACGGCTCCTGTTGCTTTGGCGGTGAAGAAAGCGCGGGCGGTAGTTTTCTCCGCAAAAATGGTACGGTCTGGACCACGGACAAAGACGGCCTCATCTTTGGCTTGCTTTCTGCCGAGATTACTGCGCGTACCGGAAAAGATCCGGGCGAGCATTATCAGGAGCTTATCTCACGGCTCGGAACCCCCTATTATTCCCGGATTGATGCCCCGGCCACACCAGAACAAAAAACTGCCTTTAAGCGGCTTACACCCGAAATTGTAACCGCTAAAGAACTGGCGGGTGAACCCATTCTCGCAAAGCTTACGCAGGCTCCCGGAAACAAAGCGCCCATCGGCGGCCTGAAGGTGGCGACAAAGAACGGGTGGTTTGCAGCCCGCCCTTCAGGAACTGAAAATATTTACAAGCTCTACGCGGAAAGTTTTAAGAGCCAAGCTCACCTTGAAACCATTATTGAACAGGCTCAGCAGATTATAAAGAACGCTTTGGAAGGTAAACCCCGTTAGAAGGCTTTCACACGGGCATTTACCCGTGTTAAACAGTTAAAAATTTGATTTTACCCCGTGCTTCCGCATGGGGCTTTTCTAACGGGGTAAATAAAAGATACCTATCAAGAAAGGGGCGTCACGATGTTAAAGAGAATCAATCCCACCACAACCAAAACCTGGCAAAGCCTCTTACAGCACCTCGAAAAGATGAAGACCACTCACATGCGAGATCTTTTCACTCAAGACCCAGCGCGGTTTCAAAAATTTTCTCTCCGGCTCAATGATAGTGTGGTGGATTATTCGAAAAATCGGATTACCGAAGAGACCATGGGTCTCTTAATTGAATTAGCTCAAGAAATAGATTTAACCGATGCTATCGAAAAAATGTTTACCGGAGATAAAATCAATGAAACTGAACATCGGGCCGTTTTACACGTTGCCTTGAGAAACCGAAAGAACACACCGATCTATGTTGATGGCAAAGATGTGATGCCTCAGGTCAATGAAGTCCTTCAAAAAATAAAAGCCTTCTCAGAACAAATAATTTCCGGTGAGTGGAAAGGATACACCGGCAAGAAGATCTCTGATCTGGTGAATATCGGGATCGGCGGATCAAACCTTGGGCCTCTTATGGTGACTGAGTGTTTACGGCCTTATGCTCAGGAAGGTCTATCAGTCCATTTTGTTTCTAATGTGGATGGCACGCACCTTGCTGAGACTTTGAAAAAATTAAATCCTGAAACCACCCTTTTTATGATTGCCTCCAAAACCTTTACTACCCAAGAAACCATGACCAATGCCTTCTCTGCCCGGAACTGGTTTTTAAACCAGGCAAAAAACCCCCAGCATATCGCAAAGCATTTTGTGGCGATTTCCACCAACACGGAAAAGGTAAAAGCCTTTGGCATTGATGCAGACAACATGTTCGTTTTCTGGGACTGGGTAGGTGGTCGCTACTCCCTCTGGTCAGCGATTGGTTTATCCATCGCATGTTACCTGGGTTACGAAAACTTTGCTGAATTATTGGAAGGCGCCTTTGAGATGGACTGCCATTTCCGTGAAGCGCCTTTTGAAAAAAATATTCCCGTGATCCTGGGATTGATCGGCATCTGGTACAATAACTTTTTTGGCGCGGAGACTGAAGTCATTGTGCCTTATGACCAGTATATGCACCGGTTTCCCGCCTACTTTCAGCAGGGGAACATGGAGAGTAATGGTAAATCAATTGATCGAAACGGTGACAAGGTAACCTACCAGACCGGGCCCATTATCTGGGGTGAACCCGGAACCGATGGCCAGCATGCCTTTTTCCAGCTCATTCACCAGGGGACAAAACTGATTCCCGCTGATTTCTTGGCTCCCGCAATCAGTCATAATCCCTGGGGCGATCATCACACGATACTACTATCAAACTTTTTTGCCCAGACCGAAGCCCTCATGAAAGGAAAAACCAAAGAGGAAGTAATCGAAGAATTAAAAAAAGAAGGCAAGACAGACAAAGAAATCCAAAGGCTCTATCCTTTTCGGGTGTTTGAGGGCAACAAGCCGACCAACTCGATTCTGTTTAAAAAACTTACTCCGCGAGTCTTGGGAAATCTTATTGCCCTGTATGAGCACAAGATCTTTGTCCAGGGAGTAATCTGGAATATCTTCAGCTTTGATCAGTGGGGCGTGGAGCTGGGAAAACAGCTCGCCCAAAAAATTCTGCCTGAATTACAAGACAAGAGACCGGTTACTTCTCACGACTCTTCTACGAATGGCTTGATCAATGCGTTTAAGAAAATGAAAACAGAATAGTAGGGGCACGGCGCGCCGTGCCCCTACCTGGTTGGCTACTTCTTCTTCAACTGATTAGCCACGGCTTCCGTTGCTTTTTTTACTGCTTCCGGATCGCCGAGATAATAACTTCGGATGGGGGTTAAATCGTCATTAAGCTCATAGACCAGAGGGATCCCGGTAGGAATATTAAGTTCAACAATTTTGTCCTCAGGGACGTTATCAAGATATTTTACCAAAGCCCGCAGGCTGTTCCCATGAGCAGCGATAACAACCCGCTTGCCTTCGCGCACCGTAGGCGCGATGGTCTCATGCCATAACGGCAGAAACCGCGCCACCGTATCTTTTAAACATTCAGTAAGCGGAAATTCTCCGGGCTTCATGTCAGCAAACCGGGGATCATTGCCATTATAGCGGGGGTCATCGAGCGTAAGCGCTGGCGGGGGAACATCATAGCTTCGTCGCCAGATCTGCACCTGTTCCATCCCGTGTCGTTCAACCATTTCGGTTTTATTTAAGCCCTGAAGTGCTCCATAATGACGCTCATTGAGGCGCCAGCTATTGTGGATGGGAATCCACATAAGGTCCATCTCCTCGAGAACAATCCAGAGGGTTTTTATCGCCCGTTTGAGAACTGACGTGAATGCTATATCAAAAGCATATCCTTCCTTGGCTAAAATGCGCCCTGCCTGAAGAGCTTCATCAACACCTTTTTCGCTCAACCCGACATCCGTCCAGCCGGTAAAGCGGTTTTCCTTATTCCAAACACTCTCTCCGTGACGGATCACCACTAACTTTTTCATCACCTTCACTCCTTTCCAACGATTGAGAAACTAAATGATACACTATCGTGTTCACCCCGTTAGAAATGCCCTGCTTGCCCTGTTAGATATCAATTATCTAACAATGTGAAGAAGCACGAGTAAACTTAAAAATTCTTACACTTTTTCATAGAGGGTAAATCCCGTTAGAAAATTTTCTAACGGGATAAATGCCTCGTGTGACATCCTTCTAACGGGGTTCAATGTGTTCAGCTAAGATCGATAATTTCCATACGGTTGTTAGCTTCCGGGTGCTTTGATGAGGGCCCCGCAGTGAGAACAGCGATATTGCCCGCAACCTCATGATCGTGGAGCCATTCCTTAATATAAGAATTCCAGTCCTCAGGGTAATCAAGCTCATGCACAGGATAAACCCCGTAAGAAAACTGGAGTTGCTGGCAGGTTTCCTCTTGGGAGCTTACCGCCACGATCCATACCGGAAGCCGAAGCCGGGCAATGCTTCGTGCGGTTGCTCCGCTTCGGGTGGAAACAAACACGGCTGCGGGGGAGCTGCGTTCCAGAGTCGCTTCCACGCTGAGAGCAATGAGATCAGTAAAACCGATCGTGCTGCGTGCGCCGATCCCTTTGAGAGTCTCCCGTACGGAATGGTGAGACCGAAAGGGTTCACTGGCTGCGGCAATTTTTGCCAGCATTGTCACTGCGTCAACCGGAAACTTTCCTAAGGCGGATTCCTCCGAGAGCATAACACAGTCAGTGCCGTCGAGAATAGCGTTTGCGACATCAGTTGCCTCAGCTCGCGTGGGCCGCCGGTTGGTCGTCATTGATTCCAGCATCTGGGTAGCGGTAATAACCGGTTTCCCCATCACATTCGCTTTATGCATAATGCGTTTCTGGATAACCGCGATCTGCTCGATCGGCACTTCTACCCCCAGATCACCACGGGCGATCATAATGCCGTCAGCTGCCTCGAGAATATCGTCAATATGGTCAAGCGCGCGGGAGCGTTCGATTTTCGCGAAAATCATGGGATGGTGACCAAGGTCAGCAGCAGCCTTGCGGACCGCGGCAACATCTGCGGCTGACTCGACAAAAGACTGACTCACGGCATCGACGCCCTGTTCCAGGGCGAATTTCAGACATTGGTAGTCATGGTCAGTAAATGCGCTGATGCCAAGGTCAATCCCCGGAAGATTCAATCCCTTGCGCGAGCGGAGTTCACCTCCAACTAACACGCGGCAATTAATATTACTTCCCTCGATGCTCATCGCTTCCAGCTGAATAAAGCCATCATTTAAAAATAAGATGTCTCCTGGCTTTACTACCTCGGCAAGGCGGGAAAAAGTCACGGAAACCCGGTGAACATCACCGACCACCTCTTGGGTGGTAAGGGTGAACATTTCACCTGCCTGCAATTCAATCGGCTCATTGGCTAATTGGCCAATCCGTATCTTGGGACCAGGGAGATCAGCCATGATGGCAAGACGTTTCTTAACTGTCTGGGCGGCAACGCGGAGGTTCTTTATTGTTTTTTGGTGACCGGGAAAATCACCGTGGGAAAAGTTAATTCTTGCCACATTCATGCCTGCGCTGAGCATTTGTTCTATTATCTCTGGAGACTCAGACGCAGGTCCGATGGTGCACACGATCTTGGTTTTATGTGCTGGAAGTGTCATGGGTAACACTTTTTAAAAGACACCAAAATTTTTTCTCAAATCTCTTAACATTATACAGAGGAGGATATAACGCCTCCACCTCTTTATGACTTTTTTTCTAAAAGGATAAAACTTCGATGCCCAATTTTGCTTTTCTCAACCACCTGGATGTTTGCCGGAATCAAAGCTTTTTCCTGTAACGTGATAAAACTGTTTTCCCCCAATAAAATAAGTCCAACAGAAGGGGAATTAAAAGCCAGCATTAATTCCTCGTTGGTTTTAAGTTCTTCAATTTTATTTAATCCCGTATAAAAGTTAAACGGTGCAAGTTTAAGTCCATAGGCAACGATTTCTTTGTCTTTAGGCAAATGGCGAAGAATGCTTTGACACATAGGTTTGGCTGATTTTAAAGGGTTAATGCTGGGTAAGACAACTTCGATCGCCCCCAAAAAACCAACCACCATAATGAGGATTACCGTCAAAAAGCTCGCCGTTAACGTTGTTTTTGCGAACAAAAGAAAGTATCAGATATCCTCCCACCAGGAAAAGCAGGATAAAAATAAGGAGATGAGGAAAAAATCGAATCAGTCCTGATACCGGAGTTTTAATAAAAGGAAATATACAAACCCCTATGCCTCCAAGCATAAAAACTCCTCCCAGAACATAAAAGGGAAAGAGCAAAAGTTTCGAAACAATACCCCCCCGCTCCGGCGAGGAGATAAAAGAGCTTATAAAACCTCCGAGGAGCAAAGAAGCGGCTGGATAGAGCGGAAGAAGATAAAGTTCCCGTTTGCTGGTTGAGAGGCTAAAAAAAATAAAAATCGTTAAAAACCAGCACAGAGGGAAATAGAAATTTAACCGATGCTCTCTCTGGTCTTTTGAAAATCCCCACAAAAGCGCTCCGGGTAACAAAACTATCCAGGGAATAAACCCTGCGGGGAACACCTCAAGATAATAATAGAAAGGCTGTTGGTGGGTCCAGGTATCAGCGAATCGCTCAATATTTTGTCGGAAAAGTATTTTCTGAGTATACGCCTCTCCTCCTTGAATACACGCTGGTATAAGCCATGCTGAGATTATGAGGATAAAAATCACGAGACCCCACGGAATTTCAAGTTTTTTAAAGTGCCTGAAGTTTTTGGTTACCACTAAATAAACCACCATCGTTAAAAAAGGAAGGAGAAATCCCACCGGCCCCTTAGTCAAAACCCCTATCCCCATAACCACATAGGGGATAAAGTAAAAAAAACGTGATTTTTTTTCGCCTTGTAATCCTAAACAAAAAAAAGTGAGCGCCAGGATAACCCAAAAGCTCAGGGTCATATCAATATTGCCCCGCCTCCCCATCCAGAAAAACTGAGTACTCGTCAACAGTACTAACGCAGCAAAAAAACCTGCTTTCTGATCAAAGAGGCGTTTTCCGATAAAAAAGGTAAGCATAATACAACCCAAGGCCGCAAGAGCAGAAGGAAGCCGGGCACTAATTTCATCCACCCCTCCAGTAAAAAAAGAAAAAAAGGCGATCAGCCAGAAGAATAAAGG
>CAVTQE010000037.1:0-23773 GCA_963736755.1 uncultured delta proteobacterium | reverse complement strand
TCGCGGTATTGGTCAAGAGGGGATGAAAACTGGGAACCTGGGTCCCGGTGGCGGCATTGAAGCCAACCGCACAGACCCCCGGCAAACAACCCGGAGGCGCAGCAAGTACGGTATCCGGGCCAACATGACGAAGGGTGTGCCGGACCAAAATCTCCATATTGCACCCCATACAGGCTGCCAGATCAGGACCAAACAAATCTTCCAGAGGCCCTTGTTCATTGTAGACCGTGGCCTCAACCGAGTATTCCAAAGCTTTTGGTTTACACACTTTCACGCACTCTGGATCGCCGCCACAAAGATCACATTTGATGACGGTGCTCACCAAAGGGTTATAGTAAATTCCAGAATACGGGCACCCGAGGGTGCAAATGGTACAGGACACACAACGGCTGTTCCATTCCACGAGGCCAGTATCAGGATTTTTCATCAGGGCGTGTGCCGGACAGCTCTTTACGCAGTTGGGCTCCCCGCATTGCATGCAGACGACCGGCCCGAAAAACTCCTCCCCTAAACCTTTAATCATTTTAATCCGCGAATGGGCAACATCACTGGAATCTGCCTTGCTTTAGCGCAGGCAATCTCACAATCTCCACACCCATTGCATTTTTCAGGGTGGACCACTAAAGTATTATATGCTGTAGGCAATGTCGTATCTCCTTATCGTACAAGTTTAACAACCTTCCGGTGCACTTAACCAGTATGCACCAATCCCCTGGCGTTCCTGCCAGGGAAAAAATGTCTTACCGCCCAATCTTGACAACACCACGCCAGTTATTCCACATCAACCGGCGACTCATATCTAAATGTTTTGCTATGAACTCATCCTTGCCTTTATTCAGATGAATGCCTCGGCGTATCAGGTTCATCATCACACCCGGATCGATAGTAATGTTTATGCCAATGGCACCAACCAAGACATCATCCTGGAAAACCAGCTTTTGGTAAATACATTCTTCAGGGACAATTTTTTTATGAATTTCGTAACCGTCTTTTTCTTCAACCAAAGATAGACCCAAAGCAAAGGACCGGTTGCCGTAAAAATTGAAGGTGTTCATGCGTCACCCCGCCCGGATAAGAAAGCGCAACCTGCTGACCTATCTCTTCAAAGGCGAGAATAACCGCCGGATCGCCCGCCATGCTCAGTCCCGCGATCTTTCCCTGCTCAAACGCGTCAGGCAAAATCGGGTTCAATTCTTTCTTCTGACTAAAAAAGTCAGTAGCCTGAGCCACATCGCCCGCAGCCCAGACATTTTTTACTGACGTGCGCATCATGTTATCAACCAGAATTCCTTCACCCAACTCGACATCAGGCGTGGTGAAAAAGTTCACCGGGATTTAACGCCGGTTCCCACGACAACCATATTTGTCTCAAATACCGTTCCATCCTTGACAGTGACCTTAAGGTTTCCGTTTTTACCCTCTACCAGGGCTACCTGGTGATCCAGGTTACACCTGATTCCGTTGTCAACAAACACCTTATGAATGAGATCGCCTGAATCGCTGTCAAAGTAGTTGGGGAGCACTGCCCGCCGTCTTCCTCTAATGAGTTCAACTTTAAGACCCTTTTTCCCTAAACCTTCAGCAGCGTGCATTCCCACCAAGCCGGTTCCCATAACTACTGCCGACTTCGCGTTTTGTGCGGCCTGATTGATTTTATGAGCATCTTCCATCGTTTAAGCACAAGATGACTCGATTCCTTAAGCCCGGGTGTCGGCGGAATGGTTGGCTCAGATCCGGTGGCAACCAGAAGCTTTTGATAACGGATTTCGCTCCCGTCATCCAGCGTCACCTTCGAGGTTTTGGTAGACACCTGGACAACTTTCTTTCCCCGCACGAAATTAATCTTATTGTCCTTAAAGTATTTTTCATCCCTCAAGTAAATATCTTTTTCCTTAACCTTGCCTTCCACAATGTAAGGCAGAATCGTTGGCGAATAAGGGAGGCAGTTCTCCATGGAGATCATGGTCAGGATTCCTTTTTGATCCTGCACCCGGATTTGTCCGCTGCGCTCAACCCTGCATGGCTGCTTCCGATAATGAGGTATTTAGTTTGCATCTTTTGCCTCCATAAAACGTATAAAAACTAATTGCGTTAGGTTAACCAGATCGTTTCCTTAGGCACTTTACCTTTAGCTGCCTTGGCAGCATTCTCAATTGCCACAGCCATATGATCAGTCGTAAGATCCGTGCCTGCTAAACCACCAATATGGCTAATGATCGGAATTTTTTTGTCTACAAAAGGCATCACAGCAAAAACTTCCTGACATAATGGTCCACAGTTCCAGCCATAGTTTACCGAGCGGTCAACTACCGAGACCGCCTTGACTTTCGAGATAGCCTTAACCAGCGCTTTCAAAGGAAACGGACGGAAGGTTTTTATTTTAATCAATCCGACCTTTTTGCCTTTATCGCGGGCCAAATCAACCGCATCTTTGCCGGCTCCGGTCATGGAACCGATGGTCATGATCGCATACTCTGCGTTCTTCATCCGGTATTCTTCGATGAGAGGCGCAAAGTCATGACCGGTTGCTTTTTTCCATTCGGCGTGAACGTCAGTGATAACTTTAAGGGCATTCTGCATGCCTTTACAGTGACCTTGCCGATAGCGGGTAAAGAGCTTTCCCCCCACCGGGGTCAAACCAGTCAAGGGGTCAACGCCCATGGGCCTTTCCGGGTCAAGAGCAACATGCCAGTTAACGTTCTTTTTTCCTAAGAACTTATCCACGATTTTTTGATCGACAAGTTCTACCGGTTCCGCCGCAAAGGAAAGAAAATTCCCATCATAGCAAACATTCACTGGGAGCATTACATCGTGGTGTTCAGCAACCCTATATGCCATCACGACCGTATCCACAATTTCCTGATTGTTTTCACAGTGCATATGAATCCAGCCACATTCCTTCACCGTCATCGCATCCTGATGTCCACCCCACACACACTGCGGAGTGATCCCATCCCGACACACGATACACATCACGATCGGGAGACGCAAATTTGGTGATCGGAAATAGGGCTCAAACATAAACGCTAACCCCTGACCGCAAGAAGCGCTGAAGGTCCTGGCTCCGGCAAGGGCTGCCCCTTGGAGCACCGAAAGAACGGTGTGTTCGCCTTCCACGTCCATCAAATCAGCCTTCAACTCGCCATCAGCGATAAAACTCGCAACCGCTTCAGCCACGCCAGACTGGGGCGTGATAGGATAGACCGCAACCGTATCAACTTTTGCCAACAGTGCACCCCAGGCAGCTGCCTCATTGCCATCCATAACAATTTTTTTAGGCATCGATTTACTCCTTTTCTTCTACCATGATAATCGCGTGATGAGGGCACTCGGTTACGCAGATTGCGCAGCCCTTGCATCGCTTTAGATCGGCTTCAAACCAGCTTGGTTTCTCATGAATACATTGAACCGGGCAAAATGCCCAGCACGTCGCGCATTTCACACATTTCGACCGCAAGACAACCGGCCGCTCCGAACGCCAATCCCCGGTATTCATCACAATTAAGTCCGTCGCAATCGGACAAAGATCATCCGGGATTTTCGAAGAATCAAACATGGGGTAATGGCCTTTTTTCTTCGTCTTTGTTTCCTTATTCTTTTCCATAGTCGTTCCTTTTTGCCTAAAGCTCATAAATTACTGTTTCATCATAACCTTTCTTAACCGCCAGAATGTTCTTTTCCAAGGCAGCATCCCGAAACGCTGTCTCTTCCATCGCATAGTTTATGCTCTTCAAAGATACCATTCCGACTACTTTTGCAAGTGCCCCCAGCATGATGGTATTGGTAATGGGCGGTCGTCGCCCGATAACCTCCAGGGCAATGCTCACCGCATCGCATAACGCTATCTTTTTAACATTGGGGGTCCGCTTGATTGCCTCCAAAGGTTTCCTTGAACAAAGCACCATAACACCATTTTCTTTAAGGCCATCATAAATGGGAACAGAATTGGGTACGGTGGGGTCAATACACACCACACAGTCCGGGTACCAGACATTGGTATGCTGCCGGATAACTTTGTCATCAAATTTTAGGTAGGCTTGTACCGGTGCGCCCCGTCGCTCAAAACCAAACGCCGGGATCGTAATGGCCCACTTCCCTTCTTTCACCAGAGCCTTTGCAAGAATCTCCGCCCCCATCACCGCACCTTGCCCGCCTCGGCCATGAAATCTTATCTCGTACATTTCTTTATCGACTCCTTTACCATAAGTGAAAATATTTTTTTACTTCTGGAGTTTTCTCCGCAAATATTTACTTGAACCTGGCTCAAGCAGAACCTTACCGTCTTCTACTGCCAGCTTGCCACCCTTAATGACTTTTACAGGCCACCCTTTTAACGTGCGGCCCTGAAAGAGCGAAAAATCAGAGAAGGAGTAATGTTCTTTTGGATTTACCTTTTTCTCTTTGTTTAAATCCAATACTACTAAATCAGCATCTGAACCCACCGCGATCGTGCCTTTTTGCGGGTAAAGGCCGTAAGCCTCGGCCGGTCCCTTGGTCGCTCTTTCAATAATGCTCATCCAGGAGATGCCTCGCTTATGATACCCTTCCGTAAGCAAAGCCGGAATGTGTTCTCCCACCACGGGGTATCCGGGCATTACTTCAAAAAGATTATCGGATTGTTTCATGCCGCTCCCTAATGAGACATTATCCGTACCGAAACTGGTAACGACTCCTTTTTTCACGGCTTCCCACATCGCCTCCACCGAGGCCTGTTCCCGGATCGCCGGAAGCATCTTAGCCAGCTTTCCCATGGAATCTTCGTTATTCATGCAACAATAAGCTGAGGTGGTCTCTACATAAATATTTTCTCTGCCTTCTTTAAACATCTCGAACAATAGCTTTGCCGCTTCTTTGGTGGACATGTGGACCATATATGCCCTCGCTCCGGTTTCCCGTGCCATGGTAACAAACCTTCTCGCCGCATCAGCTTCAGCCTCATTCGGATGCGCGTTAGCCCAATCCTTTAACGAACCTTTAAGACAGTTCTTTTCCACGTACTCATATCCCTTGTCCACCATCGCCTGGTCTTCACAGTGGACACAGCCGATCGCTGGGTATCCCATTTTTGCTACCTTCTGGAAACCTTTTTTAATAAAATCATCGGGAACATTGGGAAAGACCCCTTTTACACCGGCCATATAAAATTTAAACGACGTAACCCCAAATTGTTCATAATACTTTTCCATCTCATCCATCTGCTGAGGGGTAAAGATAGAAAGGTGAAACATTAAATCGGTTGAGCTTTTTGCTTCCGCAGTTTTGATTAAATTAGGTAAGATAGTGAGGTAGGACTCTGCACCACCCATAAAAGCTCCCAGGGTAGTAATGCCCCCCGAAAGCGCATACTTAGTCTCCGTATCACATTCACCGTCATAGGTAGAAAAAATTCCCAGGTGGACATGGGGATCAATCCAACCGGGAGTAACATACTTACCTTGGGCATCGACAGTCATCGCTGCCTCCGGAAGGTCTTGATCAGCAGCGATCATTGCTATCTTACCGTCTTTTGTCCCGACCCCCGCTTTTACTAACCCTACTCCAGGGATGAATAAAGTTCCATTGATTACTTTAAGGTCCAACATAGATACCCCCCCTTTCATGGAAGAATCACCCTTTTTCAGGATGCAACCCTTCCTTTTCTTATTTCAGTAATATGCCAAAATCTGCTTGCTAACATACTCAGCAAATTTTGACGTCTTCAGCCCCTCGCAGCATGCGCGCTTCTGATTTCAGCTCTCGGGCTCCAGTAAAAACTACGCCCTCATCCGGCTAAAAAGAGCCGTATCAATATTTGGATGCGGCATTAAGGGCGAATAGACTCCCGAACGAAGCAACAGAAAAAGGATACAGAAATCACCAATCAGTTCACAGGTCGCTACTGATACCAAAAACGAAAGGTTATGGGTCTTCACAATCACGGGGAGGAGGAAGATCACCACTAACCCAACCAAAACCACTCCAAACCAGAATACCGCCGGGTATTTTTCTTTAACAATCAGGTAAGCCGATTCCTTAGCCGTAGCGACCGAATACGTCAGCGTCATAATATAAACAATGATCATCACTAAGTTAACAATGATCAGCCATCGTTCCACGGTTCCCAGCATATGTAATTCGCTCGGGGTAAGCATAGTGGCAAGCTGGGGCATCCCGGCAATCAAAAGTGATAAGGTTACCCCACCCATGACGGCATAGGAAAGTCGAAGGATGGGCAATAGAGAATTATTCCACAACGGCAGTGAAGGAGAATAGGTCATCACAATCCCATCGTAGATCATCACCCAGAATGCGCTAATACCAGCAAGCCACATAATGATAATGCTTAAGGGGGTGATACTTTCCTGCCATTGAAGAACGATATGAAAAAACCCAAAAACCATCAGGGATCCGGTCGCATAAAAACCTCGGCTTATCCAGGAGGTCTGGGGCCGGAATACCATCCGCCAGAAGCGCCAGGGCTTTCCAAGGTAGATAAAGTGGGCTGTGTTTTTCCCTGCGGTCACAATCAGCCACCCAACGATAGCACTCCAAAGGGCTACTTTTCCGGTGAGAAAGAGCGATACCAGGAACAGGCCGGCACCCACCTCGCCGAGAAAAAATGCGATGGTGATTAACCACGCCCATTCTTTTTGAGGATTATAGCCGACCTCAAAGGTATCCTCTTCAAGAAATTTAAAGTTCCTATGTAGCATAGCTTATCTCCTCTTAAAATTTTTATTGACCGAGAAATTACCAATTGTTAGGAAACATAGTAAACCTTAGGCTCAGTTCCCTTTTCGGGCATGGGCTGGACCGCGTTTCGATCTTATTAATTTCCTAATTTCTGAATTGGGATCACTTAAGTCGCCCCATTTTCGAGCATTGGTGGGGCAGCCAACCACGCACGCTGGATCTACTCCTTCCATAACCCGTTCAATGCAGCCAACACATTTGGTCACGGTTCCTTCCTGGAACTGCTCGTAACATTGTTTCTCAAATGGGGTCAAACCCTTTTCCGGATAATAACCCTTAAGCACTCCTTTTTTCAAATAGTGTCGGTTCTGGTACGGGCAGGCAACATAACAAGCCCGGCAACCAACACACTTATCGTAATCTACCAAGACCACCCCATGCTCAATATCCGTGTAGCTTGCCCCGGTCGGGCAGGCTTTTTCACAAGGCGCTTCCTCACAATGGTTACAAATCTGAGGAGTATAGACCCGAGTGACATTAGGGTACGTCCCCACTTCTTCAATCAGGGTCTTGGTCCAATAAACTCCCCGGGGTGTCCCATACTCCTGCTTGCATGCCAAAGAGCACGCCTGGCATCCAATACAAAGCTTTAAATCTATGACCATTCCCCAAATCATTTTTTACCTCCGCTATATTGTTAAATATATATCAACCGCCTGCCCGAAATGTGATCGCGGGCATGGCGATTATTTTGTCACCTGACCGAAGGGGGATATCTAAACTATGAATCTGCTTAACCGGCCGGCAGTTGAGCCAAACCAGATAATCGGAGCTGATGCCTCCATCGTTCTGCACAAAAACATCAAACAGTGTTCGGCCATCAATGGTAGATATCACTTTGAGAAGCTGTTCAAGCGTATCCCCCGTAAACTCTACTGCTTTTTGACTCCAACCCAGCAGCTCCCGCACTTTCAAAAGAGCCGTAACGTTTAAAGTCATGCTTTTCTCCTTAATATTTTTTGGGAAGCGGCGGTTTTGGAAGCTTGGTAATCTTCACCCGAGCCACCGTCTCCATCGCACCAGTAACATGATCAGTATACTCGAAGTTGTTGCCCAAAAGCGTGTTGAACTGCCCGCCACCCAACCGGGTAACCGGGCTGTGCGAAACCGTACGGTTGGTAGCGTTGGAGACACCAATCACCTCAGGATGAATACCCTCGGTATAAACCAACCACCCGGACAAATGGCCAAACTGGGAACGGACTTCGATGTAGTCTCCCTCCTCAAGTCCCTTTGCCTTCGCGGTTTTGGGATTCATAATCAGCCCAACATGGTGGGGGTCTCGGTCAGCAATCTCTCGAATCGTCGGGATGGAGAGGTTTTCAGTAAAATTCATAAAGTGTTCTTTAAAGGTAATTGCGTACATATCAAACTCTGGCGGTTCACTATGAACCGGTGAGAGGCTCCCATTGGGAAAAGCCACATACTCACTGGTATCCCATTTAAAAGGCATCTTAACTTTAGCCAGATTTTCATCTAAATGCTTTTTCTGTTGAATGAGATACTCGCAAAAAAATGGGCGGCGCATATCCCGGCCCCGCTTATTGCTCATGAAATATTTACGGTTCGGTGGCCTCCAGATAACATTGTGTCCGTTTGCCGCAAACCAGTCAAGTCCGCGCTCCGGCGGCCAGACTGTCTTGGTCCAGTAATGGGCACAATGATCCAAAAATTCTTTATGGGTATACCGCTTATTGACATCAAGCATTAATTCCGGGTCATTCACCAAACCCGTAATAAAGCTATAGATCTCATTCATTTCCTTGAGCTTACCGATGCGCTCCGCCACCTCACCCAAGACCTCATAACCATCCCGGCATTCGCCTAATGGCTCAACCACTGGTTGACGGCAGTTTAATCCCTCGGTTGCCGGTGGCTCACACATAAGCAGTGCCCAGGACTCTAAATAGGTCTGGTCAGGAAGAATGACATCCGCAAAGTTGGTTGTTTCGTTATGGAAAAGGTCAATCGCCCAGATAAAGTCAAACCCTCTCAGGATTTCATACCATTTTTCCACATTCCCCACCATAGACCAGGTGGTGTTGGAATGATAGAGCAGACAGATGCTGGGTTTGAATTTAATGTCATATTTTTCCGGTTCGAGCAGGGTTAACATATTAAACTGGCCTGTGTCAACGCCGAGAGGCATAATATCCATGAGCGTCGTGGTATTGGGCGGCCAGTTAAAGGGGATTTCCGGATGGAGCTGATGGGGCTTGGGATCGAGAAGGCCGTCCGGACCGGGTTCATCCGTCCATGCCATGTGAGGAGATCCGAGAACGACACCAAGCAAACCACCAGGAGCATTATAGGCTCCCACTAACATGTTAATCAGGATAAAGGACTGGTTATCCATGGTACCGTATTTATGGCCTTGGGCACCCCGGTACCAGTTAAAAGAGACCGGCCGGTAGGGATATACTTCTCCGTCAATGGTGATGGTGCTTCCGATCTGGGCAGCTTCTCCGAACTCCTTCGCAATCCGCCGGACGGTGGCCGCAGGCACGCTGGTAATCTTCTCGGTCCATTCGGGCGTATATTCTTTATAAGCATCTTTTATATATTGAAAGGCCGGGCGCACTCTCTTGCCTTCGACCTCATAGGAGCCTTCCAGGGCGATATCCTTAATCGTCGGGTCATCAAAGGCTTTCGCGCGTTTATCCACCGGATCCCACACCAGAGGTTTATACCGCTCTTCCCTGGTCTGCTGGAACCAGCGCATGGAGCCTGCGGGCCGGCCTTGAGGCGGCAGGGCTTTTTCCGTTGATGACCGCGTAAACCAGCCATCATCTCCAATTAGATACCCGCCATCGGCAAACCATTTCAGATATTCCGCATCGTAAATCTTGTGTTCATACATCAGCGCGTGGCACAAACCCAAAACAAAATGCCGATCACAGGCTGGCCGGATCGGAACCCATTCTTCCGCCTTGGCGGCTGAAGTTGAAAGACGGGGTTCGACGCACACCACCTTCATCCCTCTGGCCCGGGCATCCGCCATCATCCTTTGCCCGGCTGCGACGTGGAGGTGGGAAGAAAAACCATCACCACCGCCGCACTGGATCCAGTAATTACATCGTTCATAATCACCGACCCCTGCAAAGGCGGAATTATAAATTCCCGCGGTCACGTGGTATCCCCCTCCACAGTAAGTGCCGACCACATGGAACTGGTTGCCGTTGCCAAAAATTGCCGGCCACGCCCAGTTATAAATTTTTTGAAAATCAGTAATGGCGTAAACAAATTCCCGGGGGTCTTTTTCAATCATTTTTTTCATTTTTGAAGCCACTAAATCCAAAGCTTCATCCCAGGAAATTTCTACCCATCCCGGATCTTCCCCCGGTCCCTTTTTGGGGTTAGTCCGCTTTACCGGTCTTTTGAGTCGGTAGGGATCATAATTTCGATCGACACCGGTAACAGCCTTAACACAATTTTTTCCCTTATTACTGGGGCAGGTTGGGTCACCCTCAATCTTGTCAACCACCCCGTTGTTTGATACATGTGCCTTCATCGCGCACGTATGGAGACACATTTTACAAGTGGTTGGGAGCCACTTGCCTGGCCTCATCGAATTGGCCCTCGCTTGCTTTTCCACCCTCAATTTTTCTCTCAAGGTTCGGCCCTCCTTTTGGGTTTGAGGTTTTAAGCTTACTAAATTCGCCCCCCGAAAAGAGAGGACAAATGTTTTATCAAGAAATTTAGCAGGATAGGGCTTATCTGATTTTAAACACGAGCACTTAGCTGAGGAACAGGATCAAAAAATTTATGATAGAATATTTGTTATAAAAATAAAAGAAAAATCTCTTTTTAAAAGTGAAAAATGTTTTTTAAAAATTGCCCCACCCAGGGTATGAGTGCAAGAATCTTTCAATCGATAATGACTTTTAAAATGTTTGATAAAATTATTGGATAAATTTTTTTTACTATGAATAAAAAATTTTTACTTCTAAAATATTTTTTTATCACGCTATCTTTTTTTTAGGTTTTTGTTAAGGTCCGGTTGATTGCGATGATGTCAAATAATTTCGTCCGGTTATAATTTTAAACCCAAGTCAAGAAACCTTCTTATACTTTACACGAAAGACTTTGATTTTGAAAGGTTCAAATTACATGCCAAAAAAACTACACTATCTACAAGATAAAAACCCCACCTCCCTTAATTGTCAATCAGGAGGTTTCTGATTTTGCAGAGAAAAATTCCTGAAAAAAATTATTTAAATATTTTCAATGAGATATTTATAATCCGTCAATCATTACCCAAGGGAACCATGAGTGTCTTGGGGAGGAATTACGGCATCACTCCATCCTTTTATCCGCAACAGCTATTCGCTTTGCCTATTCAAGAAAACTGCTCCGCATTATGATTGTCCAGTTTGAATTAAACCCAAAAAGCCACCACTCAAAAAAAACCCCACCTGTACAAGTGGGGTTTTTTTATACAAAGCTCAGAAGAGTTATTTCTGAGACGCATATTTTCCATCAATCACTTCCCAAAGAGCACCATGGGTGTTTTTTGGGTGGATAAATGCATAGTATCGTCCTTTTTCCGGCCAGAATCTGACCTCTTTCCCTGCACCCGACAGTTTCTCGGGAACAATACCGGCTCCGTTTTCTTTAAGAAGAGGAACCGCTTTGCTACAATCGTCGACATTGATAGAAAGAAGTTGTACCCCTTCGCGGCCATTGTTCACTTTGCTGATCCAGTAGCCGACATCAGCCATTTTGCCTTCGGGTTTGGGGTCTTTTTTCGGTACCCATTTGGTCGCATTTCCCATTCCGCTGATCACAACCTTTCCGCTCATGTCTTGCAGTTCATACCAGCCACCGGAATACTCATCTTCCATTACTTCCACCGTGCTCAGGCCAACCTTGAAACAGGAAACATTGATGTGGGAATCAGGATCAAAGTACCGTTCTGCCACGTCCCAGCCAAAAATCTTCATGTAATCTTGTTCCGCTTTCACCACATCAAAGACCGCTATACTGATATGGTCAATAAAATTGGGAGTTACTTTGGGCATTGCTAACCTCCTTTTTGATATTTTTAAAGGCAAGAAGGTGTATCTGTCGTCAGACATACACCTTCCCGCCTCAATCAATTACTCTTTTATAAAGCCTTGCTGGTATCGAGTCTTTTTGCACTTGGAAATGCGGCAATATAGGGAGTGGTTGCCGTTGTGTCTTCTAACTCAAATAAAATCGCAACTTCCGGACAAGAGAAAGCACAAATTCCGCATTCCTCACAAAGGTCTCTCAGGATGGATGCCTTCCCGTTTACAAGGCCGATTATAGTTACCGGACAGGCCCGGAGACAAATTCCACAGCCTGTGCATTTCATCACATCAACTTCTGGTATCATATTAAAAGCCTCCTTGTTTTCTTTTTTTACGTTAATGAGCCTTTTTAATGTTGTTTGTCTTTGTCTCGGTGCATGAGTTGGTAAGACTTAAAGGTAACCTTCATGCCCATACGATATCCATCATGAACCGCTCCATACCCACGCCTTACCTGGATAGCATCACCGATCATGTAAACGTCAGCCTTCCCGTATTTACCGAGTTTAACCTCCTTATTAGGCACAAGGTCAGCTATGATCACGGTGTCGGCAGCGAGTTTATTTTCTTTTTTCTCAGCATCGATAACCACCACGCCGTCATCCACAATCTCTTTGACCTTGCTCAGGTTAATCTGTGCGACGTTTCCGGCTTTCAGTTTCATCAAATATCTCCAGATGTAGGAGGGGTTAACATCCGGTCCGAATTTCTTCTGAGGACCAACAATGGCGACCTTAACGTCTTTGTATTTGTCGACAATATAGAGAGCCGTAGAAATTGCCGCGCCTTTACCGCCAAGGATGAGCACGTTTTTGCCTGGTTTTACCTTTCCGGAAAGAACATCGAGACAGCTTGAAACGATCTTCTTATCACTGCCCGGATAAGATGCCATATCAGTTGTAGCTCCCGTGGCGATAATAACTATATCCGCTGTTTCTTTCTTGAGGTCTTCACTGGTCAGAGCCTTATTCAGAACAATCTTGGCGCCATACTTATCGCACTGGGCCTTGAGGTGTTTTACCAATCTCATCAATTCCTCATCACCCCATGGACCATGGGAGGCGATTTCCATCTCACCGCCTACGCAATCTCTCTTTTCATAAATCGTTACATCATTGCCTTTTTCCGCTGCGATTGCACCGGCCTGTAACCCGGCAACACCGGCACCGACGATGATGATTTTCTTTTTCTCTTTGTCTTTCGCGAATCCGTAGTAGCCCCACTCCGGCTCATTTTCATGCCCGAGGCTGGGCCGAACCGTACACATTAATTCGGTATCCCGGAAAAGTCTGGCCAAGCAAACATTACAGGCGATACAAGTAATAATGTCTTGCTGACGGTCTTCCATAACCTTTTTGGGAAGTGCGGGGTCGGCAATCATCGGACGGCACATTTCCCAGATATCCAGCCTTCCTTCAGCCATCGCTTTTTCGGGAATTTCGGGGACGAATAACCGGTACGCCATGCTCACCGGAACCTTAATGTTCTTTTTCAGTCGTCTCAGCAATGTAGAGCCAATGGCCCATCGGAACATCCCGGGTGATAACGGGAACCATAGATTCCTGCCACCCAGCGGTAACACTGATATAATCCGCACCCGCTGCTACGGCAAGCTTAATAGACTCAAGGCTTTCTTCCGGGCTGTTGCCGCCACGGTCATCCAGAAACTCTTCACCGCAAAGGCGGATCCCAACGGGAACATCGCCGCAAGCCTTTTTGCAGGCCTTAATGATATCGGTCATAAATTTGGAGCGGCCTTTGATATCTCCGCCGTATTGATCTGTCCGTTTGTTGGTGTAAGAAGAAATGAAGTTAGAGAGCAGATAACCGACAATACCAGAGATTTCAAGAATCTCATACCCAGCTTCCACTGCCCGCCGGGCTCCATCAGCGTTGTTTTGGATGGTCCTTTCAATATCTTCCAGGGTCATTTCCTTGGGTGGTCGGAAAATGGGAAGCTTCTGGGGAACAACCGAAGGACCGATAGTATAGGGCAGTTCAATCCCTCCAACGCGTCCGCAATCCATAAGCTGCAAGCAAGAAGCTGAATCATACTTTTTAATCGCTTTTGCCAATCGGGCAAGTCCGGGTATAAACTTATCATCCCAGATCGCCATCATACCTACATATCCTTTTCCAGCACCAATTTTATCAGTGTAAGCACCCTGCGTAGTAACGATACCCGCATCCACCGCGAGCCTGGGCTTCCATATACCCAACCTCTTTGTCAGAAACATACCCATCACGGTAGTTAAAGTTAGTTTCGGTGGAGGCGTACTTTACTCTGTTTTTGACTTCCAGCTTTCCAATCTTGATCGGGCTGAATATGTGAGGATATTTTTTTATTCCCGGTAGAATTTCACCAGCCATTTTATTCCTCCTTAACATTAAAAATTTTAGCTAATTAAATAAAAACAACTATCAAAAAATCACCAGCAAAACCAATCAGTCCCTTGTGATACACCTCCTTTCATTCTAAATAACCACCCCGTGCTCATCCTTTTTAGAATTATCCATCATCCATCACAAAAACAAGACTTCAGGATGGTCAAGCATCGACAACCAAGGCAAAATTTTAATTTTATTAAGAAATTTTTTAATAAATTAAAATGAACGAGCATTCATTCTTTTTCTAACATAGGTTTTTTTCTTTGTCAAGAAAATATTTTTTAAAAATTTTTATCCACTGTAACTCGTGAGTAAAGACCTGAAGAAAGGCAAATAGTTCTTGCTCTTTTTTTTCATCCTTGATACAAATTTTTGGTCTCCCAAGTCAATCATTTTTTTTGTTGAAAGAAAAAATCTATGGGTAGCTACAAGACGGTTTTAGACTTTTCCTGGAAAGGAATTCCCCTACATAAGGTGTTAGAAAACCATAAAATGTGGGTAGAGACGAAAGGAATTGAGGGGGGAAAAGCGGTCTTAACCGGGGCCGATCTCCAGGAAATAAATTTGGAATACACCGACCTAAGGGCAGCAGTTATTTCCGAAGTAAATCTCAAGGGAGCAAACCTTATCAATATTTCTTTACGAGGGGCTAACCTAAGAAAAACAATACTTACCGGAAGTTGCCTAAAGTGGGCGATCTTGAGATATGCCGACCTGAGAGAAAGCACCTTGGAAGAAGCTGATTTCGAAAATGCCGATCTCCGGGATACCGATCTCCGGGATGCAAACGCACAACGAGCAAATTTTACCGAAACTAATCTCTGGTGTGCAAATTTGGAGAATGCTGATTTTCGTGATGCAAATTTTGAGCTTGCAAATCTGAACGAGACTGACCTCACTCACGCGAATCTGGAAGGAGCTAATTTTCTATTGACAAGCTTTAAAGGTGCAGTGCTGCTGGGGACCAACCTCACCCACGCTTTCAATTTAGAACCCCACCACCTTGCCCGGGCTAAGACTCTTTATCAAGCTAAGCTCGATGAACCTCTTCTGAATGAGATAAAAGAAAAATATCCTCACCTGCTTGATAAACCAGAACAATAAAACCTTTTTTTGACTGAGCCCCCAGGGTTTGTCAAAAGGCGGAATATTGATAGACACGTTAAAGCTCCTTACACTGTTCATCAGACACTTTGGTTTGTCTGGTTTTTTTTCGTGCGGGTATTTTTCTGATTTGTTCTCTTGGAGATAGTTGGCAGCGACGAGGACGCACGGCAATCAAGATTATGAGAATCCTGCAACTAATGAAATGGCTCTCTCCCCGAGAGGACACGGGCGGAAAGATCCGGTCTTTCCGGCTTGGCAAGGCCCTTGCGTCCTTTGCTCGTGTGGATGCGGCCGGTTTCGTCCTCCCCGAGGAACGGATGGATGGAAGGGAAGAACACCTGTCCCACTATAGCCAGTTGTATCCCTTCCCCATCCAACGTGCGTCCTGTAATCCTTTGAATTTTTTATCCGGCATCGCCCGCGGGCTCTCCCTCAGGTCCGCCCGGTTTTTCGATCCATCATACCGCCGTTTCGTTGAAAAAATCCTCCGGGAAAACCGCTACGACGCTATCCAGGTAGAAGAACTTCCCCTGATGAGCAGCCTCGGCTCCCTTTCCCTGAACTTTCCGGTCATCTACAGTTCCCATAACGTTGAATCACAGCTATCTTCCATGATATTCAAACACAGGAACTTTGTTTTAAGGTTCCTGTCGGAAACGGAAAGGAGGCGAACCGCGGCAGAGGAAAGAAGGGCTTTGGCTTTGGCCCGGGCCTGCCTTGCCGTTTCCGAAAAAGACAAGGGGATTTTGAAGCGGCTTTCTCCTGAGGGGACGACTCCTATTTACGTCCTCACCAATTGCGCCAATGACCGCTTCAAACCTTCCTCTCAGGGGGTTTCAGGGAAAGGGGTTCTCTCCGTTGGCTGTTTCGGATGGTATCCCAATGAGGAGGGGATGATATGGTTCATAAAAGAGGTACTTCCCCGCTTGAGGAAACAGGTGCCGAGCCCGGAGATCACTGTTGCAGGGAGTGAAATTTGTCGTTCGTTGGGTTGGAAATTCAAGCAAAGCGGGATTCGGAGTTTATCCCGACGTACCCGATATTCTTCCCTTTCTCCAGAATGCCCGTCTCCTCATCGTCCCGCTAAGGATCGGCGGAGGCACCCGAATCAAGATCATCGAAGCCTGGGCAGCCGGCCTGCCCGTGGTTTCCACCTCCATCGGGGCAGATGGATTATCCTGCAGGCCTGGTGTCGATATCATGGTTGCTGATGACCCCATCCAGTTCGCCGGGGCCATTCACAGGATTCTCACGGAGGATGACCTATACGGGAAACTCCGTCTGGAGGGCCTGAACAACGCAACAAACCTCCGGTGGTCCCGTCTTGCCGGCTCCCTGGAGGAGATTTATCGTAATTGCGGGGTTAAGTCTTAGACGGACTTGTGCCAAAAGTTTGGTCGTTTACCAACGTATCATTCTTTAGTTCGTTGTGATCTTTTGCTTGGGCTCCTGCCTGAAATCTGCCTATTCGGGTTTTTTTCGTTGTGGGTGCTTCAATGATATAAGGGTGGGCCTCGGCTTGACCTTTGGAGGTTTTTAATTTTACATGAGAATCGCCGTAAATGCACGGATGCTCAGTCAAAGGAAGCCAGGCGGCATTGGAACGTACTCATATGAGACGCTCAGACGAATCACTGACCAACATCCCGAGCACAATTTTATCTTTATTGTTGACCGGCCGTTTCCAGGGAAGCGCCTTTTTCCGGGCAACGTGGCGGTGGTGAGGACTTTTCCTTCCTTCCACCCGGTTCTCTGGTATCCATGGTTTGAAGCCGCGGTCCCCAAAATCCTGAAAAAGCACAAGGCCGATCTTTTTTTATCCACCGACGGCTTTACTTCCCTTTCCACCAACGTACCTGCGGTGGTAGTCATGCACGACCTGAATTTCTGCTACTACCCGAAAGATATGCCGGTCCTGCATAGCAGATATTTTAATTATTTCTTTCCGAAATACTCCGAAAAGGCAACGGTCCTCGCCACCGTCTCGGAACATTCGAAGAAAGACATCATCAATCTTTATCACCAGCAGTCCCATAAGATTACCGTCACCTATTGCGGGGTCAGCGAAGAGTTTCGCCCCCTGCCGGAAATGGAAAAAGAAAAAGTGAGACAGGAGTTGACCGACGGTGCCCGGTACTTTTTGTATGTCGGTTCTTTCCATCCCCGGAAAAATCTTGTCCGATTGATCGAGGCTTTTGAAAAATTCAGGGAAGACATACCTTCAAAAACAAAATTAGTTCTGGCGGGGCACAAAATGTTTAAGACGGCGGATATTTTCCATACGTGGAATCGGATGAAACACAAAGAAGATATCCTTTTCACGGGAATCGTTTCTCAGGAAAGACTGGCGAAAATATACGGAGGCGCCCTTGCCCTGGTGTTCGTATCCTACTTTGAGGGTTTTGGTATTCCCATCCTGGAGGCCATGAATTGCGACATACCGGTTATTTCCTCCGACAGGACCGCGATGCCGGAAGTATTCGGCAACGCCGTTTACCTCGTGAACCCTTTTTCCGTGGATGCCATCGCCGCGGCGATGAAGGCCATCTTTCTCGATGAACCTTTGCGAAGCACCCTCGTGGAAAGGGGAAGAAACCGGAGAGGTCATTTCAGCTGGGACAGGACCGCTGATCTACTCTGGGAATGCATGGAAAGAGCCATGGTGCGAACATGACGGAAATCCTGTTCTGGTCTCTGGTGATCATCATTATTTATACCTACGTGGGCTACGCGGCGATGCTGTGGATTCTGGGCGTGCTAAAAAGCCTATCGTCCCGGGGAAAATCCGTTTCCCGGGAGACCCTATGAGCCGTCGGTGACCCTTCTGGTGGCTTCCTTCAATGAAGAACCCTGGGTGGAAAAAAAGATCGAAAACTCCCTTGAACTGGAGTACCCCGCCGGAAAAATTGAATTTCCTCTGGGTTACCGACGGGTCGGACGACGGTTCCATGGACCTGATAAGGAAGTATCCCGCGAGATCAATCACCTGCACTCCCCCGAACGGCGGGGAAAAATGGCCGCCATCAATCGGGCTATGAAATCCGTGAATACGGAAATCGTTATTTTTTCCGATGCCAATGCCATGCTCAACCGGCATGCACTGAGAGAAATGATCCCTTACTTTCGGGATTCCGCCGTGGGATGCGTGTGCGGTGAAAAAAGAGTTTTCATGCAAAACAAGGATGGGCCGCCAACGCCGGGGAAGCAACCTACTGGCGTTACGAGTCGTGGCTCAAAAAGGCAGGAAGCCCGGGTCGGTTCCTGTGTCAGTGCAGTGGGAGAATTGTTTGCCATCCGCCGCAGTCTTTTCCGGGAGGTAGCGGAGGACACGCTGGTTGATGATTTTGTGATTTCCCTGGGAATCGCCCTGCAGGGTTATCAAATCCAATATTCCCCGAGAGCCTTTGCCATGGAAACGGGATCGGCAAGCATCGACGAGGAATTCAAGCGGAAGACACGGATTGCCGCCGGTAATCTCCAGGCCATCCTGCGCATGCCTGAACTGCTCAATCCATTCCGGCACGGGATGCTCACGTTCCAGTATATTTCCCATAAGTTCCTTCGATCCTTTATCGCCCCCCTCTGTTTCGCCGCGTTGATTCCCGTCAATCTCCTCCTTCTGCCGAAAGGTGGTTTTGTCTATGTCTTTATGTTTGTTATGCAGGTATTGTTTTACCTCATGGCCTGGGCAGGATATGTCGTGCGGGAACGCAGCCTCCCTTCCCGCCTTTTTTTCATCCCCTTCTATATTGTTGTCATGAACCTCTCAGCCATAGTGGGTGCCTTCCGGTACCTGGCGGGGAAGCAATCCGTCCTGTGGGAAAAGTCCCTGAGAAAAGAAGAGTCGCCGGAAGGGGAGGATACCGGAGAATGGTAATGCGATCCCTCGTGTTGCGGTCTTATATCGTTTTCCTCATGCTTTCCCTTGCGACGGAAGTGCATTTGTTCTCCCTGAAAGCCTTTTCCGTCGAATCAATACCCCTTTCCTTCTTTTTCATGATGGTCGGGATGATAATACCCCTCTTTTTCTTGCAGGACTTTCTCCTTTTTCTCCGGGACAACCGGTTCCTTTTCATCCTGGTGATCCTGTTTTTCCTGTCCGGACTAATTTCCGTTCTTCTTTCCCCCTTTCCCCAGTCTCTATGGGGCTAAGTGGCTTTTTCACTATGGCTTGTTCGTTGGAACTTCCTTTTCCCTTCTCTTCCTCTTTTCCCTTGAGAGGGGACTCGGCTTGTTTTTCCTGAAAACCATAGCCTCCATGAGCTTTTTATATGCTCTTGTGTCGATGATTGAAGTGATGGACAAGGACTTCTTGCGGCTTCTTTCCGATACGTTCCGCAATGGGGAACAAAATATCGTCCACGGGTGGATTAGGCCTGGAGCCACGTTTCAACATCCGAATATTTTCGGTTGCTTCATGTCTCTCGGAATTCTCATTTTTATTTATCTGAAGGAGCGGTCCACGGTGAAAAGCTCAGTCTTCTTCCCTGCCGTGCTGACGCTTTGCCTCGCCATGGTTCTTTCCACCTCCCAAAATGCCATGCTGATCCTCCTGATTCCCCTCGTTTTTCTTTTTTTCAACAGAAAGACGGCGCCAACGGCCATTGTTGTCCTTCTCGTGAGTGGTCTTTTACTGGCCGCTATGCCCCCTTTCCAATCAAAGCTCACCGACCTGTGGAATGTCCTTGTGAACACGGAAAAAGCGACCACCGATCCAGGTGAGATACGTGATCAAGACATGACGAAGACTCCTGTGAGCATACAACACCGCCGCAACCCGGCTCATGCTCTGGGAGAGCGCAATCAGGATGTTCAAGGATCATCCGGTATTCGGGATCGGGCCGGGCGGCTATAACAGGGCGTTAAAAGAGTATGCCTCACCATCGCTCCTTGCCGTCGAAAAACCGAAAATCGATCGGGAATACCTGAATGCCCACAACGGGCTTTTCAATCTCCTGGCGGAATTCGGGATCGCAGGCACCATCCTGGCCATCCTTTTCTTCCTGCTCCTCCTCAGGAAAATAATTCAGCGATATGGACCCGTTTCTTCCTCACCGGTCTATGCCATCGTGCTCGGAATTGTGCTCTCCTTTTGTCCCGACGCTTTTTTTTACAGTCGGTTCTACATGGTGCTCTCTTTATCCCTTCTTTTCTTCTTTGCCTTCCATGAAGAGGCTCGCCCCGATGCCATCTCGACGCCATCGAAAAAACCGGTATCCTCAAAGGAGGACACGGGGGGCTTCCGTCGCCAGTCTGAACCGGGCCGTCGTCCCCGTGCCCAGGTAACGAGGGATGAGGAGAAGGCCCGCCTGACAATGATGAGGGCAGCAAGGATGGTGCCGGCATGATCTTTCTAAACCAACCGAGGAAAGCCTCTTTATCAAGCCATCTCAGGCAAAGAAACCGCACTAGATATGGATGATGGACGTCACGGATCTGGAGTGCCGCCCCGTAATTGCCCACGAAAGCGAGATCAGGCTGGAGATGCTTCAGCAGGACGATTTTGCCTCTGAAACAGACCGTTGTTACACCGCTGATGACGCTAAAGGCGAGGTAGGTCATCCAGATGTGCAATGGGAAAGACAGGCTGGGCTTGTTTTGTGGCGAGGAAGAGTAGCGGTCTGGCGATCAGACCGAGGGATACCCTTGCCGGAATCATAACCTCCCATCATCCCACTTCTGCAAAGAACCGGGGTTTATTTGCCGGGTGAGACCTGAATTTTTTATATATTCACTGCTGGCATGGTCTTTGGGATCGCCAACAATGGCAAGGCGGGCATTAATAAATGGGGTCAAAGTAACCGTTGGCGAACACTATCCTTTGGCGATTTTTTCTCTGTCCTTCGACAACCACTGTAGGTTTTTTCTGGTGGTCAAGAATAATCTTCGCTTCATTCGTAGTGTTTTTTTACTGCCTCCAAAAGTTCTTCCCGCGTTAGCACCGCTGTACCGCTTTTCGTTACTACCACCCCCGCGGCGCAGGTGGCGAGGATAGCGGCGTCATGAAATCCGGCACCTGAAGCTACGGCAAGGGTAAAAACGGCGACCACGGCATCCCCCACACCGGTTATGTCAGTGATATCATGGTGCCTTAATATAGGAATATGAGAGAATTTTGCGGGTTTCTCCAAAAGGCTCATCCCTCGATTCCCCCGGGTAATAAGCACAGCCTTTAATTTTAATTTATCCATCAAGATATGTGCGGCCCGCTCCAGCCCCTGATCATCAAAGAGTCGCTTGCGAACTGCCTTTTCAGTCTCTGATTCGCTTGGAGTGACCGCAGTTACTCCCCGAAACCGCATTATTTGGTAGCGAGAGTCTACGATGACGATCTTCTGCTTGGCTAAATTCTGAATCAAAGAAATAATCCGATCTGAAATCACTCCGTACCCATGGTCAGAGACGATAATGACATCTACATCGCGGGATAACTTTTTGAACTGGTCGTAGATTTTTTCCTGAAGCCGCGCAGGAATTAGTTCCTGGTTAAGTTTATCTATCCTGATGACTTGTTGTCTGGAGGTGTGTTCATCTCCCGCCATGATCCTGATTTTGGAAACCGTATTAACAATATGAGAGCGAAGAAGCCCGTCAACGTCCACCCCGCTTTTCTTTAATTGGTTGAGCATACTATTGCCTGCCTCGTCATTTCCCAGGATTCCCACCGCGCATACCTTGCCGCCGAAGCTCGTCAGGTTATGCGCGACGTTTCCTGCTCCACCGGGAATAATGTCTTCCCCTTCATGACGAATAACCACCACCGGGGCCTCACGAGAAAACTTAAACGGTTTTCCGTAGAGGTACACATCAGCAATGTAGTCTCCGATTACCAATACTTTCGGCTGGGGAAATTTTTTTATAATTTCTTCGAGATATTTTCCTTTGGTTTGTGAAGGCTCTTTTTTTATCCCAAACGGGTTCCTTCCCTGAGCTTTACCTGCACCGTGCCTTTTTTTTTGATAAATCATAGTCCCTTCCTTGTTTGATCAAGAAATTCTTCACAGGCTTTCACAACCTTCTCTACTGAGAGGTTCCTCATGCAACGATTATCAGTAGGACAAACTTTGAGCTGACATGGGCTGCATTCTAACTCTTCGCGTAATAGTTTTGTCTTTTCCAAACCATAGTTGGTATACCGGGGATCCGTGGATCCCATCATGACTATGACCGGAACATCAAACGCAACCGCAAAGTGCCGGGGGCCGGTATCATTCGTGACTACCAATACGGCATCACTGATAATCGCCTTGAGGTATTCGAGCGAGATATCTTCTGTGGTAAAAACAAACGGGCGGTTACGCATCAATGATTCAATCCGCAAAGCAATCGCTTCTTCACCTGGACCGGCAATAATCATCACTTGTGCGCCATATTTTTCAATCAAGAAATCCCCCGCCCTGAGCAAAATATTCCGGTGGCCAGAGTTTAGACGGACCAAAACTTCCTCCGGGGACCAGGACCACCAACGGTTTCTCCTGATTAATTCCCCGGCGTTGGTAAAGCGTGTTTACCGCGTCACGGGTATCGCGCAGAAAGTTAAGCACCGTGCGTTCGGAAGAGATCGCATAGTGCATCGCGTTGCAAATATTTAAGTACCGCTCGACCATGGGGATGGGGATATTTTTCCCCTTCTCCCGTGGGGGAGGGATTTTGTGAGTCAACATAAACCCCCGGAGGTTAGTATTGTAGCCAACGCGCATAGGAATTTCTGCCAAGAAAGAAACTGCCGCGGAACTAAACGAATTGGGCAAGATAAGAGAAAGATCAAAACCCGATTTCTTCAACTCCCGGCTCAACGAAAACTTCTTTTTCCACGGCCGGTGCAAAGACTTTGAATCGTATTCGATAATTTCATCATAATAAGGAAGGCCTTCGACAACCTTCCGCACTTGAGGACGCACTAACAGCGCAATATGCGCGTCAGGGTTGTTTTCCCGAATTGCTCGCAATGCGGGTGTAGCCATAACTACGTCGCCGACCCAACTCGGACAATGAACTAAAATATTATTGTGCTTTTTTCGTGGCATAACAACATCCCGCGCTGTACGATGGGGGGTCGAAACAACCCATCCACCACACACCATCCATCAAACAAAAAATGAATGCACCTCGCGTGTGATATCCTTGAACAGCAAAGTGGTTTCACCGCTTTTTTCGCTCAAAAATAGCAAGGTGCGTAAGACTAATCAGGAGAGGAGTTAATTGAGAAAAGGAACCCTTCCTAACCTTTGTCAACCCAGAGCTTGAACATTTCGGTGGGGATAAATAAAAAGGATTCGCATTTGCCCTTTTCACTACAGTATAATTCTCAAAATTAATAATTGTTTTGCCATTTACCCCGTTAGAAATGCCCTGCTTGCCCTGTTAGATATCAAATATCTAACAAGGTAAAGAACCACGGGGTAAACTTTAAAAAATTTTTACACTTTTTCACACGGGGCATTCACCCTGTGTGAAACCTTTCTAACGGGGTTTCAGGTTAATGAAAAGTC
>CAVTQE010000036.1:0-16986 GCA_963736755.1 uncultured delta proteobacterium | reverse complement strand
TAATATTTTTAAATCCTGTACCGTAGACTAAATAAAAGTAGAGAAACAACGCGGAGATGATAAACCGTGCCTCCAACGCATTAAGGAGAGGCATAATTCGAAAAGCTTCAAACGGGCTTTTCTCGATTTTTTTTTTGTAATGCCGGAAGGCAAACCAGGTTGCCAGATACCACCCGATGGTGAGGGAAAAAAAAGAGAACAGAAAATACCGGACATCTCCCTGGTCCTGAGGAGTATAGGTTGAGTAAATCAACAGGGCTAAGACAAAAAATATTAAATTACTGAAAAGCATAGGTTAAAAACAATGAGGTCACGGAATGGTTTTTAAGCCATGATCGCCTGGTTTCTATTTGTTATATCTCTGTTGGCTGCCTCGTCATGTTTTTGCTTAATTTGTCAATCCGGGCTTAACCGTAACGGTGTTAAATGATCACTTCAGCACTTCAGCGTCGGTCATTTTCACGGTTGATCGTCGTCGCCTCGATCTACTTTTGAATGCAACTTGGATTAAGCATAATCGCCGGGTTTACTTATTTGTTGTTTTTATTATAATTTCAGCAAAAGGGCATTAACCCTTCTTTTTATAGATATAGTAGATTTTTCGATTTTATCAAAGGAGATTTTTATGTTAAACGCGGTTGGCATTACTTTTCTGGTCTTGATTTTGCTTAACTTTTTCTTGGAAGCTTTTTTAAAACTTCTTAATCTCCGGCATTTAAAACAAACTGCCGGCAGCCTTCCCGCGGTTTTTCAGGAGCATATTGACTCTGAAACGCATGAAAAAACAATACGCTATAACCTTGACTCCGGAAAGTTTTCTTTTTTAGAAATGGTGGTTTCTTTATTCCTGATCATTTACTTTGTTTATTGGGGAGGGTTTGACTGGATTGATCAGATCGCACGGAGCAGTGACCCGAACGGGTATTATCTTCCGGCGCTTATTTTTGGGGTATTGTTTTTTCTTATTAAAACCGTCATTGGCCTTCCGTTTGACCTTTACGGGACGTTTGTGATTGAGGAGCGTTACGGTTTTAACAAAATGACCCCCCGCTTGTTTGTTTCGGACCTGATAAAATCCCTCGTCTTAAACGCGCTTATCGGCATCCCGATCTATTTGGGGATTTTATGGTTTATGGCCAAAGCAGGTATTTTCTGGTGGGTTTGGTGCTGGGGCTTTTTGATGGTGATCCAAATTCTCATGCTGATTATTTACCCGATCTGGATTGCCCCTTTATTCAATAAGTTTACTCCGCTTGAAGACGGAGAATTAAAAGACGCGATCCTGTCGCTTACCAAAAAGGCGGGGTTTCCTTTTCAAGGGGTATTTACCATGGATGGGTCAAAGCGGTCGAAACACTCGAACGCTTTTTTTACCGGCATCGGAAATAAAAAGCGGATTGTGCTCTTTGATACCTTGATCGCGCAGATGAAAATTCCCCAGATTCTTTCGGTCCTGGCTCATGAAATCGGCCACTATAAGCTCCGCCATGTCAAGAAACTCTTTGTCGTAAGCTCCTTAGGTTCTCTGCTAAGCCTCTATCTTTTAAGCCGGCTTTTTGATCTGGGAATTTTTTACCAGGGCTTTGGATTTTCTCATCCTTCGACCTACGCGGCTTTAGTTATTTTGAGCCTGGGCCTTTCGTCCCTGTCGTTTCTTTTTACTCCGTTATTTTCAGCCCTTTCCCGGAGGTTTGAGTATAAAGCGGATGAGTTTGCCTTAAAAAATCTCGATGACCCCAGACCCATGACTGAAGTTATTGCGGTTTTAGCCAAGGAAAACCTGAGCACCCTGAACCCGCACCCCTGGTACAGTTTTTTTCATTACTCGCACCCTTCGCCGGTTGAGCGGGTCAAGGCCATGGAAAGAATAATCGCCACATAAAATCACTGGCTACCGCTGTTTATCCTTGACAAATAATTGCCGTAGGATAAAATGCAACAAATACGTTATGAGGACGATTGGAGGAAGGAGAGAGATGTTTTGTAAACAGAAAAACCCCGCTTCAAGGACTTAAGAGGTGGGGTTTTTCTGTCTTGGGGCAGAGCTTCTTGCAATCCGAATTGGCGTGAGGGGTCAAACTGTTTATCTTGAAAAATTAGAAGAATCAAGAGTAAGGGAATCTTGGTCTGGCAGTTCAGACCAGATTTGTAGCAAAGTTCGGGATAGGAGGGTCTTAAAAATTGTCTGTGAGGAGAAAGGAGAAAGAAAAAATGGATGTGATGGAAGCGATTATGAGCCGGAGGAGTATCAGAAAGTATAAGAGCACCCCGATTCCTGAGGAAGACTTGAATGCTATTCTGGAGGCAATGCGCTGGGCGCCTTCGTGGGCTAATTCTCAATGCTGGGAGGTGATCGTTGTTACGGAGAAAAAAATAAGGGAGCAGCTCTGCGGGGCTTTTGATCCGGCAGTTAAGAATCCCGGGGTCGGCGCGATTTCCACTGCGCCGGTGGTTTTGGTAATGGCGGCCAAGAAAGAGCGCTCAGGTTATTATCATGGAAAAGCGGTTACCAAGTATGGCGATTGGTTCATGTTTGATCTGGCCCTGGCAATGGAAAACATTGCGTTGGCGGCTCACAACCGTGGTTTGGGGACGGTGATCCTGGGATATTTTGATCACGATGCGGTGGCCCGGATTCTTCAGATTCCGGATGACCTTTTCGTGGTGACCATGAGCCCTTTGGGCTATCCGGATGAAATGCCTCAAACGCCGGCACGAAAGCCCATGACTGAATGCGCGTCTTATGAAAAATACGGCCAGCGCCTGAAACCTTCTTGAAATAAAGGCAAGCACAATTGAGGCTTATTGTTAAAATATGTGGTGGAAAGCAAGGGTTGATTTAGCATAAGCAGCTATTATCTAAAGGAAGAAACAAGCTGGAATTCCCCCTTGCCCCCTCTTTTTGAAAGAGGAGGGCGGTTAAAAAGATATACATGAACCCACTTGATTACACGAAGACCAAAATATTTTTGATACTATCGATGCAACTTAAAAGGTTAGGAACTGAAATGAAAAAATACTTGTTAGTGATCTTTCTGTTAACCACCATCATGGGTTGCGCGACCGCCAAACCGACTCCGGTAATAGCAGTTCTTTAATGGATGCTGCGGTTCAGGGAAAAACGGATACGGTTGCGTTGTTGCTCAAACAGGGGGCGGATATCGAAGAAAAGACATCTGCCCAGCAAACACCATTAATGATGGCAGCGCTCGCCGGCCAAGCACCCACCGTTAAAGTCCTGATTGATAACGGGGCGGCGCTTGAAGCGCGAGACAAATTTGGCCGCACGCCCCTGATGTGCGCTTTGCTTGGGGGCAATGCGGAGACGGTGCGGACATTACTTGAGCGAGGCGCTGACATAAACGCGAAGGATTATTCGGTGGCCACCCCATATTTTATCGCGTCGCAGACCGTTTATTTTTCGCAAACTCGCCCGGTGCTGGAAAGCAACCAGAAACTAAAGGTCAACACTTTTGATGTGACTCCTGAGGAATTCCAAAAAAAATGGAGCGAAACCCTGCGAATCGTTTTCAAGGATTTCGACGTAACCTGGGACAAACCATCGCCTGATAGCAAGCGGCCTTTTTATCGGGCGAAAGCTGGCGACACGATGGCACTGATGATGGGCGAGTATCAGGGTAAAGCTTATTGGGCGTCAGTTGCACCGATTCTTACTCGCGAAACGCCGTACGTTGTATTCATATTTTATATTGATAGTCTCATCGCGGTAACCAACCCCGGTCTTTCTATTGACGAAAGAGAAAAGATAATTTCCCACCTCAAGTTAACGGACGAGAATCCTGACTTCTTACAAAGAATAAACCATGTCATGGTTAATGGGATTGTTTATTCAATTGAAGTTCAGATGAGGGAAAAAACGCCTTTATATTTTTGCGCTTTTCCCCAACAATAAGAAGTGCGAGGGTGAGAGATAGTTTCGGGGCCTAAAAATTTCCTTATTTGTTGGCGTGCAGGCACGAATGACAAAAAAAACAGTGTCTGCTGAGTATATAATATCGGGCACCATAAAAAATGAAAAATGTTGCTACAAATCTTGGGTCCAAAAGCAAAAGAACTAACCCCTGACTGCAGCAAACGCGGCTCCTGCTTTGCTGAAGTCAGGGGTTGCGTACAAAAGGAAAACCGTAAGGGTTTATGCTCTTTAATTCGTTTGAATTTATCCTGATATTTCTACCACTAACCATCCTAATTTTTTTTAAGTTAGGGAGTCTGGGGAAAGATCGCATCGCGCTATTGTGGCTGGTTGGGGCATCGCTTTTTTTTTATGGTTGGTGGGGTGCTGCGTATCTTGTGTTGATCGTTGGGTCAATACTGTTTAATTACGCCTTGGGCATTGTGCTCAGCACTGTTAACCAACGACTGCAAAAAAAATTAATTCTCATTTTTGGTGTCGGAGTCAACCTTGGCCTGCTTGGCTATTTCAAGTATGCAAATTTTTTTGTAAGCACTATCAATTTTATCGGAGGCAGCAATTTTCATGGTGCATCCATTCTCCTGCCGCTGGCAATTTCCTTTTTTACTTTTCAGCAGATCACCTATATCGTAGATGTCTACAAGGATAAAACTCTCGAGCACAATTTTCTCAATTATTGCTTGTTTATAACATTCTTCCCCAAGCTTATTGCCGGGCCCATTGTTCATCACCGTGAATTGATGTCCCAGTTTGCAAAGAAAGGTATTTTTAATTTTAGTAGTCTTCATTTCACGGTAGGCCTTTCGTTTTTTTTTATGGGGCTGTTTAAGAAAGTACTCATTGCTGATAGTATTTCTTTGTATGCTACACCCGTATTTCACGCTGCCGAGCAGGGTATGAGGCTGCCCTTTTTTGAAGCGTGGTTCGGGGCATTGTCATACACCCTCCAAATTTATTTTGATTTTTCCGGTTATTCCGATATGGCGATTGGTATTGCCAGAATGTTCGGCATTCGATTGCCTTTGAATTTTAACTCTCCCTATAAAGCGGTCAATGTTATTGATTTCTGGCATCGTTGGCATATTACACTATCACAGTTTCTGCGTGATCATCTCTATATTCCCTTAGGGGGTAATCGTAGAGGCGAGGGAAGGCGGTACACCAATTTGCTGCTTACCATGACACTTGGTGGTTTATGGCATGGCGCTGGCTGGACATTCGTCGTGTGGGGGGCATTGCATGGTTTTTATATATCCATTAATCACTTGTGGCATGCGATAAGTAAATCTTTGGGCTATGATTTGAACCATACTCATTGGTGGGGGCGGGGTTTGTCGCGTATGATAACGTTTATCGCAATAGTGATTGCCTGGGTACTTTTTAGGGCAGAGAGTTTGGAGGGGGCGAAGAGCATCTTGTTTGCCATGGCAGGAGGGAATGGGATTTCGTTCCTTCCTCATTTTGTAACGCTACCTGCCGAATGGGGGAAAGCGTTCACGTTAATAATGACGTTAGTCCTCATAGTTGTCGCGGCTCCCAATACCCAGCAAATTATGTATCGGTATATGCGCAATACAAGCATGTATTCTCGTATTTTGGTGCCTTATCGGTTCGCTTTTGTAGAGTGGAGACCAACGCTTTTTTGGGCTTCGATTATGCTTTTTGTTACTTTGCGTTCTTTGTACTCCATGGCGGGGTCTGTTGTTGAGTTTCTTTATTACCAATTCTGATGAAGACGTTTTACAAAAAATATTTAAATTTATATTTTGGAGTAATAATCCCCATAGTGATTCTCAATTTGGGTTCCTTCGTTATTTTTGTTGCGAACCCCAAGCTTTTTTATTTCCGACCATGGGAGTATTTTGATGAAGTAGGATATCAATTCAAGGCCTATGATGCTTCATGGGCGGGTAAAGAGACGGGGGATACATCGCGGAGAAATTTTTTTTATTATCAGGATTCACACGTTACTAAAGTGACGGTAGACAGAGACGGCTTTAGAACTAATTATAGAAAAGCGCGTCAGTATCCGATCCTGGTATCCGGGGATTCAGCCATATTCGGAAGCGGTCTCAGTGACAATGAGACATTACCGTGGAAGCTGTCTGAACTGCTGGATATTCCCGTGTTTAACGGTGGCAGATCGTCATTGTTTAACACATTAAAGAGGAAAGAGCTATCTAACGTTGAAATCGTGATTGATTGCCGCAAAGCGCGTTTAATAAAGGAAGGGGTGTTTGATGATTACGGTTATAAAAAGGAGATGATTATTCGCCTTTAATGAAAAAAGATAAGAGCATCAAAGATATCATTAAGGTCATCCCAGGGAAAAGATACTGGGCAACGTCAATAATTTTCAGAACCCTAGAAAGAATAAAAAATGACCTGGTAGTTTATCTGAGCGGCAAGGAAGACCAAATCAGGATGCGTAACTTTATTATGACTGAAAAGAATTTGGATGACGCCGTACATTCAATCGTGAAAAGAAAAGAGGAGTTAACCGATTTGGGTAAGAGGTATATTTTTGTCGCTATTCCTGAAAAACAGACAGTGTATGAGGGCAGAGTAGATAAATTTACCAAAAACTATATTACTACATTGACGAGAAGATTGCTGGATAACGGCGTTGAAACTCTTAATTTACTCGATGCTTTTTCCGAAAATAGAGATGCGCCTTTGTTTTATCCTTATGATACCCACTGGAATTCAAAAGGAACGGCAATAGCCGCCAGGGAAATCGCGCATTATTTGAACTGTTCAAAACGCACAATAAAGAATCGCACCTAAGTGGTATTCCTCAGACTATGGTGCACTGTTCCGAAAATATGGACGAACACCGTGGTAAGCATACTATAATTTTGATACCAAGTCGCCTTCATTTGCATATCTTTGTTGTCTCCTCGTCATACTCCGTACTAAAACGTACGCTGGCATTCCTCGTCGACGCCTCGATCTGCTTTTGAATGCAACTTGGTATGAGGAGAGGTTGACTTCATGGGGAGCGTGGGCCGAAAGATTAAAAGACTGTTTAAAACTCTCGTCGGAAAGGATTTTTTTCCAAGAATTGATTGTCAGTGCAAGAAAGAGCGATTCGGCTCTAAGTACTGTGGATGGGAAGTTGCGGGAGAAAAGGTTACAAAAGATTCGGTAGTTTACTCTTTTGGTGTAGGGGAAGATGTTTCTTTTGATATAGAACTGATTAATCGATTCGGAGTAGTTGTTCATGCATTTGATCCGACTCCACGTTCAATAAATTGGGTGCGGGCGCAGGATTTTTCTGATAACTTCGTTCTCCACGAATATGGTCTTGCTGATTTTGATGGCGAAGTTTTTTTCAACCCACCAAGGAATCCTAAAGGCCTTTCGCATACTATTCTTGATAGACCTTCGACGAAGGAAAACGCCATTACCGTACCAGTGAAAAAATTAGAAACCATAATGAAGGAACTCGGACATAATATGATTGCTATTCTTAAGATGGACATTGAAGGCGCAGAATACCAAGTTATTGATGATATGGCTGCATCCACTATCCGGCCAGTGCAAGTATTAGTCGAATTTCATCATAGGTTTCGCAGTGTAGGATTGAAGAAGACCAAGGATGCGGTAAAGAAACTCAGAAAAATGGGTTACGGTCTTTTCTCAGTTTCAAGCTCTGGAAAAGAGTTTTGTTTTATGTTGAAGTCTATCGTATAGATCGCCGCACCGGGCGCGGGTACCTGGGCCGCTCCAGCGCAATCGTAAGAAAAACACTTATGATCAAACCAACCCTTCGCCTCAATGTTGGAAATCAATTATTTCACTATGCAGTTGGGCGCACACATTTTTTGCACAGCACATTCCTGCTGATCTTTTTGTCCCCTCCAGACATTTTTTCTCTCCCTGAGTCGCATCATCTCCCTAATGGGCGTGGCAATAGTACCGGCCAACATTTGGTGGATTTGCATTTTTTTACGTCCTCGGGAATACCGGTTGCCTTTTAATGTGCCCAAAAGAATGAAAATTGCCATAAACACCGGCGGTGGAGATGCCCCCGGACTGAACGCCGTAATTGAGGCATGGCAATTAGATTGATTGAAGCGGCAAAAATTCGGTCATATAGTGGGCCGTGAACCACCTGACGTCAAGGCAGATCATGGGGAAGTTTCAAATAAGTTCCGCTGAATGGCGACACCATTCAAACCGGCCGTGATATAGGCATTTGTTTCGGAGATTAGCTTTTATTTTTCTGCTTCATATTTTTTTCTTACCCTCATTAAAAACAATTGAGGTTTTTTCTGAAAATGGTTAGAATAACCTATTGAAAAAAAAGAAGTTATTGATCGAATAACGGAAATGCCTGCGTAAAATTTTATTCTTGACATTTTTCCCAAATAATTTAACATTTTAAACTTTGTTTAATTATCACAAGACAAGGAGAACATCGCGATGTCAATGACAAAATATTTATTTACCTCGGAGTCGGTGACCGAGGGCCACCCGGACAAAGTGGCTGACCAGATTTCGGATGCGATCCTGGATGCAATCATTGGGCAGGATCCCAAAGGAAGGGTAGCATGTGAAACTTTGGTTACCACCGGCTTAGCGTTTATTGCGGGTGAAATTACTACCGAGTGCTATGTGGATATGCCGCAGATTGTTCGGCAAACGATCAAAGAGATCGGCTACAATAGCTCGGACATGGGTTTTGACTGGGAAACCTGTGCGGTTATTACCTCTATTGATCAACAGTCGCCGGATATTGCTCAGGGCGTGAATGAAAGCAACGAACATGAGCAAGGGGCTGGGGACCAAGGACTTATGTTTGGGTTTGCCTGTGATGATACCGAAGACTTTATGCCCATGCCAATATACTATGCGCATAAAATAACCGAACGTTTAGCTGAGGTGCGGAAACAGGGAATTCTTCCTTTCCTCCGTCCTGACGGTAAGTCTCAGGTCACCATTGAATATGAGGAAAGTAAGCCAGTTGCGGTTAATACGGTGGTCGTAGCCGCCCAACATTCTCCTGACGTTGCGTATAATACGTTGCGTGAGGCAATTATTGAGGAAGTGGTAAAAAAGGTCATCCCTGCACATTTAATCTCGAAAGAAATAAAATATTATATTAATGCCACCGGAAGGTTTGTGGTTGGCGGGCCTATGGGAGATTGCGGGCTTACCGGCCGAAAGATCATTTGCGATACGTACGGAGGACAAGGCAGTCACGGTGGGGGATGCTTTTCCGGAAAAGATCCTTCGAAGGTTGATCGGAGCGCATCGTATATGGCCCGGCATGTCGCGAAAAACATTGTTGCCGCTGATTTAGCTCGTACCTGCGAGGTGCAGTTAGCCTACGTGATTGGCGTGGCGCAGCCGGTTTCCGTGATGATCAATACCAACGGCACCAGCCGGATTCCTCCGGACCAGATTGCGGAATTAGTCCGAAAACATTTCGATTTACGGCCCAAGCCGATCATCAATTACCTTAATTTACTGCGGCCGATTTACAAAAAGACTGCGGTCAACGGACATTTCGGGCGCAAAGATCCTGACTTTACCTGGGAAAATCTGAATATGGTTGAAAAACTTAAAAGTGACGCTGGACTATAAGGAATATGCCATGAAATATGACGTCAAAGATTTAAGCTTAGCGAAAAAGGGAAGCCTCCGGATTGAATGGTCTAACCAAAACATGCCGGTGTTGAACCTCATTATGCAGCGGTTTAAAAAAGAAAAACCACTTAGGGGAATAAAGCTCTCCGCCTGCCTTCATATAACCACTGAGACCGCGAGCTTGGCGCAAACGCTTAAAGCCGGCGGAGCCGAGGTGATGCTCTGTGCGTCTAATCCCTTAAGCACGCAGGATGATGTTGCTGCGGCTCTGGTAAAAAATCATCAGATCCCGGTGTTTGCGATTAAGGGAGAGAACAACAAAACATACTATGACCATATCAATGCGGTTTTAGACCAAAAACCGACTATTACCATGGATGATGGTGCTGATTTAGTCTCGACTGTCCACACTACCCGGAAGGAGCTTGCGAAAAACATTATCGGAGGAACGGAAGAAACGACAACGGGGGTTATTCGTCTTCGGAGCATGGCTGATAAAGGCGTGCTCAAATTTCCCTTGATTGCGGTCAACGACGCTGATACCAAGCACTTTTTTGATAACCGCTACGGCACCGGTCAAAGCACGATTGATGGAATCATCCGGTCAACCAACCGGCTGGTGGCAGGGAGTGCTTTTGTGGTCTGCGGCTACGGATGGTGCGGCAAAGGTCTCGCCATGCGAGCGCACGGGATGGGCGCAAATGTTATTATCACTGAAATTGATCCGTTGCCAGCATTGGAAGCAGTGATGGATGGGTATCGGGTAATGCCGATTGCTGAGGCGGCTTTGATCGGAGATATTTTTTGCACGGTTACCGGCGATATCAACGTCATCCGCGAGGAACATTTTAAGAAAATGAAAGATGGAGTCATTATTTGTAATTCTGGTCATTTCAATGTGGAGCTGGAACTCGCGCGCAGAGATAAAAAGGGAAAGTTGGTCGGGGGACTGCAGAAAATAGCCAAGAAAAAGCGATTGATTCGAGATTATGTTGAGGAATACACCCTCCCGAATGGGAAAAAGATTAACCTCCTCGGAGAAGGGCGATTGGTAAACTTAGCCGCTGCAGAAGGACATCCTGCGAGTGTCATGGATATGAGTTTTGCTAACCAGGCGCTTGCTTCCGAATATCTCGCCCAACACGCAAAGGAGTTAAGAGCGCAGGTTTATCCGGTTCCGAAAGAGATTGATCGGGAAATCGCCCGGTTAAAGCTTAAAAGCATGGGTATTGCTATTGACACTTTAACTGCAGAACAGGAAAAGTACCTTGCCTCCTGGGAGATGGGAACCTAAGAAGGAAAAAGTTAAAAGTAAAAAGTGAAAAGTTAAAAGAAAGGGCAAGAAACAAACACCTTATCAGCCTGGAGCTGGTAAGGTGTTTTTATTTGGATTTTGTCAACCGATTGAGGAGTTAAACGTTTTATGATATGAGAAAATCAGGTTTTTTGACTATTGGAGCGAAAGGGTTGCGAGAATTTGGAACCTGAGAAAAAAAAAGCGCTGAACGGATTTCTGACAGGAATCGAAAAAAGGGCCTTTACCATGGTGCGTTTCGCCGTTGGCAACACCGAGGATGCGCTCGATTTGATGCAGGAGACGATGCTCACGTTTGTCCGCTTGTACTCAAGCCGGCCAGAGGAAGAATGGAAAGTGCTTTTGTATCGAATTTTACATAGCCGGATTACCGATTGGTACCGGCGGGCGGCTGTTCGAAAAAGGCTTCAGCAATGGTTTGGTTTTGCGAAAGAGGACGAGAAAGAAAATTCGCTGGAAGATTTCGTTAAAAGTCCGGATATTTCTCCTGCGGACCTGGTTGAAAACAAAGAATTTAATGCTGCCTTAGAAAAAGCGCTAAGCCGGTTACCCGCTCGGCAGCAACAAGCATTTTTTCTGCGCGCCTGGGAAGATATGAATACTAAAGAAGTTGCTTTAGCGATGAAATGTTCAGAGGGAAGTGTCAAAACTCATTTTTCCCGTGCAGTACACACCCTTCGTACTATTTTGGAGGACTTTTTACCATGAGTACTAATAGCAATGGGAACAAGGGGGAGGAACGGTTTCTCAACGAAGTAAAGCAAAGCTTGGATGCGAGGGCGGAAAACATTGATGAAAAAATTTTGCTCCGCTTGCGGAAGATTCGACACCAGGCAACACTTGAAGCAGAAGGAAGAAAAAAAGGAATGTTTTTTTTGCCGCGGTGGATTCAGACAAGCGCCCTTGCCACTGTCGCGACAGCGGTAGTATTGGTTGTGGTTTGGTTTTATAGTCAACGGCCGGCGTTTTTATTTAAAAACCCGGAAGATTTTGAAATTGTTTCTTCCCAGGATCAGATGGAGCTGTATGAAGATTTGGATTTTTATAAATGGCTGGCGGCTTCTGATAGTCGCGGTTAGTCTTTTAGTAATAACAGTATTTCCTCCGATAACCGGTGCTCAAGAGGAAACCGATCTTCCCGACATGGAGTTAGTTGAGTTTTTAGGTGACCTCGAGTCAAAAGGCGAAGATGGTTTTGATCTTTTGCAATTTATTGATTCTGCCGGTACTGGGGAATCGTCTCAAGACACCAACGGGGAGGCGCAGAATGAAAACGAAGATAAACCCATGCAAGGAAAAACCAATGATAAATAAAAAGACGGTGGTAATTATAGTGTTTTTATTTTTTTTAGGAGTTGCGTTTGCCCGAGGGGAAAGCGCTGCCATAACCTGGGATCAGCTCAGTTCTCAGGAACAGGAAGTTTTAAAGCCGTTTAAAGGACGCTGGGAAGAATTTTCATCGGAACGCCAGGAACGGCTCCGCAAGGGGGCTGAACGGTGGCAACGCATGTCTTCGGAGGAGCAAAAGCAAGTCAGGGCTCGCTTTCGGCAGTGGCAGAAACTTTCTCCTGAACAGAAGGAACAGGTTCGTACCAGCTACCAAGAATTTCGTAAGCTTCCCCCGGAGGAACAGGAAAAAATCAGAAACAGGTTCAGGTGGTTCCGGAGCCTGCCTACCGATGAACGTCAGGAACTCCGAGAAAAGTGGGAGAATATGTCCCCGGAGGAACGCCAGCAGACTGAGGGAAAATTGGAACTCCGAGCAGTCAAAGGGGTGGTCCGGGGGTGGTCAGGGTTCGTCTGGAGGTGGTGGGGGTTCGTCCGGAGGTGGTCGGGGTCGTAGGTGAAAAAAATTATCCTCCTTGTGTCAACCGATGTTGGGGTTGTGCGTTTAATAACCCAGGTGCAATTAATAAAAAATTACGTTAGTGGACAGGAGGTGATAATAAGAAAGGCTAATCGGATACTTGCAAAAATGCGGTCTTTAGCACATTAATATTCAAATATACCTACAAAATTAAGGAGGTAACTCATGAAGAAATTAATTGTATTTGTGATAGCAATAATGTTCCTTTTAGCGCCTTTAGCCAATGCCGGAAGTGATTCGGACCAATGGGACCTGCTCCTAACTCTGGTGACGGCATCCCTGACGGAAGTGGGTTTGATGGGGCGAATGGTCCAAATAGTGTTGAAAATCCGGACGTTGGGAATGGGCCCGTGGGACCTGCTCCTAACTCTGGTGATTGCATTCCGGATGGAAGTGGTTTTGACGTGCTTGGTGGCACAATTTGGGAAGATTTGATGTTTTGATTTAGTGACCCCGAAGACATTACTGACATTTTTAAACTATCAAAAACTTAAGGAGGTAACTAATGAAGAAACTAATAATATTTGTGATAGCATTAATGCTCATTTTCGCTCCTTTGACCTATGCCGGTAGGGGTTCAGGATCAAGGGGATCTGGACCAAGCTTTGGGAGGGGACCAGCACCTAACTCAGGTGACTGCATTCCTGACGGAAGCGGGTTTGAGGGGCCTAATGACCGAGGCTATGGGAGAGGACCTGCGCCTAACTCGGGTGACGGCATTCCCGACGGAAGCGGGTTTGAGGGGCCTAATGACCGAGGCTATGGGAGAGGACCTGCGCCTAACTCAGGTGACGGCATTCCTGACGGAAGCGGGTTTTGACGTGGCTAATTAATGGCAGGGTTTGGGAATATTTTATGTTTTGATTTACGGAACCCCGAGGCAATACATACTTTTTTAAAAACCCTATTAATATCAAAAAAAGACAGGTTAGGCCAAACCTGTCTTTTTTTATGCCAGATATCAAAGAATCAAAAATTTTCAATAATTGTTGTGGCTAAATATTTTAAGTTGTTAAAAGCGTGATCCGTTCCCTATGTCTGTACCACATTTAGAGTTAGGATTCTGCTGTTTTTTGGTAATGAAATCCAACGGCACTTTGACAGAAGGAGAAAGGGCGAGGCTTCACAACCGATTAAACAACTCCAGCCGACACATTTATCGGCAAAGACATGATGGGCAGAGAGGGCGAAGATAACGTTTTTTATCTTAAAGATTTCATTTATAGTTTTTATAAGCAACAAAGGCGGTTATGAATAGCGCCTTTGTTGCTTTATTTTTAGCGGGATGCGTGGTCAATGTGAACCCTGAGGCCAATGTCAAAAATTTTTTCACAATTAGGACAGATGAGCTTCCACGAGAAGGAGGTACTCGCACCGATTTTTTCAAACATTGCATGAAAGCCATTTTTATACCCGCAATTGGGGCAAACCTTAAAGACCTTTTCGACTTTTATTGTTGTCACTTCTTCTTTCATTTTGGACCTCCAAGGATTATTTTACTCCTCATATTTTATATGTAAAACGATATTTTTTCTTAAGACAATAGTCAGCATTAAATCAATCTGTTTATAATTACCGACAAAACTCACTTCGCAAAAGATTTTTATGATTTGGAGTAGGAGCATTCTGTGTCTGAAATTGTATTGACTCACACCAATCCAAAGCCTATAATTTTCTATAAAAAGCTGCTGTACCTTAGGAGCTTATTACAAAAAAAAGAATCAAGCACGCTATGAATTTAGAAACAACCGGCATCCTTCCAGACGAAACCCTGGACACCATGTTTCAGGGAAAGCTCAAGGTAGTCCAGAAAAAAGATGGCTACCGGTTTTCTCTTGATGCGGTTATTTTAGGCCGACTGGCTCAAGTTTCATCGGGTGACCGGGTGATTGACCTTGGCACAGGCTGTGGGATTATTCCCCTTATTCTTGCTGCGACCACTCAGGTAAAAGAGATTGTTGGCGTGGAAATTCAGGAAGAACTGGCTGAGGTAGCTCGCCGCAATGTCGCGCTCAATGGTTTTGATGGCATTATAAGTATTGTAAAAGAAGATTTAAAAAACCTTCCCTCTCTTTATCCAACAGGCTCTTTCGACTTTATTCTCACTAACCCTCCTTTTCGAAAACGCGCAACCGGGCGAATAAACCCCCAGGAGCAAAAATCCATTGCCCGTCATGAAATCGCGATCTCCCTCCAGGAGGTGCTCACAGTCGCTCATTTTCTGTTAAAAACTCAGGGGAAGCTTTTTTTGATTTATCCCGCGTTTCGTTTAGTTGACCTCTTTTACGAGATGAGAGCGTGTGATTTAGAACCAAAGACCTTACAGTGTGTCCATTCCCGGGTTAATACTCCGGCAAAGATGGTTTTAGTAGAAGGGGTTAAGGGGGGAGGGATTGAGCTTCAGGTAAAAGAACCGCTTATCATTTATGACGCTGAAGGAAAATACACTGAGGCTCTCCAGGAGGTTTATTCTTTCGCTTTATAATTGAGAAACTGAACACTTTTACGAAACAAATTCTTTAACCGTGTTTTCAATTCCTCGTCTTTCAAGACCGAAACTTCTTTTTCAATTTCTTCTTTCAAGCCTCATCGCAACTCAACTTCCTGCCACTCGGGAAAACTCGCCTTTGCCGAAGCTTCCGGGGAGGAAGAATGAATTTCCCCGATTTGGAAACGGATCTTCTCCACCAAGGGTGAACCCATCATCTGGTTTAGTTTTTCTTTTAATTGTCCTTCTAAAAATGTCAACTGGTGCATCCAGATAGAATTATCCACCGTAACCCAGAGGGTGTGGTCCCTGAACCCCCTTGGCTGGGAGTGGCGGGATATCCGCGTTCCCACCGCCTCTTCCCAGATGTCAAAGACCCGGAAACCTTTTAACCTGGAGTCCAGCTTTCGTCTTTGAAAGAGAGTATCAAGGATCGTTTTAATGTTTTCCACTTATTCTTCCTTGAATACCGCACCAGTACTGGCGGAAGTAACCATTTTTGCGTAACGGTACGCATATCCCTCTTTAATCTTAGGAGCAGGAGGCCTCCAGGCTGCCCTCCGTTTATCGAGCGTTGTTTGATCAACATGAAGGTGAGCTTTTTTGCCGGGATATCAATCTCGATAAGGTCACCTTCCTTGACCAGGGCGATAAGACCGCCTTCTGCTGCCTCTGGTGATATATGGCCGATCGCTGCTCCGCGGGTTCCCCCGCTGAACCGGCCGTCAGTAATAAGGGCTACGTCTTTATCTAAGCCCATGCCGGCTATGGCTGACGTGGGAGTAAGCATCTCGCGCATCCCCGGCCCGCCTTTGGGACCTTCGTAACGGATCACCACAACATCACCGGGTTTAATCTTTCCTCCCAGGATTGCTTTTACTGCTTGTTCTTCCGAATTGAAGACCCGGGCTTTCCCTTTACTGCGCATCATTTCTGGCGCAACCGCGGACTGCTTAACGACCGCTCCATCCGGAGCCAGGTTGCCGCGGAGAATGGCGATACCTCCTTGAGAATGATACGGGTTGTTAATTTTTCTAATCACCGTATGGTCTCGTACTTTAACATTTTTAAGATTATCTTTTACCGTTTTTCCGGTTACGGTAAGAGCATTTCGGTTAAGCAGACCTTTTTTAGTTAACTCTGACATGACTGCCGGAACCCCCCCGGCTTCATCGAGGTCCTGAAGGTGATGCGGGCCAGCCGGGCTTAACTGGCAGAGATGGGGAGTTTTCGTGCTAATCTTGTTGAGCAAATCAAGGTTGAGGGAAATCCCCGCTTCATGAGCAATGGCCGGCACATGGAGGATGGTATTGGTGGAACAACCCAAAGCCATATCTACCGTAAGCGCATTCTTAAATGCCTCCATGGTGGCAATATCACGAGGGCAGATTCCTTTTTCGACCAGCTCCATTATTTTCATTCCCGCGGTTTTCGCTAAGCGAATGCGAGCAGCGTAGACCGCAGGAATGGTGCCGTTACCGGGAAGGCCCAGACCTAACGCTTCTGTCAAACAGTTCATGGAGTTCGCGGTAAACATTCCCGCGCACGAACCACATCCCGGGCACGCGCATTCTTCCAGGCTCTTTAATTCTTCTTTTGAGATACGGTTGGCCTTTACTTTTCCTACTCCCTCAAAAACGGTGATCAGGTCAACATCTTTTCCCTGATAACGGCCGGCAAGCATTGGCCCTCCACTGATCACGATCGCCGGGATGTTGAGTCGTAATGCTGCCATCATCATTCCCGGAACAATCTTGTCACAGTTGGGAACCAGGACCAGTCCATCA
>CAVTQE010000035.1:0-63989 GCA_963736755.1 uncultured delta proteobacterium | reverse complement strand
TATTACTCGTTGATGACGATATCAACTATCGAAAATTGATCAAAGAAACCTTATGCTTATCATTACCCTCTTTATGCGTCAAAGAAGCAGGGGATGGAGAAGAAGCGCTCCAAAAAATCGAGGCCTGCCTGCCTGATATTATTTTTATGGACATACGATTACCCGGACAAAACGGGCTTGTCCTTACCCAAAAAATTAAAAAAAATATCCTGACGTTGATATTGCTATTCTTACCAGCTACGATCTCCCCGAATATCAAGAGGCTGCAACTAAAAATGGGGCAAAGTATTTTCTTTTGAAAAACACAATAATTCCAGTGGGCATTATAGCTATGGTCCAGGATTGGATTGATAGCCATGGAAAAAACTAATGATCTCGTTAACAAAGTGCGTGATTTTCTTTCACTGAAAAAGTAGGCTTATCGTGGCATCTGATTTCAAAATTCTCATGCACCGAAACACTGACAACCTCCATTTAAAGTTAGCTGGTCATTTTTATGCGGCTGCAGCGCAGAAACTGTTCACCTTCAGAAAAGCTCATGGAGAGGTTGCCTGTAGTATCTTTATCCATACCAGCAACATCAAACAGATCCACCCCACAGGCCCTGATATTTTCCGAAGTGCGCTTTACGGCCTGAACAACTATTTTTTTGCCAAACTCATTTTTACCGGCAAAGATGCGGCCACCATAGCGCCGAAGAATAGCCAAATATTATGAACCCGGAACATCTTGCAACTTCAGAAGTTTCGAGCATTGTCCTGAAAAGGCTTTTCGATAAGGCTCTTACGTCAATTGAAATTTTCCGGTTTGTCAAAGACGTGGTTAATATGATTGATGATGACGGAGATATTACTCTCCCCGAGGCAAACCAAAAGCTTGAGTCCCTGGGGTGGGGAAGAGAGGTCATAGATCCGACAATCCTTGAACTGATACGTCTCCTTTCACAAAATAACCCTATCCAAAAACATGGCGGTGATATTTGGTATGAAGCGAAAGAAAACGGCTCCAACTTTGTATTTACTCTGCCCCATGATTAACCGAGAAAATGAAAGATAAAAATAACACTATATTTTATCTTTGGCTTATTTGACGAAGCCATTTTTATATTAACTTTTCATTAAGGAGGTACATTATGAATAAAAAAAGGTTACTGATCGCGGTAGGGATAAGTTTTGTCGTTGCCATGATGATCGGTCTATTAAGCTTGGAAATTGTCTCCGCGCAGGAGTGTCGACTCATCAAAATCCATGGCAGGACTGAGCATCCCACGATAATGATCGAACCGGAGACTATATATGCTTCTAAAGGTGACTGTGTCGTCTGGTTTAATCGGGTAACAGCAAAGGAAATTCAGGTAGTTTTTGAAGAGGGTAAAAGATGTTTAGATGTAACGAATGCGCCAATGGGGTTCAGTTTAAATGCTCAAAGTTGTTATGTTACGAGTTGGATACCTTTTGCAGGAACCTCGAGTTTACGGTTCGTGGAGAAAGGAACCTATAGCTATGTGGTAGAAGCAAAAGGCATGAAGGACGTAAAAGCAAAAGGACAGATTATCGTCGAGTAACAAGGCAAAGGAGAAGTTACCATGACTGACGCCATCAGGATTGCTCCCGAAGAAGTCAGAAAAAAAGTGAATTCAGGAACAGCGCTTTTTGTTTGCGCATATGATGACGAAAAGAAATTTAAACAATTTCACCTTGAGGGAGCAATCCCCTTATCAGAATTTCGATCAAATCTGCCTTGCTTGAATAAGGATCATGAGATCATTTTTTACTGTGCCTGACCCAAAGAAGGAACCGCTGCTGGTCAAGCAGAAAAATACGCAAAAGAAGGATTCAAGAATGTGATGATACTTGATAAAGGCGTCGAAGGATGGGAAAAAGCAGGATACCCGCTTGTAGAATAAAGAGGCGTGTTTAGTTTGCGAAATTCTAAACTTGTGTGCAACTGAAACGTCGTTGGTTATTATCTTATTAATTATTCCTAAGAGAAGGAATGCCTATGAAAAAATATCAATTAATCCTCGCTGTTTGTGTAATTATTGTCTTGTTTTTAAGCTCCCCTATGCTTGCCCAAATGAAATCGAAGGATTTAACCGGCTATCTGTCGGATGTTGCCTGTGGCACAAAAGGGATAGCTGGAGATGGGGCCAATCTCGCAACACATCCGGAAAAACATACTGTTGCGTGTATGAAAATGCCTGCTTGTATGGCTTCAGGATATGGAATATTAATAAAAGCTAAGAGCGGGGAATATACTTTCGTCAAATTCGACCAGAAGGGAAATGAGATGGCTAAAAAGCTGCTTGAAGCTACTAAAAAAACCGATAATATGAAAATTAAAGTACAAGGGATGAGAATGATCGAAGTAGAAAAAATTACTGCGCTTGAATAACTTTTTGCGCTTCTCTGCCTCCTAAGTAATAAAAAGGCTGCTCCTTTATAGAAGCAGCCTTTTTATTAACAATTATGCATGTGGTATCTTTTATTCGTCAGCAATAGGTTACCAGTATCTATTTCCCAGACTTTATTAAAAAATGCGCAAACCCCTGACATTTGGATTGCCCAAAATTATATGGATATCATAGGAGGTGCATCATGAAAAAGTTTCTCATAATGGCAATGTTTTTAGTGGGCGTTTTTGTTTCCGCCGCTTTCCTTTCGAGAGCTGGAGAGAACACGCCACCTGCTGATGGCGAAAAGTTTTGGACATATATCAGCAAAACAAATTTTTACAAAAAATGGGGCATGTAGCCAGGTCATGAAGGAATGTATTCCGGGTAACAGTCCTCATGGCGCGTATATTCAACTTTATGCCAATGATAGTGCATTGAAGGCAGCTAAGGCTGGAAAACCTATGCCCTATGGGGCCATCTTGGTTAAGGAGAATTATGATAAAGACCAAAAGACCCTGATGGTCATTACCCCCATGTATAAAGTAAAGGGATTCAACCCTAATGGGGACGACTGGTGCTGGGCAAAGTATAGTCCTGATGGCACGCCCATGCAGGTGGGAAAAGTGGAAGGTTGCATGAACTGCCACAGTGTGCAGAAATCCAGGGACTGGATATTTACTGAACCAAAATAACAATCCATGAATTTCCAAATGACGTAGGGAGGGACATATTATGCTTTTAGTACATCCAATAATTCAACTTTTAGTAATAGCATTATCTTGCTATGTATTTTATCTTGGATTCCAACGTTTCCGAATGCTTCATCTCAAACAGCAGACACATTTTCAATGGAAGAGGCATGTAAACCTGGAAACATTGGCATTTTGTATATTGCTGATAGGGATGGCGGGAGGCATTACCATGGTTCGTATCTATTGGCACAGATTTTTTATGACCGGCATCCATAGCAAAGTCGCATTGGTAATGATACCGTTTATACTTTTTGGATTCTTTTCCGGTTTCTACATGAACACTGTCAAAAAAAAGCGTACCGTTCTCCCGATGATCCATGGAATAAATAATTTCTGCACCTTAATCCTTGCATTAAGCCAGATTGTGACTGGTTTGATGGTTTATTATAATTTTGTTTTAAGCTATTGACCAGTTTGAATTTTGCCGAGTAATGCCTTTCTATTTGCCTTCATAAGAATCACCTGCTCCGCCCTTCGAAAAACAAAAATATCTCTCAGTCTGAAGTCCTCACCTATTATGCAGGTGTCTACATTTGTTTCTATTATGGCTTAGCCAAAACCGAAAAATATCATAAGTTATTATAGCTTGAATATTATCTGTTGACAAACCGAAAATTGTCTTGTATATTTTGCAAAACTAAGCGATAAACTCAGAACTCACATTATAATCTAAAAGTCCAGCAAGTTTTGAATGAGAAGCCCAGCGGATTTTTTGTTAAGTCCGCTGGGCTTTTTTTATCGTTCGGCAGGAATAAAAACCCACGCATAAGGAGTGAAGAACAAAAAAACAGCTAAACAAAAAACGATGCACGAAATGGAATGTACCTATGGACCACAATGTCCATACTAATGTCAGTATAATTTTTTTAATGTAAAAAGGAAAAGCGTAAAATGAATTTCGAAGTATTTAAACTGCACTCAAAAATAACCGCCGGAGTTAAGTCACTCGGCTACACCACGCCAACACCGATCCAGGCGCAATCAATACCACCCATACTGGATGGCAGTGATGTCATTGGCCTCGCTCAAACCGGCACCGGAAAAACCGCCGCATTTGTGCTGCCGATTCTGCAGCGTCTAATGCTGGAAAAGCCCCGAGGCATGGTTCGTGCCCTGATCATCGGGCCTACCCGTGAACTGACCGAACAAACCCATCAGGCTGTCCGCCGGCTGGGGGGAAAAACAGGCATCCGCAGTGCAAGTATCTATGGCGGCGTGAGCATACAGCCGCAGATCACTACCTTGCGCAAGGGGGTTGAGATTGTTTCAGCCTGCCCTGGTCGTCTGCTGGATCATATCGCGCGGGGGACAATCAATGTATCGCAGACTGAGGTTCTGGTCCTGGACGAAGCCGATCGGATGTTCGACATGGGGTTTCTGCCGGACATCAGAAAAATAGTGAAACATCTGCCCAAAAAACGCCAGACGCTGTTGTTTTCCGCGACGATGCCCCCTGATATCAATGTCCTTGCACGGGAGATCCTGCAGGATCCGGTGAGCATTCAAGTAGGGCGTACCGCGCCGCCTGCTACGGTCGCACATACCTTCTATCCCGTGGATACCGAGCGTAAAACAACCCTGCTGAAGACCATCCTGGACACTACCGAAACCGGCCCGGTGCTGGTATTTACCCGCACGAAACAGCGCGCCAAGCGTCTTAGCGGGCAGCTTGAACAATCAGGATATAAGGCGACCGCACTGCATGGCGATTTGTCTCAGAACAAACGTCAAACCGCGATGGATGGTTTCCGCCGCGGTCGGTATAAAATTCTGGTGGCAACCGATGTTGCGGCACGCGGCATCGATGTGTGCGGGATTTCGCACGTGATTAATTATGACATTCCCGAAACCGCAGACGCGTATACCCATCGTGTCGGCCGCACCGGCCGCGCCAGCAAATCGGGAGACGCTTTTACTTTTGTAGCCAACAGGGAGAGGGACCTTGCCCGCTCGATTACCAGGATTCTGGGCGATAACCACAAATACTCTGCCCTGGAAGGGTTTGATAGTCCTCCAGCCGCAGTAATGGGTGGGCGAAGGTCGTTTCGCAGCAGACGGCAGTGGGGGGGATGCATCGGAGCCATTAGAATACGGTGAGAGGAGATAATCCTGTCGTCTCCGGTCAAGAAAAAAATTACAAAAACAGAAACGTTATTAATATCGAGTTAACGAGGGACAGTCTATTATGATAAAGCAAGCACTGTCCCTCTTATTTTGACAATTTACTCCTTAGCTCTCAGGGCTTCCTACAAAACCGGCCGGATACGTGGAACAGCTACCCAAAGAGGCTCATTTCCCTTACCCGAAAAAATGTATTAACACTCCAATTTTACACCGTAAAACCGCATCATGATTTCACGAACAATAAACCCTCCCTTTAACAAAAAACGTTTTTCTCTTTGGCCCCAGGTAGGCAGGTAAAACCACGCTTTTGAAAAATTATTCAAACGGAGCTAAAAAAGAAGAAGGGGATACCCTTTTTCTTGATTATTTCTAGAGAGAATTTTATAATATTTTCGAGAAGATGCTTTTTGCTACTCATAGAGAGGACTCCGTTTTCAAAATTTAAATGACTTAAATGACGAAGCCTGCAAATCCGTAAAAAGGAGGAATAATAAATGCGCAGTGACCAGATGAAATCAGGATTAGAAAAAGCGCCCCATCGGGCTTTATTTAAAGCCATGGGTTACACTGATGAAGAGATCCGGCGACCAATAATCGGTATTGTCAATTCCGCCAATGAGATCATCCCCGGACACATCCACCTCAACACTATTGTCAAAGCAGTAAAAACCGGAGTTTCCATGGCCGGAGGAACACCGATTGAGTTTTCCACCATTGGCATTTGCGATGGCATTGCTATGAATCATGAGGGGATGAAGTACTCCCTCCCCAGCCGCGAGCTCATCGCCGACTCAGTGGAAGTCATGGCTCGGGCTCATCCTTTTGATGGACTGGTCCTGGTACCCAACTGTGACAAGATTGTTCCAGGAATGATGATGGCAGCATTACGAGTCAACATCCCGGCGATCGTGATCAGCGGAGGACCAATGCTTGCCGGCCGTTATCAGGGAAAAGATGTTGACCTGATCACCGTTTTTGAGGGAGTAGGAAAACTAAAGGCCAACCGTATCTCTAAAGAAGAACTTAAGAGCTTAGAAGACTGTGCGTGCCCGGGATGCGGCTCGTGTGCGGGAATGTTTACTGCGAATTCCATGAACTGTTTGACAGAAGCGTTAGGTCTGGGCCTTCCCGGTAACGGCACTATTCCTGCGGTCTACGCTGCTCGCATTCGCTTAGCGAAAACCACGGGGATGAAAATAATGGAGCTGGTCGAAAAAGGAATCTGCCCTCGTGATATTGCCACCATGGAAGCATTTAAGAATGCGCTTACGGTAGATATGGCTTTGGGTTGTTCCACCAATACCATCCTCCATGTGCCGGCCATTGCTCATGAAGCGGGGATTTCCCTCAACCTTGATTTACTCAACAAGATTAGCACCAAAACTCCCCATATCTGCCACTTAAGTCCGGCTGGCCCGCATCACCTTCAGGACCTCGATGAAGCCGGGGGGGTTCCGGCAGTCATGTCTGAGTTAACTAAAAAAGGTCTGCTCAACCTAAATGTTCTTACCGTAACCGGAAAAACGGTAAAAGATAATCTTAAAAATGTTAAAGTACAAGACCATACGGTGATTAGAAAAATTAACAACCCGTATCATTCTCAAGGAGGCATCGCCATTCTCCGCGGCAACCTGGCTCCGGATGGAGCGGTCGTTAAGCAGTCCGCGGTTGCGCCAGAAATGATGCGCAGTAAAGGGAAAGCCCGGGTCTTCAATTCGGAAGAACAAGCAGTAAAAACAATCCTGGGAGGAAAGATTAAACCCGGCGATGTCGTGGTGATCCGTTACGAAGGTCCCAAAGGCGGCCCGGGGATGCGCGAGATGCTTACCCCCACGTCAGCCATAGCCGGCATGGGCTTAGATAAAGACGTAGCCCTTATTACTGACGGCCGGTTCAGCGGGGGGACCCGTGGAGCAGCGATCGGCCATATATCACCTGAGGCAGCAGAGGGAGGACTTATCGCGCTGGTAAAGGAAGGGGACATTATTGAGATTGATATCCCGGCAAAAAAGCTCACCTTGAAAGTTGATCAAACAACGCTCGATAAACGGAGGGCGGCCTGGAAACCTCCTGCTCTAAAAATTAAAGCAGGATATGCGTCCCGGTATGCGAAGATGGTTACGTCTGCCAGTACTGGTGCGGTATTCAAGGAAGAATAAGTGGAAACCATTAAAACGATCCTTGATACGCTCTTTCAAAGACGAAAACTGGACTCCAGACTAAAAGGTTTCCGGGTCTTTGACATCTGGGAAGAGGCGGTGGGAACGCGGATCGCCCGTCACTCCCAGCCAAAGGGGTTCAAGGACCACATCCTCTGGGTTACGGTGGATAATTCCATCTGGATGCACCAGTTGACATTTTTAGAAGCACAATTAAAAGAAAAAATAAACCAGATGATGGGTTCACCCTTGGTGGAGAAGATCCGTTTCCAAATCGGGGAAATTCATTCTTCCTTCCCGGAAGCTTCGGCAAAGGCGAGTTTTCCCGAGTGGCAGGAAGTTGAGTTGGATGAGGCTATGAAAGAAGAAATTGAAAAAGAAGTTTCGGTCTTGAAAGACGAGGAATTAAAAACAAGTTTAAAGAATTTGTTTCGTAAGAGCGTTCAGTTTCTCAATTATAAAGCGAAAGAATAAACCTCCTGGAGAGCCTCAGTGTATTTTCCTTCAGTGTCATAAATGATAAGCGGTTCTTTTACCTGAAGCTCAATCCCTCCCCCCTTAACCCCTTCTACTAAAACCATCTTTGCCGGAGTATTAACCCGGGAATGGACACACTGTAAGGTCTTTGGTTCTAAATCACACGCTCTCATCTCGTAAAAGAGGTCCACTAAACGAAACGCGGGATAAATCAAAAAAAGCTTCCCCTGAGTTTTTAACAGAAAATGAGCGACTGTGAGCACCTCCTGGAGGGAGATCGCGATTTCATGACGGGCAATGGATTTTTGCTCCTGGGGGTTTATTCGTCCGGTTGCGCGTTTTCGAAAAGGAGGGTTGGTGAGAATAACATCAAAAGAACTTGCTGGATAAAGAGAGGGAAGATTCTTTAGGTCATCTTTGATGATCGTGATAACGTCACGCAGACCATTGAGCGCGACATTGCGGCGAGCTACCTCAGCCAGTTCTTCCTGAATTTCCACGCCAACAATCTCTTTTACCTGAGTGGTCGCAGCAAGAATAAGGGGAATAATCCCACAGCCCGTGCCGAGGTCAATTACCCGGTCACCCGATGAAACTTGAGCCAGTCGGCCTAAAATAACCGCATCAAGAGAAAACCGGTAGCCATCGTTTTTCTGGACTACCTTGAGCTTCCCCTGAAACATGGTGTCCAGGGTTTCGTTTGGAAGGATGCCGGTTGTTTCTAAATTCATAGCGTTCTTGATTCTTTTTTTGTAATAAGCTCCCAGGGTACAGCGTTTTTTATAGAAAATTATAGGCTTTGGATTGGTGTGAGTCAATACAATTTCCGACACAGAATACCCTACTCCAAATCTAAGAACCTTTTGCGAAGTGAGTTTTGTCGGTAATTATAAAAAGATTGATTTAATGCTGACTATTGTCTTTAGAAAAGATATCGTTTAACATATAAAATATGACGAGTAAAATAATCCTTGGAGGTCCAAAATGAAAGAAGAAGTGACAACAATAAAAGTCGGAAAAGGTCTTTAAGGTTTGCCCCAATTGCGGGTATAAAAATGGCTTTCATGCCATGTTTGAAAAAATCGGTGCGAGTACCTCTTTCTCGTGGAAGCTCATCTGTCCAAATTGTGAAAAAATTTTTGACATTGGCCTCAAAGTCAAGATCAACCGCACCTGGCCTGACCTGCTGAAAGGCCCACTGACGTATGTATCCCTTTACCATGAATATAGAGCAGCGTGAGCACGGCTATCCACCTCTCTTCCTGAGCCCATCACGGCAAGAAGCCCTCAAATCTTTTGGGTTCAATGACCTAACCAATAACTGAGCCGGCCAGTTTCAAGGTGACACTTTTCTCTCAGGTTCCAACTTCTCGCAACCCTTTCGCTCCAATAGTCAAAAAACCTGGTTTTCTCATATCATAAAACGTTTAACTCCTCAATCGGTTGACAAAATCCAAATAAAAACACCTTACCAGCTTCAGGCTGATAAGGTGTTTGTTTCTTGCCCTTTCTTTTAACTTTTCACTTTTAACTTTTAACTTTTTCCTTCTTACGTTCCCATCTCCCAGGAGGCAAGGTACTTTTCCTGTTCCGCAGTTAACGTGTCAATAGCAATCCCCATGCTTTTAAGCTTTAACCGGGCGATTTCCCGATCAATCTCCTTGGGAACCGGATAAACCTGCGCTTTTAACTCCTGTTGCGTGTTTGGCGAGATATTCGGAAGCAAGAGCCTGGTTTGCAAAACTCATGTCCATGACACTGGAAGGATGTCCTTCTGCAGCAGCTAAGTTTACCAGTCGCCCTTCTCCGAGAAGGTTAATCCTTTTTCCGTTCGGAAGGGTGTATTCCTCAACATAATCTCGGATCAATCGCTTTTTCTTGGCTATTTTCTGCAGTCCCCCGACCAACTTTCCCTTTTTATCTCTGCGCGCGATTTCCAGCTCCACATTGAAATGGCCGGAATTACAAATAATGGCCCCATCCTTCATTTTCTTAAAATGTTCCTCGCGGATGACGTTGATATCTCCGGTAACCGTGCAAAAAATATCTCCGATCAAAGCCGCCTCAGCAATCGGCATTACCCGATACCCATCCATCACTGCTTCCAATGCCCGCAACGGATCAATTTCAGTGATGATAACATTTGCGCCCATCCCGTGCGCCCGCATGGCAAGGCCTTTGCCGCACCATCCGTAGCCGCAGACCACAAAAGCACTCCCCGCCACCAGCCGGTTGGTCGCCCGGATAATTCCATCAATCGTGCTTTGACCGGTGCCATAGCGGTTATCAAAAAAGTGTTTGGTGTCGGCATCGTTGACCGCGATCAAGGGAAACTTGAGCACGCCTTTGTCCGCCATGCTCCGAAGACGAATAACCCCGGTGGTCGTTTCTTCCGTTCCTCCGATAATGTTTTCGCAAGCTCCTTCCGGGTGGTATGGACCGTGGAAACCAGGTCAGCACCATCATCCATGGTAATAATCGGTTTTTGGTCTGAAGCACCGCATTGATATGGTCATAGTACGTCTTGTTGTTCTCTCCCTTAATCGCAAACACCGGGATCTGATGATCCTTTACCAGAGCCGCAGCAACATCATCCTGCGTGCTTAAGGGATTGGACGCACAGAGCATCACCTCGGCTCCGCCGGCTTTAAGCGTTTGCGCCAAGCTCGCGGTCTCAGTGGTTATATGAAGGCAGGCGGAGAGCTTTATTCCCTTAAGTGGTTTTTCTTTTTTAAACCGCTGCATAATGAGGTTCAACACCGGCATGTTTTGGTTAGACCATTCAATCCGGAGGCTTCCCTTTTTCGCTAAGCTTAAATCTTTGACGTCATATTTCATGGCATATTCCTTATAGTCCTGCATCACTTTTAAGTTTTTCAACCATATTCAGGTTTTCCCAGGTAAAGTCAGGGTCTTTGCGCCCAAAATGTCCGTTGGCCGCAGTCTTTTTGTAAATCGGCCGCAGTAAATTAAGGTAATTGATAATCGGCTTGGGCCGTAAGTCGAAATGCTTTCGGACTAATTCCGCAATCCGGTCCGGAGGAATACGGCTGGTGCCGTTGGTGTTGATCATCACCGAAACCGGCTGCGCCACGCCAATCGCGTAGGCTAACTGCACCTCGCAGGTACGAGCTAAACCAGCGGCGACAATATTTTTCGCAACATGCCTGGCCATATACGATGCGCTCCGATCAACCTTAGAAGGATCTTTTCCGGAAAAGCATCCCCCGCCGTGGCTGCCCTGTCCTCCGTACGTATCGCAAATGATCTTTCGGCCGGTAAGCTCCGCAATCTCCCATAGGGCCGCCAACCACAAACCTTCCGGTGGCATTAATATAATATTTTATATCTTTCGAGATTAAATGCGCAGGGATGACCTTTTTTACCACTTCCTCAATAATTGCCTCTCGCAACGTATTATAGGCTACGTCAGGAGAATGCTGCGCAGCAACGACCACGGTATTAACTGCAACCGGCTTACTTTCCTCATATTCAATGGTGACCTGAGACTTACCGTCAGGACGGAGAAAAGGAAGAATTCCCTGTTTCCGCACCTCAGCTAAACGTTCGGTTATTTTATGCAGCATAGTATATTGGCATGGGCATAAAGTCTTCGGTATCATCACAGGCAAACCCAAACATAAGTCCTTGGTCCCCAGCCCCTTGCTCATGTTCGTTGCTTTCATTCACGCCCTGAGCAATATCCGGCGACTGTTGATCAATAGAGGTAATAACCGCACAGGTTTCCCAGTCAAAACCCATGTCCGAGCTATTGTAGCCTATGTCCTTGATCGTTTGCCGAACAATCTGCGGCATATCCACATAGCACTCGGTAGTAATTTCACCCGCAATAAACGCTAAGCCGGTGGTAACCAAAGTTTCACATGCTACCCTTCCTTTGGGATCCTGCCCAATGATTGCATCCAGGATCGCATCCGAAATCTGGTCAGCCACTTTGTCCGGGTGGCCCTCGGTCACCGACTCCGAGGTGAATAAATATTTTGTCATTGACATCGCGATGATCTCCTTGTCTTGTGATAATTAAACAAAGTTTAAAATGTTAAATTATTTGGGAGAAATGTCAAGAATTAAATTTTACGCCCGCATTCCCGTTATTCGATCTATAACTTCTTTTTTTTCAATGGGTTATTCCAACCATTTCCGGAGAAAACCTCGATTGTCTTTTAATGAGGATAAGAAAAAAATATGAAGCAGGAAGATAAAAGCTAATCTCCGAAACAAATACTGATCATGATTTGATATCGCTTCTCCCGTTAAAAAGAAGAGCATAAAATCATCGATTTCTCCTGGATCTCATTTCTTGCTATTGCTGTGGAAAAGCACAAAAATATAAAGGCGTTCCTTCCCTCATCTGAACTTCAATTGAATAAACAATCCCATTAACCATGACATGGTTCATTCTTTGTGAGAAGTCAGGATTCTCGTCCGTTAACTTGAGGTGAGGAAATTATTTTTTCTCTTTCGTCAACAGAAAGACCGGGGTTGGTTGCCGCGATGAGACTATCAATATAAAATAAAAATACAATGTACGGCGCTTCGCGATTAAGTATCGGTGCAACTGATGCCCAATAAGCTTTACCCCGATACTCGCCCATCATGAGTGCCATCATGTCACCAGCTTTCGCCCGATAAAAAGGCCGCTTGTTATCAGGCGATGGTTTGTCCCAGGTTACGTCGAAATCCTTGAAAACGATTCGCAGGGTTTCGCTCCATTTTTTTTGGAATTCCTCAGGAGTCAAATCAAAAGTATTGACCTTAAGTTGTTGATTGCTTTCCAGCACCGCGCGAGTTTGGGAAAAATAAACGGTCTGCGACGCGATAAAATATGGGGTGGCCACAGAATAATCCTTCGCGTTTATGTCAGCGCCTCGCTCAAGCAATGTCTGCACCGTCTCCGCATTGCCCCCAAGCAAAGCGCACATCAGGGGCGTGCGGCCAAATTTGTCTCGCGCTTCAAGCGCCGCCCCATTATCAATCAGTACTTTAACGGTGGGTGTTTGGCCGGCGAGCGCTGCCATCATTAACGGTGTTTGCTGGACAGATGTCTTTTCTTCGATATCCGCCCCTTGTTTGAGCAACAACGCAACCGTATCCGTTTTTCCTTGAACCGCAGCATCCATTAAAGAACTTATTACCGGAGTCGGTTTGGCTGTCGCGCAACCCATGATGGTGGTTAACAGAAAGATCGCTAACAAGTATTTTTTCATTTGATCTCCTTGTAGAGTACTCACGGGTGATTGTGCTTGCCTTTATTTCAAGAAGGTTTTAGACGCTGGCCGTATTTTTCATAAGACGCGCATTCAGTCATGGGCTTTCGTACCGGCGTTTGAGGCATTTCATCCGGATAGCCCAAAGGGCTCATGGTCACCACGAAAAGGTCATTCGGAATCTGAAGAATGCGTGCCACCGCATCGTGGTCAAAATAGCCCAGGATCACTGTCCCCAAACCGCGGCTATGCGCTGATAAGGTAATATTCTCCATCGCCAGGGCCAGATCAAACATAAACCAGTCGCCATACTTGGTAACCGCTTTTCCATGATAATAGCCGGCGCGCTCTTTCTTGGCCGCCATCACCAAAACTACCGGCGCAGTAGAAATCGCCTCTACCCCGGGATTTTTGACTGCCGGATCAAACGCCCCGCAGAGCTGCTCGCGGATTTCTTTCTTCGTAACCACAATCACTTCCCAGCATTGGGAATTAGCCCACGACGGCGCCCAGCGCATTGCCTCCAGAATAGCATTCAAGTCTTCCTCAGGAATCGGGGTGCTCTTATACTTTCTGATACTCCTCCGGCTCATAATCACATCCATCACATCCATTTACTTTCTCCTTTCTCATCACAGACAATTTTTAAGATTCCCTTTACCCCGAATGTTGCACAAATACTAACCTAACGCACAGACCAAAGATTCCCCTCTCTTGATTCTTCTAATTTTTCAAGATAAAAAATCTGACCCCTTACTCCAATCCGGGATTACAAGAAGCTCTGCCCCGAAGACAGAAAAACCCCACCTCTTAAGTCCTTGAAGCGGGGTTTTTCTGTTTACAAAGGTCTCTCTCCTTCCTCCAATCATCTTCATAACGTACTTGTTAACCCATTCTATTCTACGGCAATTATTTGTCAAGGATAAACAGCGGTAGTTAGTGTTTTATGTGGCGATTATTCTTTCCATGGCCTTGACCCGCTCAACCGGCGAAGGGTGCGAGTAGTGGAAAAAGCTGTACCAGGGGTGCGGGTTCAAGGTGCTCAGGTTTTCCTTGGCTAAAACCGCAATAACTTCAGTCATGGGCCTGGGATCATCGAGATTTTTTAAGGCAAACTCATCCGCTTTATACTCAAACCTCCGGGAAAGGGCTGAAAATAACGGGGTAAAAAGAAACGACAGAGACGAAAGGCTCAGACTCAAAATAACTAAAGCCGCGTAGGTCGAGGGATGAGAAAACCCAAAGCCCTGGTAAAAAATTCCCAGATCAAAAAGCCGGCTTAAAAGATAGAGGCTCAGCAGAGAACCTAAGGAGCTTACGACAAAGAGTTTCTTGACATGGCGGAGCTTATAGTGGCCGATTTCATGAGCCAGGACCGAAAGAATCTGGGGAATTTTCATCTGCGCGATCAAGGTATCAAAAAGCACAATCCGCTTTTTATTTCCGATACCGGTAAAAAAAGCATTCGAGTGTTTCGACCGCTTTGACCCATCCATGGTAAATACCCCTTGAAAAGGAAATCCCGCCTTTTTGGTAAGCGACAGGATCGCGTCTTTTAATTCTCCGTCTTCAAGCGGAGTAAACTTATTGAATAAAGGGGCAATCCAGATCGGGTAAATAATCAGCATGAGGATTTGGATCGCCATCAGAAAACCCCAGCACCAAACCCACCAGAAAATACCAGCCTTGGCCATAAACCATAAAATCCCCAAATATATCGGGATGCCGATGAGCGCGTTTAAGGCGAGAGATTTTATCAGGTCAGAAACAAACAAGCGGGGGGTCATTTTGTTAAAACCGTAACGCTCCTCAATCACAAAAGTCCCGTAAAGGTCAAACGGAAGGTCAATCACGGTTTTAATAAGAAAAAACACATACCCCAAAAATAAGCGCCGGAAGATAATACCCGTTCGGGTCACTGCTCCGGGCGATCTGATCAATCCAATCAAACCCTCCCCAATAAACAAAATAAATAATCAGAAGCAAAGAAACCACCATTTCTAAAAAAGAAAACTTTCCGGAGTCAAGGTTATAGCGTATTGTTTTTTCATGCGTTTCAGAGTCAATATGCTCCTGAAAAACCGCGGGAAGACTGCCGGCAGTTTGTTTTAAATGCCGGAGATTAAGAAGTTTTAAAAAAGCTTCCAAGAAAAAGTTAAGCAAAATCAAGACCAGAAAAGTAATGCCGACCGCGTTTAACATAAAAATCTCCTTTGATAAAATCGAAAAATCTACTATATCTATAAAAAGAGGTTGTTTGCCTTTTGTGAAATTATAATAAAAACAAGAAATAAGTAAACCCCGTTAGCTTCACAGGGGCATTACCCGTGCTCCACCGCGTTAGAATTGATATCTAACGGGGAGCAGGCTTTCACGGGGTAAACCGTAAAACCAGGCGATCATGCTTAAAAACCATTCCGTGACCTCTTTGTTTTTAACCTATGCTTTTCAGTAATTTAATATTTTTTGTCTTAGCCCTGTTGATTTACTCAACCTATACTCCTCAGGACCCGGGAGATGTCCGGTATTTTCTGTTCTCCTTTTTTTCCCTCACTATCGGGTGGTATCTGGCAACCTGGTTTGCCTTCCGGCATTACAAAAAAAGAATTGAGCAGAGCCCCTTTGAGGCTTTTCGGGTTATGCCTCTCCTTAATGCCCTGGAGGCACGGTTTATCATCTCTGCGTTGTTTCTCTACTTTTATTTAGTCTATGGTACAGGATTTAAAAATATTATCGAAGGGTTTTCTTTTGTACGCGACTCCTCATTTTTAGACATTGTGATAGGCATTGCTCCCTTTTTCCTCCTGTTAATAATTCTCTGGTTTAATTCTTTCATCCTTTTTCGGACTTCTTCCTCCGTTAGCATTACCAGAGAAAAATATCTCATCTCGCACCTGCGGCTGAATATTCCCATTCTGCTTCCGGTTTTTCTTCTCTCACTTTTCCAGGACCTCTTAAGAATTATCCCGTTTACTAAAAACCTCGGGGCTTCGGAGAGTTTTTCTTTTCTGGATTTAGTGTGGTTCCTGCCTTTTATGATTTTATTAATGATTTTTTATCCTTTCTTTCTCCGGCTGATCTGGAGCGGGCATCCTATGCCCCGAGGAGAACGACGGGAAAAATTCGAAGCATTTTGTCGAAATGCGGGTCTCAAGGTATCGGAAATATTTATCTGGACTTCTTTCCCCGGCCGCATCATCACTGCGGGAATCACGGGGTTCATTGCCAGACTCCGCTACCTTTTCATCACTCCGGAGCTGCTTGATCTCCTTAATGATGAGGAAATGGAAGCGGTGATTGCCCATGAAGCCGGCCACGTCAAAAAACGGCACATGATTTACTACGGCCTGCTCTTTTTAGGATTTCCGCTCTTTTTTTCTTTACTCTCAAGTCTTCTCGCGTTCGCTGTTTATGGTTTCTCTGATTACATAGATCCGCTTATCACGAAGTTTACCAATGACCCCACCATGTTTTCTTTATCCGCGCTGATGTTTTTTGCTTTGGTGATCGTCATGTATTTTCGCCTCTTTTTTGGGGTTCTCTCCCGGAATTTTGAGCGGCAGGCAGACCTCTTTGTGTTCGAGGTCGTGGGACACCCCTTCGCTCTCATCTCTTCCCTGGAAAAAATCTCCCGCGTGGGAGGGCACGTCAAAGACCAGCCCAACTGGCATCATTTTAGTATCGGTCAGCGAATAAACTTTTTAGTAGATTGCGTTGAAGACCGACGATGCCGTGACCTTCATGAAAAAAAGATCGGGCGGATTAAAGGGACGCTGATTGCGTTTGTCTGCGTGTCCTTATTGCTCTTGGGAGCGATCAATCTTCCTGTGATTAAAAATCCGATCGAATTAAACTTCCTGGAAAACCAGGCTCAACGAATAATGACTAAGAATCCGCACCAGGTTGAGGTACCCATTGCCGTGGCAGATATTCTGTATGCGAGGAAACAATACCGTCGCGCGGAGCACATGTACCGGCACATTATTCAGAATAACCCTGATAATGCCACAGCCTTGAATAACCTTGCCTGGCTCTATGCTACTGCTGATGACTTATCCCTGCGCGATAACAAGAAAGCCCTCGCCTTGGCCCAAAAAGCCGCGTCACTAACCAGGGAGCCGCACATCCTGGATACGCTGGCCGAGGCTTACTTTATTAACGGCAATACTGAAGAAGCGTTAAAGGCCATTGAGGAGGCGATTGTCTTAAAGCCTGCGGACCTTGCATACTACTACAAGCAGAAACAAAAATTTCTGGGGAAAAAGGAATCTCGCGAAAAGTGAGGCACGAGCTTGAGGAAGGGAGCCTTTTAATTTCTCAGGCTATCCGCAGAACAGTTCCGCTCTTTTTATACCAAGTTGCATTCAAAAGCAGATCGAGGCGACGACGATCAAAACGTGAAAAGTGAGACGTGAAGTGTGAAGTGTTTTAACACCTTACGTTTAACTTTTTACGATTTACGAAAATGACGAGGAGACAACAAAGATATGCAAATGAAGGCGACTTGGTATTACACCTGAAAAATTTCTTCGCTACTGGTAGTTAATTTTTCTACTCCCTGGTTCGTAATCAATACGGTATTTTCAAATCCAACGCCGGCTTCATCAGGAAACACCATTTTGGGTTCGATAGCAATCGTTGTTCCTTCCTCCAATGCGTAATGTTGCCCGGCAGCTAAAAAAGGTATTTCATTTATCTCCAGGCCGATACCGTGAGCAACAAAGGAACTCTTTTTCCCCGGGATGCCAAGATAGTATTCTTCATAACCTAATTTTTCAGCAAGCGTAACCGTCTTTTCATAAATTTCTCCGCAGTCTGCCCCTGGCCGAGCCTCTTCTAACACAAAGTGTTCTATCGTTCTCGAAGCCTCATAGGCTTTAACATACTTCTCGGGTAATTCGCCAATGCTGTACATGCGGGTAGAGTCAACGATGTATCCGTTATAGCAAATTCCGAAGTCAACTAAAATTGGTTCGTGAGCTTTTATTTTTTTGGTCCCTGCGCCGACAGGAAAAGCAGGTGAGAGTCCTGCTCCTCCCATGGGTGAATCAGACTGACTTACAATGCTTCCGCTTATACCACTTAACACATGCCAGAAGTAGGCTTCATAATTGAGAGACCTAACCCGGATAAGCCCCTCGTGTTCTAATTGTTTCGCCACCAATTCTAAATGCCCCCCAAATTCAATCTCCGTCATCCCCTCTTTAAGAATATTTAAACCTTCTTCATGAACTTTCCTTCCGATCTCCCCCGCCCGCCTCATCTGAGCGATTTCAAAGGGGCTTTTGCTCATGCGAAGCTGTCTGATAATCTTCGCGCTGTCCACAATCTCCGGCCTTAAAAAAAGTTCCTGAAACCTGAAATAATCCCGCACGGGAACCACATCAAGCTCTAAACCAATCCTCCGGGGAAGGGAGCCATAAAAATTTCTAATAACTTTAGGGAGATCACCTATGGATTCAAGAGGAACAACCTGTTCGAGCGGGGACTCTTTTTTGGCCCGGTCAATATCTCTGAGGACTAAAAGGAGCGGTTTCCCTTCTGCGGGAACAAAAAGGATGGAGTCCTGTGCTTGGCCGGAAAAATAAAAATAATCCATTTTATACGCAATGAGGACTGCCTCAATCTGTTCTCTGAGCAGACTTTTTTGCAGTCGGCGGATACGAAAATCTATTTCTGCTTGAGGAACATATTTTTCTCTCATGTCTGTCTCTCTTTTAAAGGCTCCCTGGTTTATTGTAAAGTAAACCCCGTTAGAAGGATTTCACAAGGGGCATTTACCCCGCTTGACCCTGTGTAGAAATTTGATATCTAACCGGGCAAGCAGGGCCTTTCTAACGGGGTAAAGATAATATAATACAAGGTATTCCCATCGCTTGAGAATATTTTAAAATAAAAAAATAGTTTTTGGTTAAAATTGTTAATTATTACCAGATCTGATCACCTCTGCAACACCTAAAAATTGCGCCCCAAAAAACAGTACGTTTGGGTGCTTGAAGCAAAATTTTATGTTGCTTTGGAACCTGGCTTGTTGATAGAATTTAACTCCATTGATTTACCGCTTACTCATGACTGAGCAAAAAAGGAGTGCGTTATGAAAGAAATTAAAAAAGTAGTCTGCATCCAGTGCCATTCAGCCTGTCGCCAGGCAGCGGAGATTGAGGATGGAAGACTTATTGGCGTGGGACCTGATATGGATTTTCCCAAAGCCGAGCTTTTTGCTCCCATTGTCAAAGGCTGTCCCCGGGCAAACGCAATTGTCGATTATTTTTATCACCCCGGCCGTTTAAATTATCCGCTTAAAAGAGCAGGGCAGCGGGGAGAAAATAAATGGAAGGAAATATCCTGGGAGCAGGCATTAGATGAAATTGCCGACCGGATGCAGACGTTGATAAAACAATTCGGGCCCGAGACCATGGGAACAACCACCGGCACCGGGAGAACCACGGATGAATTCCGCAGCCGGTTCTTTAACCTCCTCGGCAGTCCCAACATCGTCGGCCAGGCTGAGATCTGCTATGGAGAGTATTTAGCCTTGATGTACGCCATGTTTGGCTGGAAGGTTTTTCCGGTTGTCCAGGCAGAGACGAAGTGCATTCTGGTTTGGGGCGGAGGTGGCCCCCGGTACTGGAATGCGCTCTGGAGAAACATCATAAAAGCACATAAAGAAGGGACAAAGGTTATTGTTATTGACCCCCGGGGCACCGATGCGATAAGGCCGGCTGACCTCTGGCTTCAGGTAAGGCCTGGCACTGACGGTGCCTTAGCACTGGGCATGCTTCGGCATATTATAGAAGAAAATCTCTATGACCAGGAATTTGTGGAAAAATGGTGTCATGGGTTTGCGGCACTACGGGAACGGGTGAGTCCCTTTACTCTGGAAAAAGTATCTCAAATTACCGGGGTCCCGGATGATAAAATTCGCACGGCAGCTGAGTGGTATGCGACTCTAAAACCAGCAGCCACCACTCACGGCCTGGGGATCGAACACACGGTCAATTCAATGGAAACGCTTCACGCCCTCTTTTCTCTGCGGGCAATAACCGGCAACATTGATGTCAAGGGAGGTGATGTGTTCACGACTCCCTATCCTGATATTGTTCACGAACAGGAGATAGAGCTTCTCGACCAGCTGCCTCCGGAACAGAGGAAAAAACAGTTAGGAGCAGACCGTTTTCGCATTATCACCCGGGAGGGCTTTGACGTAACGCAAAAGTATGTTCCCAGCGTCTGGGGCAAGCTCGCCCTTAACCGCTCGAGCCAATTTCAATGCTTCGCGCATGCGCCGACTCTCTATCGTGCCGCCATTACCGGAAAGCCCTATCCCGTAAAAGGATTAATCACTCTCTCCAGCAATCCCCTGGTAACTCAGGCTAACACCAAACTGGTCTATCAGGCATTAAAAAGTCTTGACCTCTATGTGGTCGTCGATTTCTTCATGACCCCCAGTGCGCAGCTCGCTGATTATGTGCTCCCCGGAACCACGTATCTGGAGAGACCCTGGATCTGGGCTTATGCCATGATCCTGGGAAGCGAAAAAGCCATGCCTTCGATAGTGCCCGGAAAATACGAACGCTGGTCAGATTATAAATTTTGGAAAGGCCTGGGGGACCGCCTGGGTCAAAAACAATACTGGCCCTGGGAGGACTTGGAAGAGGTTTATGACTATCGGCTTGCTCCTGCCGGGATGACCTTTAAAGAATTTATACGCCAGGGCGGGTTCGCTGCCGGTAAAGGAGGGTATAAGAGGTATGAAAAAACCGGGTTTGGGACTGCTACCGGAAAAGTTGAACTTTACTCCACGGTCCTGGAAAAGCTCGGTTATGATCCTCTGCCGGTTTTCCGGGAACCCCTTGAAAGCCCGGTAAGCACTCCTGCATTAGCCCAAGAATATCCTCTCATCCTCACCACCGGAGGGAGGTTTCTCCCGTATTACAATTCTGAGCACCGGCAGGTGGAAAAACACCGCAAGCGCTACCCCTGGCCGCTCATGGAAATAAACCCCGAGACTGCCAGGAACCTCGGCATCAAGGATGGGAACTGGGTCTGGATTGAATCTCCCCGCGGCCGCTGTAAACAAATCTGTAAATATTTTGAGGGCATTGCCCCGGGTGTGGTTCATGCCCAGCACGGCTGGTGGTTTCCGGAAGACCCTGGGGAAGAGCCGTCACTTCATGGGGTCTGGAAATCCAACATCAATATTCTCACGGATGATGATCCGGATCACTGCAACCCGATTAACGGGGGGTGGCCTCTCCGGGCATTGTTGTGCAAGGTCTATCCCTGCGAAGACTAAGGGGATTTTTAGGGGACAGCCGGCTTTTAAAAACTCTTGACTTCGTACCTGGCGAGTGATATAAAAATAAAAAATACATATCGGAATATAGGTACCGAAAGGTTTAAAAGGGAATCCCGTATAACCGGGAACGGTCCCGCCGCTGTAATCCCGCACCTTACGGAAAAAGTAGGGTAGGTGCCTTAAACTTACGCAAGAATGTTTTGCGGACAGAACCACTGTCCCGATTAATCGGAATGGGAAGGTTGGTTTAAGGTGCGGGAGAGTCAGAAGACCTGCCTATAACGCGCAAACTTTCACTGCTTTGCGAAAGATAAAGGGTGAAGTAAACTGGGTGCAATCCTTGAATCAAATCGGTTCAGGGATTTTTTATTTTGGAAAACCCTATCTTTTTGTTTTTCTTGGAATAGCTCAATGTTTTTATCGTTTATAAAAATAAAACATTTTTTTATCCCGATCGAGAAAGCAAGCGCGATTTATCACCTCCCGGTTGATGCCATGGGAAAAGCGATCAATCCATCTGAGCCGCGACTGAGAAACATGATTGTTCTTTCTTGCACGATCCATTGCGTGGGGTTGGCGCTTTTCTTTTTTATTCAAGGACAACAAAACAGGCTCCCTCTAAACGCTCTTACTCACTCCACGCTGGTAAGCGTAGTAAACTTAACCGACCTGCCCGGAAGCGGAGATAGGAAGGCTATATCTCCCCTGACCCCGGAAACGAAAAAAGAGGGGGTGCCGAAAACCCCTCCCCTGTCCATGCCGCTTCAAAAAAAATCGACTGTCAAACAAACACAACCCGCTGCAATAACCCCTGAAAAATTACCTGTCCCTCCCCAGGAAAACGCGGTGAGTCCTCCTTTTGATTCCGTCAACGTGGCCAAGGGTGAATACCAGCCGGTATGCTTAGCAACACCATCTTTGTCTGATTTCGGAAACGATTCTGATTCCCCGGGAGGTTATGAAAAATCAGAAAATTCGGCCACCAGCGGTCGCGAAGCCTTTTCTCGTAACGATGGATCAGGAGCAGGGATGGGATTCGGAGAAAACAGCCGGGGCAGTGGGGGCGGTGCTGCGGGAGACACCTATTTGATGATGGTGCGGTCAAAAATAGAACAACACAAAATCTATCCTCGACGGGCGAGCCTTCGACAAATCCAGGGAACCGTTATTATCCATTTTATCATTACCCTCGAGGGAATTATAAAAGGAGTCGACGTGGTTCAAAGCTCAGGATCTACGGTGCTCGATCAGGCCGGGCTCAAAGCAGTAAAAGACGCTTCCCCTTTTCCCAAACCACCCGTGGAATTTTTTCAAACCGCGGTCTCTATAGAGGTCCCGATTGTGTTTGAGCTTATCTGAAGATCTTAAGGTACTAAGTGGGGCAGGATAGTTTTTAACTGGGTATTCATGAGATAATTAATTATTTGTTCCTTGGTGTAGGAACCTTTAAGTGCCCAGCGTCTCAAGATGCCGAAGGTGGCGGAGTAAACCAAAAAGTTTGCAACCAGGCCAGTATCGTGGATTTTACTGTGGCCGTGCGCTGTTATTTCATCCAGGATTCCTTTAAAATAGTTGATCAAATCATTTTCGAGCTGTTAAAATTTCCTTGAGGTAATTTTTTTTCATATTTTTTGCCTCAGTCCACCCGAACAGAACCTCATCTTCTAAAGAAAAACCGACTTCCAATAAGGTCTTATACGCTACCTTCAGCTTTTTTTCGGGGTCTTTAATGTTATTCGTTACTGATACGACCTTTTGATAGTAAGTTAAAATAAAAATTTCATAAAATAGGTATAGCAAGTCATCCTTGGAACTTATATAATCATACAGGCTTCCCATGCTGATTTTAGCGGCTTTGGCAATATCCCGGACCGTGGTTTTATGGTATCCTTTGTGTTTAAAAACTGAAACGGCGGCCTTGATAATGTCTTTTCTTTTATCGTCAATAATTTCCTGGGTTTTAATTTTGGTGGGAACCCGGGCGGTTAAGTTGTTAATGCCGATTTTGCGCGCCATTGGTCAAGTACCTTTCTTTTATCGTTTTACAAAACTCATTTTTAATTAACAGGAATCTCTCTTTTAAAGTGAGCGCTCGCTTTCATATAGAGTAATTAATCTCAAATGTCAATAATTTTAAAATGGCTTCCCAAATCTTAAAAGTCTCTGAACTTACTCAGCAAATCAAAAATCTCCTGGAAGAAAACTTCCCTTTTGTATGGGTTGAAGGAGAAATTTCTAATGTCACCCTCCATTCTACCGGACACTTTTTCTTTACCCTTAAAGACGAAAAAGCCCAGATTCGGGCGATAATGTTCCGCTCCCAGGCACAGTTTCTTCCGTTCAAACCTGAGAATGGGATTCAGGTGGTTATTCGCGGCCGGATCAATGTTTATGGGCCGCGGGGCGAATACCAGATATTGGCTGATGTTATGGAACCCTTGGGCAAAGGCAGCCTCCAGTTGGCCTTTGAACAGATCAAAAAGAAACTGGCCTCCGAAGGGCTGTTTGATCCTTCCCGGAAAAAACCGCTTCCCTGTTCTTCCCCAAAGGATCGGCATCATCACCTCACCAACCGGTGCTGCCTTGCAGGATATCCTCCGGATTATAAGCCACCGATTTGTGAACTTAGAGATACTCATAATACCGGTCCGCGTCCAGGGAACAGAAGCGCCCGGGGAAATCATTCAGGCGTTAGAACGAGTCAACTCGCTCGATCCAGCGCTCGACGTGGTTATCTTAAGCCGAGGCGGCGGCTCCTTGGAAGACCTCTGGGCGTTTAATGATGAAGGGGTAGCGCGGGCGATTTGCGGATGTAAGGTTCCGGTGATGTCGGCAGTGGGGCATGAAATTGATTTCACCATTTCCGATTTTGTGGCTGATGTTCGGGCACCCACGCCTTCCGCGGCCGCGGAAATGGTCGTGGCAAAAAAAGAACACCTGCTCAACCTCCTTGACATCCAACAATCAAGGATGGAAAAAGGAGTGCATTATTCTCTCAACGCCTGGAAGAGTGCGTTAAAGCTATCGCTCCAAGGCTTGGCCGATCCTCGCAAAAAGGTGGTTGACCTCACCTTGAAAAATGATGACATCACTCAAAGACTTATTCACGTGTCTTTCCAAGCGCGCCAACGAAAACAGGAGAACTGGAAGCACGTGAGCGGGATGTTTCTCTTTTTCTCACCCTTGGGGAAAATAAAAGTCTGGAGAGAGGAGTTATCCCGGAAAAATGAACAATTCAAGACCCTCCTGCAGTGGAAGCTCGAGCGGTATTCAGGTGCATTAGCAAAGTCAGTGGCCCAACTTGACGCTGCCAGCCCCCTTAACATCCTTAAACGAGGCTATAGCATCACCCGAACCTGGCCGGATAAAACTATTGTCCGGGACGCAAGCACCCTTACCCTCCAGCAAACTCTCAACGTAAAACTCTCTCAGGGAGAAGTTTTTTGTCAGGTCGAAGAGATTAAAAAGGACTAATGTTTGATGAAGCCGTAAAAAGTCAAAAATCAAACGGCACAGTAAAAAGCTTCAGATGCAAGGCGCGCAAATCCGACAGAATGAGGCGTACTTTACCTGTACGCCGCAATGACTGAGGATCACGCCGTCTTAGCGTCGAGGAGCAGCCGCAGATGGACTTTTTACGAAGCCGTCAATGTTTAAACGCCCGCTGGCCGGTAAAGACCATGGTTACCGGAGGGTCAGCTTCGTTGCACGCCTCGATTGATTCAAAGTCCCGGTCAGAACCGCCGGGGTGCACAACACCGGTAATCCCTTCTTTTATTCCCACATCCACGCCGTCCCGGAAGGGGAAAAACGCATCCGAGACCATCACTGAGCCGATCAGGTTCCCTTTGTCCGTTTTTACCTTTTCATCAAGAGTAGCTTTAAGGTCTGAGGAACGTTTTCCTTGCGCGATTTCCATTTCCAGGGTTTTATAGGGAATGCGGTGCTCTTTGAAACAGAGCGCGTCCGCGTATTTCGTATAAGCCTTAAACACGGCAATCTCTGCTACCCCCACGCGATCCTGCTCACCGGTTCCAATCCCTACGGTAACCCCATCCTTAACAAACAATACAGAATTGGAAGATACCCCTTGTTCCACGCTCCAGCCGAAAAGAAAATCCTCGTATTCCTTTTCGGTGGGCGTCCTTTTGATACTATATTCTTTTCCTTTGAAAACCGCTTTGGCCGGCTTAAAATTTTCCTTCCGCAAAATCGCGTTGAGCGGCGACTGCTGGACAATAATCCCTCCGTCGATGAGGCACTTGAAATCAACAAACCGCAGCGTGCGGTGCTGTTCCAGTTTGTCCATGCGGTTAACCTTAATGATCCGGAGGTTCTTCCGGCTCTTGAGCATTTCCACGACTCCGGCTTCGTATTCAGGAGCAGCCACCACCTCTAAGTAATTTTGATTAATTAATTCAGCGGTCGCTTTATCCACCGGACGGTTCAAAGCAAGACATCCTCCAAAAGCCGCGATCCGATCAGCCATATTAGCTCGATCGTAGGCCTCGGCAAGTGAGACTCCGTATGCAACGCCGGATGGGTTGTTGTGTTTCATGATCGCTGCCGCTGGTTTTTTAGTAAGAAACTTGAGAATATTGAGGGCATTATCAATATCAGTAAAGTTGGTTTTACCCGGGTGTTTTCCTGATTGCAGCATGGCTTGTTCATCAATACCGCTTACTAAACTTAAGCCCGGCTCAATAAATGTGCAGTCCCCGAGAGTCAAATTCCCTTTTACTAATTCATACAACGCTGCTTCCTGACCAGGATTTTCACCGTAACGAAGGCCTTTTTCAATTACCCCTCCCATATCGTCATCAAAAATTTTCCACGCCCGTTTTCGATAGATCAAGGTTTGATCTCCAAAAGATATCTTCATTTCTTCGGGGAAATGGTCGTCCATAATGGTGCGGTACATTTTTTTTATATCCTGCATTGTAAGACCCTCCGTTTCTCAATCAGATTTCGTTCTTGTTTTTTGTCCAATAAGCCGGTTTTTTCCCCTTCCCCATTTGTCAAAAAATCAATAGACTTTTATAATTCCCCACGTATAATGAGGTAAGAAGAAAAAAATCCTCATTCACGAAATTAGTTAATAATTTCAGTAAACTTATCAGGATTTTTTTATGTGAGGGACTGATTATATTTTAAAAGGGATCAAGTTTTCAACCTAAAAGGAAATATCAGTGAAAAAAACACAAACCTTTGAGGAAGCGATCAAACGGCTCGAAGAAATTGTCGGCGAGCTTGAAAAAGGGGAGGTTCCGTTGGATAAAACTCTCTCTTTGTTTGAAGAAGGAGTAAGGCTTTCTCGTTTTTGCCGGGAAAAACTTGATGAGGCGGAAAAAAGGATAGATATTCTCCTTAAGGAAGAAGGAGGCATTTTCCGTCGTGAACCATTTTCTTTCCAACCAGAAGATACTTCCAACCAAGAAGATCTTTAAACCGCCCTCCTTTAAAAAGTGTCCTTTTTCAGTAACAAAGGGTTAGTCAATGAACTTGGAAAGCTTTTTACATGAGCGAAAAATTTTGATTGATGCCGGGTTGGAAAAAATTCTTCCTCCTGACGATACCTTTCCACCCAGCATTCATAAAGCCATACGACATAGTGTCATAGATGGAGGAAAAAGGATTCGTCCTATCTTAACCCTCACTGCTAACGAATTGGTGGGAGGAGACTATCGATCACTTATCCCTTTTGCGTGCGGGATCGAATTGATCCATACGTATTCCTTAATCCATGATGATCTTCCGGCAATGGACAACAGTGACTTTCGCCGCGGGAAACTTTCTTGTCATAAAGCTTTTGGGGAAACAATCGCTCTTTTAGCGGGAGATGCGTTGCTCACCCTCGCCTTCCAGGTGATGACTGATCCGGTGCTTTATGAAAGCCACCATCCGCTAAGCATCGTAAAAGCTATCCATGTCATTGCGCAAGCAGCGGGATTACAAGGAATGGTCAGCGGACAAACCATTGACATCGAGACCCAGGGAAAAGGCTTTGACCTTCCTCTGTTGGAATATATTCATACCCATAAAACCGGGGCCTTGATCCTGGCGGCGATCAAAGCCGGTGCCATCCTGGGTGAAGCCACGGAAGATGAGCTTGAGACGTTAACAAAATACGGAAAAATGATCGGGTTAGCCTTTCAAATAACGGATGATGTGCTGGATGTGATGGGTTCCAAACAAACATTAGGAAAGGAGACGGGATCAGATAGCATGCAGGGGAAAGCTACGTACCCCAGTCTTTTAGGATTAAAAGAATCGCAAAAACGGATAAGAGAACTAACCCAGCATGCGGAACAAACGTTGTCTCAGTTTGGCCCTAAAGCTGAACCGTTGAAGCAGATCGCCCGTTACCTTGCTGAACGCACAAAATAAAATCAGTAACACCACCTGCGGTGAATGAAGGAAAATTTATTTAAAGCTAACAGCGTGATTATGGAAAAAGAAACGACAACAGATACTCTTCAGAGCAAATTATTGGAGCAGATTGAAAGCCCGGCGGATTTAAAAAAGCTTCCCGTTGAGAGCTTACCTCGCTTAGCCCAAGAAGTCCGGGAAAAAATTATTGATACGGTTTCCAAAACCGGAGGACATTTGTCTCCTAACCTTGGGGTGGTGGAACTAACCATTGCCCTCCATTATATCTTTGATTCCCCGCAAGACAAAATCATTTGGGATGTGGGTCATCAATGCTATACCCATAAATTACTTACCGGACGTCGCGATCAGTTTCATACCCTGCGTCAATTTAACGGGTTAAGCGGATTCCCTTCCCGTTCGGAAGGTCCGCATGATGTTTTTGATGTCGGGCACAGCGGAACATCCATTTCAACCGCCTTAGGACTGACCGAAGCACAAAAACATGAAGAAAAACAAGATAACATCATCGTGGTCATCGGGGATGGTTCCATCAATACCGGCCTTGCTTTTGAGGGTTTAAACCAAACGGGAGATTTAGAAAGCAAGTTGATCGTGGTTCTCAATGACAATGAAATGTCTATTTCTCCTAACGTGGGAGCATTATCCGCCTACCTATCGCGGATTATTACCGGTAAAGCCTACAACCGAGTCCACACCGAGCTTATGCATTTTCTCAAGACCATTCCGAGTATCGGGCCCACACTTTTTCGCACCGTAAAACAAGCTGAAGAGTCTTTCAAGGGATTAATCGTTCCCGGTCTTTTGTTTGAGGAATTGGGTTTTACCTATGTGGGTCCCATTCAGGGACATAATCTTCGTCAGCTTCTCGAAAATCTTAAGAACATCAAAAATCTTTCTCGACGGCCAATTCTGCTCCACGTAATAACGAAGAAAGGCAAGGGTTATCTTCCCGCTGAACAAGATCCGGAAAACTTTCATGGCGTTGGGCCGTTTGATAAAGAGACCGGTATTCCCCACAAATCAAACAATGCTCACAAGTCATATACCGAGGTTTTTTCTGAGACCCTTAATGAGCTTGCCTTGAATGATAATCGCATCATCGCGATAACCGCGGGAATGACCACGGGCACAGGGCTCGCCAATTTTAAAAAACTTTTTCCCCAAAGGTTTTATGATGTAGGGATCGCTGAAGAACATGCGGTTGCCTTTGCTGCAGGACTTGCTACCGGAGGGTTTCGACCCGTCGTGGCGATTTATTCTACCTTTCTTCAAAGGGCGTACGATCAAATTCTCCATGATGTCTGTTTGCCGGGCCTCCCGGTACTTTTGGCCATTGATCGGGCGGGAATTGTCGGAGAGGACGGTTATACCCACCAAGGTTTATTTGACCTTTCCTATCTGAGACACCTTCCTAACTTAGTCGTTATGGCCCCAAAAGATGAAAATGAGTTTCGGCACATGCTCTATACCGCGGTAACATTAGGCGTACCAGCAGCACTACGTTATCCCCGGGGAAAAGTTGAGGGCGTGGACATAGAAAAAACGATGAAGACACTCCCCTTAGGAAAAGCAGAAGTGCTTTGCGAGGGTTCGGATTTAGCTGTTTTTGCTCTTGGGAAAACAGTCTATCCAGCGTTATCCGCAGCCACGCTTCTTCACAATAAAGATATCTCTGCTACCATTGTAAACAGCAGGTTTGTTAAGCCGCTGGACCAGGAATTGGTCTGCACGTTAGCCCAGAAGACGGGAAAAATCCTTACGGTGGAAGAAAATGTGCTTGCCGGAGGTTTCGGAAGTGCTCTCTTAGAAACCTTGGAGCACAATAATATTACGGGGGTTAAGGTAAAAAGGTTGGGGATCCCTGACCAATTCGTTGAACATGGATCGCCCGATATTCTTCGTAAAAAATACGGTCTTGATGCGACGGGAATTTTTCAGGCTGCGTGTAAACTGCTTGAATAAAAAGATGGTAGGGGCGAGGATTAAGGATTAAGATTTAAGGGTTAAGGTTAAAGGTTTTAGGAAATAGGAAATAGGCAAAGGGTCACTTAAACCTTAACACTTAAAACTTTCTACCTTACATTTTTCTTTTAACGTCTTACGCTTTACGTTTTATGGACCGGGGACATTATGTCGTCATATTTATGCTCTAATTTAATCGTATTCAATTCGATTACCCCATGAGTTCACCAAAAGAAAGAATTGATAAGCTCTTGGTAGATCGAAACCTGGTTCAAAGCCGGGAAAGAGCGAAAGCACTTATTATCGCCGGCAAGGTCTTTGTTGACGGCCACAAGACAGAGAAAGTGGGAACCCTGGTTGATCCTGACGCCCACGTAGTTTTAAAGGAAAAAGATTTCCCTTACGTGAGTCGAGGAGGTGTAAAGCTGGAATACGCGTTGGATAGTTTTCAGCTTGACGTTAAAAACCGGATTGCCCTGGATGTAGGGGCTTCCACGGGCGGTTTTACCCATTGTCTTCTTTTGCGGGGAGCACAAAAGATTTATGCTGTTGACGTAGGATACGGTCAGTTAGATTGGACGTTACGAAACGACCCACGGGTGGTTTGTATGGAAAGGACCAATATTCGCCATCTCACCGCAGACCGCATATCCGATCCGATTTCCCTGGCAGTCACTGATACCTCCTTTATCTCTTTAAAAAAGGTGCTGGCTCCTCTTCTCGGGTTGATAGAAAAAGAAGGAGAAGTCCTTGCTCTTATCAAGCCGCAGTTTGAATTGAGCCCGCGCGAGGTGGGAAAGGGAGGAGTGGTCCGTGATCCTCACCTTCATACGAAGGTAGTTGAAGATATGGTTGCGTTTGCGAACGGCTTGGGGATTGACGTGCGGGGAACGGTAGAGTCTCCTCTGAAAGGTCCCAAAGGCAACAGAGAGTTTTTTATTTACCTTAAGAAAACTTAAAAAATGTCAGACTTTGCAATCAACCCTTTACACCTTACACTTTACACTTCACGCTTCACGCTTTACGTTCTTTCACTCTCAAAGGATGTAAAAATGAAAGTTAAGGTTGCCCAATCCTCGGGGTTTTGCTTTGGAGTAAAAAGAGCTATGGATTTGGTTCTCCAGAAGGCCACGGGAGAAAATAAAGGAGAGGTGTTCACTGATGGGCCTCTTATCCATAATCCCCAAGCTTTAGAGTTATTACGAGACAAGGGCGTTGTCCCCTTGACCGAAGCCAACGGGAAAATTGCAGGGACCATTGTTATTCGTTCTCACGGAATATCACCCAAGCGGCTTCAGAAGCTTAAAAAAACCGGGGCAAAAATCTTGGATGCAACCTGCCCCAAGGTTAAGCAAGTGCAATCCATCATCAGCCGATACGCACAAGCAAGGGTTTTATGTGGTCATTATCGGAGATGCTGAACATGCTGAGGTGCAAGGCCTGTTAGGATTTGCCGGAGAAAACAGCTGCGTGATTCAATCCGAAGATGAATTAAAAAAATTACCCTCCCAACAAAAAATATGTGTGGTGGCGCAAACTACCCAGAATCGGGAAAAGTATCTTGAGCTTAAAGAGAAGATAGAGAAACGATTTCCCCAGGCGGAAATCTTTGACACCATTTGTGAGGCCAATCGAAAACGTCAGGAAGAACTGAAAGACCTTTGCCATGCGGTAGACGCAATTGTGGTTGTTGGGGGGAAAGAAAGCGGCAATACCAAAAGACTCGTAGAAATCGCTGAAGCAGAAGGTATCCCTACCTTCTTCGGCGAAACTGAAGAAGACATTGATCTCAGCCAGTTGCGATCCTATCATGAGCTTGGCGTCATTGGAGGGGCTTCCACGCCGGATTGGGTATTACAAAAAATAGTTGCCAAATTAGAAAGCAGATTAGGGAAACGGGAACACAGTTCAGAAATAATTTTTAAATTTTTCTTTCCTTCATCTCTTGCACACGTTCAAACGAATAATGCTTAAAAAGTCCTTCTCCTCACCTCATCCTGCAAACTTCACTTCTGCACGCTTGCCAAACCTCACTGATTAACCTCCTTGTAACATATTTGTTACAAGTGTAACATATTTATAATTGATGTCAAGGATTTTCAGGATTTTTGGCTTGAATATTTTTCGCTTTGAACGGTATGAGGCGAACCTACAATTAAACCAACAGGTCAAAAGTAATTTACCAATAAGTTGCCCCGTCGTAAATAGCACCTCCGGGCCGACGCCTCTCTTCGAGGAACGTTTCTTTTTTCTGGCCTCATGAAGCCTTTTACACTAGCCTTTGCCGGAAAAATTTAGGACTCGTATAGAACAGTTAAATGAGGGCTTAAGGGATTCATGAAATTTTTTAAAATGATATTTTTATCTGCTTGACCTTAGCTTATCCCATAGTTTGGGCCAGTTTCAAGTTGACAGTTTCTTCCCTGGTAAGGTCAAGCCGAGGGTCGGATATTTTTATAGATGTTTATTCAGTGCCAATTTTTCTTTCAACCCATTGGGATAGACAAAAGAAAATATTTCCCTTTTGAAAGTTGGATTTTTTGGAATTAGTTCTTGCTGTAGGTAGTTAAGGCTTGATTTAAATATTGCTCGAAGTTTTATTGCAAAAGGGCTTTCAGAGAAGATACCATCACCCGTCATGCAATGACGCAGACCATACCGGCATTAATGACACAACAAAAGCATTACTCCCCATCTATAATCTTTCCTTCTCTCGCTTCCTGCAGAAATTGCTTCAGTGGTTCTCACTCTCAGCGTGGGGTAGGTAGGAAAATGGGAAAAGGTTGCAATCGTTGCCTCGTGATCCTCAGGCCGCCGGGTAGCGCAACAATCAGAAATGATCACCGAATAAAAATCATTGCAAAGTCCATCCATGGCAGTGGCAAGCACACAGACTTCAGTGGCTAAACCAGTCACGGCAATGGTGTCGATTTCATAGTTTCGAAGCGTTATGTCCAAATCAGTTTTAAAAAAAGCGCTAAACCGTCGCTTCGGCAATACAATATCTCCGGGTTTTACTTCCAGCTCAGGGATTATGTCCGCTCCCTCGGTTCCCCGGAGAGCGTGAGCATGCATCGTGCCCTTCCTAAAAAGAAAATCTTCTTTAAAGTAGCTGTCACAGGCAAATACAATTAAGCCATTGAGCTTACGGGCTTCGCCCACAAGAAACTGAATTCTCGGAATAATAGCCTTAAACCCCTGAATGATAGGGTGATCAGAAGGGCCCTTAAAAGTATCCTTTAACATATCCACAACAATCACCGCGAATTTCATAATCTCTCCTCCTCAAGACCGCTCATTAAAAATTTTCAATTTTTTTTGACCAACGATCGCCAAAATAAATGCCGGTTATATTTGTTGTCCTTTGTCAGTTGTTCGTTGTCTAAACTACCACGGACTACTAACAACTGGCCACTGACTGCCCGATTCTTATGTTTACCTTTTTTACGTAATCACCGAAAGCCCTCATGCCGCCTCCTTCACTGACAACCTGAAGGATACCGGGAGAATCAGTAATAATAAGGCCAGAAAGCATTGTCACCCCAAGCGGTTTAAAAATTTCCGGAAGGAGCGGGGTAGACGGCCCAAGGAGTACCACGTCACGGCACCCTTTTAACGCTGCCTCGATCAGCAAATCCATGGTCCCATTGATAAGCGAAGTAGAGGTAATAAGCGCGACATCACAGCGCGGTAATTCATCAAAAGCTTTTTCTGCTGACAAAACTCCTTCACCAGACCGATCGTGTAATTCAAAGATAAGTAATTCTCTCACCCGTGCCTTTAAATGGGAAATCATGGGAACAAAAGCCCCGACCATACCAACCCGATCGGTTTCCCTGAGTTCTAATACGTCTAAAACATCTCCTCCTTGTGTTTCTTCTCTTTCCTGATTGATGAGCGCATTGACAGTAGCTATTCCAACTGATGCCTCAACCAAATTAGACGAACCAACATAGCGGAGAATCTCATGGGTTGATCTTCCTTTTACCGGGCGGATTCCTGCGAAGGAAGAATGACAGTCCAAAAACTTTTCACTAAAGGTATACGCAACGCCTGCATTCCCATCATCTAAAAGAACTCCCGTATAGATAAGCCCGATCCGGAGATCAGCAATCTTTTTCTCAGGCGCATTTTTCAACAAATATTCCCGAATCTGCTGGACAATCATCGTAACCCGTTCAACCTTTGAACTCTTTGACTCTTCGACCGCCAATGCCGCTCACCGTCCCTGGTAATACACCTGGTTATTATGGAGCCGCTGGCTGACCTTGCCCTCGTTCTTTAAAACCTCGATTAAATCCATTAATGCCATCTTTGGGATACCCAGGGTCAAAGATATTTCATCAAAAGTGCAGGGTCTTCTTTTTACCAGATTGTAAACCCGCTTTTTCCTGTCCGCGATACTGCCCTGAGCATCTTCAGGGAGCGAGCCGGTTATAATTTCCGCTTTTTCTCCAAAAAACCTCTTGATCCGCTCCAACTCCTCGCGGCCCACAGGAAAAACACTGTCTTCTGCGGGTGGTCGGTCAAGGGTGTTGAGCTGGATTTTATCAGGGTTAATTTCTCGAATCACCTCCTGCAGTCTCATTACTTCTTCTTCCGAGTCATTAACCCCGCGGCAAAAGAGGATCTCGAGCCAGATCTGGCCCGTGAATAGTTTCCGGAAATCTATTAACCCCTGAATGATTTTTTTTAGATCAAGAGAGGGGTGAGGACGATTTAAGTAGGTAAAAAGAGAAGGGCTGACCGTATCCAGGGAGGGAAGAATAACGTCAGCCCGCAAAAGGTCTTCTTTAACGTCATCCCGGTATAACAGGGAACTGTTGGTCAATACTGCAACCGGAATGGAGGTCAGTTTTTTTATCTCCGCAATGATCGTCCCAAGGTGATCATGTAACGTCGGCTCTCCCGATCCTCCCAACGTAATATAATCTGGTTGAAGGGCGAGCTTCTTCAAATAACCCTTAAGTTCGTCGATAATCTCCTGGGGAGCACTATACATTTTACGCTCAAGCGTCAGATGGGTAGTAGTTCCCAATTCGCAGTAAAGACAGTCAAAGCTGCACGTCTTATAAGGGACCAGGTCAACCCCCAAAGACCTCCCTAGTCTTCGTGATGCAACGGGACCAAAAATATATCGCACGGACTTTCTCCTCGCTCAGGCGCACTTCCGGCACAGAAGCAAATAGACTAACGGTTTGAGGAAACGCCAAGAATAAATGCTCAGCGAGTTATTGAGAAAAAAGATCTGGCCTGAGCTTTCGCATGGTTTGCACAATCGGTTCGATAGTACCTGCGTTGTAAAAATTCACCAGAAAAGCCTGAAGGGCTAAATCCCCTTGAAGATCTAAAGCAAACGTGGTTGCTTTCCGATAAACCACATAAAGGGGATCTCCCTTGGCGACCGCTTCAAACAACAAAAGAAATGCTAAAGGTTTTTTCCCAAACCGGGAAAAGCAGTAAAGGGGTGCGCTCCCTTTCTCGTACACTGCGTGGTAAAATTTCGTAACGTCCTCAATTTTAATTTCTTCACGGCGAATGGGAATACTGACATACTTAAAACCAAAAGCGAGGGACTTCTTCTCAACATAACCCCCGAATTTTTCCTCTTCATCGCGCACGTCGATAAGTGTCTTGTAGCCCAGTTCTTTAAGCTGTGCAAGGTCTTCATTATCCGGAACACCCCCAATGGTAATCCTCTCGTCAAACTTTCTCGCATTTTTCATGACACACCTCCATCGCTAAAAGTTTTTAATTACCCTTGGTACTTCCTCAGGTTCCCATAGCAAAGAAGATCGCTTCATTTTTCCCTCTGCGTGCCTTATTCTGGCAAAGGGTTTCAGACAAAAACTCCTTGAGGTCTAAGTCTTTACTTTACAATAGGAGATACCCTATCTCCTCTATACCCCTCAGGTAGAGCCTGAAGGTTTGCATCCGGACGATGACGATGATTCTGCACCGACGCTAAAAAGGGAGATTATTTTTTTGACATCCCGTGCGCTGCATCGGGGACATGCTATTTTACCCTCATCTTCTCCCGATAAGAGAAAGACCTGAAATCGCTCGCCACAGTTTTTACATTCATATTCATAAATGGGCATTTTATTCCTCCGATTGATTCAGTAGACAGGAGACAGAAGAAAAACTAAAGAGTCTGACTTCTGTATTCTGACTCCTGTCTCCTATTTTTTATACGCCCTTTTCCATGGTTCTTTTTTAAACGCCAGATAGTTCAAAAGAGCTTCTTTAAGTGCTTCTGCCGCTGTGTCCGCGCAATGTTCGCTCTCTTTCGGAAGTCCATCCAAAGCCTCATTGATTACTTCCGGCGTAATCTTAAAGGCCTCGAGAATAGTCTTCCCGACAACCAATTCAGTAACCATGCTTCCGGCGGCGAGCATGGGACCGCATCCTTCAGTAAAAAATTTAGCATCGTGAATTTTATCATTCGTAATTCGCAACGTTATCTCCATTCCATCTCCGCAAATACGACTCCCTTTCCCAAAGCCCTGAGGGTTTTCTATCATTCCCCAGTTTCGCGGATTGAAACATCGATCCAGTACTTTCTCCGAGTACTCAAGAGGGGTCTCCTCCCCTGATTCAGAATCAGATCCTTCCTGCAATCTTTTTTCCGGGTCAGAATTCATGCAGTGTCCTCCTTGTAATACCACGTTAGGCATTTCAAAAGCAGATCGAGGCGACAACGAGGTAAATTTTCTCAAGGTTACCCCGTGCTTCTTCACCCGAGGAGCATAACGAGGAGACAACAAAGCATATGCAAATGAATGCGACTTGGTAAAAACACCATTGTTTCTGTCTCATGAACGTCTCACTGATCTACGTCGTCTTTACTTCAGCTTCTTTTTTCTGATAAGCGTCTAAGAGCGCTCTCCATGCATGAGAAATCTTGTGAAATGCTTCCCCTGCTTTTGAGTCCGGGTGTTGAGTCACAACCGGAACGCCGCTATCTGAACAGATAACCATTTTGGGATCAAGAGGAATCCTCCCCAAAAAGGAAACACCCATCTCCTGAGCCGCTCTTTCACCTCCACCAACTTTAAAAATATCTATTTCTTTATTACAGTGGGGACAGGTGAAACCGCTCATGTTTTCTACCACGCCGATAAGGGGAATTTTTATTTGGCGCAAAAAGGTAATGCTCTTCCTGGCATCCAGAAGAGCCACGTCCTGAGGAGTCGTGACAATGATAGCGCCATCGACATCTTTTATGAGATGAGCGGTGCTTAATGCTTCATCGCCGGTTCCGGGCGGAAGATCGATGACAAGATAATCTAATGCCCCCCACAATACTTCTCCCAAGAATTTTTTAAGAAGGTTGTGTTTTAAAGGACCTCGCCAGATAATCGCGTCATCTCTATGAGCGGAGTATAAATGCCACAGAAATAACTTTGACCCCACTTTCTGTCTTGATGGGCAAAAGGCCATCGGGACTGCTTTCGATCCGTTTTTCTTCTACCCCCATCATCTTGGGGATGTTAGGGCCATGGATATCAGCATCCAAAAGTCCTACCTCAAAACCTTCTTGCGCTAAAGCTACCGCTAAGTTGACGGCTACGGAACTTTTACCTACTCCCCCCTTGCCGCTCAGAACCATGAACTTATGTTTTATCAAATCCATGGTAGCTTTGAGTCGTGCTCGCTCGTGGACTTCTTTTTCTTCTTCACTGCATTTATGAGCCACCTTACAGGTTTGACATTCAGTCGTTTTATCGCATTTCTCAGAACTCATGGAGTATCTCCTTTTACCAATTAATATCCCCGAATCTTCATCAGGTTCCGGCGCTCTTTCTTGGTTGGTCTCCCTGGATATTTAATAACTGATTGTTTCATTAATCTTATTAACTCAAGAGATTCTTCTGGTAATTTCTCTTGTTTTTCTTCTCGGTAAAGCTCTCGTGCTTCCTTGGCGGATATGCTCTTAAAAGAAATATCTGCTACTTCAATCTCCCGATAGCGATTTTTCCCTTTAACCGTAAGCTTATCTCCCGGCTTGATCAGTTTGGCCGCCTTGGCTACCTCCCCATTAACCTTCACATGGTTTTCATCACAAGCATGACCTGCCTGGGATCGGGTTTTAAAGATCCGCGCGATTTTGAGCCATTTATCGAGGCGAATTGATTGTTCCGGAACTTTTCCATCAAACGACCTATAGATTCTTACTCATTCAGTCTGCGCGATTATTTCTCACGTCCGTTGTCAGTCGTCCTTTGTGTTTTGTCCATTGACAAAGGACAACAAGCAACGGACATCACGAGAATTTAAACAATCTCTAACATGCGGTTGACCGCGTGAACGGCTCTCTCCCGGATATTCGGAGGAACCGTAACCGGGAACTCCATCCGCTCCAGTGCCCACAAAACTTTTTCTAAGGTGATTGATTTCATGTTAGGGCAGACCGCTCGTTGTGAAGCAGGAATAAATATTTTTTCCGGATTCTCTTTTTTAAGCCGATGGATAATCCCAAGTTCGGTGCCAATAATAAATTCCTTAGATAAACTTTGACGGACCCGTTTAATAATTCCATCAGTACTGAGAGCATAGTCCGCCTGCGCAATAACCTCCGGTCGGCATTCCGGATGCACCAGGACCTCAGCGTAAGGGTGCTCTTTTTTAAGATTAATAATATCATCAACACCAATTTTCATATGCGTGGGGCAGTACCCTGGCCACAGGATAAGCTTCTTGTTGGTCTTGGAGGCGGTATACGCACCCAAATATTGATCGGGGATAAAAATGATTGGTCTTTCATCCCCTAAACGTTCCACCACCTTAATAGCATTAGAGGACGTGCAGCACACATCACACTCCGCCTTGACCTCAGCAGTGGAATTGACATAGCACACAACCGGTGATCCGGGATGTTTCTTTTTTTCTTCGCGAAGCTGTTCGGCATTAATCATATCCGCCATCGGGCAGCCGGCATTAAGATCAGGGAGAAGCACAATCTTATCCGGCGAAAGCATGGCCGCAGTCTCCGCCATAAAATGGACCCCGCAGAAAACAATCACCTTGGCATCAGTCTTTGCCGCTTGTTGACTTAACCCCAAAGAGTCACCGACAAAATCTGCGATATCCTGGACCTCTCCGAGCTGATAATTATGGGCAAGGATAACCGCCTTTCGTCTTTCCTTTAAAGCAAGGATTTTTTCTGTTACATTATTCAAGACCGTGACTCCTGTGCTCCTCTTCTTTACCAAAGAGAGCGCAATTCAGTGTCATGTTTTTGGGTTCCCCAGGACTTCGTAGACAATTTTTGGAAGAAAAATTTTCTCGACGAAAAATCCTGGGTGGGTGTAAATGCACGCTGTTGATAAAGTCCTAAGCACCACCTCATACGGAAGATTATAGTATCAACTATTATGACAACCATGCTGATGTTCTTGGCAGATCACCTCAGAATCTATTAAGGTTCCATCAAGCCAATTTTTTACAACCATTTTAACATCACCCGAGCAACCTCGTAAGACTTTTATACCATGACTGTTTAAAACATGAACAGCTCCTTCTCCCATATTACCCGCCAACATAAATTTTACGCCCATTTGAGATAATGTCTGGGCAATGTTTGATTTACAACCACATCCTGCGGGAGATTGTATTATATCTTGCGCAATTATCTCCTTATTTTCATTGACGGTGAATACGGTAAAATACTCGCAATGGCCAAAATGACTGTCTACCATGTTTTGATTGGATGGCAATGCAACTTTCATCATACTTTTCCTCCTTGGGGTAAATTTTTACAAACAGAACTAATCTTTTTACAATTTGGACATTCAATTGGTTTTCGGGTATCCAATGAATAGTCAAAAAAGTTATTGCAATTTCTACATTTAAATCTTTTCATATTCCCAATTTCAACTTTACCTCCTTCAATCTTTAATGCTTTTCCATGAATTAATGCATCAGCAATTTTTTTGTGTGCAGAATCAATTATTCGGCCGAAAGTCTGGCGTGAAATATCCATTTTATTGGCAGCCTGTTCCTGATATAAACCTTCACAATCTGCAAGTCTTATTGCTTCAAATTCGTCTAACGTCAAAATAACTTCTTCCAGAAAAGAAGAGGGTATTCCTTTCGGTTTATAATAACTTACATCTGGCATACAGCCAATTTTCCTGCAAAATTTAGGTCTTGACATAGTTATAGCCCCCGTAATTATTTATTATTAGCATATGCTCATAATAAGTCAAGAATAAATTTTTCCTTTATAACATTTTTAGTTTTTATAAGAATTTTAACAGGATGCCACTATAATGAAGTTTAAGTTGGTTATAAGGTTGGATAAGATGCAAACAAGTATTTACCCATCTCATCACGATGACATTGCTACCGTCAAGTCATTTGGTACCCCGTTAGAAGCTTTCACACGGGGCATTTCTAACGGGGTAACCAATCCTGAGCCTTCAGCGAGCAACTATCTATCCTTGCGCAGCCTCTGACCAAAAAGGGGACATTTCCCGCAATCTGCTGATAATGGGAGGCAACTTTTCGATAATGTAGGAAATGTCTTCTTCAGTGTTATACCGACTCAGACTAAATCGTACCGACCCATGGATAGCATTAAACGGAACTCCCATCGCCCGCAGCACGTGGGACGGCTCTAAAGAACCGGAAGTGCAGGCTGACCCTGAGGAAGCGCCGATCCCCTCTTTACTCAAGAGGAGAAGGATGGATTCACCTTCCACGCTCTCGAAGCTGATATTTAACGTGTTGGGAAGGCGATTTTCTCGATCTCCATTAACCCGGGTCTTGGGAATGCGTTTAAGGAGTTCATCCTCTAAGCGGTCACGAAGATTGCGAATCCGGATGCGTTCTTTTTCCATCTGGGATTGAGCAAGTTCGCACGCTTTGCCGATTCCCACAATATAGGGTACATTCTCGGTGCCCGCTCTCCGGCCGTGTTCCTGATGCCCACCGATGAGCAGGGGAGAAAAACGCGTTCCTTTTCGGATGTACAACACTCCGACCCCTTTCGGGGCGTGGAGCTTGTGCCCGGAAAGAGAAAGAAAATCCACGGGCAGCGTGGAAAGGTTAAGAGGAATTTTTCCTCCCGCCTGAACCGCGTCGGTATGAAAAACAATGCCCCGGCTTTTTACCATCTGCGCAATATGCTCGATCGGGAAGACCACTCCCGTTTCATTGTTGGCATACATGATGCTGACAATGGCAGTATCATCACTCAGAGAGCTTTGCAGTTCATCAAGGTTGATCCTTCCCAATCGGTCCACAGCAAGCTCCGTAACTCTATAGCCATTCTTTTGCAGATGACGGCAAAACTGCAAAACTGCGTTGTGCTCCACTTTGGTGGTGACAATGTGACGCTTTTCAGGATACGAAGCGAGCGTTCCGTGGATGGCGGCATTATCGCTCTCCGTACCGCAACTGGTAAAGACAATTTCTTCAGGATCAGCGCTGAGCAAGCTCGCGACCTGCTCTCGGGCATAGATTAAATACTTTTCTACGTGGGCGCCAAAATGATGCATGCTCGACGGGTTTCCGTAGAGGTCCTCAAAAAAAGGCAGCATCGCCTCTTTTACTTCTGGAGCCACCTGGGTGGTAGCATTATTGTCCGCATAGACATCTCTCATGATTTCACCTCCACCACAACAATGTCTTCGCTCACGAATTCCCGCAGCTTCGCCTCCACATATTTTTCCAAGGTGTAACCAGAGCTGGGACACGCAGTACACATTCCCCGCAGAGCCACAAACACTCGATTGCCGTCCATATCAATGAGGTCAATATCCCCTCCATCAGCCTTTAGAGCAGGCCGGATTTCCCTTTCCAAGGTTTCTTCCACCAGCTTCATTTTCTGAATGTTGGTAAGCCTCTTTTTTGCAGGGGGCACCTCTATGGGGGCTTCCTGCTTTTGCTCTCCCTGAGCAAAAGCAATTAAAGCCTCAATCTTAGGATGGCAGGTTTCACATCCTCCACCCGCCTTGGTGTAGTTTTTGACTTGCTCAACCGTGGTAAGCCCATTTTCCTTTATAGCTCGGAGAATCTCTTTATCCGTGATGCCAAAACACTGGCAGACAATCTCCCCTTCCTCCTTTTTCCCAAGCTCAACCCCCCGGTAATTCGCAATCGCTGCCTCAAGTGCCTCCCGCCCCATAACGGAACAGTGCATTTTTTCCTTAGGCATTCCATCAAGATAATCGGCAATGTCTTGATTGGTGATTTTTTCTACTTCTTCCAACGTCTTCCCCTTAATCATTTCGGTCAAGGCTGAAGCTGAAGCAATCGCGCTTCCGCATCCAAAGGTTTGAAATTTGGCGTCACTGATCCTTCCTCCCTCATCCAATTTGATCATCAGTTTTAAGGCATCGCCGCATGCCAATGACCCCACCTCTCCCACCCCGTCCGGATTTTCAATAATGCCAACATTTCGGGGGTTGAAAAAGTGGTCTTTAAGTTTTTCTGAATAATTCCACATATTATTAAACCTTTAAAAAAAATTTAATGTTACATCAATTTTTCCCAAAACATCCGAAAATCAGTACTAACTTTTTCTTAATCGATCACTTTGTGACTGTGTACTTCTCATGCTGCGGTGTGTCTGGGGCCTAAATAACGCATAAGAATATATTATATAGGGTTATTAATAAATTATAAAGATTTTAACTCTCCATTATTGTTGGAACAACCAGGTTGACAAATAACGTTCCCCAGTATCGGGAAGCACTACCACAATCAGTTTGCCCTTGTTTTCTTTTCTTTTTGCTACTTCCAGCGCCCCCCAAACTGCCGCACCCGAGGAAATACCTCCAAGGATTCCTTCTTTAAGCGCAAGTTGCCGGGCGGTCTCTCCGGCATCGTCATTGGTAACACAAATAATCTCATCAATGAGGTCCATTCTTAATACGTCGGGGACGAAACCAGCACCAATGCCCTGGATTTTATGAGACCCGGGTTTGCCACCGGAAAGCACCGGGGAGTCTTTTGGTTCCACGGCAATTGCCTTAAAATCAGGTTTACGGGGTTTGATCACCTCCGCAACGCCCGTGATCGTCCCGCCAGTTCCCACACCCGCTACTAATATATCCACTTTGCCATCAGTATCTTTCCAAATCTCTTCCGCGGTTGTTTCCCGATGGATTTTTGGGTTAGCGGGATTTTTGAACTGCTGAGGAATGAAAGCGTTTTTCATTGTTTTTACCAGCTCTTCAGCCTTGTTTCAATGCCCCGTTCATTCCTTCTGCGCCGGGGGTAAGGATAAGTTCGGCCCCCAATATGCGAAGCAATTGCCTTCGCTCCATGCTCATGGTATCCGGCATGGTAAGAATTAATTTATAACCCTTGGCTGCACATACAAAAGCCAGAGCGATTCCGGTATTTCCACTGGTGGGCTCAACAATAACCGTATCTTTATTGATCAGACCATTTTTTTCCGCATCCTCAATCATACTCAGGCCGATTCGGTCTTTGACACTCGAAAGGGGGTTAAAAGACTCAATTTTAGCTACCACCTCAGCCTCTACTCCCGCGGTAAGGCGGTTCAAACGAACCAAAGGAGTATTCCCAATTGTTTTGGTAATATCAGGATATATTTTTCCCATGGTGTCTCCTTTTTTTATTACTAAAATAAAACTGGAAAGTTTTTTAACTCCTGGTTAAATATGATTCATTGATTACAGATAAAAAAACCTTGTCAATGGTTTTTTACTGAAAATTAATTTTTGCCCAACCAATGAAATATATTGAAAAAAATTAAACTCAAAAAAGTTTGCTTTAAAAGGAATATTTTAAAAAAACCGAAACACTGGATTGACAGAATTCGAAGGACGTGAGATTGAAATTATTGATACCCAAAGAAGAAGAGGTCTTTTCCTTTAATTTTTCAGGGAGGTAAGGTTATGAAATCACCCATTGATGATGAATTGATAAAACAAGTATGTGAAACCGGCTATCGATCGCATCAGCATTTTCGGGAAGAACTTCCGAAAATAGTTGAAGATATTGTGGAGACCTGTCATAGCGGTGAATGTTTTGAACAAATGTATTCTGAGGTTATTCCGTCCCGTGAGGCGATCATTGAAATCATCCATCGGCTCCGAGAAATCCTGTTTCCCAGGTTATTTTAATAAGGAAAAAACCGACCCGGTTAACCTTAAGTATCAAATGGGGCAGTCCGTAAGTGTTTTGTTTGAAATGCTTGCCGAACAAATTTCCCGAAGCTTTCAGCACGATTGCCTTCGCTACCATAAGCCATGTATTCAATGTAGCGAGCAAGGCGAGCATGAGGCGGTGATTTTTTTAAAGTCAATCCCAAAAATCCGACGATTATTAGCAACGGATGTGCGCGCTGCTCATGAAGGTGACCCGGCCGCTCAAAGCTTTGATGAGATTATTTTTAGTTATCCGGGTATCTTTGCGATTATGGTTTATCGCATTGCTCATGAACTTTATGAACAGAAGATACCCCTCATTCCTCGTATCATGACTGAATATGCTCACAGTGTCACGGGTATTGACATTCATCCTGGCGCTCAGATTGGAGAGAGCTTTTTCATTGACCATGGGACCGGAGTTGTTATTGGGGAAACGACGGAGATTGGAAAAAACGTCCGGCTTTATCAGGGAGTCACCTTGGGAGCGCTGTCTTTGCCCAAAAATGCGGGCGAGCAACTGAGGGGGAAAAAACGACATCCCACAATTGAAGATGATGTGATTGTCTATGCGGAAGCAACTATTCTTGGTGAGAAAGCAGTTATCGGAGCGCGTTCGGTGATCGGAGGTAATGTGTGGATCACTGATCCAGTACCACCGGATACCAGGGTGCTATTTGAAACACCCCATTTAATCTATAAATAAAAACCTGTTTGCTGTAGTCTCTCCAAACATTAATCGAGACTTCACGCAAATTGTTTCTTAAGTATTATGAAAATAATTGTAAATATTTTCCGCATCTTTTCTGGCAATAGAGGGGGCCTGCAAAAGTTCTTCCACACCCGCCTTTTCAATTTTTTTCAAACTCCCAAAATGGATAAGAAGAGTTTTTCTTCTTTTTTGGCCCGATTCCGGGAATGGCGTCAAGAGGAGAAGCAATCTGCTTTTTTGCTCTCAATTTTCGATGGAAGGTAATGGCGAAACGGTGTGCTTCATCCCGAATCCTCTGGAGAAGATGGAGCGCTGAACTGTGTTTGGAGAGGATGAGGGGATCTTTACGATCCGGAAGAAAAACCTTTTCCGGCCCTTTGGCAAAATCCTGAAACTTGCCTTTGGCAAGTCCGATCGTATCAATAGCATTAGTGATTCCCAATTCTTTCATCACCTGACAGGCAACCTGGAGTTGTCCTTTTCCCCCGTCAACGATAAGAAGATCCGGAAGGTCCTGGTCATCTACACCCCTGGTAAGGCGGCGTTTAATGATTTCATACATCATTCCATAATCATCTGCCTGATCCACGGTTTTTATTTTGTAGTGCCGGTATTTCTGCTTCAGTGGTTCGCCCTCTTCAAACCTGACCATGGAACCCACTGCCTCATTCCCAAAAAGATTGGAAATGTCAAAACACTCAATGATTCTGGGTTCGCGCTGAAGACGGAGACTTTCTTTAATTTTTTTCATTGTGCGGTGAACCGTCTCGCGCTGGGCCTCCCGGTTTTCCAGCATGAGCTTGGCATTGTCAAACGCCATGGTGAGGAGATTTTTTCGATCCCCCTTGTGGGGGAAAATGATATTTATTTTTTTCCCCTTTCGCTCCGAAAAGTATTCTTCAATAAGAGTGTGGTTTTCCAGTCGCAGAGGGATAATCACCTCGTCCGGAATATATTTTCCTTCTCCATAAAATTGGGTGATGAAGGAGGAAATAACTTCTTCATCCTCCAGCTCAACGTTACGAAAAAAAAATGACTGATTGCCCACCATCCGGCCCTGGCGGATAAAAAGGATGAAAATCTCGAAAAGAACATCCTTGCGAAAATAAGAAATAACGTCCTGATCAATGAATCGGGTGGAAACGATTTTTTGTTTTTCTAATGTCTTCTCAATCGCTTTAATCTCATCCCTTATGAGCGCGGCTCTTTCAAAATTAAGGTTCTTCGACTCTTCTTTCATTTCCGCAGATAATTGAGAAATCAACTCCCGGTCCTGACCGCGAAGAAAAAGAAGGACTTTTTTTACAATTTTGTTGTATTCCTCCTGGTCTACCTCATGGCAACAGGGCGCTAAGCATCTCTTGAGCTGGAAGTTGATGCACGGGCGAATCCGGTTTTTGAAAATACGCTGGGAGCACTTCCGGATAGGAAAAAGCTTATGAATGATGTGAAGTGTTTCCCGCACCGCATTGGCTGAGGCATAAGGCCCGAAATACAGAGCATTATCTTTTTCCACTCTTCTGACGAAAATGAGGCGGGGATAGTCTTCCTTAATCGTAAACTTCAGATAAAGAAAGTGCTTATCGTCCTTGAGATTAACATTGTAGCGGGGCTTATGTTTTTTGATTAAGTTGCTCTCAAGGATAAGCGCCTCTTTTTCCGTGGCCGTGATCAGGTAATCAAAGTCAGCGACTTTAGAGACAAGCACCTTGGTTTTTATGGGGTGATCAGCGCTGGCTTGAAAATATGACCTGACCCGGGAGCGGAGGGTTATCGCCTTTCCCACATAAAGAATGTTGCCTGCCCCATCCTTCATGAGATAAACACCCGGCTGGGCAGGAAGGGAAGCTAATTTGTCTTCAAGAAGAGGGAAAGTTTCCATAGGTATTAGAAGTCACAATCTTGTTGACCTGTTCACGGGAGTTTCGCCACTGCCCGGATAGGAGATGCTTCTGTTGTTAGCTTCAGGGGAAAGAGATAAAGCTCAGCTTCCTGATACAGTATCTCTTTCAAGTTACACATTTCTTCAACGATCAAGATGCCCTTTCCCTGGATGATGCGATGAACAGTGATATCTCCTACTGAAATAATGTCGCTCCCCAGAATCTTAATCCCCAGGTTTCCGATCCACTCTGCCTGTTGCGGGGTCAGAGGTGGTGGCGCGAAGTACTTCTCCTGCCCCCACCATTGGTCGTAGCCGGAATAAAGGTTTAATATCGGTGTTTCGACCTTATAGTGCCCGATATCCTTCCAGGCGATCGTTGTCGCCGGCCCGAAAAACATATCCAGCGGATATTCATTGAGCATTTTTCCACCCGGCATTGAGTGCGCCGGGGACTCAATATGAGTGCCGCAATGACAGCTCATGGTAATGTTGTGAGCTAACCACCCCGCTTCCACGATCTTTGGCTCATCCAGTCTTTTTATCGAGGTAGGCATATCCCCCGGATAAACCGGCATTCCTTCTTCTATGGTAAAGGATAAATCTATGAGTCGCATGGTTCAGTCCTTCCTTGTGGTTCATTGCCACATCTTAGAGATTCCTTTTTAACCGTTTCCCTGTTCCCTGATCCGGGATGATGTTCCCTTCTCTCATGACAATCTCACCGCCCTTAATAGTCATCACGGGTTGTCCCTTTAATTTCTTGCCCTGATAGAGGGACCAGTCCGCAGCGGAAAAAAGTTTTCGGTAGTCCACTTCGAACTCCCGGTTGATATCCACCAAAACCAGGTCCGCGTCACTGCCCACGGCAATGGTGCCTTTCTGAGGATAGAGTCCCCAAAGCCGGGCCGGGTTAAGAGTCACCTTTTCTATCACGTGTTTCGAGAGGAATACCTCGCTTATGATATCCCTCGGTTAAAAGCAGGGGAAGCAGAAGGGCAGTGACGGCTGAACTGCCGGAGACTCCGTAGTCCTTGATAAACCCGTGCAAGCCTTTGCGATCAACGCAGTCTTGATCAGTCCCGATGCTACTGATCGTCCCCTCTGACACTCCGCGCCAGAGAGCTTCTTGATCTTCCGGGCTTCTTATCGCGGGTGACCACCGGGCTTCCTCCGGGTTAACATCGCTTGAAGAGTTCAACGAAAGGTAGAGCGCAATGGTCTCAACCGTTATGGATGGATTAGTTCGTTTAATAGCCCTCAGTCTCTCCAAAGCAGCACCCGTGGCAAGATGGACGATATTGACTCTGCATGTGCTCATTTCTGCCAACGATGCGGCCATGGTAACACCTAATACCTCAGCCTCAACCGGATTGTGCGCGGCCCATTCAGCAAGGCTCTTTTTCCCTGATTGAAAAAATTTATTCCACTCCTCGGTTAAAATGCTGGGGTCTTCAGCGTGAATCGAAGCGAAGCAGTGCGGACCGCAGTTCGCTACCTGGCGAAGGCCGCTCAAAATAAAAGAATTGGTTTGCGATGGCATGTACCCCGGAATGCAAAACATAAAGAACTTGAAGGAGGTAAGACCGAACCTGTTTACGTATGCCGGGATTTCCTGTTTCTGCTCCTCTGTGTTGATACAGATATGGGGAAATACATCCGTAAAAGCGTGGGTGTTAAAAATGTTCTCAATATCCGGAAAGGTCTGGGAGTGGCACGTGGTTCCGCCAAGAAAACAGCCGATCGTGGTAACGCCCCCCACTAACGCGGACCGCGTTTCCGTGCGGCAATCCTTTTCAAAGCCCTGGCAGAAACCCAAATGAACATGCGGATCAATGATTCCCGGCATAACCACCAATCCGGAAGCGTCAATGGTTTCCTTGGCAGAAGGCAACCGGTCGTTCTGAGCAACAGCGGCAATTTTATTGCCTCTGATAGCAAGATCGACACGTGCGGTGCCAATTTCCGGGATAAGCACATCACCGTTGATTATGTTGATATCAGACATGGGTTTCCTCCGTCAGAGTGAATATCTCTATGCTTGTGCAAAAAAACCAGGCTCCCTCGTTCGTTACGGCATCCTTTCGATAAGCGAGCGCACCTCCGTTATGGTGAATCGAATAGCTGCCTTTATCATCTCACCCGCTTGTTTACCAAGTCTATTCGTGATCTCCTCTTTTATTTTATTATAAAGCTCCCCTGCGCTTTCGATGCTTACTGCCTCCAGGTAAACCCGTACCCCCTTCCATTCCGGTGCGGTCGAACCAGGCTCCATAATAATAAATGCAGCCTTTGGGTTTTCCTGTAAGTTTCTGTAGGAACGATTATTTCCAATGCCCATAACAATAGTGTTATCATCAATCATTTGCGGAGAACCAAAAACAGCGACATTAACATTGCCTTTGCCGTCGGAGGTACTCAAGGCGCCAATCCGGGGTCTCTTGTTGAACACTTCCCTCAATTCTTTTCTGTCCATAGGCTTACTCCTGTCTATACTGTTAAAAAATTCTCACCAGTTTTTAAGGTTATTGATCGCTCTGTTCCACAAAGATTAACTTATCTGTCTCAAACCCAAGATTCTTTGCTTCATTAATGAGTTTACTCAGGGTTTCCCCTCTTAATTTCTTATCTCGTGCTAATATCCACAAGTAGGAAAGATTAGGGCCACAGACGAGAGAATACGAATAATCTTTTTTGTCCAGATCGATGATATTATACCCGCCATAAAATGGCCCGAAAAAAGATACTTTTAATCTGCCAACATCAGTCCCTGCAACAAAATAAGCTTTTCCCTCTGCCTGTTTCCATTTCCTCCTTTTTGTATCGTATCCTTTGTTTAAAACTTTTATGCCACCATCTTTTCTTAAGGTGTAGGTAGCAGAAACGTTATTTAAACCCCTCTCAAAAGAATGATCTAACCGGGCAATTTCATACCATGTGCCAAGATATCTCTCGACATTAAATCCCTTGACTGCTTCGACATTGTCCGGGATCCTGGCACACCCTGAAATAAAAACCGTTAAAAAAAGAACCACGTTTTCATTGATGAGGAAAGCCCCTCAGAGAATGGGTAAGTATTTTTTATTATTTTATTGTATTACGGATTAAAATTTATATTCAAGCGGAAAGATCATTTCCCCAATGTTACAGAAAAACGGATTGGTTACCAGTTTTAAACCTCAAATTTTTTGCATCTTTTTAAAATTACTACTAAAATAAAAAAATTATGGTAGTTAAAAAAAGTTATTCCTGATCTTCAAAATAAGCTTTTTGAATTAAAAAAGAAAGACTCATTATGTCGAAACAATTAGCCATCATCCCCGAACGCTGTTCAGGCTGTAAAACCTGTGAATTGGTGTGCTCCATCTCTCATTTTAATGTTACCAACCCCAAAAAAGCTGCTGTCCGGGTTATGGTCGTTTATCCCCACCCCGTAGTAAGAATGCCTATTATTTGCAGCCAGTGCCGCATTCCCAAATGTGCTGACGGATGCCCGGTAAATGCAATCACCCGTAAAAATGGAACCGTTGAGATTGATAAAGATACCTGTATCTCATGTTTAAAATGCCTTGAGTCTTGTCCCTTTGGAGCTATTTTTATTCATGATGATGTCGAATACCCTTTTAAATGCGATCTTTGCGGAGGGGACCCTGAATGCGTGAAAGCCTGTCCTAAGAATGCCATCCTTTTTATCCCTGAACATGTGCTGGGCCAAGCTCAACGAATCAACAACGTGCTTTCTTACTCGCACATGAAAGAAATTGAGTATTTTGAAAAGGGTGAAAAAAAGCAGATCCGGTATGCGGAAATCGGCAAGGAGGATGTATGAACAAGGTAAAAGGCGGCTATTTTCACAAGCTTCTTAAGGTTGACCTTTCCAGCAAAACTTGGGAAGTAGAACCCCTTTCTGATGATTTTATCTCGAAATATATTGGCGGCCGGGGATTCGGAGCCAAATGGGTCTGGGACAACCTTAAAGCCCATAATTTTAAGATTGATCCTCTGGGGGAGGAAAACCTTTTAGTGATTGCGCCGGGTCCTTTTACTGGACTTTATCTTCCCTCTTCCGGCAAAACGTCATTTATTTCTATTTCCCCGGCTACCGGTATTTATGGCGATAGTTCGATGGGGGGAGTTTTTGGGGTTGAATTCCGTCAGACCGGCTTTGATGCCCTCTCTCTTAAAGGAAAAGCCCCGGAGCTTTCTTTTCTTTTCATTGATGATGGCGATGTTTCCATTGTCCCGGCTCCGGAATTAGCAGGCAAGGGCAGCTTGGAGGCTGAGGGTTTAATTAAACAACGAATAGGTGACCTCACTGTTCACGTTGCCGTTATCGGGCCAGCAGGAGAAAATCGCGTTGCTTTTGCTTGCGTAAACACTGACTTTGGTCGCAACGCAGGCCGAACCGGAGTGGGAGCTATCCTGGGATCAAAAAACCTTAAGGCAATTGTGGTGCGGGGAAGTAAGGACCTGCCAGTTTATGACCTTAAAAAATTAAACCTCGAAACCAATAAAGCCATAACCTATCTGAGAAATCATAAATTTTTCAAGTTCTGGCAGGAACAAGGACTTATGTGTGTCATTGATTATGCTAACAACATGGGAATCCTGCCTACCCACAATTTCCGTGACGGGTCATTTGCCCGAGTAAATTCTATTAATGGTTTTACCATGGAATCAAAATATAAGATCGGGGATGCAGCGTGTTTCGCTTGCCCCATGGCCTGTAGCAATATCTGTCTGGTAAAAGAAGGGAAATACGCTGGCACGGTGGTTGAGGGTCCTGAATACGAGTCGTGCGCGATGCTGGGTTCAAACTTGGGTATTGATAATTTTGCGGCAGTATTACGCGCCAACCATCTCTGCGATGAATTGGGGATGGATACGATCACGGTCGGCAATCTGATCGGCGTGCTGATCGAAGGATATGAAACCGGCCTGCTTTCCCTCAAAGACATTGAAGGAGAACCGCTTACCTGGGGAGATGACGAAAAGGTTATGCGCGTAATCGAAAAGATCGCCCGCAGAGAAGGAGTTGGCGATATACTGGCGGGCGGTTCCCGCAAGGTCATCGAAACCTGGCCTCAATTATCCCCTATCATCTCCCAAGTAAAAGGGCTTGAGCAGTCTGCTTACGACTGCCGGGCAGCAATATCGATGGCCTTGGGTTATGCGACCAGTGATATCGGCGCTCATCATACCCGGGCCTGGACAATCGCTAAAGAACTTGAAGATGGACGGGATTGGTCCCTGGAAGAAAAAGCTAAGCTCGTTATTTTTCATCAGACGATCCGTCCCTTGTTTGACATGTTTGGGGTCTGCCGGCTGCCGTGGATTGAGCTTGGCCTCAATGAAAATCATTATGCCGCTTTTTTTAGCGCAGTTACCGGGTTAGACTATTCCCTCGATGAGCTTATGGCTCGCTCGCGGGACATCTATGATCTGACTCGGTTAATCAATGTTAAACTGGGAATTTCGCGAAAGGATGATCAGCCTCCATTGCGCTGGTTTAAAGACCCGGTCCAGACTGGCCCTTTGGCAGGCAAGGTATTAAAAAGGGAAGAATTTAACACTATCCTCGACATTTATTACCAGTTGCGTAATTGGGATGCGGAGGGGAAGCCAAATCCAGAGATAGAGAAAAATTTCAATTAAGAATTCATACGCATTAGTTTTCTATCCCCCCCGAAGAACTAAAAGGAGAGGCCCACCATCCAATCATCCGGACGATAGATTGCATCTATTGTGATCACGGCAACATCATTTTGTTCAAACAAAACCATTAAAGTTACGTGTTCCTTCCTTGAAATGACCGATAAATTTTCATAGTCAGGCAAAAAAAGGCCGTCAATGTTTAGGGCATTTGTCCAAACCGAGGTAATAAACCGTTTCATTTCCGGCCGTTCTTCCAGGGTGAGGTCAAAAGAAAGGTCGTCTTCCCAGAATTCATCCACAACCTCATAATCTCTTTTTTTTGCTTCTTGCCTCAGCTTATCTTTTTGTGACTCAATGGATTCACCGCCTTCGGAATAAAAACGGCCAAACAAAGCCACCCGTAATCTTTTCTGATCCATTGCCTTCCTCCTTGGTACTGAGCCTTGGATTTTTTCTTATTATATTAAATATAATCCATTTTTGATTTTATTAGCAAGTGCAATAATACATACAAGATTCCTTAACACGAAAAAGAGTTGTTATTGACAAACCACCCCAAAAAGGTTAAAGTACAAAACCTGATGATTCCCAGGAAACTATTGAAAATAATTTAAGGAAGTGGTGAGGTCCTGGTGGGCCTCCTGGACTTCAAATCCAGTGAGAGGCGTGAGCAACGTCTCTGGTGGGTTCGATTCCCATGCACTTCCGCCAATTTTTAAAACCCCCTTTTAATGGGGGTTTTAACTTTGAACGGTTAAATTTTGACATAAAGACAAAGTACGTTAAGATAAGGTTTAAAAACAAGGGAGGTTTTATGACAACGTGTGAAAAGTGTGGAGAAGAATTTAAACCTTATTGGCGCCTTGCTGAGGTTCAGGATAAAAGGTGCGAAAAATGTGAATACTTAGAGAAGGAGAGAAAAAATAAACGGATTTGGACCGCGTTGCTTAAAGCAGCGGTAGGTTTTCTATTAATCATTTTTACTCCCTCATCAAGCACGTGGCCCTTAAAAGTCTTGGGCTTTTTCCTCATCGCGCTGGGCTTAATTAAATTGATCGAGGATGCCCTCATGCACCGCCGTTCTAAAGAAGGGGGCCTGCGAATGACGTCTCAAAGACCCTGAGCAAAAACTGGAAAAACACGTGCCATGAAAATCGCGTTAGCCCAAATCAACACAACCATCGGCGACTTCGAAGGGAATACAGAAAAAATTTTCCAGTTTATTGACACGGCCCGCCAAAAAGCATGCGACCTTGTTATTTTCCCTGAGCTCGCCATCCCCGGCTACCCTCCTACTGATTATACTGACAAACCAGACTTTGTCCGATCCAGCATGGAAAAATTGGACCATATTGCCAAAGCCTCTCAAGGTATCGGGATAATCCTGGGATACTTAGACGTTAATCACGACCAAGAGGGCAAACCGTTTTATAATGGGGCTGCGTTACTCAATGAAGGAAAAATAATTTCCCGTGTCTTTAAGACACTTCTTCCTTCTTATGATGTGTTTGATGAAAATCGTTATTTTCAGCCCGGCAAATCTAACCAGGTCAGTCAGTTGTCAGGAAAGCGGTTGGGGATCACCATTTGTGAGGACATCTGGAACGATAAAGCCTTTTTCCATGAACACCTTTATTCTGACGACCCCGTGGAACTGCTGGTCAAACAAGGTTTAGATCTCCTGATTAATATTTCAGGATCACCTTTTTATGTGGGCAAAAGAGACATCCGGGTAAATATCCTCACGAATCTTGCCCGCAAATATCACATTCCGGTAGTATATGTAAATCTGGTGGGCGGAAATGACAGTCTTCTTTTCGATGGCGGCAGTATGGTCATTGACCCTCAGGGAGAAATACGAGCTTCAGCCAAAGAATTTGAAGAAGACCTGATTACTTTTGATGTGGAAACTAACCAGGGAGATCTTCACCTTTCAATGAGCACTGATGAAGAACTTATATTTAAAGCGCTCTGCCTGGGAACAAGGGATTATGTCTCTAAATGTGGTTTTAGCCACGTGGCCTTGGGCTTAAGCGGGGGGATTGACTCGTCACTCGTTGCCTGCATTGCTGCTCAAGCTCTGGGAAAAGAAAACGTCCTGGGAGTGGCTATGCCCTCCCTTTACTCTTCTCCAGCAAGTCTCGAGGATGCGCAGCTTCTTGCTCAGCGCCTGGGGATAAATTTTCGCAGCATCTCCATATCCGATATTTTTCAAATATACCTCAAAGAGTTGCAGCCTTCTTTTGCTCAGTATGAAAGCGACACTACCGAGGAAAATCTTCAAGCGCGCATCCGGGGTAACCTCCTCATGGCCCTGGCCAACAAATTCAATGCGTTAGTCTTAACGACCGGGAATAAATCCGAGATGGCGGTTGGATATTGCACCCTGTATGGTGATATGTGCGGAGCGTTGGCAGTTATTTCCGATGTGCCTAAAACCATGGTTTATAACCTCGCGCGTTACCTTAACCGCCATGAGGAGATTATCCCCGCAAGAGTGATCACCCGACCGCCTTCAGCAGAATTAAAACCCGATCAAACTGATCAGGATACCCTGCCCCCCTACGATGTCTTGGATGACATTTTAACCGAGTATGTGGAAAAAAACCGAAGCATCGCGGACATAATCAAAAAAGGCCATGATCCAAGAATTGTCCAGGATATAATCCGTCGCATTCACCTCAATGAATACAAGCGCAAACAAGCGCCCCCAGGGCTTAAAGTAACCACCAAGGCATTCGGCGTGGGAAGGCGATATCCTATCGCCCACCGTTTCACTTTATAGTAATTGTGATCTATTAACTGTTACAAGGTAAGTAAAAACGAACCGACAATAAGGAGGGATAGGAAAGTTATGACTGGTGAACTGAAGAGCACCTTAGACCTTGTTATGGAGAAACTAAAAGGAGTGGAAAAAGAATTGCCCGGGCTTACGCAAGCTCAGAAAGAGCGCATTGCCGAGATAAGGCGAAAATATGAAGCCAAGATTGCGGAAACAAAAATTCTGACCACAGACAAAGAAAACCTCGGGTTTGAGATTGTGAAGTTAGAAGAAAAACGAGAAGAAGAGATTGAAAAGGTCTATAAGGAATCAAAATAGATTTATTGCCGAGGAACTTATCTAACAAAGAGTATTCTTTTTCTTTGCCTTAAACACAGTGATGCTTCTTCCCTTTGTTGCCGGCCTTATTTTCGATGAGGTCAAGGCAATGTATCAAGCCTATTACTCCTCATAAAGTCCTTCAAACCCGTTACAAAGATTTATATTTTTTTAGTGCGAATGCTTTTTAAAAAAATACAGAAAAAGTGGGTTCCCTTGAAGAATGAGAAAAGGGACGGAAACACTCCTCATCGTAATCGGGGCGAGAGGATTTGAACCTCCGACCTCATGCGCCCAAGGCATGCGCGCTAACCAGGCTGCGCTACGCCCCGAAAGAATTTAATAATACCATCATCATCCCAAACAAGTCAAGCAGGATTGAACTTCCTCATTTTTATGGAAAATATTTTTTCAGGAGGGGACGAAGTTTCTCCATTGCTCGTGCCCGGTGGCTGATCCGGTTTTTTTCTTCCTGGCTTAGTTCAGCAAATGTTTTCCCTAAATCCGGCACTAAAAAAAGAGGATCATAGCCAAATCCATTTCTTCCCCGAGGAGCCTCCGTTATCACTCCTGGGCATTCTCCTTCTACCCATTCCCACACACCATCGGGCGTGTATATCACGATCGCGCACACAAACCGCGCCCCTCGTTCAGATAAAGGGACACCTCTCATTTCTTGAAACACTTTGGTATTATTGTCTTCATCGCGTGCTTGGGGTCCAGCGTAACGCGCAGAAAAAACACCAGGGCGTTGGCCGAGATACGTGATCTCTAAGCCCGAATCATCAGCAAGGGAGACCTCGCCGGTTATTCGGGCAGTTAGTTCTGCTTTTTTCAACGCATTTTCCCAAAAAGTCTTTCCATCTTCGACAACCGAAAACGGATAATCAAAGTCTTTCCAGGAAAGAAGGGTAACATCCTCATCCGCTAAAAAAGCATTGAATTCCGAAATTTTCCCTTGATTTCTGGTCCCTAAAACTAACTTTTTCGTCATAGTACTAAAATTTAAATGGGAAATATTATGTTAGGTCTTTTGTGAACGTGACATCAAAATTATAAGGAGTTCCTGCCTTATACACCATAAACGTCTATGCGTTGATAATAGTGCACTTTTAGGGAAAAAGTCTAACAGTATTGTAACAGTAAAAACCTGCTTCCACCTAAATTTAGTGATCTGGATTTTGTAACTCTCATAAAGGCATTTGGTTTGCAAGTATTTTTAATCCTAATAAGGGGGGTGATCTTAACAAAAATTTTTTTCGAGCGAATCCCGAGACCAGTTATAGTTATCAGCAAAGGCCGGAATGCATTGTTTTAAATACTCTCTGTTCGACTAAATAATTTTGGGTATTCAACGCATGCCGTGTCCCGAATTTGATTTTTTTGATAAGCAACCAAATCAATTTTAAAAAGACCAAAATGTAATCTTTCTTACACCATAAAAATATCCTGTCAACTTCTTTAACAAAGTACCGCCACTCCCTTTTTATCTTGACTAACATTTTGAAAATCTATAACAATTAAAGTAGAAGTTACTTTTTGCTTTCATCCAATCGGTCAAAAGGAGACCATCGATGGAAAAAATATTCTATCCCGAGTCAATGGTTATTATCGGACTTTCCTCACGAGCTGAAAACCTCCCCCGGATGATACTTGAGAATCTTTTGCGCTGGGGGTACCGCGGAAAAATTTTCGGACTAAACCCGAGAAGTGAGGATATCTACGTGGATGGGATCAAGATGTATAAAAATATTGATGATCTCCCCCAGGTTCCGGACTTGGCAGTATGCTTAATCCCCGCCCGGTTTATTCCTGACCACGTTGAGATGTGCGGAAAGTTTGGGATAAAACGGATGGCCATCCCTTCCGGCGGTTTTTCTGAGTTTAGCGAGGATGGGAAAAGGCTTTCCGACCTCACCCTAAAGAATGCCCGAAAATATGGCCTTAGGTTTGTGGGGCCAAATGGCTTTACGGTTGCCAATCGGGCCAATGGCCTTTGCCTGCTCTTTGTTCCCTTTTATCCTCCCCCGCTGGGAGAAATTTCCGTTATTTCCCAAAGCGGGGGATTAGGAACCGCTCTTTGGAATCCGTTCATAGATGAGCATTTGGGTATGGCAAAATTTGCCAGTGTGGGTAATAAGCTGGATTTAGATGAAGTAGATTTTCTGGAGTATTTTGGAAAGGACCCGGATACAAAAATTATTTTTATGTACCTGGAAAATATCAACCGGGGAAAGAAACTCGTAGAAGCGGCCTCAGCTATAGACAAGCCAATTATTGTCCTGAAGTCGAACACAACCCCAACCGGCAGCAAAGCCGCTATGAGCCATACGGCTGCCTTAAGCAATGATGAAGACGTTATTGATGCTGCGTTTAAAAAGGCGGGAATAATACGGATTCATAATTTCCCCGACTTCATCGCTATGGCCAAAGCCTTCAAACTTCCCCGGATGCAAGGAAACCGGATCATGGTCATGAGCCCGGCCGGTGGTTTTGCGGTATCCACTGCTGACCTCTGTACTCAGGCGGGCTTTGAATTTGCTGATCCGGGAGAAGATTTTTACAAAAGTCTGCAAAATTACTCCAAAGCCGGAGTAATCAGATTTTCCAATCCCCTCGACATGGGAGATATTTACGACCCCAAATTTACCGCCCATATCTTTTCTTCGGTCATGCACAATGAGCATAGTGACTGCGCTCTTTATGTTAGTCACTGGCCCCACATGCCCGCGGGAGATGATGTTTTTTCAAGAATGTTACATGCCGATCTTTCAAAAGAGACCTGGGGGGCTATTCTTTCCTCAGGAAAACCAGTAGGTGTATGTCTTTTGGGTATCTCTCAAACTATAACTAAGATTAAGAAAAATGTAAATTGCCCGGTTTTTAACAGCCCGGAAGAGATGGTCCGGGCAATGGCAGCTCAGCGGGATTTTTATGCCCGAAAAGCAACCGGCTCGGTTTCTGAGGAACAACCTTCTTATATCAACCGCGCCGCTGCCCAAAAGTGGATCACTACCCATCAAGGCGTCAGCGGTGAAGAAACCCTTTCCTTACTATCATTATACGGTATCCCGATTGCGGAATCCTTTGTAGCACACGATGAAAGCGGAGCAATAAGTCTGGCTGAAAAGATCGGGTATCCGGTGGTGATGAAGGTTGTTTCCCCTGATGCCATTCATAAATCAGAAGCACAGGGGGTTATGGTAGATATAAAAAATCCAGACGAGGTCAAGAAGGCATTCCTGATGATCAAAAAAAATCTCTCGGCCTATAAACCAGGCGCTGACTTTCAAGGAGTCCGGGTGCAGAAGATGGTTTCGAATGGATACGATATGTTTATCGGCGGCAAACATGATGAAGCATTTGGCCCAGTCGTGTATTTTGGTTTTGGAGGAATTTACGTGGAAGTTTTTCACGATATCGACCTCGCGCTCTGCCCGTCAACACAGGCGGAAATTGCAACCAAAATAAAAAAGCTTAAATCGTATACCATGCTCAAGGGCTTCCGGGGAAACAAAACAGGCGATACCCAGGGATACATAGAGAGTATCGTACGGGTCTCGCATCTCCTCGCTGACTTTCCCCAGATTAAAGAACTCGATATAAATCCCCTAAGAATACTCTCCGATGGCACAGGGATAGTGGCGTTAGATGCGAGGATAAAGATTGGCTAACGATATTCCAGAAGATGCTGGGTGGGGTTTCTAACGAAAGGTAAATTCTTTTAAAATCACAATTTACTCATTCTTTGTTTTGTACTGCCTGAATACCTTTTATTGCTTTATCATAATCCGGATTTTCAAGTAAGTTGTAAAAATCTGTCTGAGGTTTGAGATGTCCGAATGACGACCAATAAGCTTTTTTCGACATTGCATCCCAATGTATTGCGCCGTAATAATATTGAAAAGTTTGAAACATATTATGATACACAAAAAGAGCTAATATAAGCACAGATATTATTTCCGGATACATTTTTTTCCAAAACAAGCTTATGGTGGCAGCCAAAGGGAATGCCAGCAATGGATAACAATCGATCATCGGCCTTTGGCCAAAGCTTCCGCCATACCACCATGTCCACCAGGAAAATATGATATAAATATTGATTAGCATAAAAATCAGAACCGGAAGAAATAGCTCTTTTGCCCTGAGGCATAGAAATGGTATTCCAATAAGAGCGAATGTCATGATAGGTGTATAAAGCAGCCATCCTTTACGGTAACTGAAAAGCCCCCGAATGATCTGGGGATTATTGAAAAAGAATCCTTCATTGTCGTACGAGTAATATAACCAGGAACCTGTAACGGTTTTCCAGTATAACAATTGAGGAAATAAAATAAGCAGGAAACAGCCGGCAATTAGCAGAAGTTTAACATATTGTTTCACTAAGAAAGATAGTCTTAAAGCAAAACCCGAGGACTTTGTTACATCATAAAGAAGAAAAAAGAGCCAAATAATTATATTCGCAGGACGTATCAATGCTATGATCCCACCAAGTAAGCCTAACAATATTGTTGTTCGCCAACTTTGTTTTTCGTACCATTTAACGGTGAGGTAAATAAAAAATACGAATAGCGAAAAGTTGAATGCGTGCGGCATGGCTGCCTCTATTGTAGAGTAATAGAACAGATTTGTCCCCATTACGATTGAAACGATTGTAAGTGTGGTTACTCCATCGTTAAACCACCTAAGGAGTAATTTTCGAAGTAAAAAAAGTGCAATTGTAAGGTAAAACAAACAGCTAAAGATAAGTGCAATCCTGTACGGTATAGAAAAGCCGTCTGCCTGCAAATGAAATATTTTGGCAATGCCATGTGTTGCAAAAAAAAACGGGGAATAGATTACCGACATACCCATTGTCATTTTAATCACCCTGCCATTATTCGGAGCTTGCTTTGGCCAGAATTTAGCTTGCCAGTTCACAGTGGTATCATTCATAAATCCCAGTTTTACATCGCCATAGATGAATGTGGCCGGTAAATATGAATAATATTCAAGAACATCCCAATAAATAACCCTGTTCTCTTGTTTCCATATTTCAGTTTCCTTTAAAATTAAAAGCTGTACCAGCAGAATAATCCATATGATAAAGTATGAGAAAGGATGTTTCAATGTTTTCAATGTCTTCATAGTGCTAACAAGGCATTACTCAGCATCTTAAGATGTCAGTTGACAGGTAAAAGTCAGATTGTTCGTTTTAATTATTTTTTCAGGTTCAGTCCGTTAGTATCATCTTTAAAAACTTAATTATAATCATAAGCCCCCTTAACGCCATCACGTTTTAAATTTTTACTGAGCCTGTAGAATTTTAACTAAGGGACAATTCTCTTAATGGCATATACACCGCTCCCGAAGGACGTAGCTCGCTTTTGAAAAGGATTACCCGATCAACGTTGATCTCTCCGAAGACTCGTTCTCGTTCATCAAGAAGATATTTAATCAGTTCATCCTTTCCCTTGGGAGACCTGACCCGCCCTAAGGTGAGATGGGGTGAAAATTTCCGTGCTTCTCTTCCTCAAAGCCAAGTTTTGACATTTCTTTTTCTATTTGATTCTGCAATGCAACAAGCTGACCGCCTTGGTCCTCAATCCCTACCCACACCACTCTCGGGCTTTTGAGAGAAGGAAAAGCGCCCATATTTTTTACAGCCGCTGACCAGGGTTTAAACCCCTTTATCCCATTCTGAATCCCTTGCGCAATAGTCTCTATGCCTCCTTCCTCAACATTACCCAAAAACTTTAAAGTAAGGTGAATTGATCTGGGGTTAACCCACTTGACATCCGCAGGTAATGCCTTAAGCTCTTTTTGAGTCTTCTCAATGCGGGAAATAATTTCAGCATTAAGCGGTATGGCAATAAAACTTCTGATGGTGCTCATGGCAAATAAGAAGAATGGTTGCTGTACCTATTTTATTGACTTAGCTTTGCACTGGCAAGGCGATTCAGACTAACCCCAGACTCAGCTGCTTGGATTGCAAGTTTTTGATGAACTTGGGGAGGAACCCGTACCACGAATTTGCCACTGTAATGCCTGCAGGCGATTGGTTCGGGAACAGCTTCACGTTCGTTATGCATATCCTTTACGACCTTTTCAACTAATTTACGGATTCCCTTTAAAGCTGCCGCCGGAGTTCTCGCCAGCCAGCTCAAGCTGGGAAATTCAGCGCACAAGCCTACATGCTCATTATCGTCTTCAGACCAGGTTACCCGGTAAGTATATCGATCATTTTTTGTCGCCATGATTTACCTCAAAGCATAGCAGAAGCAGATTTTCTACAAAGAACCTACTCAAGGATCTCAAATAAAAGAAATTTGTCATTCTTCATAATCAATTTGAAATGGGACGGGGGAAAGCTTTCCTCGGCAGGTAACTCCATATTGATTCTCCCTCTTCTCATTAAGAAAAAGTTTGCGCCTAAAGCCTTTAGTTCTTGATGAAGAGCCTTAATGTCCGAGAACCGGCTATAGATGTTTTCAAAACGGGCCGGTCCAAACCAATCCCCCATGAAAGTCCCATCTGCAAAATAAACCATGTTTTCGTCAAAAAGGGCATAGAGAGAATAATTTCGGCCTCTCGTCTGGTTCAGATATTGGTAGGCAGGAAAAGAGGAGAGCTTCCGTGTTAAATAAACCTCCTGCTTTTCTTTTGTACAGGGTGGATATTCATTTTGTACCCGATGGAGAGCGTATAGCCAGCCGGGAAGAAAAAAGGTTATAGAAATAGCCAAAGTCAGAATCCCTTTCTTCATCCACTGTGTTTTTGCAGAAGGGAGTAACCCAAAGCAATGCTCAAACGATGCCGCCACAGCGAGACTGAGCAGTGGAATAATGGGAAGTAAGTATCGAAGCACTTGAGCAGTACTGAACCAAAAAAGGGTATACAACAGTATAATGATAAATAACTTTCTAATCTTTGGACGCAAAAGACTCAACAATAGGAAAGGTAAGGCAAAGAGGTAGATCTGACGAAAATGGAGCTTCCATTACAAATTTTTGCTGGTTAAAAGCAAGATTCCAGGGCAAAAGCAAAAAATTAGTTAAGGTTTTATCTCTTCCATATGCTGTGGTCGTATCTTTTATGATCTCGTGAACATCCTGCCCACTGAGGAATCCATATCCAAAAATATGAGGAAAAAAGGGGAAAACTGGATTGCCCGTATAGTAGTAGCTACGCAGATACCAAGGGCCAGCTATAAGAGCGACTATTAGTGTAAAGAGAGCTATCTGTCTGAATCTTCGCTTCTTTATCTCTTTGAGAACAATGATAAAACCAAATAAAGCCAAAAAGAAAAGGGCTGAATACTTTGCCGCAGCAGCAAATCCTAAAAACGCAGCCGACATAACGAGCCAATGAGTCTCATCGGTATCCATCCAGTTGGAGAACGCGTACACACCAAAAAAGATAAAGCATGCAAAGCCAATATCTATGTAAGCAGAACTCCCAGCCCATAATACCAAAGGACTTGAAAGCCAAAGTGCCGCAGCCCAGAAACCTACTCTTGGATTGAACAAACGTTGACCCCATGCATAGAGCCCCAGAGCAACTAAACCCATCATTAAAAATTGCACCAGTTGTGCGGCAACATCATCAGAGAGTATTAACATCAGAGAAAAAAGCATTTCATTGATTTGGGGAAATAATGAAAACCGGATGAAGGGGAGAAAAACAAGTCCATGGTTTTGCGCGTAAGCTTTAGCGGATGGGAGATGATACATGGTGGCATCAAATGCTGTTGGTGGGTATAAAGGAAGAAGAAAGTAAGGAAGAAAAAATAGTGCGCAAAGCACCCCAAGTGATTAACGAGGCCTTACGTGTCAAGAGTGTACCAAAAAAATCAAAAATATCCCGCCTGACCGCCTTATCATCCAATAGGCACAGGAGAGTGAACAAGGATAAGACAGATATGATAATTTCTTTATATAAGAGATGCAGAAGACCAAGGACGAAGATAAGGCATGCGATAAAACCCAACCCAAGACTGGTGGAGAAAACTGTTTTTTCCCAACCAGAATTAAACATACACGCTCTCGTGAGCCTTCGCCCGATCACATAGCTGATCAATGCCAGCAAGAAGACTAGACCATAGTGTGCACATGAGAATACGAGCAAGTCCACGATGCCGGGCATGTTACACTCCGTTTCTAAAAACAACTTTATCATAAAGTATAAAACTCATCGCTGCAACCACCACAATACCCAGCACAACATTCAGAACATAAAAAACAGCAAGTCGCTCGAGCACTGTAAATAGGATAACTTTTGACCTAGCAACCTGGCCTTGTTTTTTTATTTTCATCACTCATTAAAGTCCCTTCCACAGTAACACCCATTTTTTTGTGCTGGGATTATCGGTTTCTGGGTTTTGATAATTTTTTATTTTTTAACCTGTGGGAGGAAAAAAGTCAATAATAATGAAATATTCTGTCAAATAAAACCCCCCCCCCGCCAAGGCGGGGATTTTGGAGGGTAAATTGAGGATTTTCATCCTTTGGTTAAAGGCAACCAAATCCTAACATCTTCTGTAAACAAAAGGGCCTCAAATCGAGGCCCTTGTTGCTTTATTAAATTGTATGGTTTTGTAAGTAGACAGTCCAAGGCAGGCAAGAATAGATTATTCCCGAAAGTTAATTTTCCTCAATAAACTCTTTGCGGTTCATGCATTTTAAGATGACTCCACCCTTGATAGTCATTTCTTAGATAGCTAATCTACACTTACACTTGCAAAGGC
>CAVTQE010000034.1:0-20289 GCA_963736755.1 uncultured delta proteobacterium | reverse complement strand
GCCAAGACGGAGTTAAAGAAAAAAATTTCTATCCGCGCATAAGCCAAAAAGATGTGCTCTAGTTCCAAATACTGATGATTTCTTTTTTTTGACTCTTCGAGCCCAGTCGTGATGACCTGAAAGGCTTTTTCGGAAAGAAAATTTCGATAATGTGTGAGGTCAATCATCGCTGTTTTTGTTAACCTCAATCTGATGTAAGGAAGTGGTTGCGGGCTGGAATGTTATTGATGTATGGTTTGTTCTTCTATTTTTTGCATTTCTTTCCACGTGTAGTGGATCCTCTGAATCACCGTAACATGAGTAAAGACAGCCAACACCCAGAGCACAATCGGCATAAGATTAAAAATGCTTCCGAGAGCAAGTAAGATCGTTCTTTCTGCCCTTTCCATCAAGCCAATATTGCAACGTCTGAGAAAAGTCTCAGCCTTTGCTCGAGAATATGGAATCAACAATGAGCCCATCAGCACCACTAAGGTAAGAAAAGTATATCCCATTTTCCCTTGTTGAATATAGTACCAGATAATCCCACTCAGGAGAAACGTATCGGAATAGCGATCAATAACTGAATCTAAAAAACCACCAAATTTTGTAACCCGATTGGAAACTCGGGCCACTGCCCCATCAAAAATATCAAAAAAACCTCCTAAACATATGAGACAGCCCCCGGTTACCCAATATCCCATTGCTAAATAAACACCTGCCCCGACATTAATAAAAAGACCGGCAATGGTTAAAAAATGAGGATTTATTTTTTTCCCAAAAAGACTTTGGGCAATTCGGGAAAGAACATTATCTAAACGATGCCCTACCTTTTCACTAATCATTTAAATGCCGTAGGCGGTAAAGGTTATCTTCATGAAACGTTTTATGGATTATTGTATCCACTTTCATCAATAACTCAAGCATAAAATAAAAAGCTGCCAATTACCTTAAAACAAAAGGTAATGGCAGCGTTTTGAGATTAAAGAATTAATTATTTTTCTTCAAATTCGGCATCGACCACATCTCCTTCGCTCTGTGGTCGGCCTCCTTCTGATGCTCCTCCTGCCTGATTTTGCTGCTGTTTATCGGCGGATTGATAAATAACCTCCGCTAACCGATGGGAAGCTTTGGTGAGTTCTTCGATTTTATTTTTTATGGTGCCAGCGTCTCCACTGTTAATCGCATCCTTAGTGGCCTGAATAGCATCTTCTACTGCTTTCACTTCAGGTTCAGGCAATTTATCCCGGTTTTCCTTGAGTATTTTTTCAGTATTGTATACCAAGGTATCGGCTTGGTTTCTCAGTTCGATTTCCTGCCGTCTTTTTTTATCTTCCTCCGCATGCTGCTCCGCATCTTTTACCATATTATTAATTTCATCTTTGTGAAGGCCACTTGAGGCAGTAATAGTAATCTTTTGTTCCCTTCCTGTCCCCATATCTTTTGCCGAAACATTTACAATACCATTGGCATCAATGTCAAAGGTGACCTCAACTTGGGGAATTCCTCGTGGGGCTGGAGGTATCCCAACCAGATGAAATCTCCCCAACGTCCGATTGTCACGAGCCATCTCCCGTTCACCCTGGAGCACATGGATTTCAACACTCGTCTGACTGTCCGCCGCCGTAGTAAATATTTCACTTTTTCGGGTGGGGATGGTGGTATTCCTCTCAATCAGCTTAGTGGCCACGCCGCCTAATGTTTCGATACCCAATGAAAGAGGAGTCACATCCAACAAGAGCACATCTTTGACCTCTCCTGCCAGAACCCCGGCCTGAACCGCAGCTCCTAAAGCTACCACCTCATCAGGATTAACCCCTTTGTGCGGCTCTTTCTCAAAAAGTTCCTTCACCAATTGCTGAACTTTCGGTATCCGCGTTGAACCACCAACCAAAACTGCTTCATTAATATCCGCTGGTTTTAACCCTCCATCTTTTATCGCCTGCACGCAAGGACCCGCGTGACTTTTCAATAATATCCTCTATCATTTGCTCTAACTTGGCCCGCGTTAATTTCATCAAGAGGTGTTTGGGGCCAGAAGCATCCGCCGTGATAAAGGGGAGGTTAATTTCGGTTTCCAGGGTCGTAGATAACTCCATTTTTGCTTTTTCGGCTGCTTCTTTCAGCCGCTGCAACGCCATGCGGTCTTTGCTTAAATCTATCCCCTGTTCTTTCTTAAATTCAGCCACCAGCCAGTCAATAATTCGTTGGTCAATGTTGTCTCCCCCCAGATGAGTGTCACCATTGGTTGATTTAACCTCGACAACATTATCACCTACCTCGAGGGTGGAGATGTCAAACGTACCGCCGCCAAAATCATACACCGCAATGATTTCGTCTTTTTTCTTATCCAAGCCGTAGGCTAATGCAGCAGCCGTTGGCTCATTGATAATCCTTAACACATTAAGTCCGGCAATTTTTCCTGCATCCTTAGTTGCTTGGCGCTGGCTGTCATTGAAATACGCCGGAACCGTTATTACGGCATCATTCACTTTTTCTCCCAAGTAAGCCTCCGCCGACTGTTTCAACTTTCGAAGAATCATCGCGGAAATTTCAGGAGGAGAATACTGTTTACCCATAGATTCAACCCGGGCATCGCCATTAGAAGCGCGAACTACCTTGTAAGGAACCATCTTTATTTCTTCAGTAACTTCATCATGCCTTCGGCCCATGAACCGCTTGATCGAATAGATTGTGTTTTCCGGGTTCGTTGTTGCTTGTCTTTTTGCCACCTGGCCAACCAGAATCTCGCCATCCTTGGTAAAAGCAACCACTGAGGGGGTCAACCGGCTGCCCTCTTCATTGACTATTACCTTGGGTTCTCCGCCTTCAATAACTGCCACTACCGAATTGGTTGTCCCTAAATCAATGCCGATAACCTTAGCCATGTAATTACCTCCTTTTTCCCTTTTTTCAATTTTTTTAGATTACTTATCTTTTGAGAAATTTTTCTTTTGGAAGGTAAGCATTCTTCGTTAAATGTCAACCAGGGGGGGAATTTTATTTTCTTCTTCTCGCCCGTAGGCGAAAGGTTCAAACTTAGTAAATGAATCCAAAAACGTTAATTTTTTAAATCCAATCGGCCCATTGCGCTGTTTTCCAATGATTATTTCCGCAATCCCTTTATCAGGACTGTTCTCATTATAAACCTCATCCCGATAAATAAAGATGATAACATCTGCATCCTGCTCGATTGCCCCGGATTCCCTGAGGTCAGCCAGTTGGGGCCGCTTGTTTTGTCGGTCCTCAACCTTGCGATTCAACTGCGAAAGGGCTATAACCGGAATATTAAGTTCTTTTGCTAACCCCTTAAGTGAACGAGATATAGAGGAAATTTCCTGTTCTCGGCTTTCAGCGCCTCCTTTTTTTTCCATTAACTGGAGGTAGTCAACAATAATTAACCCTAATTTTTGATCTTTTTTAAGCCTCCTGGCTTTGGCCCTCATCTCAAGGACATTAATCCCTGCGCTATCATCAATAAAAATGGGGACTTCCGAAAGTGTCCCCGCAGCCCGGGTAAGTTTAGGCCAATCACTCTCAGTTAAAAAACCACCCCTCAGTTTATGGGCATCAATTTTTCCTTCTGAACACAGCATGCGGATGGCAAGTTGTTCTTTTGACATTTCTAATGAAAATATTGCCACCGGAATATTCTTTTCCACCGCCGCATTGCGGGCAATATTGAGGGCAAAACTCGTCTTTCCCATGCTCGGGCGACCAGCAATAATGATCAGATCTGAGTCTTGAAAACCTGAGGTTAAAGCATCTAAATCATGAAACCCTGAGGGTACACCCGTTATAAGTTCATGTCTTTCATAGAGTTTTTCGATAGTCAAAAAACTGCTCTTCAGTATCTCCCGGAGAGGATAAAATGAGGGTTTGATTTGATATTCACTAATGCGGAAAATGCTGTTTTCCGCAAAATCCAAGAGGTTATCAATATCCTCTACGTTGTCGTATCCTCGGCTAACAATTTCAGTAGCAGCAGTAATCGTCTTTCTTAAAATCGATTTTTCTCGAACAATCTTGGCATAATGGAGCACATTAGCTGCGGTAGGAATATTATCAACCAGAGAAGAAAGATAAGATGCCCCCCCGACATCATCCAGTTGTTTTTTCTGAGTAAGGTTTTCGGTTAAGGTAATCAAGTCAGATGGTTCATTTTTATTGTAAAGTTCAATCATGCTGGTAAAAATTTTTCGATGGGCTTCGCGATAGAAATCATACCCGTCCAGAATCTCGATGATCTGGTGAAACGCTTCATTATCTAAAAGGATTGCTCCAAGGACAGCTTGTTCGGCCTCAATACTTTGCGGGGGGATTTTGGTGAATAAAGAATCATCCTGTGGTGCCTTCATGTGCCAAACCTTTTCTTTAAAAATGGTTTGAGTTACCGTCTATTAAGCGCTGTGAACCAAAAAAAGGACCTCGTTCATTCTCCTCCCCAGCAACTTTGCTTAGGAAAAAGATTGTGGTCTCAATAGGTGGTGGGGAAATGTAATTATCAAGAGGAACGTTAAGATTTTACCACCCAGACTTTTAAATGCGCTGTAACTTCTGGGTGTAATTTTATCGGGACCTTATAAATTCCCAAACTCTTAATTGATTCTTCCAACAAGATCTTTTTCCGGTCAATCTTAATCCCTTCTTCTTTTAGGCTTTCCTCAATGTCCAGGGAGGTTACCGAACCAAAAAGCTTGTCTTCTTCACCGGTAGGTTTAGATATGGTGCAGGAAATTTTTTCTATTTTTTCAGCGAGTTTTTCAGCTTCTCGTTTAATTCGATTCTGCTTCTGTTTAAGAAGATTTTTTTGATGCTCAAAGGCTTTAAGATTTTGGGGATTAGCCGGGACTGCTAGTTTTTTGGGGATCAAGTAATTTCTCGCATGCCCATCTTTAATTTGAATTAAATCCCCCATTTTACCTAAACTAGGGACATCCTCGGTTAGAATTACTTTCACTTCTCCGTGCTCCCTCTTAAACTAATATTGTAAAATTAAAAAGTTATAGTGCGTTCAGGATATCGGGGTAATGTAAGGAATCAGGGCAACATTGCGGCTCACTTTAATCGCGCGAGTAATTTCCCTTTGATGCTTGGCACAATTACCTGAGATCCGTCGAGGAATAATTTTTCCTCTTTCGGTAACAAAGTATTGTAAGACTCCTGAATCTTTATAATTAATAGTTAAATTCTTATCAACGCAAAAACGACAGACTTTTCTGCGTTGATACGTTGTTGTTTTATACTCACTACCCTCTCTTGTGCTTTTCCTTAATGGTGGCCTTCTCATAAGCATTCTTTTTCAGTTAAAGGTTAAAAATCACGCTACAGTATCTTCTTGAGCCCCTCCTGAGGGTTCAACAGTTGCGATCGTCTCACCGCTCGCAGACGCTTCTAAAGTTCCTTGAGTTTCTTTTTCTCGCAGAGTTTCGATATCCAGCTTTTTGTCAATTTTTACGGTTTGATAACGAAGTATTCGTTCATTAAATCTCAAAAGCCTATCTATTTCCTGAAGCACATCCTGATTTCCCAAAAAATAAACAATGAGAAAAAATCCTTTTGACAACCCTTTTATTTTATAAACTAATTTTCGTTTTCCCCATTTGTCGATTTTAAGATATTCTCCCTTGGTGCGGGAAATAACATTTTTAAGTTTATCAATAAGCTCCTGGAGTTCCTCATCTGAAATATCAGGGTGAGCAATAACCAATGTCTCATATCCTGAAAACATACGGTTTCCTTTCTATACAATAATTTGATTTATTTTTAAACTGGTATACATCTGGCGGTGGCCCTGTTTTTTCTGGTACCCTTTTCTTCGTTTTGCCTTAAAGATAATTACCTTTTTACTTTTCCCTTGATTAATAATGCTGCAAACTACCTTCGCGTTCGGAACCAGAGGTTGTCCAATTGTCGTTTCTGGTGCATCTCCAATTAACAAAACTTCTTCTAATTCAACCGAGTCGCCTTCTTCGCCAACCAATTTTTCAATTTTTATGATATCCCCTTCTTTTACTTTATATTGCTTTCCGCCAGTTTTAACCACTGCAAACATTTCTAAAAACCTTTCCTTTAAAAATTGATTCAGATAAATTTGTAAATTTAAAGGTTAATTTCCTTGTTGTCAAGGAAATTAAATTCCATAATAAACTTTTTATCAGTTTATTTCAAACTGTTCAATATGGAGATTTTCTTTCACTTTTACGATTATTTTCTTCTTGATATGGTTTTCCAGATCTTCCAGATAGCTCCTTTCTTCTTCATAAATTAAATCAGCAACTTCCGGATGGAGAGCGACAAAAATTTTATTACCTGGAATTTTGGCAGCTTCCTTTTTAATACCCCGAAAAATTTCATAGCAGATCGTTTCTTTTGATTTTAAAAAACCCTTCCCATCGCAGTAAAAACACGGCTCGGATAAATACCCGATGAGGTCTTCACTGGTTCGTTTTCGGGTCATTTCCACAAGCCCCAGTTCCGAAATTCTTAAGATATTCGTCCTGCTTTTATCTTTGGTTAAGACTTCTTTGAGAGTTTGAAACACCTTTTCCCGGCTTTCCTCTTTTTTCATGTCAATAAAATCAATAATGATAATCCCTCCAATATCCCGAAGCCTGAGCTGGTAGGCGATCTCTTTCACTGCTTCCAGATTGGTTCTGAGAATAGTGTCTTCGGGGTTCCCTTTGCCTACGTACCGGCCAGTGTTGACATCAATCGTTGTGACTGCTTCAGTCCTTTCAATCACAATGTATCCGCCAGATTTTAGCCATACCCGCTCCCCAAATGCACGGTTTATTTCAATCTCGATGCCGTAATAATCAAAAATTGGGTCCTCTCTTTCATAGAGGGTTACCAAATGAGAAAGTTGAGGCATAAACATTTCCGTAAATTTCAAAATGTTATTGTATTCCTCTTTTGAGTCTACGATGATGCTATCAATGTCTTTGGAGGAAATATCTCTAATCTCTTTTAGTGTAAGGTTTAAATCGCGATGAATAAGACTGGGGGTGGGAGAATTAGCTTGTTTCTTTTGAATATTTTCCCAGAGTTTAATGAGATAATCCCTATCTAATTTTATATCATCTTCACCCATACCTTCGCTGGCAGTTCTGACGATAAAACCCATCTCTTGAGGCTTAGTTTTTTGGACGATTTCTTTCAGGCGCTTTCGCTCTTTTTCATTTTCGATCCTCCGGGAAATTCCCACATGATTGACATTGGGCAAAAGCACCAGGTAACGCCCGGGTAAAGATATGTGGGAGGTAATCCGCGGCCCTTTAGAGCCAATCCGTCCTTTGGAAACCTGGACTAAAAGTTCCTGTCCCTCAATAAGAAGATCGTTAATTTGAAAAACCTGCTTAGCGGGTGATGACCGTTCATCTTCAAGCTGGTCATAGGTACTCTCTTCCTCATCGCCATTTTGTCGAAGCATTTCCGCTTCAATGTCTTTAAAATCATAAAAGACATCATCCACATAGAGAAAAGCGGATTTATTGAGACCAATATCAACAAATGCTACCTGCATCCCCGGAAGGATCCGAACCACTTTGCCTTTATAAATATTGCCTGCGATACCGCGGTCTTTTTCTCTTTCAATATAGATCTCAACCAATATCCCATTTTCCAAAAGGGCAACTCTGGTTTCCAGGGGGGTAACATTAATAACTAATTCTGAACCCATTATTCTCTCAGTTTCATCCTGGTCTTACAGATCAATAAGGTTTTCAAATCTTCCTCAGGAATTCCCAAAATAGTTCCCATGATTTCGCGTGGCCTTAAGCCTTGGGCTTGACGCACCAAAAGAGTTAAGACAATGGTTTTTGCGTCCGAAAAAATTAATTCTTTTACTGCATCCCGAATATCAATGGATCGCGTTTCCCCTTTGTGTTGCTTGGACAGTAAAAAATTCGTTTTACTTAAAAATTCAGAAAAAACTCTTTTTATTTCCTCAAAGGAATACTTAGCCACAATGGCAGAACCATCGATTGAAATAGCGTAAGAAATTTCTACTAAGGTATCAGAGATGGCAGGAGTTTGCAAGGGTATTTCTTTTCCGGTAAAAATCATTATACCCTGAGGAAGTTCCTGATTTAAGCGCGTTATTATTGTCTCAACCGAAATATCACCCGTAAGCTCAATATCCACCAATTCGTCCAAGCTTTCCAACCCCACAGCAAGCGCTGGGCCAAAACTGATCCGGGGTTGGGGGTGAAATCCTTGGGAATACCTTAAAGGTAAGGTTGCTCTCCGAGCAGCTCGTGCAAAAGCTTTTGCCATTTCCAGGTGGCTTAAGAAACGGGCCTCATTGGTCTTGCTAAATTGAAGCCTTACTTTTTTTACTTTCTCCTCCATTTTTTTTTCGAGATCAGAAACAAGGGTTTGGTGCTTCTGGTCATTGGAAGATTGAACTCGGGGATACAAGGACTGAAAATCGCAGACCCCGCATTGATTACACGCTTCCCAACGACAATCGGACGTTTCCTTTCCTCTTTTTGCGTTAGTCAACTCCTGCCAAAGAAAATCCTTGGTTACTCCGGTTTCAATATGATCCCAGGGGAAAAGATCTGTTTCATCAGTTGTACTTAAATAAGAACCCATGGGGAGTCCCCTCTTCTGGAACGCCTTTTCCCAAATCGGGAAATTAAATAATTCTGTCCAGCCATCAAACCGGGCACCATTCTGAAAAGCTTCCTCAATCACCTGCGCTAATCTCCGATCTCCTCGAGCGATCACCCCTTCGAGGATACTCATCTCCGGATCTTGCCATTTGAATGTGATTCTGCTTTTCTTCAAGAGGCTAAGAAGATAGCGCTGGCGAAACCTTATCTCTTCTGCATTAATCATGGAGAGCCACTGAAAAGGAGTGTGCGGTTTGGGAATAAAGGTAGAGACGCTGATCGTCACCTCGGGTCTTTTGATCGCGTCTTTACCGAGAAAAAAGATTTTTTTCGCCAAGGCAACAATTCCTTCAAGGTCTTCTTGGGTTTCCGTGGGAAGACCAACCATAAAATAAAGCTTAATGCTCCTCCACCCAGCCGAAAAAACCTGTTGGCACGTCTCGAGGATTTCCGTTTCCGTCAAACTCTTGTTGATTATCCGTCGAAGACGTTCCGTCCCCACCTCAGGAGCAATGGTGAAACCGGTTTTTCTCCCCCCTTCGAGTGCAGTGAGCCACTGGGAATTGATCGTTTCCGCTCGCAAAGAAGGAAAAGAAATGCTGATATTATGCCGGGAATATTTCTCTATCAAACTTTCCAGGAGAACTGCAATCCCGGTATAATCTCCTGAGCTCAGGGAAAGCACTGACAGCTCCTCCCAGCCAGTAGCGTTCAAGGTTTCCTCAGCAATTTTTTCCACCACGGAACAAGACCGTTCCCTTACGGGCCGGTAGATCATTCCTGCCTGGCAAAATCGACATCCTCGGGTGCACCCACGAGCAATCTCAAGGTTAAGGTGGTCATGAACAATCTGCATAAACGGCACAATAAACGTGGTGGGATAATAAATTCGATCGAGGTCAGGGATAATCCTTTTTTTGACTTTATCGTAACCGGGTTTTAGCGGTTTACATTCCTTGATGGAGCCATTCGGGTGGTACGTAACCGCAAACTTGGAGGGCACATACACACCGGAAATAGTGGTTAATCTATCAAGCAGACAGGCACGCTCCTCCTTTTTCTTTTTCCATTCCTTAAAAACATCCACAATCTCTAAGATAACCTCCTCCCCTTCTCCGATCACCAGCGCATCGAAAAATTCCGCCATTGGCTCCGGGTTAAAAGTACAGGGCCCACCAGCAATAATAAGAGGACTTTTGTCATGCCGGTCCTCAGACCTTAAGGGAATTTTCCCTAAATCCAGCATGGAGAGAACATTGGTATAGGAGAGTTCGTACTGAAGAGAAAATCCAATAATATCAAAAAAACTTAACGGTCGCCGGGACTCTAACGAGAACAGAGGGATATCACGTTCTCGGAGCACTTTTTCAACATCAATCCAAGGGGCAAAGACTCTTTCTGCTCCCACATCTTCCTGAGCATTCAAGATATGGTATAATATCTGAAACCCTAAGTGAGACATCCCAATTTCATAGACATCAGGAAATGCCAAAAGAAATTTTACCGCCATCCGGTCTAAGTCTTTGTGGATTGAATTGACCTCATTTCCTAAATAACGGCTATGGCGGCTTATCTGAGAAAAAATATTTTCGAGAGGTATCATGCTTTGATTGGCATCAGGTTAGAGAGGTATTTTTCATTGAGGTGACTCCGCACCAGCTTTATAATGGTCTCGCGGCAAGAAAAATGGGGTTGGATATCAACCTGATATGGCAACTACTCCCCACACCGGAACATCAACCAGGCGGGCAATTACTTCAGGGTTAGTCTCCGAAGCAACACTTCGTTCTGGAGAAAGGTTGTTGATAACGATTCCAGCCACAGGAACCTTCTCCGCGCGAGCTGCCCGAACGGTAAGCAAGGTGTGATTGATGGTGCCGAGAGTCGCCCGGCTTACAATCAAAACCGGTAATTTAAACCGTTTGACAAGGTCTATAAATAAAAACTTTTGGTAAAGCGGAACCAAAAGACCTCCGGCCCCTTCAACCAACATGACGTCGTGGTGACGGGAAATGTGTTCAAATTTTTTTACCAAGTGGTTGCTATCAATCGTGATTCCTTCGCGTTCTGCTGCCACCGAGGGAGCCAACGGCTCTTTAAACTGATAGGGGACAATTTCTTCTAACGGTGCATCCACGCCGGACATGTCTTTGAGAAACTGGGCATCCGCGGGAAGAAAACTCCCATCATCGTGTAAACATCCAGTCTCGACTGGCTTCATCACGCCCACGTTTATCCCCTGTTTTCGTAATAAACCCGCCAGGCCTCCGGTAACAATGGATTTACCCACTCCCGTATCAGTACCAGTAACAAATAGCCCACGGGCGTGATACCCTTTCATTTTCTTCCTCCGAAAATTGCCGTACCAATTCTCAGAATTGTTGCTCCTTCGTCAATTGCCACCTCAAAGTCAGAGGACATTCCCATAGAAAGATGAGCTAAGGAAAGTGAATCAGAAAAAAAAGGAAAAAGTTTATCGCGGAGTTCTCTCAGGGTCGTAAAAAATGGCCGCACTTTCTCTGGATCCGAAAAATAGGGGGGCATGGCCATAAGACCCTTCACGGTTATTCCCTTTAACGAGGAAACTGCTTCAAGCAGTTGAGGAAGCTCTTCTGGCTTCACCCCTGATTTTACATTTTCTCGGCCAATATTTACTTGGATCAATACTTCCATTATTTTATCACGTTCGATTGCTCGTTCAGAAATCTCCTCGGCTAAGCGGGCGCTATCCACCGAATGGATCATGGAAAATAGAGGCACAACATACTTAACCTTATTGGTCTGAAGGTGACCGATCATGTGCCAGGTAACACCCTCACCAATGTGCGGTATCTTTTCTCTCGCTTCCTGCACATAGTTTTCCCCGAAAGCAGTTATCCCTGCTTCCCTGGCCTCCCTGATCCGATTAGTATCCACAGTTTTTGTTACTGCCACCAGAGTAATCTCATCCGGTTTACGCCCTGTTTTTAACGCCCGGTTATAGATGCGTTCGCGAAGGCGTTCAATCTTCTCGGCAATAGTCTCCATGTATTCCTTCCTCGAGAAAACGGATTGCACCCAAACGCTTGAGTGCGCTCACCACCTCACACACTGGCAACCCAATAACATTGGTATGAGAGCCAAAAATCTTTTCAATCATAAACATTCCGATCCCCTGGACTGCATACGCACCAGCTTTGTCAAAAGGTTCGCCGGTTTTGATATAGCCTTCGATCTCGTTATCCGTTAACTTTTTTATTGCAACCCTGCTCTCCACGACTGTGCCTGCTGATTGGTTAAGTTCCGGATGATAGATGAAGAAACCAGTCATTACCGTGTGTTCCCGGCCGCTCAATTTTCTGAGCATACAATTGGCCTCTGCTCCCGTTCGAGGCTTACCCAGGACTTCTCCGTCAATAAACACAATGGTATCTGCCCCTAAAATCCAGCGGTCCTTAAACGTTCTTCCCACCTCCCTGGCCTTAGCCTGGGAAAGCCGGGCAACATGTTCTCGGGAAGTTTCTCCGTCAATCTCTTCCTCCTCGATGTGTGAAGGAATCACCTCAAATGCTATTCCCAACATTGCAAGAAGTTCTCTTCGTCGAGGGGAAGAGGAGGCCAAAATAAGTGAACCCGTGTTAGCACTCAAAGTAAACTCAATTCTTTCTAAAATTTTTATTACACATTCACGTGCTCTGCACTATGACCTATCGACTTTGCGCGCTTCGTCCATTTCATGTCGCACGTAATAAAATTTGATGAAGTCGTAAAAAGTCGAAAATCAGACGGCTATCAGTAGGCGTCCGAGGAATAGGCGACTTAACAGCCTGACAAGCACCCTGCAGATGAACTCTAATACGAAGCTGTCAAATTTAACTGTCAAATTCCGCCCAAATAACCGTGTGGTCAGAAGGTTTTTGGGCTAACCGGGGAGCAAGATCAATGGAAGCACAAAGCAATTTTTCTGCCAAACAGGAAGTCGCCCACATATGATCAATCCGCCATCCTAACCCCCGTTTAACCGCCTGCGGAACTCTATAATCCCAAAAAGTATAAAACCCTCCTTGATGTTCGTGTTTACGAAACACATCCACAAATCCCCAAGCCTTAACCCGGGCAAGCGCACTGTGCTCGTCCGGATGAAAGCCGATACTCCCTAAAAGCCCCTTGGGGTCATAGACATCTCGTGGCTCTGGGGCCACATTGAAATCCCCCACCCATAACAAGGGTTTATCTGGTTTAAACTTGCGGGAGAAATAATCGTAGAGACGATGAAACCAATCGAGTTTGTAGCGAAATTTTTCCGAATCCGGCGCAGAGCCCTGAGGAACGTAGGTATTTACGATCGGGATATTGCCAATCGTGGCAGTAATTATCCTCGTATCTTCCTTATTATCCCCGTCGCCAAACCCAAAAAAAACATCCGTTAAAGGCATTTTACTCACGATTGCAACACCATTATAACCCTTTTCCCCCCTGAAAGCTAAAAAGCAACCCAGCTCCTCAAATGCCTCCTGCGGAAACTCGCTATCCTGCACCTTGGTCTCCTGGAGACATAAGATATCCGGTTTTTCCTTTACTAACCATTCACGGACAATATGAAGGCGAGCCCTGATGCCATTGGCATTAAAACTTGCTATCTTCATAACCGAAAGCAACCTTTGTTGAACGGGAAAAATTACATTTTTCCCTATGGTCGAGTTGTTTTCTGAAAAAAACCACTCCCTTGAACCTCAAAACCTGATCATCTCAGGTCATCAAAGAGACAATCAAGTTTTTCTCATTTTTTCAAAACTTCACCGTCAACATTGATTTAGAGGGATATAAAAAATTTTGTCAAGAAATTTAAGAATAGACGTGAGGGAGGTGCTCTGTTTGGCTTTTGTTTTAGAGCGTTATGGATGAATACCGTAACATCATTAAATCATTTAAATTATACCACTGAGCAACCAGGAACCAGGATTACCATCAGACCCAAGCAACTTACCTACCTTTGGAAACCTTTTACCAACACGTGTTAAACCAAAACCCGCTTGGTTGTCGCCCTGCAAAACTCACTAACACGGTGAAAAAACTGATCAAGGGAGTGAAGTCCTTTAAGGGAATCAGGCTGGTTCTAATTCAACTAATTTTTCCCTTTTCTGGAATAGAGCAAAGCCCGTAACGTCCTCTTGAAAAAAGAGCGGAAAAGAACCTATCTCCATTTCTATCAAAAAAAGTATCATCGAAAGATAACCAAGACCTAATCCCCAAGGACCAAAGACACAACCGGGGCTTTCACCACTATAATCGTTTGTAGTTTAAAACTATGACAAGAGAATTATAAAAGCTACGTCTCCCAATCGGTCCAGAATTTTTTTCCTAATATCTCCGGCCGCCGCCACCGCCGCGACCACCCCCGAAGCCCCCTCTGCCTTGGCCCCCGCCGCCACCTCGATAACCTCCCTGATCCCTTTTGGGGCGGGCTTCATTAACGGTGATGGTCTTCCCACGAAGCGTTCCACCATTGAACATTTTGATAGCTTCCTGAGCGTCTTTCTCTGTTTCCATTTCCACAAAACCAAAGCCTTTAGATAAACCGTTATATTTATCTTTGATGATATTTACGGCTACAACTTTTCCGGCCTCAGAAAAGTTGACCCGCAAATCTTCATCAGTGACTTCATTGGCCAAGTTTCCAACAAATAAATTTTTATTCATTTAAACCTCCTGTGCTTTATCGCCTTCCCTGGGTAAAAAAGCATTAAATCTGTCCCTTACCCTTAATTGAGGTGCCTTTTCACGCATGCGCAGAAAAAAACTTCAGCATTCATAGCGTGCAAGGCTTTTTTACGCTGTTATTACAAAAGCTTCACATTAATCGCCGAGGGGCCTTTCTGTCCTTGCTGGATATCGAAGCTCACCCGCTGACCCTCATAGAGAGTCTTAAATCCGCTGTCCTGGATAGCGCTGTAATGAACAAACACATCTTTGCCTTCACCGGTTTCGATGAATCCAAAGCCCTTGCTTTCATTAAACCATTTTACTTTGCCTTCAGACATCTGAGCGTCCTCCTTTCTAAAAATTTTCAAAAAGCCGGGCTAAACAATGGCAGAAAAAAAAAACCACCAAAACTATTGAGAGCATGGCGGTTCACCTCTGCACTTCAAAATTTTTGCCGACTTTTGCTGTGCCCAACGCAACACTGAAAATTTCATGGGCACTTTTTGAATGTGGCTACATCGTAAACCTGTTTTTGCTCAAAGTCAAGGTTTTTGTAAAAACAACGTGCCCGTAACCCTATCAATTTTTGACGTGGAGTTGTTTTATTTTCCCTGAAAAACCAAAACGCTCAGCCACCTATCAAAAACAACGCCTAAAAAGAAAAATGGAGATTAGTGAGTTGCATAATTTCCAACAAAATCAGCGAGACCTTTAAAATATTGTTCTTTCCCCCCGTACATGAGGCTATTGTGGTCAGCACGGGGGATAATGATCAGTTTTTTATTCTCTGCCCCTGAATTCGCGAAAAGAACTTTGGCCTCTTCCAAAGGGACCAAAGAATCATATTCAGCGTGGATAATTAGGGTGGGTTTTTTAACGAGGCGAATCTTTTCTTTGTTGAAAAAATTTTTTCCTTCCTTCCACACCGGATGTTCAAAAGGGATAAGACCAAAAAGTCCTAAATAATGACGAAAGTTCGTTGCTGAGCCGCTTTCCACAATAATGCCAGCAAGATCATCCTGATATTCCCTGGCAACTTCGATAGCGCAAAGGCTTCCCAAAGATCGGCCCATAACAAAAAGTATCCCTGAGCAACCATTATCCTTAAGCCATTGTTTCACCCTGACAAAAATTACTTTGGCATCTTTAAGAAGGTTGGCAATCGTAGGATCACCATCACTATACCCATATCCCCGGTAATCAACAACCAGCAGGTTAAGCTTTATGTCATTAAAGAAGGGGGCAATCTCATCATAATCAGGCGCGACTTCACCGTTTCCGTGAAAAAAAAGAACGGTGGGAGAACTTTCTTGAACTTTATAAAAACGGCAGCCAATTCGTATCCCTGGTTCAACCTCAAAAAAGAGGTTTCTTGGATCATCTTTGCCCGCGTCAGGTAACCTGACAGGATAAAAAAGAACGTGATGAACCTCCGGCTGATCGAACACTTCAATAGGATCACATGATTCCATATGCGCCCGCTTTCTTTTTGATAATAATTTTACTCCCCCATAATCTTGATCAGTACTTTTTCCCCCCGTTGTCCCCTGTCTACAAAGCGCGCTCCGTTCTTTATGCCTTGCGGCTGATTAAGCAAGCAGCGCTGTCACTTCCATTTCACACAACAAATCGTCCCGGCAAACAGGGGTGTCTATCTGAAACATGGTTTTCGCGCAAGGAAACCCAGCCTCATCAACGAGGCGCAGACAGGAAGCGAAATCCTCACTCCTCTTGAGGTAAATAATGGCCTGGGCTACATCCGAAAAGGTGCCGTTAACCTGGCGCAGAATATTGGACAAAACTTCCAAGATAAAAGTCATTTGCCGCTCAAAATCTCCCACATGCAAAGTTTCTCCGGTTTTGTTGATGGAGGCGGTTCCACTGATAAACAATAAAGCGTTTTTCGGGAAGCGAACCACCACAGCACGACTGAACATTTTGCCATACGTCGTTGGTTCGTTCTGCAAGGGAGAAGGCTGTTGACCAAGCGACAGAGCTTCTCCGGAAAAGGCACAGAATTCGATGGATAACAATCGGCTGCCGACAACATGGCCCTGAATACTGGTGCTGGCGGGAAAAAAGGTGGTGACGGAACAATACTGTTCTTCAAAAAAATTTTTTCTTGCCTTATTAAGCAGATCGTAATCACGAAGGATGTTTTCCATAAAAAGCCAGGTGCGGGCAAGTGCGGCATCCTGCATTTTGCAGGCGCACAACACTTCTCCTATCTCACGAAAAGCTGAAGACAGGGACTGTTCGGTTCTGACGGATGGGCTGAAGAGAGGAGCACTGAATAACAGGTTCATTCCTTCGGTGCTTACTTTGATGGCTTTATCGTGTTTTTCTACCCGTGTCTTTCCCCTTTCTGGCCGTGCAATAACCGATGCGTATTGAACGGGAAGATCCGGATGGCCGATGAGAATTAATGGTTGATTGGACCGCGAGGGAGCGATGGCGCTGGCAGAAAAAGACCCTGCTTTGGGTATCAGGTGCGGCGGCACGATAATCCTTTCCTGCAGAACATATCCGTCACTGATAGCGTCTGCCAAAAGCGAGCCATCATCACTACGGACAAAGTCATTGATGACATGAAATTCAAGACTGAAACCATCTTCGTGCAGTACTAACGGTTGCCGCATGATTTGTGCCCTTGAGGAAAAACAAACCTGCCCAGGTGTCCGGTAAAACAGCAATCAGCGCCGTAGCCCTCGATTGTCTGCGTGAAAATAAAACGTCCTTCGTTGATGTCGGCGATTCTGACGAAACCAGTGCCGGCAACCAGGAGGGCTTCCCCGTCTTTCGAGGCATCTATTCCGTAACTGTCCTGCCCGCAGATATGGGGGGATAGCGACGTGTCGACCTTTTCGGGCGAATCCATTTCAATGATCCTATGGAGTTTCATGGTGGCGGCATTGATGAGGAACACGGTGCCGGGATAGCCGCTGACACCGATCAGTGTCTTTCCCCGGTGGCGGAAGACAATATGCGTGGTGATGCGATGAAAACGCTCATGGGTAAATTCCCCCAGCAATTCCGGGCCAATTTCCCTGAGCCGGTACTTGTGCACGATACCGGAACCGAATATGCCTACCTTGACCCCCATGAGGCCGATGTTGTGCCCCGAGAGGTAACAGACACTCGGGTCTTCAGGGTCGAATTCTATATGGCCTGCGGTCAATGTCGATAGCCGCCATTCCTGGCCTGTCTTTAAATCAAGAACAAGTATTTTTGAAGGTACAACACCTCTTGCCCGTACCTGTTCCCAGACACGAGGTGCGTGATCCGGCGATTGAGCAGGAATTGGCTCTTCGAGCCGCAGTCCCAGCTCAGTAAGAATCAAAAATCGGCGTGAGGGATCTAAGCATAACTGATGCAAGGCATCTCCCAAATCCCCCTGCCAGACTTTTTCAATGTCTCCGGAACGAAACGAAAGCTTCCAGATCGTCACCGAAACACCACCCCGGGGATTCACAATGCGCCGAACAGTGGCCTCGACAGGCCAGGAGGCAAACCACAGCTCCCTTTTTTCATGATCGAACCAGTTGGTGGTGGACACGAATTGATTTCCGACTCCAGGGTCCACTAAGAGAGCTGATTGCTCATTGAAATCCAAATGCAGGAAACGATTAAACAGATTAAGACCTACCTGGCATTTTCCGTCCTCCAGCGCAAGGTAACTGTGCGGCGCCAGACAATACTCCCACCACTGAGCTTCCGACAAACCATAGGGAAACGCATCGTTGGCAACAGACCACTTATCCCGAGCCTCTTCAAAGTCGGCTTTGCAGCTTTCCTCTGCGCCCATGAGTTTGACCTGAAAAGAAACCGCCGCGGGGCGTGAGGCAGAAAAAACATAATGGGTTTGGGCCAGTGTGCCTTTGTGAAGACAAGGGGTCAGAATATCGGCAAAAGGAAATTTGGACGAAGACAGAGGTTGTTCGCTTTGTGTTGTGGGTAGCTTCGTAAACTTCATAGGTTTAATAATTTACCAAGGCGGTAACCTGGATAAAATTAATTTATTTTATCAGGCAATATAAAAAGATCACCAAAAAAATAATTATACTTATCGGGGGTGAAAGGGCATACGCCACTGTCAGGATAAAACGTCAGTTCACCAAATATTATTTTCTCTTTTACTGAATATAAATCAACGCGAATAAAAGGAAAACCTTGACATAGTTCGCTGGCAATAGTGATCATGGCTTGCAAGTTGGCCGGCTTCTCTATTACAAGATCACTGCTTGGTTTGCCTTTGTATGCGTAGATCCTGTTCCAATCCATGTCGTACGCAGTATACTTCAGACCGTCAGCGCTGAATCTGCCGGTACAAACAAACAACACTTCCGGTTTATTGTTGTAGCAGTAAAATTTGTAGTCTATAAGCTCATTAAATTCTTCGTTCTCCAAATACTTTTCACAGATAAGGCGAGGTTTAATATCTTTATATGCCCATTCCCGGCCGAGATGGTAATAATTTCTTTTAAGCCATTTATTCATTAAATGACGGCAGGTTTCCCAATTCAGGCTTTCCTTGTCTTTACATATTATATTCATGCTACTGCCGTGAGTGGCCTTTATTACAAAACGTTCCGGCAGTTTGGAAAAATCGATTTCATCGACACCATTGTACACGCCGTACAATTCATTTAATATCCCGGCAAAACCTTTATCTTCGAGATATCGCCTTACTTCATATTTATCGGTTAACGTGGTCATGAGTGGCACTCTATAATATAACTTGTACCACTGTAACTTTTCATCAAATGTTTTGGGGTCATTTAAGTTTGGAAAATATCCATAAGCTTCCCAATAGAATAAATAAATGAATAGCTTATCCGGCAGAACTTTCAGGAATTTCCGCCTCATTCCGTTAAAAAAACGTTTATGACCAAACATGGCTTGTTTCCACCTATTGAAAACCTTTTAGCATTAACAAACAGCAAAAGGTAAAGCACCTTACGCAGGAAAGAGGGCTCCGTAAAGATATCTCCTTAATTTTTTTTAGAAATGGCAGCCCCGATAAATCGTTACGCAAAGCGCCAGACCAAAAATATGGTTTTGAAGCTGAAAAAACCTTATTCCCCTATAATCTTGACCAGTGCCCGTTTTTTCCGGCGACCGTCAAATTCACCGTAAAAGATCTGCTCCCAAGGCCCGAAGTCAAGCTTGCCGTCAGTAACCGCAACCACGACCTCCCGGCCCATAACCTGCCGCTTCAAATGCGCATCAGCGTTATCTTCACCGACATTATGGCGGTACTGAGCCACTGGCGCATGCGGAGCCAGCTTTTCCAGCCACACCTCAAAGTCCTGGTGGAGTCCAGACTCATCGTCATTAATAAATACTGACGCTGTGATGTGCATCGCGTTAACCAAGATAAGTCCCTCTCTGATTCCGCTTTCCCTCAGACATTCCTCTATTTGGGGCGTGATGTTGATAAAACCGCGCCTGCTGGGAACATTAAACCATAATTCTTTGCGAAAGGTTTTCATACACCTCCTTTTCGTTCTTCCTCAGTAAACCCCGTTAGAAGGATTTCACACGGGCATTTACCCCGCGTGAAAAAGCGTAAGAATCTTTAATTTTATCCCGACGCTTCCGCACGGGGTCTTTCTAACAGAAGTGCTGGTTCCGTGGTTATGGTGATAAGAAGACTTAGGACACCGGTTTGTTCTCTTAATTGTCAGCCGACCGCCGCTGTGCTTTGCATCTTTTTTTATTAGATATAACATAAAATTACTATTTTCAGCAAACCCGTTTTCCCGGTTGCAAATTTAAAAACATCCCATTACACGACTTTAATGGGGAAATTTGGACAAAAAATTATAGAGAATGTAATGAGACACCTTTTCACCACCCCGCTATCCCTACGCCATGTTATTCGGTATTACGTCTTTCTCAAAAACTTTTTAAAAACATCTCATCGGACTGCTCCGAACTCTCGTCTTTTCATAGCCATTGTTCATTTTGGCAATAAACAGAAAAAAAGCAACCCTTTCCTTCCGTGAAA
>CAVTQE010000033.1:0-41686 GCA_963736755.1 uncultured delta proteobacterium | reverse complement strand
GTGCCAAAAAATTTTTCCGAAATCCCTTCCAAAAAATTCTTCGAAAGGAGATTCAGGGTCGCCAAATAAATCGGAGAGTTAGCCATTTTGGTGGTGCTGATATTGACTACTGCCGGACTTACCTGTGTCCACCAAATCAGCGAAAGAAGGAGGAAAGCCTTTAATGATAACAGACGAGGTTGATTTCGAAGGCAATAATTTTCTTAAAAAATCAACGTTGCCAAAGTAATAGCCTCCGATAACTCCTAAAATGATGCCGAAGGTTAAAATACCAACAAAAAATTTAACAGAAACTTTTCCCGAATTAGATTTCATGTCTTTATTCCATTATAATTTATTGATTTTATAAAATTTTTGTAATCTTTTCTTTTTACTATAAAAAAATTCTCCTTTTGTGACAAGAAAATTCGCACCGGGTTCTTACGGTGTCAAATTTTTTTACTTTAACGATAGGGATAAACAGATTGGAGTGAAAAAAAACAGCCCATTAATGGGCTGTTTTTTTGGCACGAGAGGCGGCACCCGGATTCGAACCGGGGAATAAAGGTTTTGCAGACCTCTGCCTTAGCCACTTGGCTATGCCGCCTTTTAAAGAGCGGGAAACGGGATTTGAACCCGCGACCTCAACCTTGGCAAGGTTGCACTCTACCGCTGAGTTATTCCCGCTTTTAAGATAATATTAAAATCTAAAATAATTTTTTTATTCTGTCAACAGAAACTCTTCTTTCTTCTTTAGGAATTAGGTCGATCAAATAGAAGAATCGATAGAAATAGACTAAACCTGACCACACGGCCAGAAGCATAGCGAAGAATAATAAGACGTTTCCGATCTGATGAAAATTTATGTGAAAATATTCATAATGGAGCAGTAAGGAAAAGACGGCAACAACCTGAAAAGCAGTTTTTTTCTTTCCCAACGTTTCAGCAGGAATAACTAAGCCCTCGATTGCGGCAATTCCTCTTAAACCGGTAATGGCTATTTCTCGGGTTACGATGATGGCTACCACCCAGGCAGCAACCTCATGAAGGGGGATAAGCATGATTAAACAAGCAGTGATCAAAAGCTTGTCAGCCAAGGGATCAAGGATTTTCCCCAGACGGGTAATACTATTTCTTCTTCGCGCAAAAAAACCATCTAAAAAGTCAGTGAGAGAGGCTAGGGCAAAACAGAGGGCAGCAAAAAAGCTGGCTGTTTTGCCAGGAAAAAATAACAGGATGAACAAAACCGGGATAAAAGCAATTCTGCTCAGAGTTAAAATGTTTGGTAAATTTAACATGCTGATTAACCGATGAAAAAGGATTTGATTTTCATGAATGCTCAACCCCTGAAGACAATTACTTATTCAATCTCTTCTGAGCGCGTGGGTAACGATATTCACTTCCTGCTAATATTTTACGTGCAACAAAAGATAGAATCCCAAGATGCCAAAAATAAAATTTGCGGCCCAGGCAGAAAGAAGCGGGGGCAAAGCCCCTCCTGTCCCGAGGGCATTGCAGATTCCGTAAAAAAACCAGTATGCCAGTCCAATAACACAACTTAATGTTATCCCGATAGCAAACCCGCCATGTTTTCCAATCCTCAGGGCAAAGGGAATCCCAAATAACGCAATAAAAAAATTGATGAATGGGCTAGAAAGTTTAGCGTATAAGGCTGCTAAAGATTTGGTGGTATCATACCCCTCCTGAGTGGTTTTTTCAATATATCCTTTTAACTCGAGATAACTCATCTCTTCGGGTTCCCTGATCTCCTGTTTAAAGGTTCCCGGAGTCTCTTCAAGGGGAAAGGATGTTTCTTTGGTGAAAGAAGTCTTAATAACGTTATTTGCTTCAAACTCTCGGGTGAAAACATTTTGAAAAACCCATGTGTTTCCTTGCCAGGTAGCCTGTTCAGCATCGATTCTTTTGTAGAGCGCAAAATCATGGTTAAGGAAATACAGGGTAACGCCATGAAGCGTATTCTTACGAGAGGAAAAGTACTTGATATTATAAATAATCCCCTTGCCCCGAAACCAGATTTGATCTGGATTAAAGATTTTTTTCTTTTCTTTCCCTTTGATACTGCGGGAAAGAGCCGTAGCCTTTTTGGTAGCATACGGGGAAACAAGTTCGTTGCCGAAGAGAGTAACAATGCTGATGCATAAGGCAGCGATAAGGATAGGCGATATCGTCCGTGATAGACTTACTCCGCTTGACCTTAGGGCGATGATCTCGAAATTTCGAGATAGTATACCGATCACAATAGAAGTAGCAAGGAGTACCGGAATGGGAGTAACCTGAAAAATCATGGCAAGGGTTCTAAAAAGGAAATGCTGCAAGAGTGATGCAAAACTTACCTGGTATTTTAAAAATTCTCCAAGGCGGTCAACCAGGTCACCGATAAAAAAGAGAACAACTATTACCGCTAAGCTAAATAAAAAGACTTTGATGAATTCGCGGAGGATATACCGGGTGATAATCGTCATGGTGAATTTATTTTTCTTTTACAAGAGATAAACGTTAGCACCATCCATTTAGCCAAGGAGATTCTCTAAAATTTTATTCAAGGTTTTGTCGCTAATGCCCCGGATTTTTTTTAGCTCCTCAAGCTCTTTTATGCCTCCCTGGGCTTCTCGATAGGCGATAATTGCAGCGGCCCTTTTTTCTCCAATGCCCAGCTTCACCATCAGGCCATCTTTGGTAGAGTTATTAATGTCCCACATGAGCGAGGGAAGGTAGTCGATTTTTTCGGGCTTGGTTCCTTCGGTAATACGGCGAAATTTATTTTTAATTATTTCCAGGTACCAGGTGAGTTTCTCTAAAACCAGTATTGGTGATTCAGACTTTATTTTTTTGAAAAGGTAGAGAGAGAGCAAAAGAAAAAATACATTAGGTAACCACATGGCAATCATGGGGTGCACCATACCAAGGCTACCGATATTTTCTCCCAGAGAGAAGAGAATATAATACATGAGTATTACTATTAAACTAATAACAAAACCGTATGCTCTTCCAGCCCGGGGAGAAAAAATGCCGAGCGGAACTGCTAAAAAGCCAAAGACTAAACAAGCAAAAGGGGTAGAAAACCGGCTGTGTAATTCCACTAAGATATCATAATATTTTGCTTTGTTGACCCTTTGTTGGATTGCGAACTGCCATAATTCTTGAAATGACATTTCCTTTTTCTTTTTTCGCATACTGGCAGGTCCGGTAGAGGAGCCTTGGAGGTTCAGTATCAGATTATACGTTTCAAAATCAATTTTTTGATAACTTTTTTTCTTTTGACTAAGACGATGAATACTGCCGTTTTTTAATTGAAGGGTCATCTCAAGTTTTTCAGGATTAGGGATTAAATACCCCTCTTTGGCTACTATGGTTGAAGGGTCTTCGGCTTGGCGGGTATCAGATACCATGACTCCCTCTAATTTTCCATCTGATGAGGCTATTTGGTTAACATAAAGTGTTAACCCCTCGAAGTCAGAATCGAATATCCTTTCTTTGAGTCCTACTTCAGCTTTGGTTTTCGCAACATCAAAAATCAGTTTTTTTAAAGAGTAATTTGCCTTGGGACTTAAATAAAGGGTAAAAAAATTGGACGCAAAAAATGCAATTAACGAGACCATCAGGATTGGCCGAAAAATTTGGGAAAGGCTAATGCCTGAGGCTTTAAAAGCAATAATTTCACCATCAGTTGACATCCTTCCCAGGGTGGTGAGGATTCCGAGTAAAAGACTCATGGGGATAACGAACATGAATAAGGAAGGAAGAAGAAATCCTAAAAACATCAACGTGGCTACGAATCCAAAACCTTTATTTATTACCATTTCAGTCAGTTTAAAGACCTGACCCATGAGCGTGGTAAAAGTAAAAATGAAGACACATACCCCGAATGTGGTGAGTATCTCTTTGAAAAGGTAAAGATCAATTATTTTGATTTTTGGTTTAAATTTATTTAAAACCATCTTGGGAGTCAGCGAGAACGCGTTGGCATTTTTTTGAAATTCAATTCATTTTTAAAATCTTGTCGAAAATGATTGTATAGCAGGATAGTGAACATCCGTCAAGGAGCTTTACTTTCCAGGGAAAACAGGAATTTTCTTTTATAATAAGATAAAATAAAAAGAAAAATTTGAACCTAAATCTTACCAAAGGAAGCCATATGGCCAGAAAGAAAAAAATATGTCCCCATTGCGGGAAAGAATTACTGGAATACCAAAATCCTGTCCCTACCGTGGATATCATCATTGAGTTTGGAGCTCAAGGAATTATTTTAATAAAAAGGAAAAACTATCCTCACGGATGGGCGCTTCCCGGGGGATTCGTGGATTATGGCGAGACAGTTGAAGCTGCAGCAGCCCGTGAAGCAAAAGAAGAGACTTCTTTGGAGTTAGAGTCTATGCGACAGTTTGGGGTATATTCTGACCCCACGCGGGATCCACGACGACACACACTCTCAATCGTTTTTATTGCCCAGGGCCGGGGAATGCCCTGTGCGGCTGATGATGCGGAGGATTTAGGAATTTTCACCCCGGACAATCTTCCCCATCCACTAGTGTTTGATCATGATAAAATTCTCCAGGATTATTTTCGGATGAAAAAACGCACTGGTGATTAATTATTTGATATTATAATGGTTTTAAACTCAAAAAAATGAAAACTTCAGGAAAGATAGCAATAAAGTAAAAAAAGCTTGCCAAAAAAAATTTTTATGGTAAAAATCAAAAACTTCCGGCAATAGTGACACATTCAATTGGTTTTAATGAAAACCAAAATAATTTTACTTATATTTTAAATAGTTAAGGTGAAGCAATGGCAAGAAAGTGTGATATTTGCGGAAAAGGGCATCAAATTGGATATACGGTGAGCCATGCGCACAACAGAACCAAACATGTGTGGTACCCAAACCTCCAAAAAGTTCGAGTAGGCGAAAAAGGTTCGAGGCGGCGAATGAAGGTCTGTACCCAATGCCTTCGCTCCGGCGTTTTGAACAAAGCTTCTTAGGCGTTTCTTCCTCTACAGCTTTATCCTGCTTACTTCAATAACCCCTTTAATTTTTTTGATATGGTTGATAATACTTTCCAGATGGGTAAGGTCCTTTACTTCTAACTCGAAAGTGCTGACACCTTGCTGAGTTCCGGTCGTAATGACATTTGCCCCTTTGATATTGCTTTTAAGTTTTGTAATCGCCCCACTAAGTTCAGAAAGTAAGCCGGGTTTATCCTGCGATAAAACTTTAATTTTTACCGATCGGCTCAATTCTTTAGTATGGTCCCAACCTACCTCGACTCTTCGTTCCTTGCTTGTTTCAAGGAGACGAGGACACGCATCCAGGTGAATCGTTACCCCTCGACCTTTCGTGATATACCCGATAATTTTGTCTCCCGGAAGCGGGCTGCAACATTTTGCAAAATTTACCAAAATGTGGTCAATGCCTTTTACGTGCACTCCACTTGAAGAGTCAGCCGGTTTTGGTTTTGATTCGCCTTTTTTGGAAAGGAATTTTAGTTTTTTCTCCAGTTCTTCCGGCGGGATTAATTTTTGGATAACGTGACTGATTTGGATTTTTCCAAGCCCTATGGCAATCAAAAGGTCCTGCACATTATTGAAACCAATATCCTCCATCACCTTGCCAATTTTTCCTGACTTCAAAAGATGGGTGAAATTGAGGTGATACCGTTTAAACTCACGTTCACACGCTTCTCGTCCCGTCTGAATGTCATCTTCACGTTCGGTAAGCCGTATCCACTGTCGTATCTTGGTGCGGGCGTGAGAAGTTTTTACGATTTTCAACCAGTCTTTACTTGGCTTTTGATTTTTTGAGGTAATGATCTCAATAGTGTCACCATTTCTCAACTCATACGCCAAAGGGACCATTCGGCCGTTAGCACGGGCTCCTATGCATTGATGACCAACATTCGTGTGGATAGCATAGGCAAAATCAATCGGGGTCGCTCCCTTCGGGAAAGATCTTACTTCTCCCCGGGGTGTAAATACATAGACCTCTTGAGGGAAAAGGTCAATGCGAAAAGTTTCCAAAAACTCTCCCGGGTCCTTGAGCTCTTGCTGCCATTCTAACATCTGGCGAAGCCAGGAAAAAAGCTGATTATATTGTTTGTCAATTTCTTTTCCACTTTCTTTATAACGCCAATGGGCAGCAATCCCTTCCTCGGCTATCTTATGCATCTCCAAGGTTCTGATTTGAATTTCCATCCTTTCCCCATAAGGACCAATCACCGTCGTATGAAGGGATTGGTACATGTTGGCCTTTGGCATCGCAATAAAATCCTTAAACCGTCCGGGCACCGGTGTCCACAGTGAGTGGATAATTCCGAGGGCCGCATAACAATCCTTGATTGAATTCACGATAATTCTAAAAGCGATAAGATCATAGACTTGATCAAAATCGATTTTTTGACGGAGCATTTTTTGGTAAATACTGTAATAGTGTTTTAACCGTCCAACGACCTCGTGATGAATATTGAACTGCTCCAGCTTCTCCGAAATTATTTTTTTTACTTTTTGGACATACTGATTGCGTTCCTCTTTTTTTGACCTGATCATTTCGTCGAGGTAATGAAACTCTTTGGGGTGGAGAAACTTAAGAGACAGGTCTTCGAGTTCGGTTTTGATCCAATCAATTCCTAAGCGATTAGCGATGGAAGAATAAATATCAAGGGTTTCCTGGGCGATGGTCTTTTGTTTTTCCGAAGATAAAAATTCTAAGGTCCTCATATTGTGGATGCGATCAGCGAGCTTGATAAGAATCACGCGAATATCTTGGGCCATTGCCAGGATCATTTTGCGAAAATTTTCTGCTTGTTGTTCCTCGGTACTACTAAAGTTGATTTTACTGATTTTTGTTAATCCATCTACAAGGGAAGCGACATGAGGGCCGAAGAGCTCCTGGATTGTTTCGAGGCTCGTCGAGGTGTCCTCCATAGTATCATGAAGAATTCCGGTGACAACACAGAGATCATCCATTTTCATTTTGGTAAGAATGTAAGCAACGTGTAAGGGATGGGTAAGGTATGGCTCTCCAGAGAGTCGAATCTGTCCCTGATGGGCCTTGGCCGAAAAAATATAGGCTTTTTCAATCAGGGCAGTATCAGCATGAGGATAGTAGGATTGCAGACTTTCAATGATGTCGTTGATGCGGACAATAGGAAGGCCTTGGTGAGGATCATCTTTTTTTATATCCCACAGTTTATTCTGATCAGATTTTTGTGATGGAAGGGGTAAAGAGTCCATCTATGAACCCCGTATTCTGTGTGATGTGTCGGTTGTTTTATGTGCGGTTACCATGGGCATACATTTCCTGCACGTCGGTTTGGATGGAGGTTTGTTCTTTGAAATACTTCTCCAATTTCTGTTTTTAAACCACGGTTATTATCTTTATCCTCGACCGATAAGCGTTAAAGGAAGTTTGCTCTTTGCCAGAAAAGTGATCGTTGACATAACCTATTGTTTCCTCAACGTTAACCAAATCAACTTTTCCGGTCTTTCGATCTCTTATCTCTACCTTGCCTTCGTCGAGCGTGCGCTGGCCAAGGGTGATGCGGAGAGGTATCCCGATTAAATCAGCATCTTTAAATTTTATCCCCGGCCGTTCATCGCGGTCATCCATAAGAGCTTCAATGCCGTCTGAGTTAAGCGCGTTATATATCTTAAAGGCAGTTTCATGGACTTTCGGTTCATTAACGTTTACGGGAAGGATCAGCACCTGATAGGGAGCTAAGGTAGGCGGGAAGATAATACCGTCTTTATCGTGGTGCTGCTCAATCGCGGCCGCGATTGTTCTTCCCACGCCAATTCCGTAACACCCCATCACGATCAGTTTTTCTTTGCCGGCCTGATCTAAGTAAGTTGCATGAAGAGCTTCACTGTATTTGGTCCCGAGTTTGAAGATGTGTCCGACTTCAATCCCCTTTCTCATTTTTAACGGCCTTCCGCACCGGGCACAAGGGTCATTGACTTCCGCCTTGCGTAAATCAGCATAGTGAGTTACCTGATAGTCTCGCGGGGTATTGACATTTTTAAAATGCACATCATTTTCATTTCCTCCGGTAACCAGGTTGACAGCTCCTTTTAAGGTATAGTCAGCATAGATCGGTATCGTTAAACCGACCGGACCGGCGAACCCTCGAGGGGCACGCGTCACCTTTTCTACTAACGAATCATCAGCAAGAAATAATTCATCGCAGGCCAAGTAATTTTTAAGTTTAATTTCGTTAATCTCATGATCTCCTCGTACCAAAGCAGCAACTGGTCCTTTATCCGTGGCGAAAATAAGCGTTTTGATAAGGTGCTCAGGTGATACGCCAAGGAATCCGGTTACCTCTTCAACTGTCTTTTGTCCGGGCGTGGATACTTTGTTGCGGGTTTTTTGGTTTTCTTGTGACAGAGAATTTTCCGGGGGTTTGATTTCAGCTTTCTCCAAATTTGCGGCATAGCCGCAGGATTCGCAATAAACGATGATATCTTCACCGGAATCGGCTAAGACCATAAACTCATGGGAAAAGCTTCCCCCGATAGCACCCGTATCAGCTTCTACTGCTCTAAAGTCCAGGCCACATCGCTCAAAGATTCTCGAATAAGCCTTATGCATTTTGTGATAGCTTTCTTCCGCTCCTGCCTCATCACGGTCAAAGCTGTAAGCATCTTTCATAACAAATTCCCGGGCGCGCATCACGCCGAATCGTGGTCGGATCTCATCTCTGAATTTAGTCTGAATTTGATACAGGATTAACGGGAGATGGCGATAGGACTTAACTTCCCTTCGAACGAGATCAGTAATGACTTCTTCATGGGTGGGGCCTAAACAAAAATCACGTTCACTTCGGTCTTTAAATCGGAGAAGTTCCTTGCCATAAAAGTGCCAGCGGCCGCTTTCCTGCCAAAGCTCCGCGGGCTGAACTCCTGGAAGAGTTACCTCTTGGCTGCCGATCTGGTTCATCTCTTCCCGGATAATGGTTTTAAGTTTCTGGAAAACCCGCTGGGCTAAAGGAAGATAGGAATAAATTCCCGCGGCTAACTTCCTGATCATGCCGGCCCGGAGCATGAGTTGATGGCTTATCACTTCCGCATCCGCCGGGGTTTCCCTCAATGTCGGTATCAACGCTTTTGAAAATAACATTTAGTTTGTCTCTTTGCTCGGTTAGACGAAGGTTTTACAGCCCAGTGAAATTGTTGATATTCTTTTCCAGCTCTTCTCTAAATCTGCCAATATGAATTCCGTCAACAAATGCATGATTTACTTGCACAGAATATGGTAACAATATTTTTGTATTTTCTTCGAAATATTTCCCCCAAGCTATTCTGGGAACAGAATCATTCTTGTTTATATTAATTGTGTGAGACACATGAGTAAATGAAATCCAAGGTAACGATGTATAACGAATAAAATCATCGTGATCAATATCAATAAAGTCGCTGGCGATAAAATATTCTCTTTGTTTTTTGGATTGCTCTGACGCATGAGTTATAAAACTTTTCACGTCATCTTTCATTTCAACTTTTATCATCTTGAATAAATCACAACCATCATCCATGTCGGTAATCACTGGATGCACTGTTTCATGTAAAATTATCTTGCCATCCCTTACCCTGTACCTAAATTCTTCTATTGAATTTGCACTCATGGTAGAAAGATAGACCAACGTGTAATAAAAGGGCAAATTTTCTCTTTTAATTACAGAGATGAATTTTGTGATATCTATAGTGAAACAGACATTAAAATGAGGATAATCCATCTTATAAAAGTAGGCGAAATGTTCTTTCCTTTTCCAGTTGTTAAGGTCAATCTCTTGCATGAGTTGCTCCTATAAAACTTTTGTCTAACTCGTTCATAGATGACTACGTATATCGCTTTTTGCCCCAATTCGGGATGATAGATGACTTAGTGCAGTTATTCTGCCTCAAACAGCAACCCGCGTTCCTTTTTTTCTTGTAAATAATAAATGCCATTCATCACCCCTTTTGGGAAGGCGCAGGTTTTCCGGCTTCATTATTGATCAAATCCTTGGTATGGTCAGTAGTCGTCTCATCTCAAAAGCTGTTTATTTCCTCGATGAGGCGGTCCACCAGACCTTCTACTGCCACTTTTCCAACCGGTTTACCTTTTTTAAACAATATGCCTGATTCCTTTCCCGCTGCAATTCCAATATCAGCCTCCCGGGCTTCTCCCGGGCCATTGACCACGCAGCCCATAACGGCGACAGTGATCGACTTTTTTAGATGTGAAATTCGGTTTTCTAATTCTTTAACAATTCTCTTCAATATTTACCTCACAGCGGCCGCAGGTAGGGCAGGAGATGATCTCCGGACCAAAACGTCGTAACTTTAATGCCTGCAAAATAGCATAACCAACTTTCACTTCCTCAACCGGAGGCGCAGTAAGAGAGACCCGGATGGTATCGCCAATACCTTCAGCCAAAAGAATACCCATTCCCAATGAAGATTTAATCGCTCCCTTGAGCAAAGGACCAGCTTCGGTAACACCAACGTGCAGGGGATAATGAGTTTTGGAAGCAATCAGGCGATACGCTTTTACGGTCGAAAGCACGTCAGAAGCCTTAAGGGAGACTTTGATAAGATCAAAGTCAAAGCTTTCCAAGAGTTTAATATTGCGAAGGGCGCTTGCGACTAACGCTTGGGGAGTAGGGTGCCCGTATTTTTTTAACAGGTCTTTTTCCAATGACCCGGCATTAACTCCGATGCGGATAGGGATTGAGCGGGTGGAAGCTTTTTTTACGACTTCAGCAACTTTTCTTTTTTCTCCGATATTACCGGGATTTATTCTGAGGCCATCAACCCCGGCATCGATGGCCATCAGCGCGAGTTTATGGTTAAAGTGAATATCGGCAATTAAAGGGATAGCAATACGGTTTTTTATTTCTTCTAATTGTTGAGCAGCGTTTTCATCCGGCACCGCGACCCGTATTATCTCACAGCCGGCTTCTTCCAGTTCATGGATCTGGCTAATCGTTGCAGCTGCGTCCCGGGTGTCGGTTTTGGTCATGGATTGGACCGATATAGGCGCCCGTCCGCCAACTTTTATGTTACCTATAGTAATGCTTTTAGTCGGATGTCGTTTCATGACCAGAAAGGTTTAAACTTCCAATAAGTTGTTTTATATCGTCAATATGTTTAGCCTTAAGATACTCCTTAATGCCGTGAATGATTTCCCTACACATAGTGGGATTAATAAAATTAGCTGTTCCCACTTGAACTGCTTGTGCTCCGGCAATCATGAATTCGAGAGCATCACGGTAGGAAGCAATTCCTCCCAATCCCACAACCGGTATTGAGACTTTTTGAGCTACCTCCCACACCATCCGGAGAGCAATAGGTTTAATTGCAGGACCAGAGAGACCTCCGGTTATTGTTGAAAGTAATGGAGTGGCAGTGTCAACATCAATTGCCATGCCCAGAAAAGTATTCACCAGGGATATGCTATCTGCTCCTTCTCCTTCAACTCTTTTGGCAACGTCGGCAATATCAGATGCCTGAGGAGTAAGCTTTATCATAAGGGGTAAGGAGGTTGCCTTGCGAATCCGCTTTGTTAAAAGGCCGGCCTGTTTGGGCTCTTTGCCAAAGGACATCCCGCCTTTTTTAATGTTGGGGCAGGAGATGTTAACTTCGAGTCCCGCTATCCCCTCAGTCTCGGACAAACGTCGGGCTATCCTTACATACTCTTCGATAGTGTGCCCGAAGATATTAACGAAGATAGCCACATCATAGTTACGCAAAAGCGGGAGCTTTTCTTTGATAAAAGAATCTACTCCGATATTTTGCAGTCCGATGGAATTAAGCATGCCTCCGGTGGTTTCCATGATGCGGGGAGGAGGATTTCCCGGATAAGGTTTTAAGGATAATCCCTTAACCACTATACCCCCCAGCTCATTTAAATCTAACAACGGGGAAAACTCCAGGCCGTATCCAAATGTTCCGGAAGCAGCAATAACCGGATTTTTGAGAGGTATACCGCCAATGTTGACTGCTGTGTTTACCATTCTATTTCCTTGGCATCAAAAACTGGACCCTCGAGGCAAACCCGTCCGTATTTTTTTTGATCCTGATCGTGGTGAGTTTGTTGCTTCAGTTTAACCGCACAGCCAAGACACACTCCAATGCCGCAGGCCATCCGGGACTCTAAAGAGACCTGACAGGGTAATTGGTAGTTAAAGCTTAGGCTTGCCGTCTTAGCTAACATTGGACGAGGGCCACAAACAAAACACATCGTATGATTATCAGCCTTAAAAGCATGGTTATCTAAAAATCGGTGGAAAAGCTCAGTTACTAAACCATGATATCCACTGCTTCCGTCTTCAGTTGCACAATGCACGGGGATATCCATTCCCTGGAATTCCGTTAGAAAGAGGAGTTGCGAAGTAGACTTTGCTCCCACGAAAATCTGGATATTTTTTATACCCGATTCCACCAAAGAGTAAATCAGTCCCCGAAGAGGGACAATACCCATGCCTCCAGCCACAATCAATGCAGTGCTCAGCGTGTCCGAAAATTCAAATCCTTTTCCTAATGGCCCCAATAACGCCAATTCAGTACCAGGGAGCATGTGGGACATGATGTGGGTACCATAACCAACAACCTGGTAAAAAATTTCTAAAAAAACTCCTTCAGGAGTTTTAAACCTATGCGTAGCGAAAGGACGGCGAAGAAGGGGATCATAACTCATCCCAAGCCTGAGCATAATAAACTGTCCTGGCTTAATAATAAAATTATCTAAAGGACCAGACAAAACCATGCGAAAACAAGCAGGGGCTACCTCTTGATTGAAAACGATTTTAGTTTTACTATCCTTCATGGAACTTTCGACGATATTTTTTCTTTTTAAGCGTTGTTAGTAAAAAAACCTTCAAGCACGTTCCCTCGATAAACCACTTTTACCTGTATCCGTGGGTATACTACCTCAGTGCCAAAAAAAGCGCGTTTTTTGTAATTGTGATAGACGGAATCATTATCCGCTCGCACTGCAAAGATACTGCTGATATCTTTCTCCTCCATAGATTCGATGAGAAACTGGTTTGAGTCAATTTTTTGTATTACTTGATTTTTTATTAAGTATTTCACTGGCAAGACAAATATTTTTTTGTCCCAATGTTTGGATGTATTGGGCTAAATCGTTCAAAGACCTTCCGTTGGTCTGAATATCCAAAACTTCGATGAGCATGGGAAGATTAAGTCCGGTTAGTACCTCTACTTTTCCTTCTTTGAGAAACGCCAGACTCATATTACACGGTGTTCCACCAAACATGTCGGTAAAAATTAAAACACCTTCTTTTTCATCAACTTTCTTGATCGCTTTAATGATTTCCTGTTTGAATTCATTTGCATCTTTTCCAGGATCAATCGAAACGGTTACGGTATTTTTTGGTTTTTTCCTGACAATCTTCTCGGCTGCGTCAAGAAATTTTTCCGCTAAACCAAAATGGGCAACAATAACGATTCCAATCATGTTTGGCACCTCTTTCTTTTAAACTTTATCCACGTCTCGATGACGGATATGAAGTGAGTAAATATTTTCATCAAAAAAGATTTTTAATAGGTTAACGATACTGACGGAACGATGACGTCCGCCGGTGCAACCAATGGCGATAGTAAGGTTTGATTTACCCTCCTTTTCATAGAGTGGGATCAAGAAGTTTAACAGTTCCTCAAACTTTTTAAGGAAAAGTTTTGTTTCTTGTTTTTCGGAGACGAAATTTTTCACTTTTTCATCGTTTCCGGATAACGGGCGAAGCTCGTCTATGAAATAAGGATTGGGAATAAAACGGACATCAATCACAATATCCGCTTCATACGGAATGCCAAACCGATAGCCAAAAGAAACCACGTGAATGGTTAGTCGCGATTTATTTGTGGGCACTTGAAAAGCCGCGAAGATCTTTTTTTGCAGGTCATGTACCGTGTACTCTGAGGTGTCAATAATTATAGAAGCAGTTTCCCTTAATTCCGATAAGCGATCCCTTTCCAGCTTTATCCTGTCCGAGATAGAGCCTTTGATGTCAAGGGGGTGCTGGCGCCTGGTCTCGCTAAAACGGCGTACTAAAGCCGCATCGGATGATTCCAAAAAAATAACCTCAGGAGTATAACCGTGCGAGCGAAGCTCTTTAAAGATTCTGGGATATTCGTTAAGAAATTCTCCTTCTCGGATATCCATCCCGAGACCGATTTTACTAATTTTTTCCCACGTAAAACCTTCACACAATTCGATAAACCGTGGGAAAAGGATAGGGGGCAGGTTATCCACACAGTAAAAGCCAAGGTCTTCTAAAGCTTTTAAAACCGTGGTCTTGCCTGAGCCTGAAAGACCGGTAACAATAACGATTCTGATATATTTTGCCGCCATAATATTTTTTGTAAACCCAGTTTTTAAATTCTCATACCAAGTCGCCTTCATTTGCATATCTTTGTTGTCTCCTCGTCATACTCCTCGACGTACTAAAACGTACGCCTGCGTCGATTCCTCGTCGCCGCCTCGATCTGCTTTTGAATGCAACTTGGTATCACCCGCATTCACAATGTGCACAAAAAAGGGCTGATCGTCCGAAGATCAACCCCGTGATTTTTTTTCTTTTGCTTTGTGTAAGCAACAACCGGTAACCTTAATATTTTTCATCTTCCTGGGCGATGATATCATAAATTTCCTGGGACGTGCTGGCTCCCATAATGTTTCTTCGAAAGGCGCTGTCTTTCAATAACCGCGAAATTCGTGCTAAAGCTTTTAAATGGATACCAGCCGAATTTTCTGGAGCAATAAGAAGGAAAATAATGTGCGTTGGTTTTCCATCCATAGATTGAAAATCCACTCCGTCAGGGCTTCGGCCAAAAGAAACGATCAAATTTTCTATCTTTTTAATTTTTCCGTGGGGAATGGCGATCCCATCTCCGATCCCGGTTGAGCCGAGTTCTTCTCGTTCTAAAAGCACTCGGAAAAGTTCGGTGCTGTCAACCTTCGACTCTTTTTTTACTACACAATCCACCAATTCTTTTAATGCTTCTTTTTTTGTTTTGGCGACAAGCATGGGAATAATAAGGTCTTTGTTCATTAATTCGGTAATTTTCATGATAAATCCTCTCGGAACAAATAAGGTCTTTTTTTATTCGCTCAAATTTTCGGTTTCAATTAATCCGTAATTTCCATCGCGGCGTTGGTATAAAACGTTTACTCGATGTGATTGAGCATTAGTAAAAACCAAAAAATCTTTTTTTATCACGTCAAGCTGCATAACCGCTTCTTCTACTGTCATGGGCTTTACAAAATAGTGTTCGGTGTGGATTACTTTATGGCTTTGAGTATCGCTCCCGTTTTCGAAGGAGATAATATTGTGGCGGATAGTAAATTCTGGAGCTCCTTTTTTCTTTTTAAGCTTTGATTTGTAGCGGCTCGCCTGAGTCAGCAGTTTATCCATGACAAGGTCAATAGCGGTGAAGAGGTTTTCGTTAGAAGTCTCCTTGCTGTTGAGCTTAATTCCATCGGCAATGATATTCACTTCTGCAATAAACCTTCTTTTTTCTACTGCAAGCACTGCCTCGGCTTTTACCCCCCGATCGAAAAATTTTTTAATCCGGGAGATTTTTTCTTCCGCATATCTTTTTAGGGCGTCATTTGGTTCTACATGCCTAAAGGTCACAGAAATTTCCATAGCTTTTTATACCTCAACTTTAATTAGTTTTAAACAAACAACTTCATCGTTGTCTACCATAGTGATTTTTTTGTTTTAAAATGCTTGTTTCCTTATATGGGAGGGGAGGATGGACATCATTTCACGGTATTTGGTTACCGTTCGCCGAGCAATATTAATATTTTTACCCTTTAAAATTTCCACAATTTTCTGATCACTATAAGGGGAGCTTGTATTTTCTATGGCGATGATTTTTCTGATCATATCCTTAACGCTTTTTGAGGCAAAGTGATCACCATCCAGAGAGTTTATACTACTATTAAAAAAGAATTTTAACTCAAAAATTCCATGCGAGGTATGGACATATTTACTATTGGTAGCCCGACTTACGGTTGATTCGTGCATGTTGATGTCTTCCGCTACATCCCTCAAAACGAGCGGCTTTAAACAGTCGATCCCTTTGTTAAAAAAATCTTTTTGAAAGTTAATAATACTATACATGACATTTCGCAAGGTATTTTGACGGTGATAAATACTTTTTATCAGCCATACCGCTGAGCGTAGTTTATTCTGAATATATTCTTTAGAATCCTCGGCGATGCGGTTGTTATTAGCGAGGATTTGCCGGTAAAAAGCGTTAATATGGAGTCGAGGCAACCCATCCTCGTTAAGTACTACAACAAATTCTTCTCCGATTTTATAAACATAAAGATCAGGGGTAATATATTTGGGCTCTTCGGTATCGAAAGCTCGGCCAGGCTTTGGGTCCAAAGAATGAATGATTTTGACTGCCCTGATTACATCTTCCCGGCGAACCTGGAGGTCTTTGGCGATAACATCATATTTTTTGGCGCCCAAGTTGTTCATGTGGCGGTCAAGGATTTTTTCGATAAAAATTTTATCTTTTTCTCTAATATTAGTCAGTTGAAGAAAAAGACATTCTTTTAAATTGCGTGCTGCTACTCCCGGGGGATCGAATTTTTGAACCTCCTTCAAAATGGTTTCAATTGCATTTATTGTGGTGCTGGATAATAAGGCCAGCTCTTCTAAGGTAGCGGTTAAATATCCATTGTTATCAAGGTTGCCAATGATGAGTTGCGCCAGTTTTTTTTCTTCCAAGGTTAAGGGCGAGAATACAAGCTGTTCGAAAAGATGATCTTGGAGGTCTGTCTTTTTTATCTGGAATCCTTTCAAAAAAGGAAACTGATTCATCATCATTTTCTTCACGATCAGAGAAAGAAGGTTCCCATGGGGTTTTAGCGTTGTGATAAAGATAATCCCGCCAATCAAAATCAGCGTCTCTTGGAGCCGTTGCTAAAGCCTGCTTTTTCTTCTCCGGACGTACTTATTTCTTCAGTAATTTGGGTTTCTTTATCAGTTTTCTCCGCGGTGTTTTCCTGGGCTTCTTCCAAGATGGGATTTTCTTTCATTTCTTGGCGGATGAGATCTAATAGTTCTATTCGAGAAAGCTGGAGGAGTTTAATGGCCTGCTGGAGCTGAGGGGTCATTACCAGCTGTTGGGTAAGTTTTAAAGTTTGTTTGAGTTCCAGCGCCATATCAACACATTTTATGATAATTCATCTCTTAACTTTTTCAACTCAGCCTTTACCGTGCCGATTCCCAGTAAGGACTTTTCTCCCAAATAGGCTTCACGCGCTTTTTTGCTTCGATAGATTTTTTCCGAATCACCTTCTTCGACAATCCGGCCTTTGTAAAGAATATATGATCGGTCACAAATGAGCAGGGTTTCTTGGTAGTTATGGTCAGAGATAAGGATACCCATATTTTTTTCCTTGAGGCCGCGAATAATCTCTTGAATTTCTCCAACCGCAATAGGATCAATACCGGTGAAAGGCTCATCTAAAAGAAGAAAAGAAGGTGAGGTAACTAAAGCCCGGCTAATTTCTACCCGGCGGCGTTCTCCTCCGGATAGAGCATAGGCTTTGTTTTTTGCCAAAGCCTGAAGATTCAGATCGTTAAGAAGTTTATTTAAACGAAGCTCTCGTTCTTCTTGACTTATATCGAGGGTCTCAAGGATGGCCATAATATTTTCTTCTACCGTGAGCTTCCTGAAAACCGAAGGTTCCTGGGGTAGATAACTAATTCCCTTGCGTGCCCGGAGATACATGGGGAAATCAGTAATTTCTTCATTATTGAGCATGACCTTTCCTTGATTAGGCTTAATAAGGCCTACGATCATATAAAAAGTAGTGGTTTTCCCTGCTCCATTTGGGCCGAGAAGTCCCACGACCTCACCAGCTTTAACGTTGAGGTTTACCTCATTAACTACTTTTCGTTTTCCGTAAAATTTGGTTAAGCCTTCTGAAATAATTTCCATGGTTTTTTACTCGGTTATTGTTTAAATCCTTTTCCTCCCGGATAAATTATTGCGTTTACCCGGCCTTGTTTTCCGCCTTCTTGCTTGTCGGATTCAACTTCCACACGGTCTTCTTTGATAAAAATAGTGATCTTATCTCCGGTTATGATGTTTTTGCCTTGCCAGACTTTGGGTTTTCCAGTCATGACAACCTTCTGTTGGGGCAATTGAAAAAAAGTTGCTTCTTGACAGGTGGCAGTTCGATCAGTTTGATTAATCTTTACATTGCCCCGGGCGATGATCTTTTCGATCTTGCTTTGTTCAGTATAAAACGCAGAAAGTTGATCAGAAAAAATAATCATATCTTCCCGCTTGGCTACCACACTACCCAGGAAATTTACCGTCCGATTTCGGTTATCCGCCACCATTCGGTCAGATGTGATATTTACGGGTTGGTCTGAGGTTAAGCCTTTAGGTTTAAGAAGTTGCGCCTTATCATCAGACGCTTTTTTGGGGTGTTCGGAAGAAGCTTCGGCTGTTGAATCAGTCGTTGGCTCAGAAGGCTGCTCCATTACGTGCGCTTGAGTTGTTGCCGTTTCTTTCCCTCGAGGGGGAGATTTGGTCTCACCCAAAGGAGACTCTTTTATGACGGAGGAAGACGGCACTTTCTCCTGCGTAGTTTCTGATCCTGTTGCGGGAGCGGATGGGGTTGGCTCATTGGGTGCTTCTGCGATTACCACCGGGGGCGGAGATGCAAGCACTACCTGTGAGACATGATGAGAAATTTTATCTCCCAAATTTTTCAGTAAGAGGTCCAAATCCTTTCCTTCCACAAAATCTTTATACGGGGGCGAGGACTCCAAAGTAGTAAATACTCGGGCATCGATACTTAAATTATCTTCGATTTTGGTTAGGCTGCCATAAATGAGAAACTGAGCTCCCGTTCTCTCTGCGATAAGACTTAGTTCTTGAAGGGAAAAAGCTCCCGAACCTGCTTTTTTTCTGGATACGTTATTAATCTCTTCTTGGTTAATAATGGTAAATCCCTCTTTTGTTTTTAATTGCTGGGATAAATTAGTGGCAATGACCTCGTTGAGATATTCCACTTTCTCCCCACTAAAAATTTGAAAGGGAAGGATTCCGACCTGGGCAGTGCTTTTGCCACAGAGGGTGTTTTTACCTCCAACCCACAACAGAAGGAGTAAGACCAGAAAAACACTAAAAACTGTTTTTCTGGAAAGGAATCCTTGCAAATATTTATCGGTATTTTTGTAACTAATCATAATATTTTCCATACTTAGAGGTTATGGATTGTCAAAAAATGGAGTATGGGAGTAAGGCAGACAATCAAAAAGCCCTTATCACCCCATTACGCCAAAACTAAACAGCATTCTTATTTCGCTTTTGTTGCCTGAGCCGTTACATTGTTTACCAGAAATAGTTTTTGTTCTTTTACGTCCAAAACCATTCCTGTTCCTTCCAGCTTAAACTGAGGGCTTTCCAAATAAACTTTCTTGTTAGTACGGGCTTGGTTTTTATCAGCCGCGTAGGTTAACGTCTCAGTTCGAAATGTATAGCCGTCACTTGAAGTGCCCACTACATTTCCTGATAACTCAAAGTCTTTGGATTCGGTATTCAAAGTGCCTCTATCTCCCTGCACGGTAAAAGTTCGGCCTTCCTTAGCATAAAAGGTGGCGTTTACTTTTTTGAATCCCACCATCTTATTGTCCTGAAAATAGCTGGCAGTATCAGACTTAAGCTTCCACTCCTTAACTCCCTGCGCATTGGTTGAGGTATATTCAAAATTATTTATTATGATATCAGCCCCTTGAGGGTTTTCAGGTACGGGCGGAGTTTTGGGGGGTTCTTTTTCTGATAACGTTAGGGTTAATACTATTATTATCCCCAAAAAAGAAGCAACCCCTATTCCGGCCAAGAAAAGTTTTGTCCTCTTAAAAGTAATTTTTTTTGGTATGAGTTTCACGTTATCAAACCCTAAAGGAAAAAGCGTGTAGGTCTATTTTAATTGTTCGAGACATCTTTTCCACTTTTTCTGTGATGTTAATAGTAACTCACAAACTTCTCGAACCGCTCCTTTTCCCCCCGGGAGTCTGGTTACATAATCAACAGCTTTTTTAACTTCTTTCACTGCATCGGAAACCCCAATGGCAAACCCCACACGGTATAAAAGGGGTAAGTCAATCAGGTCATCTCCCATAAAACCTATCTCCTCAGGATTTATTTTATTCCTTTTTAAAATTTCATCAAATACCGCCACCTTGTCTTTTATTCCTTGGTAAACTTCTTGGATACCCAAATCTTTAGCTCGATATTCTACTGCCCGTGACTTCCGACCGGAAATGATTGCCACTTTTATCCCCCCTTGGATTAACATCTTTATTCCCAGCCCGTCCTTGACATTGAATGATTTGGATTCTCCTCCTTTATCGGAATAAATTATTGCTCCATCGGTCAAAACTCCATCAACGTCTAAAATCAACAGCCGGACTTTTTTGGCTTTTTCTATCATCCTAAACAATTCCTGCTTTGAGCAAATCGTGCAAATGGATAACCCCAACCACCCGGTTTGGTTTTTTCCCTTTATAGACAAAAAAGGCGGTAATGGCATACTCTTCCATCATTTCGAGGGCAATGACAGCCAGTGCGTCCTCGGAGATCCATTTCGGGTTGGTGGTCATGATTTCTAAGGCTTTTTTGTTGAGTAAATCGCTATGTTTTTCCAAAGCTCGGCGCAGGTCTCCATCAGTAATCACCCCGACCAAGATTTTATTTTTATTCACCACTCCAGTTACCCCAAGCCGCTTGGAGGTCATTTCTAATAAAGCATCTTTCATGATGGTATTTTCTCGTACCAAAGGAACAGAGCTTCCGCGGTGCATAAGATCCGTAACCTTTAAGAGAAGCCTTTTCCCTAACGTTCCTCCGGGATGAAGGATGGCAAAATCTTCTTGTTTGAAGCCCTTTTTTTTCAGGACGGCGATCGCCAAGGCATCTCCCATAGCTAAGGCAGCAGTGGTAGAAGAGGTAGGAACGAAACCCCAGGGACACGCTTCTTCCTTGACACTGGTATTGATGATGATATCCCCCCGCGAGGCTAAGGTAGAATTTGCATTACCGGTAAAGATAATTATTTTTAAGTTCATGTGCTTAAGGAGCGGGATCAATTGAAGGACTTCATCAGTTTCGCCGCTATTGGAAATAACGATTACCACATCCTTGGGAGAAAGCATCCCCAGATCGCCGTGAACACCCTCAGCAGGGTGGAGAAAAAAAGCCGGGGTTCCGGTGCTTGCCAAGGTAGAGGCAATTTTTTTGCTGATAAACCCGGATTTTCCGATCCCGGTCAGGACCACTTTGCCTTTGCATGTGGAGATGAGATCAACAGCACGAACAAAATTGTCGTTGATTTTATCAATTAGGTTCAAGATTGACTCAGCTTCAATTTTTAAAACCCGCTTGGCAGTTTCCAAGATCATGTTTTACCTTTTTTCACTGGTGGTGGATATTTTTTTTATTTTTTTAAGTAAAGGAGCAAGTTCAGAAATCTTTAAGGAATTGGGACCATCACAAAGCGCTTCTTCGGGATTATCATGAACCTCTAAGTATAGTCCATCTACACCCACTGCGGTTGCAGCCATTGTCAGATAAGGGATAAATTCCCGTTCCCCACCAGAAGCAGTGCCTTCTCCTCCGGGGAGCTGGACGCTGTGGGTGGCATCAAAGATTATGGGAAATCCGAATCTTCGCATGATCACCAATGATCGCATATCAACGACTAAGTTGTTGTAACCAAAAGATGTCCCTCGTTCAGTTAAAAGGATATGGGGATTATTACAGGTGGTTATCTTTTTGGTGATCGGCACCGATTTCATAGGGGGAAAGGAATTGTCCTTTTTTTATATTGATTGGTTTCCCGGTACGTGCAGCTTTAACGATAAGGTCAGTTTGACGGCATAAGAAGGCAGGGATTTGGATAATATCCAAAACTTTTTCTGCTTGGTTGATTTCTGAGAGTTGATGCACATCCGAGAGGATAGGGACGCCCAAATTTTTTTTCACCTTTGCCAAGATTCTCAACCCTTCCTTTAACCCAGGTCCCCGGTAAGAATTGATCGAGGTGCGGTTAGCCTTATCATAAGAAGATTTAAAGATAAAGGGGATATTCAGTTTTTCGGTAATTGTCTTAAGCTCCTGAGCGAGCCATAGGGTTTTCTTTTCGGTTTCGATTACACAGGGACCGGCAATTAATACGAGAGGATTCCCCCCTCCGATTTTAACATGGTTGTTTATGGTTACTTCGCCGGTCATGATTTATACCTTAAGGATGCACGAATAAATTCTCGAAACAAGGGGTGGGGGTCTTTTGGTCTGGATTTAAATTCCGGATGGAACTGGCATCCCAAAAACCAAGGGTGGTCAGAGAGCTCGATTATTTCCACCAACTTTCCATCTGGTGAAGTTCCCCCAAGTTTAAGACCATTATTAACCAGGATTTCTTGATACTTTTGGTTGAATTCATACCGATGGCGGTGACGCTCATGGATGAGTTCTTTTTGATAGGCTTGGTAGGTGAAGGTGTCTTTTTGAACTTTGCAAGGATATTCACCGAGCCGCATGGTCCCGCCCAAATAAGAAGTTTCATCCCGCTTTTGCACTACATTATTTTTATAATCAATCCATTCTTTTAAAAGAAAAATGACTGGATAAGGGGTATCTGGAACAAATTCCGCGCTATGGGCTTCCTTTAAGCCACAGACAGTCCGGGCAAATTCAATCACCGCAAGCTGCATCCCGAGACAGATTCCAAAAAAAGGTATTTTATTTTCCCGGGCATGTCGGATAGCTTCAATTTTTCCCTCAATCCCCCGGTTCCCAAACCCCCCGGGTACTAGAATACCCTGAACCCCAGAAAGTAAATCTTTTGCTCCTTTTTTTTCAATCTCTTCCGAGTCGACGAATTTAAGGTTAACCCGGCAGTTATTGGCAATGCCGCCGTGGAGGAGAGCTTCATTGAGACTTTTATATGAGTCAATTAAATTGACATATTTCCCTATTACCGCGATGGTGGTTGATGACTCAGGATGATTAATTCTTTTTACAATTTCTTCCCACTTGCTCAGGTTGGGCATCCCAGTCCAGATATTGAGGAATTCAACAATCTTTTCGTCAATCCCTTCCTGATGGAAGACTAAAGGCACTTCATAAATGTGTCCCACATCTAATGCTGTTATTACCGCGCTTTTATCAATGTTGCAGAAAAGGGCAATTTTTGACTTAACATCATCCGGAAGTAATCGGTCGGTTCGGCATATAAGAATATCGGGCTGAATCCCGATCTCCAGGAGCTCTTTCACGCTATGCTGAGTGGGTTTGGTTTTAAGTTGTCCGGCAGTCCCAATATAAGGGACGAGGGTGAGGTGCACATACAAGACATTTTCTTTTCCAAGATCGGTTTTAAGCTGTCGTATTGCTTCCAGGAAAGGGAGAGATTCAATATCGCCCACCGTGCCACCGATCTCAACAATAGCAATATCAGCTCCTCCACCTACTGCCCTGATCTTTTGTTTAATTTCATCAGTGATATGGGGGATAACTTGGACGGTGCCCCCTAAATACTCCCCTCTTCTTTCTTTATTGATTACTGCATCGTAAATTTGGCCGGTGGTAAAATTATTTTTTTTCCCCATCCGAGTCGAGGTATATCGTTCATAGTGGCCTAAATCCAAATCAGTTTCTGCACCATCATCAGTTACAAAAACTTCGCCATGCTGAAAAGGGCTCATGGTTCCAGGGTCAACATTGATATAGGGGTCAAGTTTCAAAAAAGTAACCGTAAGGCCCCGCGCTTCCAAAAGGGCACCGATCGAAGCAGCTGAAACTCCCTTACCAAGCGATGAGAGAACTCCACCAGTAATAAAAATATATTTGGGCTTAATCACCTCTGTCTCCTATGGAACATTAAAGGATAACCCCTGCTGTTTAACCAGGGTCCTAACTCGTTGCAGATCATCAGGGTGGTCGACCCCGAGGGAATCTTTTTCGGTTATCCCAACTTTTATTTTATAGCCATGTTCTAAGGCTCGCAGTTGTTCTAAGTGTTCGATTTTTTCTAATGGGGTTGGCTTCAAGCTCGCAAAATGGAGGAGAAAATCCCTCGTATAACCATATAACCCAATATGTTTAAAGATAGGGTAAGATAAGGGTATGTGCTCAATTTCTTGAATAGTATTCCAAAGGGTTCGCAAAAAAGGAAGAGGAGAACGTGAAAAATAAAGGGCATATCCTTCGTTATCGGTAACGACCTTTACCACATTTGGGTTTAAGACTTCATGAGTAGTTTTTATTTCTCGCTTCAATGTACCCATATAAACCGAAGGGTTATTTTTAAAGCATAAAATTACTTCATCAATCATATCTGGATCAATGAGTGGTTCATCTCCCTGGACATTGATCACCAAATCCCAATCCATGTGCCGGGCTATTTCGGCGATCCGGTCGGTTCCGGACTGGTGTTCGGATGAAGTCATCCGTGCATTGCCACCAAAACTTTTTACTACCTTATGTATCCGCTCGTCATCCGTTGCCACCCAAACCTCATCTATAAATTGAGCTTTTCGAGCTCGTTCGTACACCCACCGAATCATTGGCTCTCCGGCTATTTCGGCAAGGGGTTTGCCTGGGAGACGGCTTGACTGATAACGTGCAGGAATTACTGCGACAATCTTCATCACTATAGGACAGGGTTTTTGTTTAAAAATTATACTATAAAGCCAACAAAGTCAACAGGTAAAATCTCAAATTGGAATATTTTATGCAAGCATTTTTCGTGTTTGAGCTAAAGCTATCAAAAAATATTTTGCTTCCTTTGTGGTTTTTTTAAATGGTCCCGCAAAGCACCCGACAAGAACCACTAGTTTTATCTAAGGATTTTTATATATTCGCTTCAAGGTGGGTTGGTGGAAAATTTTTTTTATGTTGTCTAACTTCTTTCCTGTTGACAATATTAAAATTTTTCGATATTTAAATCTTTTATAGTCCTCATTACCCAAATTTTTCTTAAAGGATTATGGCATGAAATGTCCTTTTTGCCGTCATTTGGAAAACAAAGTAATTGACTCCCGGATGAGTAAGGATGGAAGCGTGATTCGCCGGCGCAGAGAGTGTCTTTCGTGTCAACGGAGGTTCACTACCCACGAACGGATCGAAGAGATTATGCCCATGGTGATTAAAAAGGATGGGGGTCGAGAACCTTTTGACCGGAACAAGATTTTGGGGGGGATTCAAAAAGCCTGTCAGAAAAGACCGATCAGCGCAGAGGATATGGAAGCTACCGTTTCAAGGATTGAGGAATTTCTCCAGGAAAAAGGAGAAAAAGAGCTACCCTCCTCGGTTATTGGCGAAAAAATTATGCAGGAATTACATGCGTTGGACGAAGTTGCGTATGTCCGTTTTGCTTCGGTCTACCGGTCTTTTAAAGATCTCACTGATTTTATGAGTGAAGTTAAGGAATTACTCGGAACCCGTGAGAAAGAAAAAAAGTCTTAACCAATCTACTCGCTTGCAAAACCTTGTCCTTAAAAAAACTCCTGAAGAATACATGTGGTTGGCCATTAAACTGGCTTTAAAGGCACAAGGCCAAACCAGCCCAAACCCTTTAGTTGGGGCTTTGATCGTTAAAAATGGCACAATAGTGGGTCGAGGATTCCATTGCCAAGCCGGAACTCCTCATGCTGAAATAAATGCTCTCACGGAAGCAGGAAACAAAGCCCAAGGAGCGGAACTCTATTTGAACTTAGAGCCGTGCAGCCATTTTGGGAGGACCCCACCGTGTGTGGATGCTATTATCCAAAAAAAAATAATGAAAGTATTTGTGGGAATGGTGGATCCTAACCCTTTAGTGCGTGGGAAGGGAATAAGAAGACTAAAAGAAGCGGGAATTGAGGTTGCGACCGGAATTCTAGAAAAAGAATGCCGCAAACTGAATGAGGTGTTTATCAAATACATTACTACAAAGCGCCCCTTTGTTATCCTGAAGGCAGCCGCTAGTCTCGACGGGAGAGTCGCGGCAGAGAGTGGTGATTCACAATGGATTACGAATGAAAAATCCCGTGAGTATGTTCACCAGTTACGGAGTGCGGTTGACGCAGTGCTGGTAGGGATTGGGACAGTCAAAAAAGACGACCCTCAACTTACCTGCCGGTTAAAAAATCGGAAGGGAAAAGACCCGATTCGCATAGTTGTTGACTCAACTCTAAGCATTTCTCCCAAAGCTAAAGTTTTAAACCTTAACTCCCAAGCTCTGACTATTATTGCCACTACTCCGAAAGCCCCTCTGAAAAAGCGCGCGCTGATCGAAAAAAAAGGAGCACGGGTTTTAGTAATCCCTTCTAAGGACCGGGTTGACCTCCGTCTGCTCATGGAGATCCTGGGCAAAGAGGAGATCACCAGCGTGTTGATTGAAGGGGGAAGTGAGATCAATACCTCGGCGCTTCAGTCGGGGATCGTTGATAAAGTTTTATTTTTTTATGCCCCCAAAATAATCGGCGGGAAACAGGCCCCGTTGATGGTGGGTGGTAAAGGAATTGCCAGAGTGAAAGATGCTCTCGTGCTTCATAACATCACCACCCAAAGGTTTGGTGATGACGTGATGATTGAGGGGTATATAAAAAAGGGAACGTAAGTAGACAGCGGTGCTTTTTGAATTAGGTGTAAGATGAAAATGTTGATCCACGAATGGAAGTGTTACCCGTTGGGCAAGAATTATGATACTATTGTTTCAAACTTGGATAAGAATGAGACCTTAAAGGAATTTATAAGAAATAAAAACTATTTTAAAAAGAATGATAAAACAAAGACAATAACCTATAAAACTGAAATACTATGCCCATTAAAACTGGGAAATAGAATACCTGTTCTTTTGTTATTTTCTAATCCTCATCCTAAGTCGGTTATCACGGGAATGTTTTTATCTCCTGAGAAGAGCTGTTAATCGTTTCTGGTTTAGTATGAAGGATGCGAAAATGTTTGCATTGCCTAATAACGATACGATACGAAAAAATGATTTTCCTGAGACCATCAGAGATATATTTTTCAATTTGGAATATGAGAGTCCCTTTGTTTTTTATTTTTATCCCTTTTTTAGCTTTCCCTCTCGTGACCCTGAGGAGCTAAGATCGATTTTTGAGGAACATTTTGCCTCGCACATGATAAATGAAGCACGTGAGAATTTACTAAAATTCATTAAGCGTAAGAACATACATCATCTTATATGCTTTGGGAAACAAGCCTTCCGATATATTTCAGGTACTGAGAAAAGCGACTTAACAGGATACACCGAAAAAGTAACGAGGGAAGGGTTTATTCATTCCACTTGGCAGGACGCAAATCTTTATTTAACACTCCCAACCTCACAAGGCGGATGTAAGGCTATCGAAAGGATCGAGAGTTTAAAAAGGGTTAAAGATGAAATACAAAAAAGATGTAAACAGAGGTTTGTGGATGTTGAGATGTTGAATAAACTGACCATTTACATAGTAATAGGCATCAGCAGGCAAAAGATGCCGCCCAAATCTTGAGGATCGGGACTTATTTACTTTGAATGTTACCTGAAATCTGCTTAAAAGAGGTGATGCGATGATAACCGAAAAGGAAAAAGAGATAATTTTACAGTGCGCTGAAAAGTATAAGGTTTCTTCTGTTGTCTTGTTTGGTTCTTCAATCGGCAAAGACAGAGAAGCTCATGATATAGATATCGGCGTCAAGGGGATTGAACCTCGAATGTTTTTTAAGTTTTACGCTGAGCTGTTTAAACATCTGCCAAAGCCGGTTGATCTTGTTGATTTATCAAAAAAGTCCCTTTTCAATGATCTTGTGGAAGAAACTGGTGTAAAAATTTATGGCTAATCTACCCAAAGAAATACTTGCTGAAAAAGAGAATGTTGAAAAGGCATTGAATAATCTTACGGATGCTATCGCAAGACCGGAGAAGTCGATTATCGAACTATCCGCAATGGCCACCTTCCTTCATAATATTTATAATGGGATAGAGAACATTCTGAAGCAGGTATTCAAAATAAAAGACATAGAACTCCCCAAATCAGAAACATGGCATAAGGATTTATTGAATGCTTCAGTATCGTCTTGGAATAATATCGGAGAGGCTGTCTGATGAACTTTTTGAATATCTAACCTTCCGGCATTTCTTTGTTCATGCATATGGATTTATGCTTGATGAGGCACAGTTAGAAGATTTGTCGAATAATATTTACAAGGTCTGGTCACAATTCTTATTAGAAATCGAGAACATTGCCAAGCGCTAATTAAAGTGTAATTAAGTGAAAGGCAAAAACAATGTTTACCGGTTTGATTGAAGATTTAGGGGAAATTGTTCAGATTGGGAAAAAGGAAAATTCCTTCCAACTCACGATTGCCTCTCATTTTGATTTAGATACTCAAGACATTGGGGCAAGCATCTCGGTGGATGGGGTTTGCCTTACGGTCGTGAAATTAGATAAGCAAAAATTCACGGTTGACGTGTCGCCGGAAACTTTGGAAAGAACTACCCTGCAGAAAAGGAAACGGGGAGATTTTGTCAATCTCGAGCGGGCCTTGAGAATTTCTGATCGTTTAGGTGGACACTTAGTAACCGGACACATAGATGGAGTTGGGACAATTAAATCTATCGACAAAAAGGAAAATTCCCTCGTAGTTTCGATCGAGGTGCCCAAAGGAATTTCTCCGTATTTAATTGAAAAGGGTTCGGTGGGTTTGGATGGAATAAGTCTCACTATTAACAAAGTTACGGGTAATACTTTTTCGGTGAATATTATCCCCCATACTGCTCAGATCACCACCATTGGCAGAAGGAAAGTTGGAGATGAGGTCAATATTGAGACCGATCTCATTGGAAAATACGTGGAAAAGTTTCTGAAAGAGTCAGGGTTAATCTCCAAAGAAAAAGGAGAATCTTCCTCAATTGATTATAATTTTTTGAATAAACATGGATTTACTTGATTTTTTTGATGGTTATAGTAAATTATTTAAATTGCCAACTTTTTGTTGTTTGAATTTTGAAGAATGGAAGGAATTTTGACATGCCAATCTGTACTGTTGAAGAAGCGCTTAATGATATTAGACTCGGGAAGATGGTGATTCTTTGCGATGATGAAGACCGGGAAAATGAGGGTGACCTTACCATGGCTGCGGAGAAAGTCACCCCAGAGGCCATCAATTTTATGGCGAAATATGGCCGAGGCCTTATTTGTCTTACCTTGACCGAAGAAAAGCTTAAACAACTCGATATTCCCATGATGGTCGATAATAATACCTCGCCTTTTACCACCGCATTCACGGTTTCTGTTGATGCGCGGCGAGGGGTTACGACCGGGATTTCAGCGCACGACCGGGCTAATACGATTCTTACAGCAATTGCTGATGATGCCCGTCCCGATGATCTGGTGCGACCGGGCCATATTTTTCCTTTACAGGCAAAGCGGGGAGGAGTGTTGAAAAGAACCGGACAGACTGAAGGTTCGGTGGATTTGTCCCGGTTGGCGGGATTAAAATCAGCCGGGGTTATCTGCGAAATTATGAAAGATGATGGAAGCATGGCTCGCATGCCGGATTTAGAAAAATTCGCCACTGAACATAACCTAAAAATTGTTACGGTGGCAAGCATTATAACCTACCGAATCAAAAAAGAGTCTCTAGTAAGACGGATTGTTACTACGAATTTGCCGACCAGTTACGGGGGAGAGTTTAAAGCAATTATTTACGAAAATGAGCTGGATAGCTCTTACCATGTGGCTTTGGTTAAAGGAGAATGGGAGGCTGATGAGCCTGTCTTGGTCCGCGCTCACTCTGAATGTTTAACCGGCGATGCTTTGGGTTCCCGGCGTTGTGATTGCGGTGCTCAACTTCAGGCAGCGATGAAGATGATCCAGAAAGAAGGGAAGGGTGCAATTTTGTATATGCGACAGGAAGGAAGGGGTATTGGGCTGGTAAATAAATGTAAGGCGTATGCTCTCCAGGATTGCGGACATGATACGGTGGAGGCAAATGAAGCCCTTGGTTTTAAAGCTGACTTGCGGGACTACGGAGTTGGAGCTCAGATTTTGAGAGATCTGGGAATCAGGCGGCTTCGTCTCATGACCAATAACCCGAAGAAAATCATTGGGCTTCAAGGCTATGGTCTCACGATTGAGGAACGAGTCCCCATCGTGATCCCCCCGAATGAAGATAACCTCCGTTATCTTCAAACAAAAAGGGACAAGTTGGGGCATCTGTTAGATCTCATTAACGCATAGAGGAGAATACCCATGCCGAAAATATTTGAAGGAAACCTGGATGCTTCAGGATTAAAATTTGGAATCATTGTGAGCCGTTTCAATGACTTTATCGGAGAGAAACTGGTTGGGGGAGCGATCGATGCACTTCTTCGTCATGGAGCAAACGAAGCTGATATTAATGTTTTTAAGGTCCCCGGCTCATTTGAGATACCTCTCACTGCGAAAAAGTTAGCACTTACCAAAAAATACGATGCAATTATATGTCTGGGGGTGATTATTCGGGGTGATACTCCGCACTTTGAGTATATTGCTGCTGAGGTATCCAAGGGAATCGCCTCGGTTGGTCTGGATACTGGCACCCCCATTATTTTTGGAGTACTCACTACGGAAAATATTGAACAAGCAATCGAACGCTCAGGCACCAAAGCGGGCAACAAAGGCTTTGACGCCGCTAATGCGGCCGTGGAAATAGTAAACCTTTTTAAAAATGTTTCGTAAATATCTCACTGGGGTTAGCACTAAGAATTACGTTTGTGTTGCGGGGTTAGGTTGATCCTTCACGTAATTTTTTGCTTTTCATTAACGCTCCCTGTTCTTGAGCTCTTTTAAATCTAAAGATTACAAATTGGCAACAAGTCGAAGAAAATCCCGAGAACTTGCCTTACAGATTCTCTACCAAATGGAATTTACCAACCAGCGGGAAAAGGAAGTTGTTCCTTTGTTCTTTACCCACCTTGCCTCCCACAAAACAGTAGATGACTTTGCCAACCGTTTGGTCCAAGGAGTCGGACAATACCAGGGGGAAATAGACCAGCTTTTAAAGGATTATTCAGAGCATTGGGCTTTGGAGCGGCTCTCATCAGTAGATCGAAATATTTTGCGGATAGGAATTTTTGAAATCCTCTGGTGCAAGGATATTCCTTCTAAAGTGAGCATAAACGAAGCCATTGAATTGGGGAAAAAATTTGGCACTGAAAAATCCGCTTCTTTTATTAATGGGATTTTGGACAAAATTGCTCATTCTGAGAAACAGAAATGAATTTTTGTTCCCCATTTTATCCATACCTTCTTCTTTTTTTCCGAACCTTCTTTATTGTTAAAGAGTCTATCTGAAAAATCGTCAATTTCTCATTATTTTAAAACAGAGGTACACAATGCAAAACAGGTTGTTTTTTCCCTCGGTTAAAAAAAGGATAATTCTTTGTTTAACCTTATGGGTAAGCATGTTGTGGGTAATACCGAGCTGGGGAAATTCCCCGATCCAAAAGCATACGTTGGATAATGGCTTAACAGTAATTTTAAAAGAGAACCATTCTTCTCCCCTTGTTTCCTTTCAAATGTGGATTAAAGTTGGCAGCGCGGATGAACAGGATAAAGAGGCGGGCATAACCCATCTTATTGAACATATGCTCTTTAAAGGCACTGCGAAAAGGAAAGTAGGCGAGATCGCTCGGGAGGTCGAGACGGCTGGGGGTGATATTAACGCCTTTACTTCTTATGATGAGACAGTCTTTTATCTGGTGATCCCGAGCCGGTATTTTCCTTCTGGCTTGGATATTATGGCGGATGCGATTCAAAACTCCTCCTTTGATCCCGAAGAACTTAAAAGAGAGAAAGAGGTCGTTCTGGAAGAGGTCAGAATGAGGACTGATCAGCCTTCGACCAAGCTCGATGAAGCACTTTTTTCCGCTGCCTATACGGTTCATCCTTACCAACGGCCGATCATCGGTTTTGAAAAGACGGTGCAAAGTTTTGATCGGGCAAAGGTGATGGAATATTTTCGTAAATGGTATACTCCGGATAACATGTCTCTCGTGGTAACCGGAGATTTCAGGCCAGAGGAGGCCATGGCTGCCATAAAAAAAGCTTTTTTGAATTTTACTTCTCATATCAAGGCGACTCCAAACAGGCCTGCCGAGCCTCCGCAAAGAGAAATGCGGAGCGTCATTTTACCGGAGGATGTTCAAAAAACTTATCTTGAAATGGCGTTTCATATTCCTGCCATTAACCACAACGATCTCTATCCGCTGGATGTATTGGCTTCAATCCTTGGAGATGGTGAATCATCCCGCCTTTACCAAAAGGTAAAATCAGAGGCAGGGTTGGTAAATTCTATTGATGCTTCCTCATATACTCCCAAGGATCCAGGGGTCTTGATGATCGGATGCCTGTTGGAGGGGGATAAGGCTAAGCCGGCCTTAACAAAAATTTTTCAAGAGCTTTACCGGATTCAGGATGAACCACCGTCTTCAGAAGAAATTCAAAAGGCCAAACTCAAACTAACAAGCGATTTTCTCTATAGTCAACAAACCATTCAGGGTGAAGGGCGCCAGCTCGGTTATTTTGAAACTGTTGTGGGAGATGTGGCCTTTGAACAAACATATGTGGAACGGATAAATCAGGTAACTGCTCAGGATATTATTAAAGTAGCGCAGAAGTATCTTACTCCCCAAAACGCAACCATTGGACTGCTTGTTCCGGAAAAGGAGACTTCTCCTATAACATACGAGGAGATTAAGGACTCAATTGCTCAGCTGGAAAAGCCATCCGTATTCTCTTCGGCCACCGCTTCTCCGGCAACCCAAAAATTTATCCTCCCCAATGGAATTACCTTGATTGTTCGGGAAAATCGGAATTTACCCATAGTTTCAATGCAGGCAGTTTTTTTGGGCGGCGTTCGCTTTGAAAAAAAAGAGAACAATGGAATTAACAATTTTATTGCTGAAATGCTTACTAAGGGGACGAAGAAGCGTTCAGCACTCGACATTGCGAAGGAAATTGAATCAATGGCCGGAGGGGTGAGCGGATTTTCAGGGCGGAACAGCTTTGGAGTTTCCTGCACAATTCTCAGTCAGTTTTTTGAGCAGGGATTAGAGTTATTTTCTGATGTTCTTATCAATCCTTCTTTTCCAGAAGAAGAGTTAGCGAAGAAACGAGCAGATATCATAGCAGCCATCGAGCAGGAGAAAGATCAGCCTTTTTCTTTTATCCGCAAAAATTTTGATGCTTTCTTTTTTGAAAACCATCCCTATGGAATGGATGCTTTGGGAACAAAAGACGTTGTAAGCAAACTGACTTCCCCGGAGTTGGAGAAATACTATGGTAGTTTAGCGCGATCCAAAAACCTGGTTATCACTATTGTGGGAGATGTGAAGGCAGATAAAGCCAAGAAAATGGTCGAGGCTCTTTTTCATGGATTTTCAGATCTGCCTTGTGCTTACCCAACAGTATCCCAAGAACCACAGTCTGTTGTTATTCGCCAAAAAGAAATAAAACAAGGGAAAAAAGCCCAAGCTCAGGTGATGTTGGGATTTCCCGGGGTAGATATAAAAAATCCTGATAAGTATTCCTTGGATGTGTTAAACACAATTCTTGCCGGTCAGGGAGGCAGGCTTTTTACCGAGCTTCGTGATAAGCAGAGCTTGGCCTATGTGGTAACCTCCTTTGCTTGGGAGGGGATTGACCCAGGATATATTGCTTTTTATATTGGCTGTGAACCTTCCAAGGTGGAAAAAGCCATTGAAGGAATAAAAAAAGAAATCCAAAAGATTACCGAGGAAAAAGTAAGCCCGAAAGAATTAGAACGAGCCCAAAACTATTTGGTGGGAAATTTTAGCATCGAACACCAGACCAATGCGTCTATAGCTGCAGAGATGGGATTCAACGAACGTTATGGCTTGGGGAACGATTACTCTGAGACGTACCTTGATAAAATACTCAAGGTTTCTGTAAAAGATGTCCAAAGAGCGGCAAAAAAATATTTAGACCTTACTCACTATACTCTGCTCATAATAAAGCCAGAGGAGACTCTTGTCGTCCCCTAAAAACTTTTTTTCTTAAAAAAGACGAAATTAATCATTTTTTGTTGAAAAGAATTTTTTCTAATGATATTAAAGAAAAATTTTTCAAAGGAGGAAAAATGATGCTCCAAGGAGCCATAACCGCTATCGTCACCCCTTTTGACGAAAAGGGGAATATTGATGAAAAGGCGTTAAGAAAATTAGTAAACTTTCAGATCGAAAATAGTATCTCCGGTATCGTTCCTTGCGGAACGACGGGAGAAAGCCCAACGCTCACCTACGAAGAACACAATCAGGTGATTGACATTGTTATTGATGAAGCCCGGGGGCGGGTTCCCGTTATCGCGGGAACGGGAAGCAACTCCACTGACGAGGCAATACTTCTTACTCGACACGCTTTGAAAGCTGGTGCGCACTCCAGCCTTCAAGTGGCTCCTTATTATAATAAGCCTACTCAAAAAGGGCTTTATGAACATTTCATTGCTATTGCCGAAGCAGTTGATCTGCCGATGATTATTTATAACATCCCCGGAAGAACAGGAATAAATATCGAAACTGATACCCTTCTGAGGATGGCAGAACATAAAAATATTATTGGAGTAAAAGAAGCTTCCGGGAGTATCCCCCAGATGATGGATGTTTTAAGCCGACGGCCAGCAGGGTTTACGGTGTTAAGTGGCGATGATAACTTGACGTTACCGCTTATGGTTCTTGGTGGTGATGGAGTTATTTCCGTAGCAAGCAATATTGTTCCTCGGCAGGTTTCAGATATGGTTCAACGCGCCTTGAAGGGAAAATGGGACGAAGCTCGGGAATACCACTATCTCTTATTACCTCTTTTTAAAGCGCTTTTTATTGAGACGAATCCTATTCCCATTAAAACTGCTCTGGCGATGTTGGGAATGGTTAAAGAGGTTTTTCGCTCTCCCCTGTGCACGATGGACCCCAAAAATAGAGAAAAGCTTAAGGTGGTTTTAGAAAATCAAAAAATTTTATAAGTATTTTGTCGCAAGGAGTAAAGGATGAAAAAAATAAAAGTTGGGATTTTAGGAGCAACGGGGATGGTAGGACAAAGGTTTATCCAGCTCCTGGAAAACCATCCCTGGTTTGAAATTTCTGCTTTGGCAGCTTCTGAAAGGAGTGCGGGTAAAACTTATCAAGAAAGTATGGTCGGAAGGTGGAAGCTCGAAACCCCCATTCCTCAAGACGTGGCAGGGATGGAAGTGAAGGAATGTACTCCTGACCTGGACTGCCGGGTTGTTTTTTCTGCCCTCGATTCGAGCGTGGCAGGACCAGTAGAAGAAAAATTTGCCTGCGCAGGGTATGTGGTAAGCAGTAATTCTAAAAACCATCGGATGGATGACGATGTCCCGCTTCTTATTCCTGAAATCAATGGCGATCACCTGGAAATAATTTCCGCGCAGAAAAAAAGAATTGGGTCAAATGGTTTTATTGTTACTAACCCGAATTGTTCAACGATTGGCCTGGTGATGGGGGTTGCGCCCCTGCATAAGAAATATGGGGTCACAAAGATTGTGGTTACCACGATGCAGGCCTTAAGTGGAGCCGGATATCCTGGTGTTGCTTCATTGGATATTCTTGACAATGTAGTCCCCTATATCGGCGGTGAAGAAGACAAAGTTAGAGACTGAGCCGCAAAAGATTTTGGGTACGGTTAAAAACAACCGATTTGTCATGGCGGACATGCTCATCAGCGCAAGCTGCAACCGGGTTAACGTGAAAGACGGCCACCTGGAAACCGTCAGCGTCGAAATGAAAGCAAAACCATCCCGCGAGGAGTTGATCGCAACCCTTAGGACTTACAACCCTCTCAAGGGGCTTGATCTTCCTTTTGCACCACCTCAGCCAATTGTGGTCAGGGAAGAAAATGATCGGCCTCAGCCCCGCTTTGATCGCGACGAGGGAAAAGGGATGGCTTGTGTGGTGGGACGGATCAGAAAATGCTCCATTCTTGACTATAAGTTTTTGGTCTTAAGCCATAATACTATCCGGGGAGCTGCCGGTGCGGCGATTCTCAATGCTGAGTATATGAAGGTAAAAGGATATTTAGACTAAAGAAGGGCTTGAGGAGCTTACGGGACTTCCCTTTTATTCCCTGATCCCATTCCTCACGTCCTTTTCAAATTTTTTGGAAGTTACCGATGAGTGAAAAGAAATTCCTGCATTGTGACTACCAAGGCAGGAATTTCTTTTTAAGTTTTTTCACAAGGGTGAAAAATTGTGTTTTGGTAAATGAGAAAGAGAAAAACTTTATTTTAAGGCCAAAGATTTTTGCCCAAAATAAAACCAAAAAATATTTTCAATAATCAACCTATATGATTTAATAATTTTCCCTTCACTATTTTTCTCGTTTTTTCTCCCAAAGAAATTATTTTTTAAACAAAAAAACTAATAAAAAAATTGGCAAATTTTTTTCGTAACGATCTGTTACCTATTTCGAAAATTAATAATTTTAATCTCTTGAACCCTAAATTCAACCGATAACCCAGCAAACAAAAAAGACTTGATTTTTTATTTTTTATGAAATAATAAAAAGTCTTTTATATTTAAATATTATTGAAATTTGAAACGATTGAGCTGGTTTTTAAAAAAGATAAGATTTTTAAGTTAGTTATCCAGCGATCATTTTAAAGGCGGGATCAATCCTTTAGGAGAGAAAGGGAGACTTTGGTTAACATGTTGGATAGACTGAAGATATTTAGCGGAAGTTCCAATGTTGTTTTGGCTCAAGAGATGTGTGATCTCCTCCATATTCCCTTGGGAGATGCTTCTTTAAAAAAATTTAGCGATGGAGAGATTTCGGTTGATATTTGCGAAAATGTTCGCGGGATGGATGTTTTTATTGTTCAGTCGGCCTGTACCCCGGCAAATGAATACATAATGGAAATGCTGATCATGTTAGATGCCTTAAAAAGGGCATCACCGGCTCGGATTACCGCAGTAATTCCTTATTATGGTTATGCCCGGCAAGATCGGAAGGTCTCTTCTCGTGCGCCCATCAGCGCCAAACTGATGGCAGACCTTATATCAGTTGCCGGAGCAAACCGGGTACTTACGATGGAACTGCACGCTGGTCAGATTCAAGGGTTTTTTAATATTCCGGTTGATCATCTTTACAGTACCCCGGTTCTTTATCAATATGTTAAGGAAAAATTTTTAAATGACTTAGTGATTGTATCACCGGATACCGGTGGGGTAGAAAGGGCCCGGGATTTTGCCGGGAAACTCAATGCGAGGCTGGCAATCATCGATAAAAGAAGACCTGCACCGAATGTCTCTGAAATTATGCATGTTATCGGAGAGGTGGAGGGTAAACGCGCTATTATCATTGATGATATGATTGATACCGGAGGGACAATTGTCCAGGCAGCCCAAGCCCTCAAAGATGATGGGGCTCAAGAGGTTTATGCGTGCTGCACCCACGCGGTACTTTCTGGCAACGCGATAAAAAAGCTTGAAAACTCGGTCATTAAAGAAGTTATTGTTACCAACACGATTCCTTTAACCGAAGAAAAGAAAAAAAGTAACAAGATAACGGTATTGTCAGTGGCGGGACTGCTCAGTGAAGCAATTCGGAGAATCCACTATAATGAGTCAGTGAGTGCTTTATTTATATAAGGTTTATATAAAGGGAAAAAGATGGAACGAATAGATTTAAAAGTCCAATTACGAGAAGAAACCGGCAAAGGGCCTGCCCATCGGTGCCGCCAAAAGGGATTAATTCCTGGAGTCTTTTATGGCCCCAAGGTAGACTCAATCCCCTTGACGATAACCCAAACAGAATTTAAGAAAGCATTGAAGGGAAAGGTGGGAGAGAACATCATCATTAACCTCACGGTTGAGGGAAAGGAAGACATAGGCCCCCAGGTAGCGATGATCCGAGACTTCCAAGTCGATTTGATAAAGCGGGATGTTATCCATATTGACCTCCAAAAAATTGATTTGGAAAAGAAAATAACGGTAGCAGTTCCCATTGAATTAATCGGCAAAGCGGAAGGAGTAAAACTCGGAGGGATATTACAGCAGGTTGAAAGGGAACTGGAAATTCGGTGTATGCCCCTTGCTATCCCTGACCGGTTTGAAGTTGACGTCAGTAGTCTGTTGATGGGAGAATCAATTCATGTAAGGGATATTGCGGTCCCAGAAGGCATTGAAGTCCTCTCTTCCGGAGAACAAACCGTTGTTACTGTTTTAAGCCCGAAGTTAGAAGTGGAAAAAGTGGTAGAGGAGGTAGTTGAAGAGGGCGAAGCTGTGGCCGAAAAAGAGGATAAAACTAAAGAGTCAGAAGCCTGATAAAAATTCGTAAAACAAATTAGTTCCGTGTGGTTAATTGTTGGTCTTGGTAATCCTGGTCGAAAATTTAAATTTACTCGCCATAACATTGGGTTTCGAGTAATCGACCAACTCTCGAAAGAGTTATCCATTCCTCTCGATAAAAAGAGGATGATGGCTACATGGGGTAAAGGGAGTTGGAGCGACCAAAAAGTTGTTCTTTCGAAGCCCCAGACTTTTATGAATTTAAGTGGTGAGGCGGTTGTAAGGTTAAAAAATTTTTTTCGGATTGAAACGGACAAGGTGATCATCATCCACGATGATCTGGATTTAAATTTTGGACAAATGAGAATTCGAGACAAAGGAGGTGACGCCGGCAATAAAGGAGTAAAATCAATAATCGAAAGCTTGGGAAAAAGCGAGTTCATCCGGGTTAGGCTGGGCATTAGCCGTCCTGAAAAGAAAGGGGAGGGAAAGGATTATGTCTTAGCCGATTTTGATGAACGGGAAAAGAAGAATGTGAACATTCTTCTTGATCAGGCCAAGGAAGCAGTAAAGACGATCATGTTAGAAGGTACTGCTCAGGCCATGAATCGCTTCAACCGAAAACTGTAAGTGGCTCTTTGTTTTTTAGGTGCTTAGTAATTAGAAAGGAGAAGATGAAATGGTTTCACGAGAAAAGATAACCCGCTTCGCAAGTAGTATTATTTCAAGCCTGCTTTTTTTATTAATGGCAACACCGCTTTTTGCCAGTGAAGCAGACCTGAAAATTCCGGATCTTAGTCCGGCTCAGAATAACCTGCTGTATTGGGGATTTTTGATTTGTATCTTGGGCATGCTTTTCGGCGTGTATATGTATTCCAAGGTCAAGAAGATCCCGTCCCACAAGTGCATGCTGGATGTCTCGGAGATCATCTTCCAGACCTGTAAGACGTATCTGATCCAGCAGGGCAAATTCCTGTTAGGCCTGGAGATCATCATCGGCATCTGTATCTTTTATTATTTCCGCGTGTTGTCAGAGATGCCCCTCGGGGACGTCGCCATTGTCCTGGGCGCCTCCATCGTTGGTATCCTGGGCTCCTACGGCGTGGCCTGGTTCGGCATCCGCATGAACACTTTGGCCAACAGCCGAATGGCCTTCTCTTCGCTGGAAGGCAAACCGAGCAAACTCCTCGACATCCCCCTGACCGCCGGCATGTCCATCGGCGTGCTGCTGGTCTGCGTCGAACTTATCATGATGCTCCTTATTCTCGTGTTCCTGCCACGCCAAGTGGCCGGTGCCGCCTTTATCGGTTTCGCCATCGGCGAATCACTGGGCGCTTCGGCCCTGCGTATCTGCGGCGGTATCTTTACCAAGATCGCTGATATCGGCTCCGACCTGATGAAAATCGTCTTCACCATCAAAGAAGACGACCCGCGCAACCCCGGCGTAATCGCGGACTGCACCGGCGACAATGCTGGCGACAGTGTGGGCCCCACGGCGGACGGTTTTGAAACCTATGGCGTTACCGGTGTTGCCATCATCAGCTTCATCGTGTTGGCCTGCACTAAAGGTACGGACTATCAGGCCTTTCAAGCTGAGCTCCTGGTCTGGGTATTCGTCATGCGTGTCCTTATGATCGCTCACGTCCATTGGCTCCTACTGGATCAATGGTGCCCTCACCCGCGCCACGCAGGGGGGTAAGGAGAAGATCGATTTCGAGCACCCTCTGACCACGTTGGTCTGGATTACGTCGCTCGTTTCCATCGCCGTAACCTTTGCCGCGAGCAAATGGCAGCTGGGCGCCCTTCCCAACGGCCTGTGGTGGAAGCTCTCGGTCATCATCAGTTGTGGTACGCTCGCCGCGGCCGTCATTCCGGAGTTTGTCAAGATCTTTACCAGCTCCAAGTCCAAACATTGCGAAGAGGTCGTTACCGCGGCCCGTGAAGGCGGCGCCTCTCTCGATATCCTCTCCGGTCTGGTGGCCGGTAACTTTAGCGCCTTCTGGCTCGGCATGGCGGTCTTCGGGCTCATGTTCCTCGCCTACATAACCAGCACCATGGGACTGGCCGAATTCATGATCTATCCGTCGGTCTTTGCCTTCGGTCTGGTGGCTTTCGGCATGCTGGGCATGGGACCGGTCACCATCGCGGTCGACAGCTATGGTCCGGTTACGGACAACGCCCAGAGCGTGTACGAGCTTTCCCTGATTGAATCCATTCCCAATGTTGAAAAAGAAATCGAGAAGGACTTCGGCTTTAAACCGCGCTTTGATGTCGGCAAACAGTATCTTGAGGAAAATGACAGCGCCGGCAACACCTTCAAAGCCACCGCGAAACCGGTTCTTATCGGTACGGCCGTTGTCGGAGCCACCACCATGATCTTCTCGCTCATCCTGCTCATTAAAGAGAAGCTTCAAGTAGAACCGGAATCTATCCTCAATTTGCTCAATCCCTACACCCTGCTCGGCTTGATCTGCGGCGGTGCGGTCATCTACTGGTTCACCGGCGCTTCCATCCAGGCCGTTACCACGGGCGCCTACCAGGCCGTGCAGTACATCAAGAACAATATTAAGCTGGATGAAAACGCCAGCTTATCCGCTTCGACCGAGAGTTCGAAAGAGGTCGTGAAGATCTGTACCCAGTATGCCCAGAAGGGTATGATCAACATCTTCATCGCCATCTTCTGTTTTGCTTTGGCCTTTGCCTTCTTCTCCGCACCTACGGGCGATATGGCCACGTTAACCGGTCAAGACAAGATTTTTGCGGGTGCCCCCATTTCTTTCTTCGTCAGCTACCTGCTGTCCATCGCCGTTTTCGGTCTCTTCCAGGCCTTCTTCATGGCCAATGCCGGCGGCTGCTGGGACAATGCCAAAAAGGTGGTCGAGGTCGACCTGAAAGAGAAAGGTACGGATCTGCATGCCGCGGCAGTCGTGGGCGACACGGTCGGCGACCCGTACAAAGATACCTCCTCGGTAGCTTTGAACCCGATCATCAAGTTCACCACCCTGTTCGGGCTCCTGGCGATGGAGATTGCCATTGCTCCGGGTATGCAGGGCAAAGCCGGCTGGGTAGGATCGATCTTTTTTGTTATCGCGTTAATTTTTGTTTGGAGATCCTTTTACGGCATGCGGATACCGAAGAAGTAATTTTGGTAACTCACAATGCTCCTTGGTTATGGGAGTTTGATTTACAAAGAACGCGTTAAAAGGAAATAAATGGGTTTTAAATGTGGAATAGTTGGCTTGCCCAATGCGGGCAAGTCAACTATTTTCAACGCCCTCACTGCCGCTAAAGCAGAAGTTGCTTCGTATCCCTTTTCCACCATTCAGCCTCATCAAGGGATAGCACCAGTCCCCGATCTCCGTC